>JAPLPQ010000047.1 GCA_026400105.1 Burkholderiales bacterium
AGGACTTATCAATCGGCTGCGCAGCAGCCGCAAGGGCAGTGGACGCGGTGGGGCTGGCGGCCGATTTGCCGGCTGCGCAGCAGACGGATGAGGCCGACAGCCCCACCGCGCCCACTGCCAAGCCAAGCCAACCAGCCCAGCCCAAAACACAAGAGGCTTACTCCAGCCCCAGCTCCTGGATCTTGCGCGTGATCGTGTTGCGGCCGATGCCGAGCTTCTGTGCTGCCTCGATGCGGCGCCCGCGCGTACAGGCCAGCGCAGTCTGGATCATCCGGGTCTCGAAGCGCCGCGTCAGCACATCCCAGACATCGGTGCGGCCCTCGGCCAGCAAGGCCAGCGCCTCGGCCTGCAGGCCCTGCTCCCAGGCGGTTTGGGGCACCGGCAGCACACTGTCGGCCGGCAGGCCAGCCAGGTCGACCGGCACCGGCGCAAACGCCGGCAGCGCTGCCATCGGCGCGGGCACCGGCATGGCGGGCTCGGCACTGGGCTGCGAGGCGGCCGGTACGACCGACTCTTCGGCCGCCGTGGCGGACAGGCGGCTGGCTTCGGCGATCTCGGGCGGCAGGTCCTTGACCTCGATCACCTGGGCCGGCGCCATCACGGTCAGCCAGTGGCAGATGTTCTCGAGCTGGCGCACGTTGCCCGGGAAATCGAAACGCGCCAGACTCTGCAGCGCGGCGTCCGAAATCCGCTTGGGCTCGACGCCGAGCTGCTTGGCGCTCTGCTGCAGGAAAAAGCGCGTCAGCAGCGGCACATCCTCGCAGCGCTCGCGCAGCGCCGGCAGCCGCAAGCGGATCACGTTCAGGCGATGGAACAAGTCCTCGCGAAAACCCCCTTCCTTGACCCGCTGCTCGAGGTTCTGGTGCGTCGCCGCGATCACCCGGACCTGGGTCTTGACCGCGCTGTGACCGCCGACGCGGTAGAAATGCCCGTCCGACAGCACGCGCAGCAGGCGGGTCTGCAAGTCGAACGGCATGTCGCCGATCTCGTCGAGGAACAGCGTGCCGCCTTCGGCCTGCTCGAAGCGACCGCGCCGCATGGTCTGGGCGCCGGTGAAGGCACCGCGCTCATGGCCGAACAGCTCGGACTCGAGCAGGTCCTTCGGGATCGCCGCGGTGTTGATCGCGACGAACGGGCCCTTGGCGCGCGAGGAATGCTTGTGCAGCGCGCGCGCGACCAGCTCCTTGCCCGAGCCCGATTCGCCGGTGATCAGCACCGTCACATTGCTCTGGCTCAGGCGGCCGATGGCGCGGAACACGTCCTGCATCGCGGGCGCCTGGCCCAGCATCTCGGGCGCGGCGACCAGACCTTCCTCGGTCACTTCCTCGCGCTGGCTCTCGCCGACCGCGCGCCGGATCAGCTCGACCGCCTTGGGCAGGTCGAACGGCTTGGGCAGGTACTCGAAGGCACCGCCCTGGAACGCCGACACCGCGCTGTCGAGGTCGGAGAACGCCGTCATGATGATGACCGGCAGGCCCGGCAGGCGCTGCTTGACCTGGTCGAGCAGGTCGAGCCCCGAGCCACCCGGCATGCGGATGTCGCTGACCAGCACCTGGGGCCCATCGCCCTCGTCGGCCTCGTTGAGCGCGGCCAGCACCTCGCGCGGGTTGGTGAAACTGCGTGTCGGCAGGTTCTCGCGGGCCAGGGCCTTTTCGAGTACGAAGCGTATCGATTGGTCGTCGTCTACGATCCAGATGGGTTTCATGCGCGCGCTTTCTGTTGATGTCATCCGTCCCCCTTCCGACTTCAAGGCAGGGGGATCAGCAGCTTGAAGTCGGTCCGTCCCGGCACGCTGTCACACTCGATCAATCCCTGGTGCTGCTGCACGAAGGTCTGCGCCAGATTCAGGCCCAGACCGGAGCCGCCGTCCTTGCCCGACACCAGCGGGTAGAACAGACGGTCCTTGATCTCGTCGGGCACGCCGGGCCCGTTGTCGGTTACATGCAATTCCAATGCCAGCTTGTAGCGCTGCTTGCCGAAAGTGATCTGGCGCGCGATCCGGCTGCGCAGCACGATCTCGGCATCGCCGCGCTCGATGCGCTCGGACAGCGCGTGGGCGGCGTTGTGCACGATGTTGAGCAGGGCCTGGATCAGCTGCTCGCGGTCGCCACGGAACTCGGGAATCGAGGTGTCGTAGTCGCGCAGCACCTTGAGTCCGCGCGGGAACTCGGCCAGCACCAGCGAGCGCACCCGCTCGCAGACCTCGTGGATGTTGACGTCGCTGACGACCCGGGCGCGCCGGTGCGGCGCCAGCAGGCGGTCGACCAGCAGCTGCAGCCGGTCAGCCTCGTGGATGATGACCTGGGTGTACTCGACCAGCTCGCGCGAGTCGAGTTCCATCTGCAGCAGCTGGGCCGCGCCGCGGATGCCGCCGAGCGGGTTCTTGATCTCGTGCGCGAGGTTGCGGATCAGCTCCTTGTTGGCCTGCGCCTGCTCGACCAGCCGTTCCTCGCGCTCCATGCGGGCCTGCTGCTCGAGCGGCAGCAGCTCGACCAGGAAGCGGCCGCTCTCCTCCATCTGGCTCAGCAGCACATGGACATGCAGCAGCTCATGGCCCGGGCGCCGGATGCGGTCGTCATAGCGGATCAGCGCGTACTCGTTGCCGCCCGCGCTGGCCAGCGCGTTGCGCAGCAGTTCGGGCGACTCGAACCAGTCCCACAGCGGCAGGCCCGCGATGGCGCGGCGCGAGGTGCCCAGCAGGTCCTCGAGCGCGGCGTTGGACCACAGCACCACCCCGTCGGCATCGACGATGGCGACCAGGGTGGCGAGCAGATCGAGCGCCTGGTACTGCTGCCCGGAGGCCAGGCGGCGGGCCGGCTTGGTGTGAGCGGCGGTCATTTCTTGTCGGACGGCGGCGCCATGCGCGCCAGTTCACGCCGCAGCGCGGCGACATCGGCGTCGACCCGCGCCAGCTGCTCCTTGAGCGCGGCGCTGCGTTGCTGGTGCAGCGCCGGGTTGCGCAGCTCCTCGGGCCGCTTCTCGGGCTCGCCGCCCTGGTATTCCTGGCGCAGCTCGGTCTGGCGCGCCTCGGCCTTGCGCAGTTCGGCCTCGAGGATGGCGCGGGCATCGGCGTCGCGCGCGCGCTGCTCGGCGCTCTCGACCCGTTCGCCCTCGCTGCGCGCTGCCGGCGTGGCCGCTGCGCCCGGGCGTGGCGAATTGGCCGCCGCCCGGCTGCCGGCCTGGGGCTTGAGCCCTTCGATCACGGTCAGGTTGCCGCCCTCGACCAGCTTGCAGCCGCGCGCCTTGGCGTCGCCGGGTTGATTGGTGTATTCGTTGCCGCAGCGCCAGATCTTGTCGGGCGCCGCCGTGGCAGGCAAAGCCAGCGCGGCCAGCAGGGCCAGCGCGATTCGGCGGTAGGAAATGTCCAGAATCTGCATCGCTTCGTTCGGGGCGGATCAGCCCGCCCCGCCTCCTCGGCATCCAGTATCGCGTAATTCCTGCCGGTGGGCAGGCGATGTCGGTGGCTGGCGCGGCCTGAAAAAAAAGGGACGGCAAGCCGTCCCTTCTGGGGTCTGCAATCCGCGGATTACAGGCTGAAGTACATGTCGTACTCGACCGGCGACACCTCGATGCGCGAGCGGGTGACTTCGGTCATCTTGAGGTCGATGTAGGCATCGATCCAGGAGTCGGTGAAGACGCCGCCCTTGGTCAGGAAGGCGCGGTCCTTGTCCAGGCACTCGAGCGCCTGGTCCAGGCTGTGGCAGACGGTCGGGACCAGCTTGTCCTCTTCCGGCGGCAGATGGTACAGATCCTTGGTGGCGGCTTCGCCCGGGTGGATCTTGTTCTCGATGCCGTCCAGACCGGCCATCAGCAGCGCGGCGAAGCCCAGGTAGGGGTTCATCAGCGGATCGGGGAAGCGGGCTTCGACGCGGCGGGCCTTGTCGGAAGCGACGTTCGGAATCCGGATCGAAGCCGAGCGGTTCTTGGCCGAGTAGGCCAGCTTGACCGGAGCTTCGAAATGCGGCACCAGGCGCTTGTACGAG
The DNA here is from genome assembly GCA_026400105.1 of Burkholderiales bacterium. Classification (GTDB taxonomy): domain Bacteria; phylum Pseudomonadota; class Gammaproteobacteria; order Burkholderiales; family Burkholderiaceae_C; genus Malikia. The sequence continues at coordinate 3,984 of JAPLPQ010000047.1, forward strand.
TTGGTACCCGGGTTGGTGATCGCGTTCAGGGCACGGGCGTGCTTGATGATGCCGCCGATGTAGTACAGGGCGGTGTCGGACAGGCCGGCGTAGCCGTTGCCGGCGAACAGGTTCTTGCCGTCCTTCCAGATCGACTGGTGGACGTGCATGCCGGAGCCGTTGTCGCCAGCGTAGGGCTTGGGCATGAAGGTGGCGGTCTTGCCGTAGGCATTGGCCACGTTCTGGATCACGTACTTCTGCATCAGGGTCCAGTCGGCGCGCTCGACCAGGGTCGAGAACTTGGTGCCGATTTCGCACTGACCAGCGCCAGCCACTTCGTGGTGGTGGACTTCGACCGGCACGCCGACGGCTTCCAGGATCTGGACCATCTCGTTGCGCATGTCGATCGTGCTGTCGATCGGAGCGACCGGGAAGTAGCCGCCCTTGACGCGGTTGCGGTGGCCACGGTTGCCGCCTTCGAGCTTGGTGCCGCTGTTCCACGGCGCTTCGTAGTCGTCGATCGCGTAGAAGGTGTTGTTCGGCTCGGTGCTCCAACGCACTTCGTCGAACAGGAAGAACTCGGGTTCCGGACCGAAGAAGGCGGTGTCGCCCAGGCCGGAAGCCTTCAGGTAGGTCTCGGCGCGCTTGGCGATCGAACGCGGGTCGCGCTCGTAGGCCTTGCCGTCGGTCGGCTCGATCACGTCACAGACCAGCACCAGGGTGGTTTCTTCGACGAAGGGGTCGATGAAGGCGGTGCTGGCGTCCGGAGCCATCAGCATGTCGGACGCTTCGATGCCCTTCCAGCCCGCGATCGAGGAGCCGTCGAAGGCCTGGCCTTCTTCCATCTTCTCTTCATCGAACTGGGAAATGGGCACGGTGATGTGCTGCCACTTGCCACGGGTGTCGGTAAAGCGGAAATCGACGAACTTGACGTCGTTGTCCTTCACCATTTGCATCACGTCTGCGACGGTCTTGGCCATCAGAAAACTCCTGGTCTGGAAAAAAAGGGATGAAACTGTGTTGTCTTGTCTGGAAGCAGAAACCGTGCCACCCCGAATGCAGAGCCTTGCGGGATGCAGCAACACAAGCCAGCGACAGCCGCTATTGTGCCTCTTCGCCGGGGCTGTGACACCAGGGCGTCATGTCGGGCCAGAGCTTCGTCAGATTCACCAAATAAGTGCATTAAATGCACATTATTGGTGCAATCAATCACGCACCAATTCGGGGCCCAACGGGGCATCGGTGGCGCGCAGGCCGGCCAGCAAGTCGGCATAAGCGGCTTCGGCCGCGGCGACCGGGCCCTTGACGCCGAGCTCGACATGGCGCCCCCATTCCGCGTGATCGACGCTGGGCAGGCTGAAGACCTTGACTGCGGGGTGGGCGGCCTCGATCTGCTCCATCAGCGGCGTCAGCGCCGCCTCGATCGCACCGAACACGATCACCGATTGCTCGCGCCGCTGCTGGCGCGCGAACAGATGGGTGTAGCGCTGCTCGAGCACCGCTTCGATCATCGGCCAGGCCATGACCGGAAAACCCGGCACGAAATGAACCGCGCCCTGCCCCAAGCCGGTGCAGCTGAAACCCGGGATCTTGTTGTAGGGGTTGGCGATGATGGTCGCGCCGCGCGGAAACACCCCCATATTGAGCCGGTGCAGGTTGTCGCTGCGCCCGGGCTCCCAGGTCTTGCCCTGTTCGCGCGCGACATCGCGCATCCGCTCCTCGATCAGGGCCTTGGCCTCGGGGTGCAGTTCGAGCTCGACGCCGAGCGCCGCGGCGGCGCATTGCCGGGTGTGGTCGTCAGGCGTGGCGCCGATGCCGCCGCAGCTGAACACGATGTCGCCGCTGGCGAAGGCGTCGCGCAGCGCGGCCTGCAGGCGCGGGCGATCATCGCCGACATAGCGCACCCAGGACAGGCTCAAGCCGCGCTCGGCCAGCAGCTCGATCACCTTGGGCATATGCTTGTCGGCGCGCTTGCCGGACAGGATCTCGTCACCGACGATGACGAGACCGAAGGCGGGGGCGGGAAGGTCGTGGGGCATATGGCAGACCTATTCGATGACAGGGGAAGTGACGGTGGACTGGGCACGCAGCCGCGCCAGCGCAGCCAGCAGGTAATGCGCGAACCAGAGCGAGGAGAAGGCGAACACCAGCGCGTAGACCCAGACCGCCAGCGGCACCAGCAGCGGCGCCATCGCGATTAACATGGCGCCCGAGGCCCACAGCAGGCTGGGTGCGGCGCCCAGCAGGCCGCAGATCAGCCCCATCAGCCACAGGCTGGAGCGGTGCTGCGCCAGCAGCTTGACGCGCTCCTGCGGGTCGGCATGGTCGGCCAGCGCGTCGAAGGCGAAGACACGGTAGCTCAGCCAGCCCCAGACCAGCGGCGGCAGCAGCAAGGCCAGCGGCGGCAGCAGCCACAGCGGCAGGCTGGCCAGCAGCGCCAGCAGCGCCAGCAGGGTCGAGCCGAGCGACCAGGCCAGGCTGTCGAGGAAGCCCGCGCCACGCTTTTGCTCGAGGTGGGCGAAGCGCCGCTGCGCGACCAGCTTGACCATGGCCGGCGTCATGAACAGCCCGACCAACAGCAGCGCCAGCAGCACGAGCAAGGGCGTGATCAGCACCAGCACCAGCAGCGGCAGGAACACGCTGCCGAGCTGCGCCAGGCCGCTGTGCTCGAGCCAGGCATGCAGCGGCGCAAGCAAGGCCCAGCTTTCGAGCCAGGCGCCGAGTTCGGCCTGCGCCGGATACCAGAGGTAGTAGCCGAGCGCGAACACGCCAGCCGCCATCAGCAGCACCGGCAGCAGCGACAGCAGCACCACGCGCGGGTGCAGGCAATAAGCCAGCGCGCGCCAGCAGGAGTCCAGCAGCAGGCTCATGCCTGGACCTGGAGCGAGAATCGGAACGGGAGTCTGACGGCCGGGCAACGCATCTTCAGCGCCCGAGCAGGCCGTCGACCTCGGCCCGGGTCAGCCAGCGCCATTCGCCCGGCGCCAGGTCGGCCGGCAGGTCGATCGCGCCGATGCGGCTGCGGTGCAGCGCCTCGACCCGGTTGCTGACGGCGGCGACCATGCGCTTGACCTGGTGGTACTTGCCCTCGGTCAGGGTCAGCTCCAGGGTATGTTCGTCGAGCGCGCGGCAGGCCGAGGCCTTGACCGGCTTGGGATCGTCCTCGAGCACGACGCCGGCCAGCAGCTTGTCGACCATCTGCTGGGTCACCGGATGCTTGCAGGTCGCGAGGTAGACCTTGGGCACATGGTGGCGCGGCGAGGACAGGCGGTGGATGAACTTGCCGTCGTCGGACAGCAGCAGCATGCCGGTGGTGTCCTGGTCCAGCCGTCCCACCGCCTGCACCCCGCTGGCCGCACCCGAAGGCCGCGAACGCAGCGGCGCCGGCAGCAAGGTGTAGATGCTGGGCCAGGCGCCGGGCTTTTGCGAGCATTCATGCCCGGTCGGCTTGTGCAGCATCAGGTAGGCATGCTCGTGGTAGGCCCAGGCCTTGCCCTGGATCGTGAACTCGAGGCCCTCGGGCTCGAAATCGGCGGTCGCGTCGGTGCAAAGCTGGGCCGGATTGCCGACCGCGACATGGCCTTGCTGGATCAGGCCGCAGCAGACGCGTCGCGTGCCAAAGCCCTGGGAATAGAGGATTTCTTGCAGTTGCATAGGGAGTGATTAGATCAGAGCCGCTTTTTTCCAGGCCGCCTGGGCCGCTTCGGCATCGCCGCGCTCCTCGGCCAGCTGGGCCAGGCTGCGCCAGCAGCGGCGGGCCAGCTCGGGATCGGTCAGCTGCGAACTGGCCTGACCGAGCAGGGTCGCGGCCTTGCCCCAGAGCTGGCGCTGCAGATAGGCCTGACCGGCCAGGTATTGCAAGCCGGCATCGGCGGGCTGGCGTTGCTGGGCCTGCTCGATCTGGGCCAGCCAGTCGCTGCCGAGCCGGGGCAGTTCGGCCTCGAGGCGCAGCAGCCAGCGGCGGCGCAGGTCGGCATCCAGGCTGGCATAGCGGCTCCAGCCCAGCTGCAGGCTCTCCTCGAGCCAGCGCCGGGCGCCCGGCAGCGCATCGGCGGCGGCACCGCCCTCGCCCAAGCGGTCCCATTGCTCGAGCGCGGCCAGCGCCAGCTCGGGCATGGCGCGCTCGGCGGGCTCGAGCGCGCGCCAGGCTTGCAGCAGGGTCGCCGGATCGCGCGCGGCACGCAGGGTGTCGAGCACCAGGCCGCGCAGCAGACTGGCCGAGGCCTGGGCGCTGTAGGCCCGGTGCTTGGCCAGCAGCCGCACCAGTTCGATCGCAGCCGCGTGGTCCCGCTGCAGCCGGGCCAGGCGCAGGCGCAGGCGCAAGGCGTGGATGCGGCGTCCGGCACCCTGGGGCAGATCAGCCAGCCAGTGCGCGGCAGTGGCCGCATCCTGCTGCTCGAGCGCCCAGGCCGCCGCGCGCAGCGACAGCCCGGCACGCGCCTCGCTGCCCCAGCTGACGGTAGGACCCGCCAGCGCAGCGGCCAGGGCGCGGTCGCGCGCCTCGGTATTGCCGAGTTCATGCGCGCTCTCGGCCTGCAGCAGCTGGGCCAGCAGCTGGGCCTGCTCGCGGCCCGGAAAATGATGCTCGCCGAGCTGCTCGAGCTGGGCCAGCGCCAGGCGCGCGGCCGACTGCGCGCGGACATAGCGGCCGGCGTAATGCTGGGCCAGCGCGTCGAGCACCGAGGTCAGCGCGGTGCGCTCGAGCTGGAGCACGCGCCAGCGCTGCGCCTGCTGCGGCAAGCTGCGCAGCAGCGCCAGCGCGCGCAAGGCGACATGCAACAGCAGGAACAGCAGCAGCAGGCCGAACAAGGCCAGGTTGAACGACAGATCGATCCGGTAGGGCTGCCAGAACAGCGTCAGGTTCGCATCGTTGGAACCGACCAGCAAGGCCAGCGCGATTGCAGCCGCGGCCAGGCCCAGGAAGCCAAATACCCCTTTCATGTCGGCTCCCTTCAGCGACCGCCGGCCGCAGCGGCCAGCGCCGCCAGCGCGTCGTCGGGATCGGGCAGCTGGTTCAGGCGCAGGTCGCGCTGCAGGCCTTGCAGGGTCTCGAGCGCGAGCTGGGTCGGCTTGGCCTGGCCATCGAAGTAGCGCTGCAGCGTGGCCTCGACCGCGCGCAGGTCGGCACCGGCCGTGCCAAGCTGGCGCGCGAGCAAGGCCAGCCGCGCATTGAGCAGCTTGAGCTTGGTGTTCTCGCGCAGGAAGAATTCCTGGTCGGGCGCCAGCAGCATGGCCTCGGGCCGGTCAACCCGGTGCACCCGCACCAGTTCGCTGCCGCGCGCGCTCAGGTTGGCCCAGGCCCGGGCCGACCAGTCGAACCACCAGGACTGCAGCCGCTGCCAGGCCGTTGCCCCCTCGGCGGGAGCCGCCGGCGGCGCAGGCGCGACCGGTTCGTCCTTGACTGCGACCGCCGGCGCCTCGGGTCCATCAGGCTGCGCCGGCGCGACCGCATTGAGCAGCGGCAGCTCGTCGATCTGGCGAATCAGTTCATCGAGCCGCCCGGCCAGGGCCGGCAGGTCGACCAGGGCCGCGGCCCGGATGCGCTCGATATCGCGTGCGATCGCGCGCTGGACCGGGTTGAGCCGGGGTTGGGCCGCGCGCGCGATGCGCTGGTCGGCCGACTGCAGCGCCGAGATCAGCGGCTGCACGCTGCCGGTCAGCTGGGCCTGCTGCTGGGCCAGCCGCAGCGTGGATTCGAGATCCTGCACCAGGCTGTCGTCGCGGGTGCGCGACACCGTCAGCATCAGCTCGTCGAGCTGGCTGCGCTGCAGGCTGACCTCGGACAGGCGGACCTCGGCCACGCCGAGCCGCACCTGCAGGTCCTGCACCAGGGACTCGGCGCGGGCGGACTGCTCGCGCGCCTCGGCCACGATCGTGCCGGTGTCCGAGCTGCGACGCGCGAGCTCCTTGCGCACCGCCTGCAACTGCAGCCAGAGCGTGGCGCTGGCGCCCGCGGCCAGCAGGGCCAGGCCGAGCGCGAGCTTCGGGATCAGGCCACTGCTCGAGGCGGGCGGCAAGGCCGGCTGCACCGGCAACGCCACGGGCGGTACGGGCGGCACCGGTGGCACTGAGGCATTGGAGATGGGGGGTAAATCTGGGTCTGCCATGGTCACGCCATCGATTCTAGGTGGAGCAGCATGTCGTCGAGCGCCGGTCGGCTGGTCTGCACCAGGCCGAATCCCAGGCGGGCGGCGGCCTGCGCAATGCGGGGATGGGTGGCCAGCGCGCGCGCGCGCGCCCAGTCCGCGCCCGGGAGCAGCGCGGACAGATGGTCCAGCGCCTCGGAACTGCTGAGCAGCCAGACCGTGCCGTCCTGGCTGGCAGCCTGGGCCAGCTGGCGCTGCGACGCGCTCCAGGCCGGCGCGCGGCGCCGATAGGCCACGCACCAGTCGATGCGGCCGCCCTGCTCGCGGCACTGGCTGGCGAGCCAGTCGCGGCCGTTGCCGGCCGGGCTGGCAGCGGCGCCGTCACTCTGGCCGCGCACGATCAGCAGCCGGTGGCCGGGACCGACCTGGGGACCGATCGCCTGCCAGAGCGATTCGGAGTCGAATTGCTCGGCGCCGGCATCGGGCTGGTCGATCCGCTGTTGCGGCACGCCGGCGGCCAGCAGCGCGCGCGCGGTCGCGGGCCCTGGCGCCCAGCAGCGCGGCCAGGCGCCCGGCTGCGCTGCGGCTTCAGCTTCAGCGGCGTCGGCGCGCTGGCCAGTCTCGGTCCAGGGCCGGTCGGCAAAGAACTGTTCGACCGCCGCCGCGCTGACGAACATCAGGGCGTCGTAGTCGCCCAGGCGCGCGCGCGCCTGGCGCAGCGGCTGCGGGTCGGCGGCGGGAGCGATCTCGATCAGGGGCAGCGCCTCGGCCTGCCAGCCCTGGCGCTGCAAGGCCGACACCCAGCGCTGGGCCTCGCCGGCCGGCCGGGTGACCAGCGCGCGTTTCATGGCGTGGTCAAGTCCACGGGGCGGGTCGCGCCGCCCTGGCGCAGCAATTCGACCACCTGCTGGCCCAGGGCCTCGGCGGCATCGAGCCCGGTCACGCTGGCGACGGCATGGACCCGCACCAGTGCGATCCGGCCATCCGGGTCGCCCCAGGCGGCATCCAGGCGCAGCGGGGAGGCCAGCGGCTCGCCCTGCCAGCTCGCGTGCGCGGCCAGCGGCATCGAGCAGCTGCCGCCCATCGCGCGGCTGACCGCGCGTTCGGCGGCGACCGCCAGCCAGGTCGCCCGGTGCGCCAGCGGCGCGAGCGCGACCGCGACCTCGGTCCGGTGCTGGCGCAGCTCGATGCCGAGCGCGCCCTGGCCTGCGGCCGGCAGCATCTCCTCAGGCGAGAAGACCTTGCGGATGCGCGACTCCAGGCCCAGGCGCTTCAAGCCGGCAGCGGCCAGCACGATCGCGTGATAGGCGCCTTCGTCGAGCTTGCGCAGCCGGGTGTCGAGGTTGCCGCGCAGCGGCTCGATCCGGACATCGACGCGGCCCAGGCGCTCGAGCGCGGCGCGCAGCAGCACGACCCGGCGCAGGCTCGAAGTGCCGATGACCGCGTCCTGGGGCAACGCCTCGAGGTCGGCGCAGCTCGACGAGACCCAGGCATCGCGCGGGTCCTCGCGCTCCATCACGCAGGCCAGTTCGAAGCCCTCGGGCAGCTCCATCGGCATGTCTTTCAGCGAATGCACCGCCAGATCGGCCCGACCTTGCTCGAGCGCGACCTCGAGCTCCTTGACGAACAGGCCCTTGCCGCCGACCTTGCTGAGCGAACGGTCCAGGATCTGGTCGCCGCGCGTCGTCATGCCGAGCAGGGAGACGGCATGGCCGCACGCGCGCAACAGGGACTGGACATGCTCGGCCTGCCACAGCGCCAGGCGGCTTTCACGGGTGGCGATGGTCAGGGAAAGTGGGGAATTGTGGTCGGTCACGGCGTCGTTCATCGATGGTGCGTTCTATCGCGGGATGCTAGCACGCCCACCCTTTCACAGGCGGCCTGCGCGCGCGCCTGGCGCAGTCTTCATGCAGGTCGATAAAATCCGGTTTTTAGCCATCATTTGCCGGAGCTTCAAGCCCGGCCGCGCAAGCCATGTCCCAAAACCAGCTCGATACCAAATCCCAGGCCTGGTCGGCCCTGTTCTCCGAACCCATGAGCGAGCTGGTCAAGCGCTATACCGCCAGCGTGTTCTTCGATCAGCGCCTGTGGCTGGCCGACATCACCGGCAGCCTGGCCCATGCCGAGATGCTGGCGGCCCAGGGCATCATCGGCGCCGACGACTTCGCCTCGATCGAGCGCGGCATGGCCCAGATCCGGTCCGAGATCGAGTCCGGCGCCTTCGAGTGGAAGCTCGACCTGGAGGACGTGCACCTGAACATCGAGGCGCGCCTGACCCAGCTGGTCGGCGACGCCGGCAAGCGCCTGCACACCGGGCGCAGCCGCAACGACCAGGTCGCGACCGACGTGCGCCTGTGGCTGCGCGACGAGATCGACCTCATCGGCGGCCTGCTCAACGAGCTGCAGCAGGCGCTGGTCGAGATCGCAGAACAGAACGTCGAAGTGATCCTGCCGGGCTTCACCCACCTGCAGGTCGCGCAGCCGGTCAGCTTCGGCCACCACCTGCTGGCCTATGTCGAGATGTTCGCGCGCGACGCCGAACGCTTCTCGGACGTGCGCCGCCGCACCAACCGCCTGCCGCTGGGCAGCGCCGCGCTGGCCGGCACCACCTACCCGCTCGACCGCGCGCGCGTCGCCCGCACGCTGGGCATGGTCAACGCCGCCGGCGAGGCCCAGCTGTGCCAGAACAGCCTGGATGCCGTCAGCGACCGCGACTTCGCGATCGAGTTCAGCGCCGCCGCCAGCCTGTGCATGATCCACATCAGCCGCCTGTCGGAAGAGCTGATCATCTGGATGAGCCAGAACTTCGGCTTCATCAAGATCGCCGACCGCTTCACGACCGGCAGCTCGATCATGCCGCAGAAGAAGAACCCCGACGTGCCCGAACTCGCGCGCGGCAAGACCGGCCGCGTGGTCGGCCACCTGATGGGACTGATCACGCTGATGAAGGGCCAGCCGCTGGCCTACAACAAGGACAACCAGGAAGACAAGGAGCCGCTGTTCGACACCGTCGACACCCTGAAGGACACGCTGCGCATCTTCGCCGAGATGATCGGCGGCCAGCTCAATCCGGCCAGCGGCAAGAAGGAAGGCGGCATCACGGTCAACGCCGAGGCGATGGAACAGGCCGCGCGCAAGGGCTATGCCACCGCGACCGACCTGGCCGACTACCTGGTCAAGAAGGGCGTGCCGTTCCGCGACGCGCACGAGACGGTGGCGCATGCGGTCAAGGCCGCAACCGCGCATGGCGTCGACCTGTCCGAGCTGCCGCTGACCGTGCTGCAGGGCTTTCACGCCCTGATCGAGAAGGACGTGTTCGACTGCCTGTCGCTGCGCGGCAGCCTGAACGCGCGCAACACCGTCGGCGGCACCGCGCCGGCCCAGGTGCGGGCGCAGATCGCGCGCCACCAGACCCGACTGGCCTGAAGACCCGGTAGCCGCAGCCCGTCACGACCGGACAGGCCGGTCCGTCAGGCCAGGGGCGGCTGCGGCTGCGGCAAGGTCGGATCGCCAGGCGCGAGTTCGACCCGGTTGCGTCCATTGCCCTTGGCGGCGTAGAGCGCGGCGTCGGCGCGCGCCAGCCAGCGGTCGAGCCCCGGGTGCTGTGGCTCGAGCTCGGCGACCCCGAAGCTCGAGGTGTAGCGCAAGGTGCCGCCGGGAATCGGCAGCGCGCGTTGCTCCAGCAGGCGGCGGATGCGCTCGGCGACCTGATGCGCCCCCCTGGCATCGGTGCCAGGCAGCAGCAGCACGAACTCCTCGCCTCCGATGCGGGCGAGCTGATCGATGACACGCAACTGAGCCTGTACCAGGATCGCGAAGTCAACCAGCACGGCATCGCCGACCGCATGGCCATGGCCGTCGTTGATCGACTTGAAATGATCGAGATCGATCGCGATCAGCGCCAGCGGCTGACCAAAGCGCAGGGCGCGCTCGATCTCGACCCTGGCCAGCTCGGTAAAGGCACGCCGGTTGGGCACACCGGTCAGGGAATCGGTACGAGCCTTGTGCTCGGCCTGTTCCTTTTGCTGACGCAACTCCTCGGTCGCCTGCGCCACCCGCTCGCGCAGCATGGCCTCGTTCGAGGCCAGGCCGGCGGCCATGGTGTTGATGCCCTCGGACAGCGGGCGCAGCACGCCGGCTCTGCGGCTATCGACACGGGCGCCGAGCACACCTCGGCTGAGCAGGGACACGACCACGCTGATGCGACCCAGCGGCTGGGTCACGCTGGCGGCGATCAGGGCCGACAGCAGGCCGGCAAACAGCAGACCGCTGCCAGTGGCAACCAGGGCCCAGGCCAGCAGTTCGCCGCGCTGGCGCTGCAGGATGTCGAGTTCGAGCTCGACCAGCACATGGCCCAGCAATTGCCGCCCATCTGCGGCGGACAACTTGGTCGGCAGCGTCGACGCGCTGAACAGGTCGGGTTCAGTCCATTCGGCCGACCAGATCGGCACCCGGGTCAACAAGCGACCCTTGGCGAGCTGGGGCTGACCCGGCTCGAGCACCGGCAAGCTCTGTCCATAGCTCAGCTGACCGGAGACGGCAATCAGCTCGCCGGCCGGGGTCCAGAACGACACCACCGCGGCATGCTGATCAGACGCTCGGGCACTGTCTGCCAGCCGTTGCAAGGCGGACTCGCTGCCCGTGAAGAGCGCAAACTCGGCCGCGTTCGCCACCTGTTTCGCCATGCCCTGGGCGTGTTCGTTCAGGGTCTCGGTCAGGATGCGTTCGTGCCGGGTCAGGAAACCTTGCAGCAACACCGAAATCGCGAGAATGGCGGGCAAGGCGGCGGCCAGGAACAGCCGCATGCGAATTCCGAACCGGATAGTCATGGGTTGATTCCTCGCGACTTGAGTGCGAGCGCAAGCGCAGCCGAGGTAGGCAGTGACAAGCCCAGCGAGCGGGCGACCTGATCGTTGACAGCGACCGAATAGGCGTCTGCCAGGGCGGGTGCTGGCAGCTTGCGGCTGCTCAGCAACTGGTGGACGGCCTGCGCGATCTGCGTGGCCGTATCGGCCGGCGCGGTATGCAGTGCCAGCAAGGCTCCGGCCCGGACATGGGCGGCCGAATAACTGACCAGGGGAATGTGCTGGCGATAGGCGGCCAACAGGATGTTGGGCATGTTCTGGGGGGAATAGACCAGCTTGTCGGGCATGACCAGCAGCAGGTCGGATTCGTCGAACAGGGCGCGCAGGGCCGGATACACCCCTTTATCCCCGTTCAGTATCGTTTGCTCGACCAAGGTCAGACCGCGCGCGGCCAGGGCACGGCTCAGCGCCGGCCTGACCGCCAGGGAATCGGGGCCGAACAGCACGCCGATGCGCTTGTGCTCGGGCAGGGCCAGCCGCAACAGCCTGGCGATGCGCTCGGGCGGCTGATCAAGAAACAAGGCCGAGGAATTGCGCGCCAGCACCTTGGTCGCCAGCGCCGGGTAACTGGCCTGCGGCAGCAAGGTCGCCAGCAGGGGCACGCGCGCCAGCGCCGGATTGGCCAGCGTCAGCTCGACGGCCTCGAGGCAGGCCCTGGCACCCAGGGTCACGGTCAGCTGGGGCAAGGACTCCAAGTCCAGCGGCAGTTCGGACCAGGTCGCGACGCGCCAGGTCAGCGGCAAGCGAAATTCACGCGCCCAGGCTTCCTGCAGGGCCCGGACTGCCTCGGCATAGGCACCACCGTTTTCGGACAGGACGACCCAGATCTCCGCCTCGGCCGCCTGGGCCAGACGGCCGGGCAAAGCCAGGCCTGCGACGCCGCCGAGCAGCGTTTGCAGGCAATGGCGGCGCGAATGGTCCAGTTAATGCTCCAGCCTGAGGGTCAGAAAGGCGCGGCGTTCGAACTGGTACTGGTACAGCTTGCTGGCACTCGTGCTTGAGTTGAACTCGAGCTGGTCGCCGTTCAATGACTGCAGCGTGAGCGCGACCTCGGCCTTGCGGCCGCCCTCGAGCCGCCAGGGACGGGCCAGGCGCAGGTCGAGCCGCCGGGCGCTCGGCAGCGTCTGCGCCGAACCGGCCCAGGTCATGGCTTCGCGCTCATGCCACATCAGCGCGAGGTCGATCCCGCGCGGCAGCGACTGCAACCAGGCCAGCGTGCTCGCGCGCGGCGGCGGCAGGTTGGTGCTGCGGACATGATCGGACCATTCGATCTGGCTGAAGTTCTGCTGCCACTGCAGCTGGGTCCCGCTATGAGGCGACCAGTTCAACTGGTACTCGATGCCGCGCACGGTGAAGGAGGCGATGTTGTCGAACAGTTGCCTGGGGATGTCAGGCACGCCCTTGTGCGAGATGTAATCCGGATTGGTGACGACGCTGACCCAGTCACGGACCTGCTCGCGGTAGGCCCGCAGGTCGACCGTCAGATGCCAGGGCCGGAAGCTGCCGAGGTAGGAGATCTCGTGACTCAGCAACTCCTCGGGCCGGATGTCGGCACGCCCCAGATAGCCGCGCCCCGCCAGCTCGCCGGCAGGCGTGTAGTAGTGCATGTCTCCCGCCAGCTCGAGCAGGCTGTTGGCGCGCACCGACCGGTTGACGCCGAAACGCAGCGTCTGATCGGGGGTGAAGTGATGGTTGAGCATCAGGCGCGGCGCCAGATAGTCGCCGACCCGGCTGTGCTGGCCGGCAAAGAGGCCGGCGTTGGCGGTCCAGCGCTGGCTCGGACGCCACTCGAGGTGACCGAATGCGCGAGCCTCGTCGTAGCCCACGCGGTCGGAAGTATGGTAATAGGGCAAGGACTGGGCCTGCTCCTGCTTCCAGCCCAGGCCCCAGACCGCGCGCAGATCAGCGCCCAGGCTGTCCGAATGCTGGAATTCGATGTTGACGCGTCGGCCCTTGGCGCCATAGTCCAGTACGCAGCGGTCAATTGCCGGGCGCCCGTTGCGCAGGAAGGCACAGGGCACGACCGAATAATCGGTGATCTGTTCGTCCGACAGGTCGGCGCTGAGCTGCCACTGCGCATCGGCCGACAACTGGCGCTGCCAGCGGCCCTGCAAGAACCACTCGCGCCACTCCAGGGTGCGCTCGGGATCGCCCGCGTTGCCGGCCATGCCACGGCCACTCTGCAGCTCGCCGACACCGGCTTTCAACATGATGTCGTCGTCACCATTGGGCTGGAGGTCGGCACGCCAGTCCAGCGCCTGCAGCCGCCGGTCGTCAAAGGCCTGGGCATAGCCCTGGTCGGCCTTGGAACTGGCCGACAGGCGGTAGGAACTGTGCTCATCGCCCCAGCCGTGACTCAGGTGCAGATCGCGCACACCGCCCGTGCCCGTGTTCACAGCCACTTCGCTGCCCTGCGCATCGAAGCTGTGGCGGGTGATGATGTTGATGACACCGAACATCGCATTGGCGCCATAGGCTGCCGAGTTGGCGCCACGCATGACCTCGATGCGCTCGATGTCGTCGGGCGACACCGCCATCATGCCGTAGTGGGTGTCACCCACAAAGGTCGAGGAATAGACCGAACGGCCGTCAACCAGCACCAGGTTGCGGATGCCGAACTCGTCCTGTGGCACATGATAGGCCGCGGCCGGGTTGGCGCCGTTGACGCCACCGATCAGATAGCCTGGCACCAGGCGCAACAGTTCGGTCACGTCGCGCGCGCCCCAGCGCCGGATCTGGTCGCGGTCGATCACGGTCATCGAGCCCGGCACATCATGCAGCGACTGGCGCAGGCGGCTGGCGGTCAGCACGACCGGAACCTCGGACAGGTAGTCGGCCTCGGTCAGGGACTGCGCCCGGGCGGGGCTGCCCCATGCCGCCAGCAGCGCCAGCGCCGCCGGCTGCAGCCAGCCACCGGAAAGCCGCAGTCGGCCGGGAAAAACGGTCCGAGCCCGTCGTCTCGAAGGCAGCTCACTCTGGCAGCTGTCGGTATCAGTCCACTCGTCTGTCATGAGCAGGATTATCCAGGATCGATCGACGAGAAGGTCGAAAGCTCCGTCCGATCCAGCCCGGCCATGGAATACCCTTAGACTGTCCGTCAACCCATTCACTTCCTCCGATCGAGACCCGCGACTTGAGCCAGATGATGAAAAAATTCACCGGAACCGAGAACTATGTCGCCACCCAGGACCTGATGCTGGCGGTCAATGCCGCGCTCCAGCTCAGGCGCCCGCTGCTGGTCAAGGGCGAGCCCGGCACCGGCAAGACGCTGCTGGCCGAGGAGGTTTCGGCCGCGCTGGACATGCCGCTGCTGCAGTGGCACATCAAGTCGACCACCAAGGCGCAGCAGGGCCTGTACGAGTACGACGCGGTCAGCCGGCTGCGCGACAGCCAGCTCAACGATCCGCGCGTGGGCGACATCCGCAACTACATCGTCCAGGGCGTGCTGTGGCAGGCCTTCACGGCCGAGCAGCCGGTCGCGCTGCTGATTGACGAGATCGACAAGGCCGACATCGAGTTCCCGAACGACCTGCTGCGCGAGCTCGACCGCATGGAGTTCTACTGCTACGAGACGCGCGAGCTCATCAAGGCCAGGCACCGCCCGCTGGTCTTCATCACCTCGAACAACGAGAAGGAGCTGCCCGACGCCTTCCTGCGCCGCTGCTTCTTCCACTACATCAAGTTCCCCGAGGCCGCGACGATGAAGCAGATCGTCGACGTGCATTTTCCCGGCCTCAGGGATGAGCTGCTGGGCGCGGCGCTGAAGGCCTTCTTCGACATCCGCAGCCTGCCCGGCCTGAAGAAGAAGCCCAGCACCAGCGAGCTGATCGACTGGATCAGGCTGCTGCTGGCCGAGGAGATCCCGGCGCACAGCCTGCAGGGCGAGGGCCAGCAGATCGCGGTGCCGCCGCTGGTCGGTGCGCTGCTCAAGAACGAGCAGGACATCGCGCTGTTCGAGAAGCTGGTGCTGATGAACCAGCGCCACCGCTGAACCTGCCGACAGCGCCCCCTTGCGCCCCCACTTGTGCCACCACTTGCCCCCCCCTTGCGCCACCCCGACCAGGAGCCCGACATGAGCGCGATCACGACCCCCGTCAGCCTGGAGGGCCGGCATGCCCGGCTGGTGCCGCTGTCGCACGAGCACCACGATGACCTGCTCGATGCGGTCTGCGACGGCGAGCTCTGGCGGCTCTGGTACACCGCGATCCCGACCCCAGACGGCATGGCAGCCGAGATCGAGCGCCGCCTCGGCCTGCACGCCCGGGGCAGCATGCTGCCGTTCGCCGTGATCGCGACCGAAGGGCCGCTGGCCGGCCGCGCCGTCGGCATGACGAGCTACATGAACATCGACGCCGCCCATCGCCGGGTCGAGATCGGCTCGACCTGGTACCGGCAGGCGGTCCAGCGCAGCGCCGTCAACACCAGCTGCAAGCGACTGCTGCTGGCACACGCCTTCGACCAGCTGGACTGCATCGCGGTCGAGTTCCGCACTCACTGGTTCAACCAGGCGAGCCGGCGCGGCATCGAGCGCCTGGGCGCCAAGCTCGACGGCGTGCTGCGCAACCACCAGATCAACCCGCACCCCGACGCGGCCGGCTCGCTGCGCGACACCTGCGTCTACAGCATCATCGACAGCGAATGGCCGGCGGTGAAGGCGCATCTGGACCATCAGCTGCACCGCCCGCGCACCAGCAGGCCCGCATGAGCCTCAATCGCCACGCCCTCCTGGTCCTGCACCGGATTGCGCCACCCTGAATCACCCAAGTAGCCATGCTGATCGATTTCTTCTACGCGCTGCGTGCGGCCAAGCTGCCGGTCTCGGTCAAGGAGCTGCTGGCGCTGCTCGAATGCCTGCAGGCCGATCTGGTCGGGCCGCGCTCCGAGGCCTGCTCGCTCGACGACTTCTACTTCCTGGCGCGCACCGTGCTGGTCAAGGACGAGAAGCATTTCGACCGCTTCGACCGCGCCTTCGGCGCCTATTTCCACGGCGTCGAGCAGCTGGCGGACTTCAGCCGCGAGATCCCGGCCGACTGGCTCAAGCAGGAGCTCGAGCGCCTGCTGTCAGCCGAGCAGAAGGCCAACGCCCCCAAGCTGGACTGGGACGAGCTGATGCAGACGCTGCAAAAAAGGCTCGAGGAGCAGCAGGAAAAACACGAAGGCGGCAACAAGTGGATCGGCACCGGCGGCACCAGCCCGTTCGGCCATGGCGGCCACAACCCGCAGGGCATCCGGATCGGCGGCCAGAGCCGCAACCGCAGCGCGGTCAAGGTCTGGGAGCAGCGCGCCTACCGCGACTACGACGACAGCCAGGAGCTCGGCACGCGCAACATCAAGCTGGCGCTGCGCCGGCTGCGCCAGTTCGCGCGCAGCGGCAACGAGTTCGAGCTCGACCTGCCCGGCACGATCCGCGCGACCGCGGCCAATGCCGGCTGGCTCGACCTGCGCATGGTCCCGGAGCGGCACAACAGCGTCAAGGTATTGCTGCTGATGGATGTCGGCGGCAGCATGGACGACCATGTCAAGCAGGTCGAGGAGCTGTTCTCGGCCGCCAGAACCGAGTTCAAGCAGCTCGAGTTCTACGATTTCCACAACTGCATCTACGACCACCTGTGGCGCAACAACCGGCGCCGTCACGCCGAGCGCTTCGACACCTGGGACCTGATCCGCAAGTACCAGCGCGACTACAAGCTGGTCTTCGTCGGCGACGCCACCATGAGCCCGTACGAGATCCTGCAGCCGCATGGCAGCGTCGAGTACGACAACCCCGAGCCCGGCGCCGAGTGGCTGCAGCGCCTGACCGACGCCTTCGCGCATTGCGCCTGGATCAACCCGGAACCGCAGGGCGTCTGGCAGTATCGCCAGAGCGTGGACATCATCCGCCAGCTGATGGGCAACCGGATGTACCCGCTGACGCTGCAGGGGCTCGAGCAGGCGATGCGCCAGCTCATGAAGTGAGTCCGGCTGGCGGCCGGCAGCGCGCCGGCGCGCCATCCGTTCGGTTTTCCGAACGATGCGACGGGACAGAATCCGGATTCCCGAACTGCAACCCGGTGCCGGAGAAATCTTATCCAGCAAGATCAATGACTTGAGACTCCGCTCGCGTGCCTGGCAACAAGGCACGAAAGCTGCGATTGAAAGGGTCGAACCGGCCCGGACAGGCATCGCCCTGCCGGTACCGGTCCACCCTCGACCACAGCCACCGCCCTGCCCCGGGCGGCCCACGGAGACCTCAATGAAAATGAACAAGCTCACGACCTGGATCCTGCTGGCGCTGCTGGCCGGCATCGGCGTCGGCTACCTGTGCCATGAACTGGCGCCCGATGCGGCCGCGGCGAAGGAAATCGCCGGCTATTTCTCGATCCTGACCGACATCTTCCTGCGCATGATCAAGATGATCATCGCGCCGCTGGTGCTGGGCACGCTGGTCGCCGGCCTGGCCGGCATGGGCGACGGCAAGGCGGTCGGACGCATCGGCGGCAGGGCGCTGGGCTGGTTCCTGGGCGCCTCGCTGTGCTCGCTGCTGATCGGCCTGGTGATGGCCAACCTGCTGCGCCCGGGCGACGCGATCTCGCTGCCGCTGCCCGACGTCAGCGCGACGACCGACCTCAAGACCTCGTCGCTGAACCTGAAGAACTTCATCACCCATGTGTTCCCGAAGAGCATCTTCGAGTCGATGGCCAACAACGAGATCCTGCAGATCCTGATCTTCGCGCTGTTCTTCGGCATCGCGCTGGGCAAGCTGCATGACAAGACCGCGCTCGGCCTGGTCAAGACCTGCGAGGAAATCGTCCACGTGATGCTGCAGGTCACCGACTACGTGATGCGCTTCGCGCCGGTCGGCGTGTTCGCCGCGGTCGCCTCGGTGATCACGATCCACGGCCTGGGCGTGCTGGAGGTCTACGGCCGCTACATGGCCTACTTCTACCTGGCGCTGGCGCTGCTGTGGCTGGTGCTGATCACGGCCGGCTATTGCGTGCTGGGCAAGGAGGTGTTCCGCCTGATCAAGCTGATCCGCGGCCCGATGCTGATCGGCTTCTCGACCGCCAGCAGCGAGTCGGCCTACCCCAAGCTGATGGAGCAGCTCGAGAAGTTCGGCATCAAGGACCGCATCACCGGTTTCGTGCTGCCGCTGGGCTACTCGTTCAACCTCGACGGCTCGATGCTCAACACCGCCTTCGTCGCGATCTTCATCGCCCAGGCCTACGGCATCGAGATGTCGATCAGCCAGCAGGTCACGATGTTGCTGGTGCTGATGGTCTCGTCCAAGGGCATCGCCGGCGTGCCGCGCGCCTCGCTGGTCGTGATCGCGGCCGTGCTGCCGATGTTCAACCTGCCCGAGGCCGGCCTGCTGCTGATCCTGGGCATCGACCATTTCCTCGACATGGCGCGCACCGTGACCAACGTGCTGGGCAACTCGATCGCCACCGCCGTGGTCGCCAAGTGGGAAAATGCGATCGAGCCGGTCGATGCGGCGCTGGCCGAGTCCGACGCGGTGCTGCCGCTGGCGAGCGAACAGCAACAGCCGCCGGCCGCACTGGCTGCCTGAGCCTGAAAACCGAACGCCAGCCTGCAAACGGGCTGGCGGCAATGGCGAGACTGGCCGCGCTGACTGCCCCTGACGCGCTGGTCGCGCCCTCTTTCACCCGGATCTGATGATGGAATTCAACTGGTTTTTGCTCGCTGGCGCCGCCTTCTTCGCCGGCATGGTGGATGCGGTGGTCGGCGGCGGCGGGCTGATCCAGATCCCGGTGCTGCTGTCGCAGTTTCCCCAGACCGCGATCCCGACCCTGTTCGGCACCAACAAGCTCTCGAGCCTGGCGGGCACCGCGTCGTCGCTCTGGCGCTATGCGCGCACGGTCTCGATTCCCTGGGCCGTGGTGCTGCCCGCCACGCTGGCGGCACTGCTGGGCGCCTGGCTCGGCGCCGCCGTCACGGCCTGGCTGCCGCGCGAGGCGATGCGCCCGCTGGTGCTGGTCATGATGCTGGCGGTCGCGCTCTACACCTTCCTGCGCAAGGACTTCGGCCATGTCGAGGCGCGCACGCTGGTGCCGGCCGACCGCTGGCGCGCAGCCCTGCTCGGGCTGGTGATCGGCTTCTACGACGGCTTCTTCGGCCCGGGCACCGGCAGCTTCCTGATCTTCGGCTTCGTGCGCCTGTTCGGCATGGACTTCATCAAGGCCTCGGCCAGCGCCAAGGTCATCAATGCCGCAACCAATATCTCGGCGATCGCCTTCTTCGCCAGCCACGGCCCGCTGCTGTGGCTGGTGGCGCTGGTGATGGCGGTCTGCAACCTGGCCGGGGCCCAGGTCGGCACCGCGCTGGCGCTGCGCCGCGGCGCGGGCTTCGTGCGCCAGGCCTTCTTGCTGGTGGTGACGGTGCTGATCGCCAAGCTGGCCTGGGACATGCTGCGCGGCTGACCGGCCGCCGGCACATTCGGAAAACCGAACACCCATGCATTCGCGCCAGAAGCTGCTGCGCCTGAGCGTCCTGCTGCTGGCCTTTGCCGCCCTGATCGCGGGCACCGGCCTGCTGGCCTACCGGCTGAGCCTGGCGATGGGACTGGCCGAACTGCAGGTGACCGGGCGCCATCGGCTCGACCTCTACGCCAGCAGCCTGGAGCGCGAGATCGACAAGTACGCCTATTTCTCGACCACGCTCGGGCTCGAGCGCGATGTGCTGCAGCTGCTCTCGCGCCCGCAGCCGGCGCTGGCCGGCCAGGTCAACCGCTACCTGGAGCAGCTCAACGAGCGCGCCGGCACGCTGGCGATCTATGTGCTCGACGCGCAAGGCCTGGTCGTGGCCAGCAGCAACTGGCGCCGGCCCGACAGCTACCTGGGCGAAGACCTGTCGTTCCGGCCCTATTTCCGCCAGGCGCTCGAGACCGGTGGCGGGCGCATCTTCGGCATCGGCACCACGCGCGGCGAGCCGGGCTACTACCTGGCCTCGGCGCTGGGCGGCGCCCAGGGCACGCTGGGCGTCGCGGTGGTCAAGGTCGGCCTGCAGCAGCTCGAGCAGTCCTGGGCCACGGTCGAGGCCCCGGCGCTGGTGGCGGACGAGAACGGCGTCGTGATCCTGGCCTCGGTGCCGGACTGGAAGTTCACCACCCTGCAGCCGCTCGACCCGGCGACCCGGCGCGCCTTCGACCAGACCCAGCAATACAACCGGCGTGCGCTGGCGCCGCTGGGCGTGATCGAGCTCGAGCAGCTCGAGCATGGGGCCAGGCTGGTGCGCCTGCCCCGGGTCGGGCCGGAGCGGGTCTCGATGTTCCCGGTCGCCGGCAAGTTCCTGGCCCAGACCCAGGCCCTGCCCGGCACACCCTGGAACATCACCGTGTTCTCGCAGCAGGAGGAGGTGCGCGGCATGGCGGCCAGCCGGGCCACGCTGGCCGGCGTCGGTGCGGCCTTCCTGTGCATCCTGGCCCTGATGCTCAACGAGCGGCGCCGTCACCTGAAGGACCGGCTGGCGGCGCGCGAAGCGCTGCAGCAGGCGCATGACGAGCTCGAACGCAAGGTGGCCGAACGCACCGCCGACCTGTCGTCGGCCAACCAGCAGCTGCAGGCCGAGGTGGCCGAACGCACCCGGGCCGAGCGCACCTTGCGCGCGGCACAGGACGAGCTGGTGCAGGCCGGCAAGCTGGCGGTGATCGGCCAGCTGGCCACCGGCATCGCGCACGAGCTCAACCAGCCGCTGGCCGCGCTGCGCACGCTGTCGGGCAATGCGCGCAAGTTCCTGGCGCGCGGCGACCAGCCCACCGCCGACGGCAACCTGGCGCGCATCGCCGAGCTGGTCGACCGCATGGGCCGGCTGACGGGCCAGCTCAAGTCCTTCGCGCGCAAATCCTCGGGCCGGCCGCAGGCGGTGCCGCTGCGGCGCGCCATCGACAACGCGCTGTTCCTGCTCGAGCAGCGCTGCCAGCGCGCCGGGGTGCTGATCAACATCGACCTGGCGCCGCCCGAGCTGCTGGCCTGGTGCGATGCCAACCGGCTCGAGCAGGTGCTGGTGAACCTGGTCGGCAACGCGCTCGATGCGATGGCGGGCCAACCGGCACCCATGCTCGACATCAGCGCCAGGCGCCGCGGCGAGCGGATCGAGCTGCAGGTGCGCGACCGCGGCGCCGGCCTGGCCGAGGAGGCGCACGCCCATCTGTTCGAGCCCTTCTTCACCACCAAGGAGGCCGGCAGCGGCCTCGGGCTCGGACTGGCGATCTCGGCCGGCATCGTGGCCGACTTCGGCGGCAGCCTGACCGGCGACAATCACGCGCAAGGCGGTGCCGTCTTTACCCTGGACCTGCCCATTGCCCCGGAACCCGGACATGAATGACCCGCTGCAAGTGCTACTGATCGAGGACGACCCCGATGTGCGACTGGGCTGCGAGCAAGCGCTGCAGCTCGAGGACATCGCGGTCAGCGGCGTCGCCAGCGCCGAGCAGGCGCAGCGCCGCATCGGGCGCGACTTTGCCGGCGTGGTGGTCAGCGACATCCGGCTGCCCGGCATGGACGGCATGGCGCTGCTCAAGGCCTTGCGCCTGGTCGACCCCGAGCTGCCGGTGGTGCTGATCACCGGCCACGGCGATGTGTCGCTGGCGGTGCAGGCGATGAAGGACGGCGCGCACGACTTCATCGAAAAGCCGTTCTCGCCCGACCTGCTGGTCGAAGTGGTGCGCCGGGCGCTCGACAAGCGCAGACTGACGCTGGAATTGCGCCAGCTGAAAGCCAGGCTGGCCAGTCGCGACCGGCTCGAAGCCCAGCTGATCGGCCGCTCGCCCGCGATGGCGCGGGTGCGCCAGCTGGTGGCGGACCTGGGCAACAGCGCGGCCGACATCCTGATCCAGGGCGAGACCGGCAGCGGCAAGGAGCTGGTGGCGCGCTGCCTGCACGAGGCCGGCCCCCGGCGCAGCGGCCATTTCGTCGCGATCAACTGCGGCGGCCTGCCCGAAGCCCTGTTCGAAAGCGAGATCTTCGGCCACGAGGCCGGCGCCTATACCGGGGCCGGCAAGCGCCGCATCGGCAAGATCGAATACGCCAGCGGCGGCACCCTGTTCCTCGACGAGATCGAGTCGATGCCGATCGCGCTGCAGATCAAGCTGCTGCGCGTGCTGCAGGAGCGCTGCCTGGAGCGGCTGGGCTCCAACACCCTGATACCAGTCGACTGCCGGGTAGTCGCTGCGACCAAGTGCGACCTGAAGGCGCTGTCGGACCAGGGGCGCTTTCGCGCCGACCTGTACTACCGGCTCAGCGTCGTCACGCTGGCGCTGCCGCCGCTGCGCGAGCGGCGCGAGGACATCCCGCTGCTGTTCGAGCATTTCCTGCTGCAGGCGGCCGCGCGCCACCAGCGCCCGCTGCCCGCCGCCGACGACGCGCGCCAGGGCCGGCTGCTGGCCTACGACTGGCCGGGCAATGTGCGCGAGCTGCGCAACGTGGCCGACCGCTGCGTGCTCGGCATCGCGGCCGGCGCGCCGCCCTTCGGCGACGAACCGCCCGCCGGCCCGCGGCCGCTGGCCGCGACGGTGGAGGACTTCGAGCGCGCCCTGATCGCCGAGGCGCTGGGCCGCCATGCCGGCAGCCTGGTGCGCACCGCCGAGGCACTCGGCATGGCCAAGACCACGCTGCACGACAAGATCCGCAAATACCGGCTGGCCCAGCCGCCCGACTGAGCCCGGCGGACCCGGCGCGCTGATCAGCCGGTCGCCAAGCATTGGTGGGACTGTTAAATTCACAGCCTCAGCATCCGAAGGAAACCATGCTTGTCGCGAATCCCGAGCCGGCTGGCGCCAAACGGCGGGCAACCGCGCGCGCCCTCCAGCCATGACGCCCACCATCAGGCCAGCCTTGCCCCGCCCGCCCAGGGTCAGCCGCTGGCCGGCGCGGGCTGCCGCGCTGCTGCTCGCCAGCCTGGCCGGTGCGGGCAGCGCATGGGCGCAGCAGGCTGCGGATGCGCCGGACACCACGCCCAGGTCGGACTCCGGCACCTCCAGCACGGCCAGCGATGCGCCCCCGGCGACCCGCCAGTCATTCCGGATCGAGCTGATCGCGCCCGCGCCGCTCGACGCCTGGCTGCTGCGCCATGCCGAACTCGAACGGCTGCGGACCCTGCCCGACCTCGGCGACACCGAGCTCGAGCGCCTGCTGCTGACCGCACCGGCCGACCTGCGCCAGCTGCTGGCGAGCCAGGGCTATTTCTCGCCTCGGATCACGGTCGAGCGGACCGGCTCCATCGACGCCAGGGACGCCACCGGTGCCACAGCTGCGCCCGCGCTGGTGCGGATCGAGGTCGAACCCGGACCGCTGACACAGGTCGCCGACTGGCAGCTCCTGCTGACGGGTCCGGTCCGGGACGACCCGGCAGCGGCCGAGCAGCGCGCGGCCCTGCAGCAGGGCTGGAAACTGACCGAGGGCCGGGTCTTCACCCAGCAGGACTGGGACGATGCCAAGCAGGCGGCGCTGCGCGCGCTGAGCCGGCTGCGCTACCCCGAGGCGCGGATCACGCACAGCCTGGCCGACATCGACCCGGACCGGCATCAGGCCCACCTGCGGCTCGAACTCGACTCCGGCCCGGCCTACCGCTTCGGCCCGCTGCAGGTGCAGGGCAGCGAGCGCTACGAGCCCGAGACCATCCATAGCCTGGTACGGCTGGCCGGCGTCGAGCCGGGCCTGGACTACGACGAGCACCTGCTGCAGGCCGCGCAGCAGCGCTTGCTCGACAGCGGCGACTTCGAGTCGGCCTTCGTGCGGCTCGACACCAGCGCCGACCCCGGGGCGGCCCCGGTGCAGGCCAGCGTGCGCGAGGCCAAGCAGCAAAAGCTGGTGATCGGCGTCGGTGCCAGCACCGACAGCGGCGCCCGGCTCAGCCTCGAGCACCTGCACCGCCGCGTGCCGGGGCTGGACTGGCGCGCCACGACCAAGCTGCAGCTCGAACGCGACACAAGAACCCTGAACGGCGCGCTCGACTCGCCGATCGACGAACGGGGCTGGCGCTGGAACCTGGCCGCGCAGCTGCAGCGCCAGGAGAACGGCCCGCTCGTGACCTCGAGCCAGCAGCTGCGGGCCGGACGCTCGCAAGGCGGACGCCAGCTCGAACGCCAGCTCTACGTCCAATACGACCGCGCCAGCACGCAGGACCCGGCGCTGGCGCTGCAGGACGACTCGGCTTCCTCGATCAGCGCGCACTACGGCTGGACCCGGCGCGCCTTCGACGATCTGTACAACCCGACGCGCGGGCAAGGCCTGGCGCTCGAGCTCGGCGCCGGCCTGACGCTGGCGCAGCGCCAACCCTATCTGCGCGCGCGGGCGCGCTGGCAGGCCTATCGGCCGGCCTTCGAGAGCAGCGACCGGCCCAGCCGCTGGGCGCTGCGGCTCGAGGGCGGAACGGTCTGGAGTCGCGACGGCGACAACGTGCCGGCGACCCAGCGCTTCCTGGCCGGGGGCGAAGGCAGCGTGCGCGGCTACGGCCTGCGCGAGATCGGCGTGCCACGCGCGCAAGGCGGCGTCGACCCGGGCCTGCTGCTGACGATTGCCAGCCTCGAGTGGCAACGCCCGGTCTGGCTCGACGGCCGCCGCAGCGACTGGGAAACCGCCCTGTTCGTCGATGCCGGCGCGGTCGCCAACCACAGCGGCGCGCTCAGCCCCCAGGTCGGCATTGGCGTGGGCCTGCGCTACCGCAGCCCGGTCGGCCCGCTGCAGGTGGACCTGGCCTACGGCGTCGAGCGCCAGGCGCTGCGCCTGCACATGAGCGTGGGATTCGCATTTTGAGCCAGCCGCCAACTCCGAGCCCGAGCCCGGCAGCTGCCCGCCGCCCGGCGCTGGCGCGCGCGCTGTGGCGTCCGGCCACCGGCCTGGCCTGGCTGTTCGGCACCACGCTGGCGCTGGTCGCCGCGCTGCTGCTGTCGGCCTGGCTCTGGGCCGGCCACGCGCGCTCGCTGCCGCTGACGCTGGACTGGCTGCAAGGCTGGCTCAACGGCCCGGACAGCGAGGGTCCGCTGCTGGTGCGCGATGCCAGCGGCAGCCTGCGCGAGGGCGGCCGCATCGGCTATCTGCGCTGGCGCCGCAACGGGCTCGAGATCGAGCTCGAAGACCTGCAGCTGCGCTGGCCGGCCAGCCTCTGGCCCGACCTGTTGCTGCGGCGCGAGCTGCGGCTCGACCCGATCGACCCGCTGCAGCTGGCACGGCTGCGCCTGCGCGACGACAGCCCGCCCAGTGCCGAACGGCTGCCGCCGGCCGACCTGCTGCTGCCCTGGCTGGAATCGATGCGGCTGCCGCTGCGGATCGAGGCAATCGTGATCGAAGGCAGTCCGCGACTGGCGCTGGGCCCGCTGCAGGCGGACTACCGCTACCGCCGCGGGCCGGACGGCGACCTGCGGCATGAGCTGCAACTGCAGCAGCTGCACTGGGCCCAAGGGCAGTACCAGCTGCAGGCCCGGCTGCAGGCGAGCGCACCGATGCAGCTCGACGCGCAGCTGCAAGGCCTGGCGCAGGCCAGCTTGCCCGGCGGGCGCCGCCAGTCGCTGTCGGCCAGGGCCAGCCTGAGCGGCCAGCTGGCGGGCCAGCAGGCCAGCCTCGCGCTCGAGGCCAGCGTGAACCCGACCGCATCGGCCCAGACCCGTGCCGGTGCCGGTGCCGGTGCCGGTGCCGGTGCCGGTGCAACATTGAAGGCCAGCGCCACGATCGCGCCCTGGGCGACATTGCCGCTGCCGACAGCCGAGCTCGAACTGCGCGAGATCGACCTGGCCGCCTTCTGGCCGCAAGCCCCGCGCACCCGCCTGCAAGGCCATTGGCAAGCCAGCAGCCAGCCGGCCAAGTCGAAGGCTGTCGCTGCAGATGCGCGCTGGGAACTGGCAGGCGAACTGCGCAACAGCGCCGCCGGCCCCTGGCAGCGCGGCGCACTGCCGCTCGAGCAGCTGCGTGCCGCGCTGGCCTTCTCGGGTGGAGCCTGGCAGCTGCAGACGCTGGAGGCCCGACTCAGCGATAACGGCCGCCTGCAGGCCGTAGGCAGCTGGAGCGGCCAGCGCGTCGAGCTGCGCCAGGCCGAACTCAAGCTGGCCGATGCCAGCGCCAAGGCCAGCGGCACGCTGGACCTGGGCGATCAGCAGCTCAGCGGCGAACTGACCCTGGCCCTGCCCGGCGCCAATGCCAATGCCAACGCCCAGGCGCGTGCGCCAGGCGGCCAACTGCAACTGGCACTGACCGATGCCCAGCAGCTGCAGCGCTGGCTCAACGGCCCGCTCAAGCGCTGGCTGCCCGCCAGCATCGGCACCGACCAGCTGCCCGAGCCCTGGCGCAGCGCCCTCTGGCGCGGACAGGCCAGCCTGCAAGCCGACTGGACCGGTCCGCTGCACCTGAACCGGCTGCCGCGAGACTGGAATGCCAGGCTCCAGACGGCGCAGGCCCAGGTCCAGTGGCCGGCTGCCAGCGACCTGCCGGCGCTGCAGCTGAAAGACTGGCAACTGGCGCTCGCGGGACGCGACCAGGCCGTGACCCTGAGCCTGGCCGGCGCTGCCACGATCGCAAACTGGAGCGCCAGCAGTCGGCTGCGCGCCAGCGGCCAGTTCAGCCGCGACCGCCAGGGCCCGGTGGCCGATGTCCGGCTCGAGCAGGCCGAACTGCAGCTCTCGGATGCGACCCGCCAGCTTTCAGTCCAGCTCACTAGCCCGGGCTTCACCCCGCTGCGCTGGGACTCCGGGGGCCTGACCGTGGCCCCGGGCCGGGCCAGCCTCGCGCTGTCGGCGCGGGACGGGACAGCGGCGCATCCACCGGCCGAACTCGCCTGGGACAGCACGCGCTGGTCGAACGGCCGGCTCGAGTCGCGCGGTCGCGCCAGCGGACTGGCACTGGGCTGGCTCGATACCCTGCTGGTCAGCCCGGCGGCACCGCGCGGACCGCTGGCGCAGGCCGGACTCAGCGGCGAGCTGACGCTGCAGGGCAGCTGGGACCTGAACCTGCCGCTGCAGCCGATGGGCAAGGACAAGCAGGCCGCCAGGGCCCGGATCGAACTGGCCCGCAGCGGCGGCGACCTGAGCCTGCTGCTGCCCGACAGCACCGGCGGCAAGCCGCAGGCCGTCGGGCTCGAGCAGGTCTCGGCCAGCGTGATGCTGGACGGCGAGCAACTGCAGAGCCGGCTGCGCTGGAACAGCCGGCTGGCGGGTCGGCTCGACGCCGAGCTCGGCACCTTGCTGGCGCCGCCCTCGCCTACCTTGACGCAATGGAGCTGGCCGGCCGAGGCCGCGCTGACGGGCCGGGTTCAGGCCGAGCTGCCCCAGTTCGGCCTCTGGTCCAGCCTGCTGCCGCCGGGCTGGCGCCTGCGCGGCAGTCTGCAGGCCGATGCCAACCTGAGCGGCACAAGGCGCCAGCCCGAATGGCATGGCAAGCTGCAGGTCAATGAGCTGGCGCTGCGCTCGCTGGTCGACGGGCTCGACTTCAGCGGCGGCGAGCTGCGCGCCACGCTGGCCGGCGACCAGCTGCGCTTCGACAGCCTGAAGCTGCGCGGCGCCGGTGGCGACAACGGCGGCCTGCTGCAGGGCAACGGCTTGCTGCGCTGGAGCCGACCCGACACGCCAGCTGGCCAGGCCATCGCGCCGCTGGTGCCGGTCATGACGCTCGATCTGCAGGCCAGGCAGCTGCGACTGCTCGCACGCGCCGACCGCCGGCTGACGCTGTCGGGCCGGCTGGCGGTGCGGATGGACGAGAAGCTGCTCGATGCCACGGGCCGGCTGCAGGCCGACCAGGCCTTGTTCATCCTGCCCGACGAGAACCGTCCCACGCTGGGCGAGGATGTGGTCGTGCGCGGACAGGGCCAGCCCGCACCTGCCACGGCGGCCGAGCCGGCCACGTCAGCCACGACGGCCACTGCAAAGCCGATCCGGCTGCGGCTCGAGCTCGCGCTCGGCGACGACTTCCAGCTGCGCGGACAGGGGCTGGACAGCCAGCTCAAGGGCGAACTGCTGCTGAGCCTCGACCCGGGCCAGTCGGTGCCCCAGCTCACCGGCCAGGTCCGGACCGAGCGCGGCCAGTACCGTGCCTGGGGCCAGCGGCTCGAGATCGAAACCGGACTGCTGAACTTCAACGGGCCCTACGACAACCCGACGCTCGAGCTGCTGGCGCTGCGACCGCTGCCAGACCAGCGCGTCGGCGTCCAGCTCAGCGGCACGGCGCTGGCGCCGCGGCTGCGCCTGTACGCCGATCCCGATCTGCCCGAAAGCGAGAAACTGGCCTGGCTGGTGCTGGGCCGTCCGGCCGGCGGCACGGGCGCCGAGACCGCCCTGCTGCAACAGGCGGCGCTGGCCCTGTTCAGCGGTCGCGGCCGGGCCAACGAGGGCGGCTTCCAGCGCTCGCTCGGGCTCGATGAACTGTCGTTCCGGGGCGAGACGCAAAAGGCCGACGGCAGCGCCCATGCGGCCGCGCTGACGCTGGGCAAGCGGATCTCGCGCCAGCTCTATCTGAGCTACTCGCGCAGCGTGGTCGGCACGACCGGCACCGTCGCCATCCTGTACGACCTGGCGCGCCACCTGACGCTGCGGGCCCAGGCCGGCGACGACAACGCCGTCGAGCTGATCTACACGCGCCAATACGACGGCCGGCGCGCGCGTTCCAGCACGACCGCGCCGAAAGCGGTCGATGGCGCCGCTACAATGCGGGGGTCCTCTCCGTAGTTCAATGGATAGAACAGCCGCCTCCTAAGCGGCAAATACAGGTTCGATTCCTGTCGGAGGGACCATTGATGAAGCCGCACGCGTTTGCACGAGTGCGGCTTTTCTGCTGTCTGGAAAGGCCGACTCAGCCCGGAGAACGCCTGATCAGCGTCGCCTCGGACCAGGCCTCAATGCATGTGACCGGACGGGTGCTGATGGCCCTGCCCCATCGGCTGGCCATTGAGCGCGCGCACCGGCAGCTGGAGCTCGACCTGCTCGCGCTGGCCGTCCTGGCCCTCGAGCAGCAGCGTCAGCGGCACCTGCTGATCGGCACTGACCGGCGCCTTCAGATCGAGCAGCATCACGTGATAGCCACCGGGCTTGAGCTCGACCGTCTTGCCCGCCGGCAGCGCCAGCCCGGGGACGGCGCGCATGCGCATGATGCCGTCGTTGAGCGCCATTTCATGGATCTCGACCACGCCCGCGAGCGGCGAGCGGACGGACAACAGGCGCAGATCGCGCTCGGCGGTCAGCCGCATGAAGGCGCCGGTGGCCTTCTGCTGGGCCACGGTGCCGCGCACCCAGGCGTCCTCGACCTTGAGCCGGGACTGAGACTGCGCCCAGGCGCCCAGGCTGGCTGCTGCCAGGGCGGCGATGAGGGTCTGACGGAGAATTTTCTTCATGATCGGGTTTCTTTCTGTCTGGGGTCCAAGGACGGCGGACCTGGAGCCGGCCGTCGCGAGAGGGATGGAATCAGACGAAAGAAGGCGGCGCTCGCGCCTGCACGCGCCAATCCGCCAGCCGCGCGGGCGGCGCGCGCAGCGCGGCGACAGGATCGGACGAGTCCAGGCCGGCAGCGAAACCGGCCGGAAGGGATGGGGGCAGGATGGCCGGCGCGTCGAGCAGGCACCACTCGCAGTGCAGGCCAGCCAGGACAGGACTGCTATCCTGGGAGGGCTCCCGGGCCGGCTCGACCGCGCGCAGGATGCCGGTGCCGCTGCAGACCTCGAACGGCAAGGCCGGCGCGATCCGCAGCGCCGCCTGCGCGACAGCAGGCGCCAGGGCGTGCAGCAGGACGGCCCACAGGACCCAGCCCGTAGTCCATCGTCGCACAAGGCTCTTGCAGCTCATGGCTTCAATTGTAGCCACGCGACGCCGTTACACTGTGTGTCAGCTTCAGGCAAGGTAGGCTTGCCTGGGGCTCCCAAGGAGCACTAGAAAATATGACCCCCGCAGAACAAGCGTTGCGCGACGCCGCACTGGACTATCACCGTTCGCCCAGCAAGGGCAAGATCACCGTCAACGCGACCAAGCCGCTGTCCAACCAACGCGACCTGTCGCTGGCCTACTCCCCCGGAGTGGCCTACCCCTGCCTGGCGATCGAGCAGGACCCGACCCTGGCGGCCGAATACACCAGCCGCGGCAACCTGGTCGCCGTGATCACCAACGGCACCGCCGTGCTGGGCCTGGGCAACATCGGCCCGCTGGCCTCCAAGCCGGTGATGGAAGGCAAGGGCTGCCTGTTCAAGAAATTCGCCGGCATCGACGTGTTCGACATCGAACTCGACGAGAACGATCCCGACAAGCTGGTCGACATCATCGCCTCGATGGAGCCCACGCTGGGCGGCATCAACCTGGAAGACATCAAGGCGCCCGAGTGCTTCTACATCGAGAAGAAGCTCAAGGAGCGCATGAACATTCCGGTGTTCCACGATGACCAGCATGGCACCGCGATCATCTCGAGCGCCGCCCTGCTCAACGGCCTCGAACTGGTCGGCAAGCACATCGGCGAGATCAAGATGGCCGTCTCGGGCGCCGGCGCTGCCGCGATCGCCTGCCTCGACGTCATGATCGGCCTGGGCGTCAAGGTCGAGAACATCCTGGTCTGCGACTCCAAGGGCGTGATCCACAGCCAGCGCGCCGACGCCCTGGCCGGCAAGCTCGACGCCTCCAAGCAGCGCTTCTGCCGCGACACCGACAAGCGCACCCTGGCCGATGCCATGGTCGGCTGCGACGTCTTCATGGGCTGCTCGGCCGCTGGCGTGGTCGATGCCGAGATGGTCAAGTCGATGGGCGACAAGCCGATCATCCTGGCGCTGGCCAACCCGGAACCCGAGATCCGTCCCGAGATCGCCAAGGCCGCGCGCCCGGACTGCATCATCGCGACCGGCCGCTCGGACTATCCGAACCAGGTCAACAACGTCCTGTGCTTCCCCTACATCTTCCGTGGCGCGCTTGACTGCGGCGCGACCAAGATCACCGAAGCCATGAAGCTGGCCTGCGTGCGCCAGATCGCCGACCTGGCCAAGAGCGAGATCAGCGACGAAGTCGCCTCCGCCTACGCCGGCCAGGAACTGGTGTTCGGCCCCGACTACCTGATCCCGAAGCCGTTCGACTCGCGCCTGATCCTCAAGATCGCGCCGGCCGTCGCGCAGGCGGCCGCCGACAGCGGCGTCGCGACCCGTCCGATCCAGGACATGGAAGCCTACAAGGAGAGCCTGGGTCGCTTCATCTACCAGACCGGCATCCTGATGCGTCCGGTCTTCAACGCCGCCAAGGCGATCGCTGGCGACAAGAAACGCATCGCCTTTGCCGACGGCGAGGACGAGCGCGCGCTGCGTGCCGCCCAGGCCGCGATCGACGACCATCTGGCGACCCCGATCCTGATCGGCCGCCCGGCCGTGATCAGCACGCGCATCGCCAAGGCCGGCCTGCGCATCCGCCCCGGCATCGACCTCGAGATCGTCAACCCCGAGGACGATCCGCGCTTCCGCCAGTACTGGGAAACCTACCACCAGCTAATGGGCCGCAACGGCGTCACGCCCGATGTCGCCAAGGCCGCCGTGCGCCGCTCCAACACCATCATCGCGGCGCTGATGGTCAAGCTCGGCGACGCCGACGCGATGATCTGCGGCCTGGTCGGCAACTACGAGACCCACCTCGAGCGCATCGAGAGCATCATCGGCCTGAAGGCGGGCGCGAACCAGTTCGCCGCGCTCAATGCGCTGAACACCGACCGCGGTCCGCTGTTCATCGCCGACACCTATGTCAACGACTGCCCGAGCGCCGAGCAGCTGGCCGAGATCGCCTGGCTGTCGGTCAAGGAAGTGCAGCGCTTCGGCATTCCGCCCAAGGTCGCCTTCCTGTCGCATTCGAGCTATGGCTCGTCGAGCCGCCCGTCGGCGCGCAAGATGCGCCTGGCACGCGAGCTGTTCGCCGCCGCCCACCCCGAGATCGAGTGCGACGGCGAACTGCACGGCGACGCCGCGCTGGAGGAGGACATCCGCCGCAGCTACCTGGCCGACTCGGCCCTGAACGGCTCGGCCAACATCCTGATCTGCCCGAACCTCGATTCGGCCAACATCCTGTTCAACGTCCTCAAGACCACGACCAGCGGCGGCGTGACCGTCGGCCCGATCCTGATGGGTTCGGCCGCCAGCGCGCATATCCTGACCCCGGCCGCGACCATGCGCCGCGTGCTCAACATGACGGCCGTTGCCGCCGTCAGCGGCGCCGACAAGGGCTAAAGCCTGATTGCCCGGGGCCGCGCGCGGCTCCGGCAGCTGAAACCAGGAGCGCCTTCGGGCGCTCTTTTCAATTGGCTGATGGGTGACGGCATGGCTAGGGGCCGGCTGCCGGTCTCTGATCGGTTGCACGCCTGCTCCTGACATCTTGCTGCGGTGGCAAACCGAACAGCCGGTGGTATTCGCGGCTGAACTGGGAGGCACTCTCATAGCCGACCTGAGCGCCAGCAGTTCCGGCATCGAGGTTCTGGTTCAGCATCAGTTGCCGTGCCTGCTGCAGCCGCAGCTGCTTTTGATATTGCAACGGACTGGTGCCTGTCATGGCACGGAAATGCTGCCGGAAGGTGGACGGACTCATGTGAACGCGCGCGGCCAGCTCGTCCACCGGCATGGCCTGCGCAAAATGCTGCTTGAGCCAGGCAACCGCCTTCGAGATCTGCTGGCTCGGTGACCCGTCCGAGGCCAGTTGGCGCAACTGGGGGCCATGCGGCCCCACCAGCAGTCGGATGGCGATCTCGCGCTGGAGGAGCGGCGCCAGCGCGGCGACCAGCTGCGGCTGGCCCAGCAACTCGACGAGCCGGACCAGATCCCGCGTCAGGTGTTCGTCCAGCCACTGCACACCGATGGACCGGTGCGGCCTCTCGCGGCCAAGCGGCGGCAACTGCAGCTCGGCCGCCGTCTGGACGACCTCCTGACTGTCCAGCGTCAGCATCAGCCCCAGCAACGGCTACTGGGCACTGGCGCTTGTGACATGCGAGACCACGGGCAGTTCGATCGTCGTCAGCATGGACTGTCCCGGTCCGTACTCGATCACCTCCGAGCCCACCAGGGCCTGCTTGTGACCTTGGGCCACGACACCCAGACCCAGGTTGAAGATGCAATGCAGCGGATCGGTCGGCCCTTGGCGCCGGTGCAGCGAGAGCGCCGGAATGGCGGTCTGGTAGTCGCCATCGGATTGGGCAAAGGTTCCGATGGCGCGGGCCAGTTCGATGATGGCCGGAACCGCCGGGACTTTCAAGGCTGAAGCGATTCTCATGGGCGTAGCCTGGTGATCTTCGATGAGTCGACTGTAGCCCTAGCCATAGGCGCGAGCGCCAGCGCCAGCTCAATTCCGTCGTTTCATGCAAGACACCCGCTGGTTTCGGCAAGCGCAATTGCGCTGGCTTGACAACAATCACTTCACCCCAATCCGCATCACCGCGGCCACCCAAGGACCACTGCCATGAACGACACGCACCGCTCAAGCCATCTTCCCCACCTGAGTCGCCGCCACGCCCTGTTCGGCGGGTCGGCGCTGGCCGCTTTATCGCCCTTCTTCACTCGCACACTCGGATAAATCATGAGCAACAAGAACATCTGGTTCATCACCGGCGCAGGCCGTGGCCTGGGTATCGAAATCGCCAAAGCCGCGCTGGCAGCCGGCCACGCCGTGGTGGCGACCGGCCGCGACGCGCAGAAGGTCTCGACAGCCCTCGGCGATCACGAGGACCTGTTGTGCCTCCAGCTCGACGTCACCCGGATCGAGGACGCGCAGGCGGCAGCCGCCGCAGCGGTCGCACGGTTCGGACGCATCGACACGCTGGTCAACAACGCCGGCAACTTCTACGCCGGCTTCTTCGAGGAACTCAGCAGCGAGCAGGTTCGCCAGCAGATCGACACCCTGCTGTTTGGCCCGATGAACGTCACGCGCGCCTTGCTGCCGGTGATGCGCCAGCAACAGGCCGGACTGGTGCTCACGGTGTCTTCCACCGCTGGCCTGTCGGGCGGCCTATTCCTGAGCGCCTATGCGGCAGCCAAGTTTGGCGTCGAGGGCTGGATGGAGTCGCTGGCGCCGGAAATCGCCCCCTACGGTATCCATACGATGCTGGTCGAGCCCGGTTTTTTCCGGACCGAACTGCTGAGCCGCGAATCCACCACCTTTGCCGAACCGCAGATCGACGACTACGCCGCTCGCACCCGCGAGACCGTGGCCGCCTGGAGCGGCATGGACGGCAAGCAGGGTGGAGACCCGGTCAAGCTGGCCGCTGCCATCGTGCAACTGGCTGGACTGCAACAACCCCCGACGCGCTTCGCCGCCGGTGCGGATGCGGTGCAAACCTTCGAGGCCAAGGCCCAGGCCCTGCTGGCCCAGGCCGATGCGCACCGGGCGCTGTCGTCATCCCTGGCCATTGACGCCTGAAGACGGCTAAAAACAAGCGGACATCGCAGACAGGTCGGCATGGGCCTTTGGTAAGCTAGGCCCATGAGCCATTCCCCCGCCACGGCCACTCTCCAGGTGGTCTGCCTCTGCGCCGCCTGGTGCGGCACCTGCCGTGAATATGCCGAGCCCTTCGAGGCGCTGGCCCGGGCCCAGCCGCAGCTGCGCTGCCACTGGGTCGATGTCGAGGACGAGGCCGACCTGCTCGACGAGCTCGACGTCGAGAACTTCCCGACCCTGCTGATCGGCGTCGACGGCCAGCCGGTCTTCTTCGGCGTGCTGCTGCCGCATATCCAGA
Organism: Burkholderiales bacterium; assembly: GCA_026400105.1. GTDB lineage: Bacteria > Pseudomonadota > Gammaproteobacteria > Burkholderiales > Burkholderiaceae_C > Malikia. Next base: position 38,553 of record JAPLPQ010000047.1, read on the forward strand.
CGCTCGAGCGCCTGCTGCAGGAAGCGGCCGGACTGCGCCCGCTGCCCGAGGGGGAGCACAGCGAGACGCTGCGCCAGCTGCTCAAGACCCTGGCGCAGCGCCCGCGCTGAACGCAGCACCGGGCCCGGACGAACAAAGGCCCGCTTGCGCGGGCCCCTGGCTGATGACCTGGATGACCTGGACAGCCTGCCAGACCCGGCAGGCGCCGGGTGCATCAGGCCGTATCAGGCTGCATCAGGCCTCGTTGGCCTTGGCCAGGCGCTTGCTGCGTGCGCGCAGGTTGAGCGCCTCGACCGCGAGCGAGAACGCCATCGCCGCGTAGACATAGCCCTTGGGGATATGCACCTCGAAGGCCTCGGCGGTCAGCGCCATGCCGACCATCACCAGGAAGGCCAGCGCCAGCACCTTGACCGAGGGGTGCGAGTCGACGAAGTCGCCGATCGGCTTGGCCGCGAACATCATCACGCCGACGGCGGCGATCACGGCGGCAGCCATGACGGCCAGGTTGTCGACCATGCCGACGGCCGTGATGACAGAATCCAGACTGAACACGATGTCGATCACCGCGATCTGGCCGATGATGCCCCAGAACAGGCGCTGGCCGGCAGCCTTGAGCGTGGCGGCATCGGTCTCGGGGGCATGGTCCTGCTCGCGCGCCTCGACCTCGACGAAGATCTCGTGCGAGGCCTTCCAGAGCAGGAACAGGCCGCCCGCCAGCAGCACCAGGTCACGCCCGCTGATGCCCTGGCCCAGCAGCGTGAACAGGTCGGCCTTCAGGCCCATGATCCAGCTCAGCGAAGCCAGCAGGCACAGGCGCGAGATCATCGCGAAGCCCAGGCCCAGGCGGCGCGCCTTGTCGCGCTGCTCGGGCGGCAGCCGGCCGACCAGGATCGAGATGAAGATGATGTTGTCCACGCCGAGCACGATCTCGAGCGTGGTCAGCATGGCGAAGGCGATCCAGATGTTGGGGTCGAGCAGGAAGTCCATCTTTTCTTTCCGTATGTGCGCCTGGGCAGGCAAGAACCCAGACGATAACGGGTCTTGATGACGCTTACCAGCAGTCCAGGCGGGGCCAACCCTTCGAAAAAACCGAAGAGTCGCTCATGCAACGTCAGCCCGCATCAGCCCGCGTCAGCTCGCATCGGCCCGCACGGGCGACTGCCGACCCGGGTCGGCCCTGGCGCCGGGCGCAGCACTGCCGAACTGCAGCAGCTGGGCCGCGACGCTGGCCGCGATCACCGCCGGCTGCTTGCCCGCGATGCCGGGCAGTCCGATCGGACAGATGATCGAGGCAAGTTCCTGCGGCTCGAAGCCGCGCGCTTGCAGGCGCTGGCGGAAGCTGGCCCATTTGGTCTGGCTGCCGATCAGGCCGATGAAAGGCAGGTCGGCGCGGGCGCGCTGGCGCTGCAGGCAGGCCGCGACCAGCTCGAAATCCTCGACATGGCTGAAGCTCATGATCAGCACCCGACTGTCCGGCGCAAGATCGGGCAGGACGCGCTGGACCGGATCGGAAAACTCGGCCTGCACCGTCTCGGGCAGGCCGGCAGGAAACAGGCCGTCCCGGCTGTCGATCCAGCGCAAGGTGAAAGGCAGCGGCAGCAAGGCCTGCACCAGCGCCTGGCCGACATGACCGGCGCCGAAGATCGCCACCGGCGCGCGCGCTGGCTCGAGTCCGGGCAGCCGGCTGGCCGCGGCCGCATCGGCCAGGTAATGGAATTGCAGCTCGGCACTGCCGCCGCAGCATTGGCCCAGGCTGGGCCCGAGCGCGTAGCGCCGGATCTGTCCGTCCAGGGGGGAAGCGCTGCCTTGCTGCAGCAGTTCGTGCGCCGCGGCAATCGCCTGCAGCTCGAGATGGCCGCCGCCAACGCTGCCTAGCAGCCGGTCGGCGCCGAGCGCCAGCCAGGCGCCGGGCTCGCGCGGGGTCGAGCCCCGGGTGGCACTGACCGTCACCAGCACGGCAGGTCCCCGGTCGAGCAAGCACAGCAGGGCAGCCCGGTCGGTGGTGGCAACAGAAAAGGTCGTCATGCAGCCCAGTATGCCAGCGGCTGAAGCGGCGACAGTGGCCGCAGCGCCGCCGTTCAGGTCACTTGACCAGCGTAACCCGGGTCTTGGCCTGCTCCGAGACCTCGGCCGCGACCGAGCCCATCAACAGCTGCAACAGACCGGTGCGACCATGGCTGCCCATGACGATCTCGTCGCAGCCCTGCTCGGCCGCGAAGCGGCTGATCTGGTCAGCCGGGTGACCGACCAGGATATGCAGTTGGTAGACCACACCAGCGGCGTCGAGACGGGCACGGGCCTGCGCCATGGCGGCCAGGCCCTCCTCGTGGTGAAAATGCTGCACGGCCTGGGCGCCGGCCAGGCTGCACGCCAGTCCGTCAACCGGCAACTGCACGTTGACGAGGTGGATCTCGTCGCCGGGACCGGCGCGGCCAGCCAGCTGGGCCGCCGCGCGCAAGGCGGGCTCGGAACCGTCTACCGCCAGCAAGAGCTTGCTCATGCTGCCCAGGATCAGTCGATCTTGTCTTCCAGTCGCATCGCGGCATGCTCGTCCGCCACCAGCACGTCATGGGCGCTGCGGCCCCTCTTCTTGTTGGCCCACCAGCCATAGCCGATCACGCCGACGGTCAGGATGATGCTGAGGACGGGGCCGTGATGCAGGAAATCAGGCAGGTAGGGCTGGACAGCCTGGTCGCCGTCGAACATCTCGCCCGCGGTCCAGGCGATCAGGCCGGCACCGATGTAGACGATGACGGGAAAGCGGTCCATCAGCTTCATGATGACGGCGCTACCGAAGACGATCAGCGGAATCGACAGCGCCAGGCCGGTGATCAGCAGGGTCCAGTTGCCCTTGGCGACGCCGGCAATCGCGAGCGTGTTGTCCAGGCTCATGACCACGTCGGCGATCAGGATGGTCTTGACCGCACCGAACAGGCTGGTGTGCGCATGGCCCTCGCCCTCGCCTTCGTCCTCTTCGGTCAGCAGCTGGACCGCGATCCAGACCAGCAGCAGCGCGCCGATCGCCTGCAGGAAGGGGATCTGCAGCAGGTAGACCGCGATCGCGGTCAGGATGATGCGCAGCACGATGGCACCACCACTGCCCCACAGCACGGCGACCTTCTGGTGCTGGGGCGGAAGGTTGCGCGCGGCCAGCGCGATCACGACGGCGTTGTCGCCAGACAGCACGATGTTGACCATCATGATCTGCATCAGGGCGACCAGAAATTCCATGTTCATGGACAGCTTTCTAGAAATGGGGTAGACGAAAAACGAGACGCGATCGTACTACGCAGACCGGCCAGGGTCATGCGTGGAACTACTTAACGCGCCCCGCTCAGCCCTGTTCGGGGTGGCTGACGGCCGGCCGGTACAGCAGCGGAAACTCGCGCGCCACCACGGAGCCCGCGATGTCCCAGGCGGTGCAGGTGCCGAGGTAGGCCGGCGTTTCATCGGGCGCCGCCTCGGCGCGGCCGCGCTCCATGCCCTGGAAGGCGGCCGTCGCCATGTTGAACAGCAGCTCGCGGATATGGGTGCAGCCCTGCGCCTTGCCCAGATGCTGGTCGATCGCCTTGCGCCAGCCACCGGCCATGGTGCAGCCGACCATGCGCTGCATATGGGCCATGGCCTGCGGGCAGATGCCGTGCGGATAGGCCTCCATCGAGACCGCGATCTCGTGCACCACCTTGGCGTCGTCGATGGTCGCGCGGATCAGCATATGGTGGATCGGCTCGCCAGGCTGCCAGCTGCGCTCGTTGCGGATCGTGAACAGCTCGGCCTTGGTGTCGAGCAACTCGCCCTCGACGTCCCACAGGCCATCGTCGCGCAGGAAACAGCGGAACCTGGTTTCGCGGGTATTGACCTGTCGGCGGGGCTGGGGAGCGGGAAGCGGCATGTTATCGACTCGGAAACGGTAAAGGTTGAAAAAATGGCGTGCGCTGGCCTCAGTCGGGCAGCGGCAGGTCGAGCCGCTGGGCCAGTTCGCGCCGCAGCGCCTCGGCCCAGGTCCGGCGGTCACGGCCCTGCGCGGTATCGGCCTCGCCGACATGGAGCTCGGCCTGCAGGCCGGTGGCGCACGCCGTGCGCCAGAGCGACTCGAGCAGGCTGGTGTCACCGATATAGGTCGGCGCGTCGTGGCGCAAGCCGCTGCGCGCATCGGTGTACTGCAGCCCGATCAGCTGCACCGGCATCTCGGTGGCGACGGCGGCCTGCAGCAGGTTGGCGTGAAACGGCAGCAGGCTGCTGCCGTCGCCAGTCGTGCCCTCGGGGAAGACCGCCAGCCGGTCGCCGGCGCGCAGCCGCTCGGCCATCAGGTGCACCACCCGCATCGCGTCGCGCCGGCGGTCGCGCTCGATGAACAGCGCGCCCGAGCCCTCGACCAGGCCGCCGATCAGCGGCCATTGCCGCACGTCGGACTTGGAAACGAAGCGGCAAGGCAGCGCCGCGTTGATCACCATGATGTCGAGCCAGGAGATATGGTTGGCCAGCACCAGCAGCGGCCCGCGCCCAGGCAGCTCGCCATGCACCCGCAGCTGCAGGCCCAGCAGCCCGAGCAGGCGGCGCGACCAGTCCTGCACCAGGGCCTGGCGCTGCTCGAAGTCGAGCCGATCGAAACGGCGTCTGATGATCCAGGCACCGTTCAGCAGATGGACCAGCACGCGCAACAGGCGCCAGCCGGCGCGCAGGCTATTCATGCGGCGGCCATTCTCAGGCGCGCGACGCGGCCAGGGCGTCGTAGGCGAGCTGGCCGGCCACCAGCGTGGCGCGCACCGACACCGGCAGCTCGTGGCCGCCAAAGGGGGTGTGCTTGCCGCGGCTGCGCAGCGTATCCTCGCCCACGGTCCAGTAGGCCTTGGGATCGATCACGCAGAGGTCGGCCACGCCACCTTCGACCAGGCGCCCGATGCTCGAAGCCAGCGTGCCCAGGCTGTGGCCCAGCACCGCAGCCGGGCCCTGGGTCAGCACGGCCAGCGCGCGCGCCAGCGGCACGCCGTCCTGCTCGGCCCATTTCCAGGCCAGGCCGAGCAGCAACTCGACCGCGGTGGCACCGGCCTCGGCCTCGGCAAAGGGCAGGATCTTGGCATCGGCATCGACCGGGTTGTGGTCGGACACCAGCGCGTCGATGGTGCCGTCGGCCAGGCCGCGGCGCAGCGCCTCGCGGTCGCGCTGCTGGCGCACCGGCGGCTGCAGGCGCAGGCGGCTGTCGAAATAGCCGATGTCGATGTCGGTCAGGTGCAGGTTGTGCACGCTGATGTCGCAGGTCACCGGCAGGCCCTCGGCCTTGGCCTGGCGCACCAGCTCGAGGCCGGCGGCGCTGCTGATGCGGCACAGGTGCAGCTGGACCTGGGTGCCCGGCGCCTTGCAGACCCCGCGCAGCAGCTCGAACAGGGTCTGCAGCGCGATCACCTCGGCCGCGACCGGGATGCCGGCCAGGCCCAGGCGGCTCGCGAGCGAACCGCTGGCGGCCACGCCCTTGCCGAGCCAGAAGTCCTGCGGCCGCAGCCAGACGCTGTAGCCGAAGGTCGCGGCGTATTGCAGCGCGCGCTGCAGCACCTGGGTGTTGACGATCGGCACCTCGGCCTGGCTGAAGGCGACGCAGCCCGAATCGGTCAGCTCGACCATCTCGGTCAGCACTTCGCCCTTCAGGCCGCGCGTCAGTGCGCCGAGCGGAAACACGCGCGACTGGTGCAGGCGTTCGGCGCGGTACTTGAGCATCTGCACCAGGCCGGGCTCGTCGAGCACCGGCTCGGTGTCGGGCGGGCAGACCAGGCTGGTGACGCCGCCGGCGACGGCCGCGGCCGTTTCACTGGCCAGCATGCCGGCGTATTCCTGGCCGGGCTCGCGCAGCCGCATCGAGAGGTCGACCAGGCCCGGTGCGACGATGCAGCCGCTGGCGTCGATGACGCGGTTCGGGTTGAAGTCGACCGGCAGCTGGCCGATGCCGACGATGCGGCCGGCCGCGATGGCGATGTCGGCCAGGCGGTCGGTGCCGCTGGCGGGGTCGATCAGGCGACCGCCCTGGATCAGGGTTTTCATGTGAAGTCCTTGTCTGTAGCGGTTCAGGCCATATTGCCGGCGACGATGCCCATCACGGCCATGCGCACCGCGATGCCGAAGGTGACCTGCGGCAGCACCACGCTCTGGCCGCCATCGACCACGCTCGAGTCGATCTCGACGCCGCGGTTGATCGGGCCCGGGTGCATCACGATCGCATCGGGCTTGGCCCATTGCATGCGCTCGGGCGTGACGCCAAAGCTCTTGAAATACTCGTGGCTCGAGGGCAGCAGCGCGCCGCTCATGCGCTCGTTCTGCAGCCGCAGCGTGATCACGACATCGGCGTCCTTGATGCCTTCCTCGAGCGTGTGGCAGACCCGCACGCCCATGTCGGCGAACTCGGACGGCACCAGCGTGCGCGGGCCGACCACGCGCAGGTCGGGGCAGCCCAGCGTGGTCAGCGCGTGGATGTCGGAGCGCGCGACGCGCGAGTGCAGCACGTCGCCGACGATCGCCACCGACAGGTTCGTGAAGTCCTTCTTGTAGTGGCGGATCGTGTACATGTCGAGCAGGCCCTGGGTCGGGTGCGCGTGGCGGCCGTCGCCGGCGTTGACGACATGGACATGGGGCGCGACATGCTGCGCGATCAGGTAGGGCGCGCCCGACTCGCCGTGGCGCACGACGAAGATGTCGGCCGCCATCGCGCTCAGGTTGGCGATGGTGTCGAGCAGCGACTCGCCCTTGGCGGTCGAGCTGCGCGCGATGTCGAGGTTGAACACGTCAGCCGACAGGCGCTTGGCCGCGATCTCGAAGGTGGTACGGGTGCGGGTGCTGTTCTCGAAGAACAGGTTGAACACGCTTTTTCCCCGCAGCAGCGGGACCTTCTTGACCTCGCGGTCGCCGAGGCTGACGAAGTTGCCGGCGGTGTCCAGGATCTGGGTCAGGATCTCGCGCGACAGGCCTTCGGTCGATAGCAGGTGGATCAGCTCGCCGTTCTTGTTGAGCTGGGGATTGCGTTTTTTCATGTCAGGCCTCCGCGTTCTTGTCTTGCACCACAAAGCTGAAATGACCTTGCGCGTCGCGCGCGAGCTCGAACGACTGGCTGATCGGCAGCGTCAGGCGCACGGCGGCGAAGTCGGCCTGCATCGGCAGCTCGCGCCCGCCGCGGTCGACCAGCACCGCCAGCTGCACGCTGGCCGGACGACCGTAGTCGAACAGCTCGTTGATCACGGCCCGGATCGTGCGGCCGGTATAGAGCACATCGTCGATCAGCAGCACCTGGGTGGCGTCGACATCGAACGGCAGCCGGGTCTGCTCGCTGCTGGCGCTCAGGCCGCGCTGCTTGTAGTCGTCGCGGTGCATGGCCGACGAGATCACGCCGATCTCGCCCTCGAGGCCGAGCTCGCGCTGCAGGCGCGCGGCCAGCCAGGCGCCACCCGAGGTCACGCCGACCAGCCTGAGCGGGCCCGCGCTCATCGCGATCAGGCCCTTGACGCCGCGCAGCAGCTCGGCATAGAGCGCTTCGGCATCTAAATGAATGAAACTCAAGGCAAACTCCTCAAAAATTGTTCCAGGATGATGCAGGCCGAAGCCGCATCGGCGTCCTTGGCGCCTAGACTGTGCGCCTCGGTCGTGCTGTAGCGCTCGTCGACCTCGTAGACCGCCAGGTTGAAGCGCCCGCGCAGCTGGCGTGCGAACTTGAGCGCGCGCGCGGTGTTCTCGTGCGCGGCGCCGTCCGGGTGGAACGGCACGCCGACCACCAGCGCGTCGGGCTGCCACTCCTTGATGCGGGCCGCTACCTGCAGGAAGCGCGCATCGCTGCCCTCGGCCTTGATCGTGGCCTGCGGCGTGGCGGTGCGCGTGATGCGGTTGCCGCTGGCCACACCGGTGCGCTTGGCACCGAAGTCGAAGGCCAGGAAGCTCATCTGGCCGGGCGGCACCACCGGTGTCGGCAGGCCGCTCATGCCCGTCCCGCTCCGGGCGCCAGCATCCAGGACTCGAGTCCGAGCAAGGCCATGGCCTTGTCGTAGCGCTGCTCGATCGGGGTGTCGAAGATCACGGCCGGATCGGCGGCCACGGTCAGCCAGCTGTTCTCGGCCAGTTCGGACTCGAGCTGGCCTTCGCCCCAGGACGAATAACCGAGCGAGACCATCACCTTGCGCGGACCGGCCCCCGAGGACAGCGCCTCGAGCACGTCGCGCGAGGTCGTCATCTCGAGCCCGCCATCGATGCGCAGGCTGGAGGCATAGGCCGAGGGTGTCTCGGGCTGCGCGTCCTCCGGCTCGCCGTCGGACTCGGCCGGCTCGGTCAACAGCGAGGGCGAAGCGACGCGCTCGAGGCTGCCGAGCGCTTCGCGGATCGCCTCGCGCAAGGCGGGCGGGGTCTCGTCGCTGCCGAAGGCCTTGGCCTCGCCCATGGCCTCGTGCAGCACGAAGCCGCGCTCGGTCTGGATCGGGCCGCCACGCATCAGCGGCGCGCCCTTGAGGTCTGCGCGGCGCAGCTGCAGGTCGAGCCGATCGAACAATTCCCCGAGTCCGATATCGGCCGGCTTGTTGATGATCAGGCCCAAGGCGCCGCGCGCGCTATGCTCGCACAGATAAACCACGCTCTTGCCAAAGAGTTCGTCGTTCAGCCCGGGCATGGCGATCAGGAAATGATGGGTCAAATTAATAGGGGCGGTATCCGAACTCATGGCTGCGAATTCTAAGCGGCGCGACATGACCACGACTTCCAAGAAATATGACAGCGGACTGATTTGGTTCCGGCGCGACCTGCGTGCGAGCGACCAGGCCGCGCTCTACCATGCGCTGAAGGACTGCAAAAAGGTCTGGTGCGCCTTCGTCTTCGACACCGACATCCTGCAGCCGCTGCTGGATCGCGGCCTGAAAGCCGACCGCCGGGTCGAGTTCATCCACGAGTCGCTGCTCGACCTCGACGAACAGCTGCGCGGTCTCGGACGCGCCAACGGCATCGAGGGCGTCGGCCTGATCGTGCGCCACGGCCCGGCCGGCGCCGAGATCCCGCAACTGGCGAGCGAGCTCGGCGTGCAGGCGGTCTACGCCAACCACGACGACGAGCCCGGCGCGCGCCAGCGCGACCAGCGCGTGCTCGGCACGCTGGCCCATGCCGGCATCATGCTGCACCTGCACAAGGACCACGCGATCTTCGAGCGCCACGAGCTCGTGACGCTCAACGGCCGGCCCTACGGCGTCTTCACGCCCTACAAGAACGCCTGGCTCAGGAAGATCACGCCCTTCCACCTCAAGCCCTACTCGGTCGAGCGCCACGCCGGCGCGCTCGCGCCCTGCCCGGCCGCGCATCCGGCCGGCGTGCCGGCGCTGGCCGACATCGGTTTCGAGCCGACCAACCTGCGCGCGCTCAAGATCCGCACCGGCAGCCGCGGCGCCCAGGGCCTGTTCGAGGATTTCCTGACCCGGATCGAGCGCTACCAGCAGGCGCGCGACTTCCCCGCCGTCAAGGGCCCGAGCTACCTGAGCGTGCATCTGCGCTTCGGCACCATCAGCATCCGCCAGCTCGCCGGCGTCGCGCACCAGATGCACCTGCAGGGCCTGGTCGGCGCCAGCACCTGGCTGTCCGAGCTGATCTGGCGCGACTTCTACCTGCAGATCCTGGCCAATTTCCCGCAGGTGGCGAGCGGCTCCTTCAAGCCCGAGTACGACGCGATCAAGTGGGAGCATGGCAAGCAGGCCGACGAGCAGTTCCAGGCCTGGTGCGAGGGCCGCACCGGCTATCCGCTGGTCGACGCCGCGATGCGCCAGCTGAACCAGACCGGCTACATGCACAACCGTCTCCGCATGGTCACGGCCAGCTTCCTGTGCAAGGACCTCGGGATCGACTGGCGGCGCGGCGAAGCCTATTTCGCCGAGCGGCTGATCGACTTCGACCTGTCGGCCAACAACGGCGGCTGGCAATGGGCCAGCTCGAGCGGCTGCGACGCCCAGCCCTATTTCCGCATCTTCAACCCGGTCAGCCAGAGCGAGAAGTTCGACCCGCAGGGCAAGTTCATCCGGCGCTATGTCCCTGAGCTGAGTCAGCTGCCCGACGCCGCGCTGCACGCGCCCTGGCTGGCGGGCGCGCTCGAACTCGCAGCCGCCGGCCTGACGCTGGGCCGGGACTATCCGCGCCCCCTGGTCGACCACGCACTGGCGCGCGAGCAGACGCTGGCGCGCTACGCGGTGGTCAAGAAATCCTGACGGCGGCCGCTCGCGTCAGGGCACGACCCGCTCGGCAGGCAGGGGGCTCGAGCGGCGTCTTATAGAATGATTCGATTCGATCGGGGCCTCCCCCGACCAAGCTTGTTGATGACCCACTCCTCCGAACTGCCGCCCGATCCCGAGTCCAGCGACGACGCCCAGGCCCAAGGCCTGCCCTGCGTCATGACTTTCAATGCCAACGACCCCAGCGGCGCCGGCGGCCTGGCGGCCGATGTGGCCGCGATGGTCAGCGCCTCCTGCCATGTGCTGCCGGTGCTGACCGCGGTGCTGATCGGCGACACCCGCAGCGTGCAGCACCATGTGGCGATCGACGAGGAGACGGTCGAGGAACAGGCGCGTTGCGCGCTCGAGGACATGACGGTGCAGGCCTTCAAGGTCGGCTATGCCGGCAACCCCGAGAACCTCGGCGCGATCGCGCGCGTGCTGTCCGACTACGACGGCGTGCCCGTGATTGCCTACATGCCCGACCTGTCCTGGTGCGAGGAATCCGCGCTCGAGGACTACCTCGACGCCTGCGCCGGCCTGCTGCTGCCGCACACCACGGTGCTGGTCGGCAACCACAGCACGCTGTGCCGCTGGCTGCTGCCGGACTGGGATGAGGAACGCGCACCGAACGCCCGCGAGGTCGCGCGCGCCGCTTCCCAGCTCGGCCCGCCCTACACGCTGGTGACCGGCCTGATCGCGCCCGACCAGTTCATCGAAAACCACCTGGCCACGCCCGAGATCGTGCTCGCGAGCGCGCGCTACGAGCGCTTCGAGGCCAGCTTCAGCGGTGCCGGCGAGACGCTGTCGGCCGCGCTGTGCGCCCTGGTCGGTGCCGAGAGCGAACTCGTCGATGCCTGCGCCGAAGCCATGACCTACCTCGACCGCAGCCTGGGCGCGGGTTTCCGGCCCGGCATGGGGCGGGCCGTGCCCGACCGGCTGTTCTGGGCCCACGAGTCCGAGGGCCAGGCCGGCGCGGGCCCCGATCCCAAGAGTTCCGACGCCGATGCCAGTCACGACCTGCTGACGACCCTTTCCAGCGATGCCACGCCGCACTGAGCGCGGCTTCTTACTCCTCACGCCATGACCGACCGCAACCAGACCCTGTTCGAACGCGCCAAGACCCTGATCCCGGGCGGCGTCAACTCCCCCGTGCGCGCCTTCAAGGCCGTCGGCGGCACGCCGCGCTTCGTGCAGCGGGCTAAAGGGCCCTATTTCTGGGACGCCAACGACCAGCGCTACATCGACTACATCGGCTCCTGGGGCCCGATGATCCTGGGCCATGGCCACCCGGCCGTGCTCGAGGCGGTGCAGAAGGCCGCGCTCGAGGGCTTTTCCTTCGGTGCGCCGACCGAGCGCGAGATCGAACTGGCCGAGGAACTGGTCAAGCTGGTACCGAGCATCGAGATGGTGCGCCTGGTCAGCTCGGGCACCGAGGCCGGCATGAGCGCGATCCGGCTGGCGCGCGGCGCCACCGGGCGCAAGAAGATCGTCAAGTTCGAGGGCTGCTACCACGGCCACGCCGATGCGCTGCTGGTCAAGGCCGGCTCAGGCCTGGCCACCTTCGGCAACCCGACCAGCGCCGGCGTGCCGCCCGAGGTGGTGCAGGACACGCTGGTGCTCGAATACAACAACCTCGAGCAGCTCGAGGCCGCCTTTGCCGAGCATGGCGCGGCCGTCGCCTGCCTGATGATCGAGCCGATCGCCGGCAACATGAACTTCGTGCGCGCCTCGGTGCCGTTCATGACGCGCTGCCGCGAGCTCTGCACGCAGCATGGCGCGCTGCTGGTGTTCGACGAGGTCATGACCGGCCTGCGCGTCGGCCTGGGCAGCGCCCAGGGCCATTACGCCAGCCTGATCCCGGGCTTCGAGCCCGACATGACCGTGCTGGGCAAGGTGATCGGTGGCGGCATGCCGCTGGCGGCCTTTGGCGGCAAGCGCGCGGTGATGGAGCTGCTGGCGCCGCTCGGCGCGGTCTACCAGGCCGGCACCCTGTCGGGCAACCCGGTCGCGACCGCCTGCGGCCTGGCCACGCTGCGCGAGCTGCAAAAGCCCGGCTTCTACGAGGCGCTGTCGGCCCGCACCCAGAGCCTGGTCGCCGGCCTGACCGAGGCGGCCCATGCCGCCGGCCTGCCGTTCTGCGGCGACAGCCAGGGCGGCATGTTCGGCTTCTTCTTCTTCGACCAGCTGCCGCAGAACTACGCCCGCGTCATGACCACCGACGGCGCACGCTTCAACCGCTTCTTCCACGGCATGCTGGATCGCGGCGTCTACTTCGCGCCCGCGCTGTACGAGGCCGGCTTCGTCAGCAGCGCGCACAGCGCGGCCGACATCGAGGCCACGGTCGCGGCGGCGCGCGAGGTGTTCGCCCAGCTCTGAGCTAGGGCGTGTCATCAATTGAGCCAGACGACGGCGGCAGCGATGTGGATGGCGCCCAGAAAGTTGCGAGCCGTCTTGTCGTGGCGCGTGGCGATAGCCCGGTACTGCTTGAGCTTGGCGAAGAAGTTCTCGATCAGATGCCGGGCCTGATAGAGGTGGCGGTCATGGTCCCACGCCACCTTCTTGGCGCTGCGTGAGGGGATGACGACGCCTTTGCCTTGGGCCAGCAGTGGCTCGACCACTCGAGCCTGGACGTCAGAGCGTGTTCAAAGTCGAAATCGGTCCTCAAACGTCATGAAATGCTCTGGAACTTCCGCCATCTGAAAAATCACAACTCAACTTAGGCGTCAGCAAGGGTTGTGCAGACCTTCCCTTACGGGATGGGAAATGCTCCATTTCAGATTTGAATCCGCCCTGTATTGACAATAAAACGAAATCAATACAACATTGAATAAAATTAACGTCATGATTATGAATTAATATATTTGATGTTTTTCGAGGCGGCGATAAGTAGAAAAAAGTCAATTTCTGCAAATACAGGGGGGTAGATGATAAAAACAAACAAGTTTGCACCAACAGCAACCAGATTGACGCGGAGGTTACTCCATTCGGCCGAGGCCCAGCGCAGGGCCACTGTATCCGAACCTCGGCTTGAGGTCGTCTGGGCGCGCCATCATGATGAGGTTCGTGAGGCGCAGCGCCTGAGGCATGCTGTCTTTGCGCATGAGATGGGCGCTAGCCTGCCCAGGACCATTCCCGGCCATGACATTGATCTGTTCGATGACTTTTGCGAGCACCTGCTCGTGCGCGAGGCGGATACCAGGCAGGTCATCGGCACCTACCGCGTGCTGACTCCGGCGCAGGCCAAGCGTGTCGGTTGCTTCTACAGCGACATCGAATTCGACCTTGTCCGACTGCGAGATCTGCGTGACAAAATGGTTGAGTTTGGACGCAGTTGCGTGCATCCAGACCACCGTCAGGGAGGGGTAATCATGGCACTGTGGAGCGCTCTGGCCGGCTTCATGATGCGCAACAATTTTGAGACCATGATCGGTTGTGTCACCCTCCCGATCCGGCAAATGGGGCTGCACGGCATGGACGGTAGCGGCCAAGCGGTCACCAGTATCTGGCGCCAGGTACGCGAACATCATCTCGCACCAATCGAATTTCATGTGCGGCCGCGCCTGCCGCTGCCTGTCGATCAGTTCGACGACACTATGCAGGTCGAGCCACCCGCACTGCTCAAGGGCTACCTGCGTCTGGGTGCCAAGGTGCTGGGCGCTCCGGCCTGGGATCCCGACTTCAATGCCGCCGACCTGCCCATGATGATGCGCCTGGCCGACCTGCCTGGGCGATACCGCAGGCATTTCGTCGGACAGTGAGCCGCACAGGAGTCCATGTGCTCATCCGCGGTCCATTCTGCTAGATCCCCCATGCCAGGGCTGCATTCCGACGATTTGATGGTGCAAGCTCTGGCGCTGTTCCTCCTGACGTTCGTGCACGAGGACGCGGCCATTCTGGCTGCAGCATATGCTCGGATCGAGGCCGGCCTGCCCCTTGGGCTGGCCTTCGGCAGCGTCCTGACTGGTGTCCTGGCTGGCGATCTGGCGATCTATGGTCTGGGACGGGCGGCCCGCCGCAGCGCCTGGCTCAGAGCCCGCCTGATAGGCCCGGGCGTGGATCAGGCCAGAAGGCTGCTGGAGCGGCACATGGTGCGCCTGATCTTTCTTTGCCGAGTTGTGCCAGGCATGCTTTCTCCCACCTTCCTGGCTTGCGGCTGGTTCGGGTTGCCGCTGCGCCGTTTTGCCCTGGTTTCACTGGCTTCCGCTCTCGCCTACACCCCCCTGGCCATGGGGGCGGCACTCTGGCTTGGTGCGACAGTACTGCACCGGATCGGCCGCTGGTCCTGGCTGGCAACCCTTGCCTTGTCGCTGGTCTTGTTGCTGACCGCAGGCAGAAGGTCGTGGCCAGGCCGCCGCGCCAGATCCGGGAAGGATGGCCACAAGCTCGGTCTGGAATCGCGCAGCCTGCATCAGACCCGGCAGCGGCATTACCAAGGGATGCCCAAGCTGCTGCGCGTGAACCGGGGAGTCGCCGTATCGGAACATATTCCAGTCGCGCTGTTCTACCTGCCGCTGCTGTTGCACTGGCTGGTGCTGGCTCTGCGTTACCGCAGCCTGACCTTACCGACCGTCGCCAATCCCATGATCGAGACTGGGGGATTCTGGGGCGAATCGAAGGTCGCCTGCATGGATCAAGTCGGCCCCGAACAGCGCTGCTGGGTCGCCGATTACCAGTGCTTGGACCGCAGTGACGACTCTGTCGCACAGAGTCTCGACAAGGCACTGGACTTGGCATATCGCGCCCGGTTGGGATTTCCGCTGGTTGCCAAGCCGGACATAGGCTGGCAGGGCTATGGGGTGCGACTGCTGGCCGAGCCCGAGCAGCTTAAGCATTACCTGGAAGAGTTTCCGCGTGGTGAACGCCTGCTGCTGCAGCGTCAGGTTCCGTTCGATGGCGAAGCGGGTGTGTTCTATGCGCGCCTACCCGGCGAGCCGGAAGGCAGAGTGTTCTCTCTCACCTTGCGCTACTTTCCGTCAGTGGTCGGCGACGGACACTCATCAATGCGGGAACTGGTGGTCAGCGAACCCAAGGCTGGCTGGAAGGCACGCTATCACCTGGGAAGACATCGCGAGCATTCCGGGCTGGGTGCAGCGGAGCTAGAGAGGGTTCCGCCCGCGGGTGAACTCGTTCGTCTTGCCTTCATTGGTAGCTTGCGCGTGGGAGGACTGTACCGCGACGCACGCGGCCTGATCACTCCGGAGCTTTCCCGACGCTTCGACGCGATTGCCCGCAGCATGCCAGAGTTCTATTTTGGCCGTTTCGATATCCGTTTTGAGTCGACCGAGTTGCTGCAGCTGGGCGAGGGTTTCTCCATCATAGAGATCAACGGTGCGGGTTCGGAGGCGATTCATGTTTGGGATCCTGAGTTGCCGCTGCGTGATGTCTACCGGGAGCTATTCGCGACACAAGACTTGATGTTTGATATCGCCGCCCGAAACCGGGCGCGCGGCTACAGGCCAATCGGGCTATTCAAGTTCCTGAAGTCTGCGTTGCGCCAGCAGCGGCTGATTCGAAGTTATCCTCCCTCTGGATGAATTCCCATAAATGCCTTTCTGTCTTACCGCTGCGGGTCGGGCAAGCGGTCCAGTAGCTGGCCTTGCTGGCCAGAAGCGAAACATGATGAACTTCAAAACGAGAAATATAGCGGAAGACGATCAATAAATTTCTGCAAGCAACGTCACTTTTTCAGTATCGGGGCATGACCACCGACAAGAAGAAAGGCTCCCAGAAAAGTGGCCCATGCCACACTGGAATAGTCGCATTTTAATGCCATCAAAGCCGTAAAGGCTGCCATGAAGATGTCGAATTTCGCACGCACCTACGGTATGCGCCGTCGCACGCTGTTTCGCTGGCTGCCACACGCTGTGACAGACCCGACGCCGCTGCAGTACGGCTTCGAAGTCGGACTGTGGACGTTTTCTATCCTTTGTAAATTTATCAGCCGTCAGCCGGGATACCAAAATCCCGGCACGCTCTCCTGGCCATATTCAATCGGTTCCAACATGCGATCGTTGCAAGGTTGAATCAGCGCTGATGGAAATTTCTGAGGTGCCCGTCTCCAATCCCGGCTGAAAACCGAACAGCAAGGGCGTCAGACGGATGTCGAGCAGCAGGCCGCCCTGCTCGGGAGTTTCGCTCAGCCGTTCATAGTCAGCCTCGCTCAGGGGCTTGACCAAGGCGGCATCGCGGGAGCGATTGAAGACGCCGTGTCGCCACTGGTAGACTTCGTCGAGCTTCTCACGGTAACTGTAGCCGTGTTTGTGGTCGTCATAGAAATCGGCGAATCTGCCGCGTCCGAGATAGATCGCGTTCGAGCCTTCGTATCCGGTCTTGCGGCTACTGACCGGATCGGTGTTGAGCAGATAGGCCCAGTCGCCCGGTACGAAATTCCGGTGCGCCACCCCGCGTTCGATGCCGAGCAACTTGCCGGGCTGATCTCGGTTGACGGGTTCGAACTCGGGCTCGAAGTCCCATGTCGCCGCTGGCTCGATTTCCCCCAGAGGATTGCTGTCGCGCAAGAGACGATCCCGGATCAGCTCGGCTTTCGCCGGTTCCTTTCGGATCCGTCGATAAAAATCCAGGATCCCATGCGCGAAGCTGAGCTTCGCGGCGGTATAGCAACCAATCGCATATCGATGCTGATGTATGAAGGCGTCGAGCAAGGCATCATCGAGGCGACCCGGCTGCGTCAGTACGCCATGGGTCCAATAGCTCGGATTCCATTGAGCCCTCTGCCCCTCAGGCCAGGTCCAGTCCAGTTCCTCGACCCACGAAACGACGCTCTGGCGCAAGGCCACATGTTCGCGCAAGGCGACAAAGTCGCAAGCAGCCCCCGAGAAGCGGGTTTGCCTGCCGTGCTGCATGAGCGCGAGCAGGATTTCCTTCCTTGAGACGGTGCTCACGAATCGATACCTGCGTTCCGATCTGGGCAAGGTGACTCGTTCTTCGTGGAGATGCAGGCGCCTGGCCAGGGTCAAGGTATCGGTGTCCGACGGCGCGGTGTCGAGCCTGAAGGACAAGGTGCCGTCGGGGTATTGTGTCTGCACTACCCAGCTGCGGTCGATCCCGAGCTCGCGCAGGTAGCTGGCCATCGCGACCGGCAAAGCAGCGCGCTGCGGCTCGGGGCAGTCAAACAGCAAGCCGTCGGCATCATCTCGCAGCTGGGTCGCCGGTGCATCGGGTTCTCTCCCTTCGCCGGCGCAGGCCGGGACTGGCAGACCTGCTGCGATCATGGTCACCATGATCGCAACGGCTCGGCAGGCGCGAAGCGAGATCAATCCCGATGCCCGTGCGGGCCTCCATCGTGATCCCCGCGCCTTTCGTGACGCCGCCATTCGCCACGATCCTCTTCGTCGCGGAAATGCCCTGGCGGCCGACGGTAATAGTCCTCGCCTCGCAGGTGCCGGTTGTGCCGTTCCCACCAGTGATCACGCTCGTCGACTCGGATGAAGTACACCGGCCTGCCGCAGGCGTTGTAGCGGTGGCAATAGCGGTGCCATTCGCGGTACTCGATCTCAGGCACGTATAAGTAGAGAACGGGCGCGCCGTAGGCGGGCTGGGCGACTGCGACAGGAGTCGGATTGATGACGGGCGGAGGCGGGTTGTTGCCGATGGCGATTTCGCCGTATGCGCCGGGTGCGAAGGCGCCACCGACGGTGACATTCACATAGGACTGTGCCTGGGCCGTGGCAGCGACGGCCATCAGACAGGCGACCGTCAGCATGTCTCGCCAACGTTGACCGGACAGGGGTAGTTTCATGGTCTTCCTTCCTGCAATTGAATCGATCCGCTGCGCCGCGCGCGAACTTCAGGGGCGCACTGCAGGGCAGACGATAAGTCTTCCTCGGCGTTTGCACAAGAACGCTGTTCGCCATCGATGCGTTGGCTCTGACCGGCGCTCGCTCCCCTTGACCTCGTCAGATTCGCGTAGCAGTATCGAGAAACAAGACAAAGCCCAGGGAGAGGGATAGATCATGAACCAACCGGTTTTCATCGTGGTGGCCAATTCGGCCGTTGCCCGTTTGCTTGAGCGCTCGTCCGACGCCGGTGGCTGGGTAGAGCGTGAATGCCTCGTGCATCCCGGCAGCCGCTTGCACGACAACGAAGCGCGTGGCCATTCGATTGGTGGCCGCTCGGGCTTGGCCCCGCGGATAGATCCGAGCGAATACGAGCGCGTCCTGTTTTCCAGGGAAATCGCGAGCAAGTTGCAGGAATACGTGAACGCAAACCAGCTCGCGAGCTTCACGCTATTCGCTTCCAACCCGTTTCTCGGCGAACTGCTCGCCCACCTGCCCGATGGCGTCAAGCGCTTGGTCTCGTCCCACCATGCAACGGACCTGACCTCTTTGTCCAGCGCCGAGCTCGGCGATAGGCTTGCGAGGGAATTTCATCTCGACTCCCGATAACCGGTCAGGGCTTTTGGTTGATCCTCCAGTCCGAATCGGGCAGGAGGATCTTCGCCGGCGTGTCACGACGCCCCGGGAGGATAAGGATTTCATGATCTCTAGGAAGAAGAAGATCCTGGTACTTACTGCCATATTGACTGTACTGGTGATATCAGCGACAGCCGTATGGCATATGCCGAAACTGGCGTTCTGGTACTCAGCCCAGGCAGCGAATGAGTTGACGCTGTCGGGAAACATCGAGGCGCATGAGAGTGTGCTCAGTTTCAAGAGCGTGCAATCTCGCATCATTGAGTTGCCCGTCACTGAGGGACAGTGGGTGCGAAAGGGGACCGTGCTCGCCGTTGTCGACTCGTCCGATTACCAGCAGCAGATCGCCATCGCCGAAGGCAATCTGAAGGTGCAGCAGCGCCAACTTGATGCGGCGCGACAGAATCTGGTGACGGCCGGCCGAACGCTACTGGTCGACCAGAACGATCTAAAGCAACGCCGGATCGATTACCAGCGTACGCTGGACCTGCAGCAGCAGGGTTTTACCTCCAAGGCCACGCTCGATCAGGCCGAGACGGTACTCAATCAAACCAGCGCCGTGCTACAGCGCGATCAGTCACTGCAATCGAGTGCCGCTCGCAATGTCGAGGTTGCACAGGCGGCTGTACAAAGTGTTGAGCAGTCAGTTGCACTGGCGAAAATAGTTCTGGGGTATACGACCTTGGTGGCGCCCTTTGACGGTGTAGTAATTGTCCGTCAGGCCGAGATCGGAGAGATCGTTGTTCCGGGCACGCCCGTCCTGACACTGGCCGATCTGGACCATGTCTGGTTGCGTGCCTATCTCAACGAAACCGATCTGGGTCGGGTCCATATCGGACAGGCGGTGCTCGTCAGCAACGACAGCCATCCGAACAAGCGCTATCAGGGACGCCTCTCTTTTATCGCAGACAAGGCGGAATTCACGCCCAAGAGCGTGGAAACCCACGCCGAGCGTGTCAACCTGGTCTACCGTGTCAAGGTCGACATTGCCAATCCCGAGCATGAGTTGGTACCCGGGATGCCGGCGGATGCAAAGGTGGAATTGCAAGCAGCGGGGCCATGATGGGGACACCTGCCGCAACCATGATCGAAGTCCGTGGCTTGGTCAAGCGCTTTGGGGCGCTGAAGGCGGTCGAGGATCTGAACTTCACGGTTCAGCCCGGTGAAATCTTCGGCCTGGTCGGTCCCGACGGCTCCGGCAAGACCACGACGCTGCGCATGCTCGCCAGCGTGATGTGTCCAGACGCCGGCAGCATCGTCATCGATGGCGTTGATGTGCTTGCGCAGCCCGAGCAGACCAAGCGCCATGTCAGCTACATGCCGCAGCGCTTTGGCCTCTACGAGGACCTGACGGTGCAAGAAAACATCCGTTTCTACGCCGACCTGTTCGAGGTGCCTCAGTCGAACTGGAAGGCACGGGTTGACAAACTGCTGGCTGCAGCCGACATGGCGGCGTTTCGCAAGCGGCTTGCCGGTCAGCTTTCGGGCGGTATGAAGCAAAAGCTGGGGCTGATTTGCTCGCTCGTGCATACGCCGCGTGTACTGCTGCTCGATGAACCGACCACCGGCGTCGATCCCGTCTCAAGGCGTGAATTCTGGCAGATCCTCTATTCGCTGCGCTCCGAAGGTGTGGCGATCCTGATTTCCACGGCCTATCTGGATGAGGCCGAGCGTTGCGACCGTCTGACCTTGCTGCATGCGGGGTCGATGATGTATTGCGATACACCGGCCGGGCTGAAAGCGCACATGCCGGGGGCCATGCTCGAAATCGTAGCCGTCGATCCCCGGCAGGTGCTTGGGGTTCTGCGGGCGTTGCCGGGGGTGCAGGGTTTGCTGATGGTGGGTGTGGGGGTTCATGTCCATGTCGATGCGCCGCAGCGCCTCGCGCAGATCGGCGCCGCGCTGGCGGCCGCGGGGGTGGCGGTCAGGTCCATGGCGCAGGTGGAGCCCAGTATCGAAGACCTCTTCGTTGCGCTGCTCGATCAGGCGCCGGCCGAGGAGCGTGGATGACGGCAAGCACAGTGTCCGCGCAGATTGTTGTCGATGCGCTGGTCAAGCGGTTTGGCGACTTCGTCGCCGTCAATGGCGTGAGCTTCGAGGTCGGGCGCGGCGAGGTCATGGGGTTCATCGGCCCCAATGGCGCCGGCAAGTCGACCCTCATCCGTATTCTGTGCGGCCTGCTCAGACCCAGCGCCGGGCGTGCGCTGGTTGCGGGTATCGACGTGGCGCAGGATCCTGAGGGTGTGCGCCGGCGCATCGGCTACATGTCGCAGAAGTTCTCGCTGTACAACGACATGAGCGTGGTTGAAAACCTGCGCTTTTTCGGCGGCGTATACGGAGTCTCTCGCACCGAAATTGCAGGTCGCCTGCGCTTTGCCTTAGACATGGCTGGTCTTGCGGGGCGCGAGGATGCGCTGGTCGCGACCCTGGCCGGCGGCTGGAAGCAACGTCTGGCCCTGGGCGCCGCAATCCTGCACCGACCGGCGATTCTCTTTCTCGACGAGCCGACTTCGGGCGTCGATCCGAACTCGCGCCGGCGCTTCTGGGAGTTGATCCATACGCTGGCGCAAGACGGCGTCAGCGTCCTGGTCAGCACGCACTACATGGACGAGGCCGAGTATTGCGACCGCATTGCCCTGATCAACCACGGACGCCTGATCGCACTGGGCACGCCGCTCGAACTCAAGCAGCGTTCGCTTGGCGGCGAGCTGCTGGCAATCGAAGGCGATCGCCTGGGGGATGCCATTGCCAAATTGCAGACGGCGCCTGGCGTGCTCGATGTGGCCATGTTCGGCAGTGCCTTGCATGTACTGGTCGACGAGGCCACCCTGCGCCTGCCCGAACTGGTGCAGCGGATGGCGGCGGCGGGTCAGACGAATGTGCGGGCACGTCGCATTGATCCGTCGCTGGAAGATAGTTTCGTCCATCTCGTCGGCCTCAGCGCGGCGCAGGCAGGAGCGGCGCCATGAGATGGCGGCGCGTCAAGGCCATCCTGGTCAAGGAGAGCCTGCAGATCGTGCGCGATCCGCGCAGCCTGATGATCGCGCTGCTGGTTCCCCTGTTGCAGATGTTCCTGCTTGGCTATGGCATCAGCCTGGATGTCAAGCAGATTCCGCTTTGCGCCTATGACCGTGAGGGCAGTCAGGCATCGCAGGACTTGGTACAACGCTTTGCAGCCTCGCCATATTTTTCGCTGCAGGGCCAAGCCGTGAACTATGCCGAGGTCGGTCGCAGCCTGGACAATGGCCGCTGCCGCTTGGCCATCGTGATCCCGGCCGATTTTTCCAGGACGCTCAACAATGCCGGACAGGGCGTGGTGCAGGCCTTGCTGGATGCCACCGACACCAACACGGCCAGCCTGGCCGCGGGCTACGCCAGTGCCGTGGTTGCCAGTTACTCCAGCGCTGTCCAGCTCAGGAGCATCGAGCGACGCGGCAGCAGCGTCCAGACGCTGACGCCGGTCGAAGTGCGGGCCCGCGTGTGGTTCAACGAGGATCTTGTGAGCCGCAACTTCATCATCCCCGGTGTCGTGGCGCTGGTCATGGCCATCGTCGGCGCGCAGCTGTCCTCGCTCACGATTGCGCGCGAGTGGGAGCGGGGCACGATGGAACTCCTGATCTCCACGCCGGTTAAACCGATGGAGTTGATGCTGGGCAAGCTGCTGCCGTATTTCATCGTCGGCATGATCGACGCCTGCATCTGCTTGGCGCTGGCAGTGTTCTGGTTCCAGGTGCCGTTTCGCGGGACATTGCTGGCGATGTTCTTCACCACAGGCCTGTTCCTGACCGTGGTCCTGTGCATCGGCTACTACGTCTCGGTATCAATCCGAAGCCAGGTCGGTGCCAGTCAGGTGGCGCTGCTGCTGACGATGCTGCCCACCACGCTGCTGTCGGGGTTTTCTTTTCCGATCGACCAGATGCCGGCAGCGGTGCAGACCATCACCTACCTGGTCAGCGGTCGTTACTACGTGACGATCCTGAAGGGGCTGTTTCTCAAAGGCGCGCCCTGGACCGAGTTGCTGCTGCCGATCCTTTGCCTGACGCTGTATGCGCTCGTGATGATCATGCTGGCGGCGCACGCTTTTCGCAAAACACTGGATTGAGCCTGCCGTGCTGGGACGCATCTACCATCTGCTGCTCAAGGAATTCCTGCAACTCCGGCGTGACAAGTCGGCGCGTTTTCGCCTGCTGGTGCCGCCCGTCATCCAGATGCTGCTGTTTGGCTACGCCGCCACCTTCGAGGTGTTCAACGTGGCAACCGTGATCTTGGATCAGGACCAAACGCAGGAGAGTCGTGCGCTTGTGGCCGAATTCGTGCACAGCAGCCGCTTCAAACTCGTTGCGGCAGCGAGCGATCGCCGCGATGTGCAGGATGCGGTGGAGACCAGCAAGGCGCAGGTCGGCATCGTCGTGCCGCAGGGATTTTCTGAATTGCTGCGAAAGGGGCAGACCACCCCGCTGCAGGTGCTGGTGGATGGAACCAATTCAAACACTGCCTTGATCGCGCTTGGCTACGTGAGCCAGATCTGTGGCAGCTTCGGCCATACCTATGCGCTGGACCTGGCGCAGCGCACCGGGCGCACCCTGGGGCGGCCGATGGTCAATGTCCAGTTGCAGGAGCGCTACTGGTACAACCCGAACCTCAACAGCCGCTGGTTCTTCATTCCAGGCCTGATTGGCACGCTGACCCTGATCGTCATAGTCAATCTAACCGCTTTTGCCATCGTGCGCGAGCGCGAGGTCGGAACGCTGGAGCAGATTCTGGTGACGCCGATCCAGCCGATCGAGTTCATCATCGGCAAGACGCTGCCGTTTTTTCTGATCGGTCTATTTGAGGTGGCGATCGTGGCGGTATTCGGCATGCTCTGGTTTGAGGTGCCGTTCAACGGCAATCCGCTGGTCCTGATGCTGGGAACCAGTCTGTTCCTGCTCAGCACGCTGGCCATCGGGCTGTTGATTTCAACCGTATGCAAGACGCAGCAGCAGGCCTTTTCCTCGAACTTTTTTGTCCTCAATCCGATGTTCATCCTGTCGGGCTTCAGCTTTCCAATTTCAAGCATGCCCGACGCGCTGCAGTGGCTTACCTACCTCGATCCCCTGCGCTATTTCCTGGTCATCATCCGCGCCACCTACCTGAAGGGCGTTGGCATTGACGTTCTGTGGCCGCAGATGGCCGGTCTGGCTGCGCTGAGTCTGAGTTTGTTTGCCGTGGCCGTGTTGCGCCTTCACAAGTCACTGGACTGAATGCCAACAACGGGGAGACCTGCCGTGCCGCCGCGTTGGCGCATCAGGGGGTGATCCTGCAACCAGGGTTCGTGGTGGGCGATGATTTCGGCTCGTGTCTGCAAGCCTGTTGAACCCGACCAGCTGAGCGGTAGCCTGCTCTCAACATGACGGCTGCAATTTGTATAGCTCAGGTCGAGGTGCATGTTCAAAAAATGTGCAACAGTCTGACGGGTATTGGCATGAATGCCTACGAGACTCAAGTCGTCATGGAGCAGCAAGGCCTGGTGCGCTGATAGAACCCTCGCGTTTTCCGGCGCAACTCGCAGCGCGGGTGCGACTGTCTGTCGGAGATCAGGCTATGAAGACCTAAGGTTTGGCTTCATCCCGGGGACTTGTGTTCCAGAGCATGGTTGAGGGTTGGGCTGCTCTGCCCGCCGTTGGACGTCACGGATGTTTAGCGCACGATGTGGATCATCCTGATGCATAAGAGACCCCAGCCCGCCGCGCAGATCCACAACTATTTCCCTAGTGAGCCCAACGGACTGCTTCAAGCTGATCTGAGACGTTGGCGGGCCTGGGCCGCAGTGACTGCTGCTGCCATGACCGGTCCACCGATGGCAGGCGGCTTGGCTGGTGGTATCGGCGCAGAAACCGCCACTGGCATTCATCGAAGGACATAAGCCGTGATTCTTAGAATGGCAAGAGGTGTCGTCAACGGATGCACGCGGGGTTCCGATATATTTACTCGATGTGCTGATTAGCTCATCAACAATGAGTGCCCCATGACCTCGTCAAAATTCACGAGATCTTGGTGACGCTCGGCAAGCCAACTACCCAAAGAGGCAGTCATTTCTGCCCGAAGAAATGAGAGTAGGGAGTAGTAATGAAGAGAATCTTTCAACTACGGGTCCTGGGTGCCGAATACGGCGACTGTCTCTGGATCGAATACGGCGACTCGACTTCGCCGCACCGGATCCTGGTCGACGCAGGAACACCCGGCACCTTCAACCGGCTGAAGCCTCTCCTGGACTCGGTCCGAGGTGACGAGCCCAGCCACGAGTTGTTCTTGATTACCCACGTCGATGAGGATCACATCGGCGGCAGCCTGAAGGTGCTGGCCGATCCCGAAGCCGCGAGTCAATTCAAGCACGTGTGGTTTAACGGCCGCAGACACCTCCTGGCTGCCGCCGCCGAAGAGGACTTCGGACCTGTACAGGGCGAGAAGCTCACGCGGTCCATCCTGAATCGTCAGCTTCCCTGGAACAAGCACTTCGGAAATGGGCCCGTTGCGCGAAGCGCTGATGGGCAGCCACTCACCGTGGAACTGCCGGGCGACGCCGTCGCAACCATCTTGACGCCGTCGTTGGCGCAACTCAGCAAGTTGCTACCTGTCTGGGACAAAGCCATCAAGGCCGCAGGGCTCGATCCGGACGAAGCCGCGGTTCCCGAACCGGTCGTAGACGGGGAGGAAGCATTCGGGACAGACGTCGAGGCGTTGGCCAGCATCCGCTCCAAGGAAGATACTGCACCGGCCAATGGCAGTTCTGTCGCGATGCTGCTCGAGTACAACGGGAAGCGTATACTGCTCTGCGCGGACGCCCACCCCGGCGATCTCCTGGCGGGCATTCATGCCCTGACCGGTGGCACACCCTTAAAAGTAGACGTGTTCAAGCTGCCGCATCACGGCAGCAAGGCCAACGTGACGGACGCCCTGCTTGCTGCGGTGGATGCAGAGGTGATCGTTTTCTCGACCAACGGCCAGCGTTTCGAGCATCCGGATCGGGAAGCCGTCGCTCGGACGATCCGACGCTACAAAGGTCGGGGAAAACTGATCTTCAACTATGAGTCCAGCTTCACACGGATCTGGCAAGACCCGGGGCTGCAGCGGGCGTGGCAGTACACCGCGGAGTACGGCATCGGGGAGGACGGCTTCACCGTCAGCCTTGCCTGAGAAAACGAGATGACCACTGTCTATTTATCCCCCGAGGACAAGTCAGGCACGCACGTGCTGATCATTGGCATCGGCGCCTACACACACTTGATGGGTGGGACGGCGCCGGCAACGAATACCTGTGGCATGGAACAGTTGAGTTCCCCATCAGTCTCGGCGAAGGCCATGGTCGATTGGTTCGTCGGGCCGCTGGTCGCCCCTGATTCTTCTGGATTCCGAAATACGCAGTCTCCGCTGCTCTCGGTGGAGGCGCTGATCGCGTCCGATACGCCGACATCGGTGCAGTCTCCGGATGGGATGGTTGAGTTGGAAGGTGCAACCCTTGATCAGGTTCGGATCGCCTATGGACGCTGGCGCGACCGCCTCATTAAGCACCCTGGCAGCACAGGGATCTTTTACTTCTGCGGCCACGGGCTGAGCGCGGCCAAGCAATACGCGCTTTGCCAGGATTTTCTCGCATACGCGGGTGCGCCCTTCGAGAAAGCGTTCGATATAAACGCCACGTTGACAGGGCTGGGCAAGGAAGCCGTCGACTCCGACATCCACTTCTGGTTCGATGCCTGTCGAACGGTTTCCGCCGAGATGCTGCTGTCGGTTGGCGGTCGCCCCATGGGTCTGACCGAACTGCCGGCGACCAACGAGACCGTCGAACGATCCCACTCATTCCTGCAGGCGACCGGCGAAGGCAAGTTGGCATTTTCCAAGAAGAACAAGGTGTCTCGTTTCACGCAGGCGCTGCTCACCAGCTTGGGCGGCTATGCCGGCGAGAGCCGACCCGGCAACAAATGGGAGGTCGGTTCTGGCGAACTCCACAAGGCCGTCAAGGCATTTCTGAAGGACGAGAACAAGTCAGCCGACAGAAAGCAGTCCTGCGCCCACGACACGTGGGGCGAAGGCGTCGCCATCGTGCAGTTATCAGGACCACCGAAGGTGAAGTTGTCCCTGGACCTCAGTCCGATGGACATGAAGGCGCATGGTCAGCTGTTCTATCAGCGGTGCGACGGTGCGGCTCTTAAGAGCATCCACTCGTGCAGCCAGGGCGGTCTTCAAGTCGACGTGGAGATTGGCTTCTACAACCTGGGCGCCGAAGCGCCCGCGGGCCATTTCAGCCCGATGCTGTTCGCAAACGAGATGGTTCAGCCGCCGCTGTACGACCACACATTCGAGGTCTGCACATGAGGACGCTCACCATCCATCTGGACTTCGGCGCGATTAACGAGTCGGAGTATGGCTCGCAGCCGGGATCGATGGGCGCTTCGCCCTTCCCGTTCGAGGTGCTCGGCGAACATGGCCAGTTGCTGGCCGAAGGCGTTGCGGATAGCTCCCGACCCATGCGAGTGCAACTGCACGACATCACTGGCGAGCAGAAGATCTTTGTGCGGCTGGCTGTACCCAACGGCAGGCTGGTGTCGCGACCAGCAACCCCTTCCAGCCCTGCAGAGGCATCCGTCCAGTTTTCGGCCGACGACTTACCTGGCGAGACGTGGGCGAAATGGGCGTTGGCTAGATCAGCACCCTCGAAAGCCGCTCCGAAGCCACTGGCCCGTTTGGGAAGCGTATGGTTTCGACTATGGTCTCACGACGGAGTTCATTGGCTCCAGTCCAAGCAGTTGCCGCGATCCAACTCCATGTCCGGCAGTGCTGCACGGCAGGTGGACTTCGATCTGCCTGAAGCCACGCAACACCTCATTCAGTTTGGCGGCACCCATGTGCCCTGGTCGTTCGTCGCCTTGCCACCCGGCCGGAGCCGGATGTTCTTCACCGCGAATCCCGAGCCCACCAGCGGCAGCCTTCCAGTGAAGGTCGTGCTGACGCGCTTCCAGCCCGAAGCCGAAACCCTGCTCGAGTTCATGGCTAGAGACTCCATGCGAGCTGCAGATTCGGTCAGCAAGTGGGGGCCAATTGCGACGCAGTTGCTGCACGACAAGTTCGAGGATCCCATCAGCGCCATCATCGGCGCCTACTTCCTCTTGCGAATCGGTCGTTGGAAGCAAACGGAACTGCAGTGGTTCGATAACATCTACCGCCGCTTTGCCTGGAGCAGTGACGCCGCGCTGATTCGCTGTGCGGTCAGCGGTCGTCACGGTCTGTCCAAGCCGGGTGATGCCAACCGATTCCTTCAGCAGCTGCGAGACTGCTTCGCACGCGGGGTGCCACTGTTCGAGGAAGGCCATAGGGTTCTACTCGAGGTCCACTCCATCGTCGCCAGTCTGTCGAGCGAGGATGATGTAACAGGCTCACTGCAAGCGCAGTTGGTCGCTGCTTGCGAATCACTGAGCAGTGCGCGCGTTTGGGCGGGTTCTAGCTTCGCCTTCAGGGGCGCGCATCCTGACGCCCCCCAGGCCCAACCCACGAAGGGCCCGGCGCCAGACGACCTGTCAGCAGCTGAAGAGCATTGGTCCGCTGACTCACTACCCGAGCTCCAGGCGGAAGTGAGGTTGGAGTACATCGAGGCGTTCAATCCGAGCACGCTAATCGACAGAGCTCCTGGCAGAACAGGACGGCCCAAGCGCCTTAAGCGCCGAGATGTCGTCTATTTGAAAGATCTATGACAGTCGCGACCTAGATGCCTTTCCTCGTTGCGGCACCGTTCAGGCAATTTTTCGCAACCATTTTCGAATTTTTGCACAATACATAGCGCACTACGTGCAACAATACATGGAAGATAAGCAACAGATGCCCTCATGGAAAACTTTTCGGTCATATACGCCGTTTGCCGCGCGGCTCTCGCTGGGGATCGCAGGGACGGGCGCCACCAAGTTGACCGCCTGAAGGCGGCTCTCAAGCGCAAGGGGGCCAGCGAGGACGTCGCCATGCTGGACCGGCTCGTCAAGGAGCTGGAGTCCCCGAGCCCGCAGGCATCGTTTCGTGCAAGCCGCGCAGAGGCACCTTCGCTTTCTATTCCTGGCGAACCGCTGATCTCGGACCGGCACGTGCCCGTGGATAAAGATTCATCGGCACCGCTCGCCGAGGTGATCGGCCTAGAGAGATTGCCCTCACAGGCTCCCGCGCTGCAAGCAAATCTTCTGGGCGCCGTTGAGTCTGTGCTCAACGAGTGGACGCACGCCGAGATGCTGGATCGCATGGGCCTTTCGCCCGCGCGGACATGCCTGATCTATGGGCCACCGGGCACCGGCAAGACCCAGCTAGCGCTGTGGCTGTCGGCCCGACTCGGTCTGCCCGTGATCCTGGCGAGGCTGGATGGCCTCATGTCGTCCTATTTGGGCACCACATCGCGCAACATCGCCAGCTTGTTTACCTTCGCGAACCGTCACCGTGCGCTCCTGCTGTTGGACGAGTTCGACTCGATCGCCAAACTGCGAGACGACCCCAACGAGATGGGTGAGCTGAAGCGAGTGGTGAACACGCTGCTGCAGGAGCTTGATCGGCGTCGTTCTGTCGGGCTGACCGTCGCCATCACCAATCACGCTAGCCTGCTCGACCCGGCGGTTTGGCGCCGATTCGAGCTGCAACTGGAGCTGCCCGTCCCCGATGCAGTCCAGCGCAGCCACATCCTGCAGCGGTACCTGCCGCCGCTGGAAGTCTCGCAAGGGCAAATGCAACTGCTGGCATGGATGCTGGACGGCTGCTCAGGCTCGGAGATCGAGGACATCGCCGCTGCGCTCAAGAAAAGCACTGTTCTTGATCCGCAGACATCGTTCGTTGACCGCCTGCAGCGCATTGCGGCAGCGCACAGCGACCGGCTTCGTCCCGAGATCCGCACTTTGCTCGAAGGCGAGAAAGACGTGCTCGCCGAGGAACTGATGAAGAAGTTTGGCGCCTCGATGTCTCGGGTGGCCGAGGCGCTGGGCGTCAATCGAAGCACCATCTATCGATGGAACAAGGAAGAAGTTCAAGCCATGGAGGAAATCGATGTCAGCTCAAAGGGAAGTCCAGCTCGTCACAAACGCCCAGAAGCTAAAAAAGCCGCGCGTCGTTAACCCAGGCGGCGGCCAAAAGGACTTCTTCAAAGGCAGAGACCGCGACTTCATCGAGCACCGCGACCGGATGAAGTCGGATCTGGATGCGATCAGTGCTCAGCTTAAGGCGAAGCACTCAGCGTTCAACGGCGAGGGATTCGTTGAGGTCCGCCTTACCCAGGACGCCTGGGCAAAGAGCCATCGGCCGGTGGACAGATTGTTCAAGCCTGAGCTGGCCAAGCTCGTCGGCGGCAACGAAATCGCTGACTTGGTGTTCCGAGTCAGCTCCGCGAGCCTCCGCCAGATCGCCGAGGTTGTGGCCACCGCGAAGCCGGATGCGACGGAGAGGGTGCATCCCGAAACCGGTAAGGTGCGGGTCGTCATTTCGGAGCTGAAGTCCGAAACCGGCGCGATCGAGGCCGTTCAGCTGTGGGGGCCGGAGCATCGCGACGCACCTTCCGTCAAGGAGGCCATCGCGCATCTGAAACAACGTCACCTGGCGGCCTACTATCGTGTAGAGCTGTTCGACGACATCGGCCTAGCCGATGGCGTGATCGATGACGACGGCTCTGACGACGTGCTCGTCGCCGACTTCTGGCGGCGGCTCAAGCGCATGGCCAACCGCGTCGGAATCGCGGTGACCCATGACACGGGGAGCCACCATCCAGCGATGGGAATCGCGCTACTGAGCGGCGAACCTAATTTGATTGTCCGTCGAGAGCGTGATTTCGTCGGCGAGGACAACCTGCTGTCGAGCCGCGCCAACTTTGATCCCGACGACCACCGCGAGCTGCTTAACCTGCTGACGGGTCATCCTCTGGTGAAGACCGTTTCTCTGCCAGAGGTGGTCAAGTCACCGAACGACCTCGAGTTCACGGTGTCACGCAGCGACGCCGTTCCGGCCCATGTCCAAAAGTCTGCCGTACGCAGCTTCATCCGACGTCGCGGAACAGACATGCCCGACAGGACCTATCCCCGTGTATGCGTTGTCGACGGCGGTATCAGCGACGAGTTCAAGCGTTGGATAGTGCATCAGGAACACGTCGTCTCCGTGCGAGACGAGAATCACGGCTCCAACATCGCCTCCCTGCTTGTCGCAGGCAAGGGGCTCAATGAACCTATCGCGGAGTACTTGGAGGAGGACGGTTGCGAACTGATCGACCTGGCTATGATCACCCCGCGCGCCGCGGTGGCGGGATCAACCTACTCGACAGGCACCTCAGGCTTCCTCGACCAGCTTGACCGCCTCATCGGTGAAGTCAAGGCAGAGACCCCGTTTCGCATCATCAATCTTAGCCTGAACATCGAGAAGGCGGTGCCGGAAGGCAAGACGTCGGAATCGGCACGGCGCATCGACGAGATTTCCCGCAAGCACGACGTGATCTTCGTGATCTCGGCCGGCAATGCTCGGAACACGGCGATGCGCCTGGAGTGGCCACTATCCGTTACCGACGCACTCCAGACCCTGTTGGGCTCGGGCGACAGGCTGCATGAACCGGCCGACACGATTGCCAATGTCTCCGTGGCTGCTTTGAACCCACCGAAGGTAGAGCGGATTGTTGCCAAAGCGCCCGCCAGGTACAGCCGACGAGGGACGTCCCAGAGGACCGTCAAGCCTGATTTCTGTCATTTCGGCGGTGCCTACCGAGGCGAAGGCAAGGCGACCGGCCTCCTGGTCACGGAAGCCAACAACGAGTACCGCTATGTGTGCGGTACCAGCTACGCCGCGCCGCTTGTTGCGAAGACCCTTGCTCAGCTCGACCTGGAGACGGCCGGCCGAGCACCGCGCGAGGTGCTGCTGGCGCTGCTGTATCACTCGGCCCAGTTGCACGCGCCGCTCAACCACAAGGATCTCAAGACCGCCGCCAAGCAGTTGGTGGGCTTTGGCTTGCCGGGTACTGCAGCGCAGATTCTGGGCAACTCGTTCAGTTCCTTCACTTTCGTGTTCTTCGAGCACCTTAAGGCTGGCGAAGAGTTCAAGCACGATTTCCAGTGGCCTGCATCGCTGACTAACGCTGCCGGCGAATGCACGGGTGTGATCCGCGCCACGATGGTTTCGGCGCCTCCCACCTCGCATCGGTACGGTGCAGAAGCGGCGCGCATGAACATGGACCTTTACGTGCGCCAGCACAACGGCAAGCTCACCAAGAAGGGCGACCTGTCGTTCGAGAAACGGGTCGATCCGGTCCATGCCCATGCAGCACCAAAGGGCAAGTCACGAGAAGCCAGCTTGTTGAGCGAGTCTCTGAAGTGGAGCCCAGTAAAGGTGTACCAGGGATCGTTCAAGGACGAAGGCGTGTCGGCCAATTGGCGCTTCGGTGTCGAATACCTGGAGCGCGACAAGACCCTGAACAACATGCCTGAACAAGGCGTCCCTGTGGCTGTGGTGGTATCGATCAGTGATCCCGAAGGCAAGACACCAGTCGCAGATGAGATGCGAGCGTCACTGCTGCGCTCAGGTATTGAACTTCGCGACATACGCGCTGCTATGCGCGCACGGGCACACGGCTGACCTGCACCAATTGAATCTAAAAGCCCGCCCGATGGATCCTGAACCACAAGGCGGCCATCGAGATGCTGATCGAGGATGCCGACGAGGTGGGCTTCGATGCCTTCACTTTCAAGAACCTGCATGCGGTGTTGTCCCAGGACCTGATGCGCGATCCCGGGGCCAGCGGGAGACTGCGCCGACGGCCGGTGGACATCTCGGGCACCGTGTTCCATCCCCTGGCCATGCCACAGCTCATCGAGGACTGTTTCGCGTTGCTGCTGGACAAGGCCGCCGCCATCCCCGACCCGTTCGAGCAGGCCTTCTTCCTCATGGTGCAGCTACCCTATTTGCAGCCGTTCGAGTACGTGAACAAGCGCGTCTCACGCATTGGCGCGAACATTTCGCTGATCCAGCAGAACCTGTGCCCGTTGTCCTTCATCGATGTGCCGGAGCGGGCCTATGTCGAGGGCACGCTGGGTGTATACGAGCTGAATCAGATCGAGCTGTTGCGCGATGTGTTCGTCTGGGCCTATGAGCGCTCCTGCCAGCGTTATCTGGCCATCACGCAGACCATGGTCGAGCCCGGCCCGCTGAAGATCAAGTACCGGGAAGCCCTGATCCAGGCGGTCCAGGCGGTGGTCAAGGGACTGCGTCAACCCAGTCAGGCTGTCATCGCGGAACTGGCACGGGATCACGCAGCAGCGGCTGATCAGGCGGCGTTCTCTGAAATTCTTGCGACTGCATTGCAGCAATTGCACGAAGGCAGCATTGCCCGCTATAGGCTCAGACGGTCGGAGTACATGGCCTGGCAACAGGCCCAAGCCTGATCGAGGCATCAATGTTCCATGCAGCAGATGTCGCACGAGTCAGATGAAGCCATGACCACAAGATCCAGCAATCAGCCACCGGTTTTCAAGGGCGTGGTGCAAGACACCGGTGCAGCCTTTGCTGCACCCGCAGACCAGAGCCTGTTTGCCTCGATGCGCCAGGCCGGCATCGACTGGCCGGTGTCGTGCCGCAACGGAACATGCCGAACCTGCATCGGGCAGCTGGTCACGGGAATGGTGGCGTATGACATCCCCTGGCCAGGGCTCAGCCTGGAAGAAAAGCGTGACGGCTACTGCCTGCCCTGCATCGCAAGGCCCTTGGGCGACATCGTGATCCAGCGAGCGTGAACCCGCATCAGGCATGGGGCGTTACTGCACTCATTCCATGACTTTCCATTTCTCCTGGTGCCGGCCAATTCAAGCCCGACACGCGCGTGCGCCACGACAAGGACGGTCTTTACGTGGGACGAAGTTCATGAAGTCGAAGTTCACACGTATGAACTCCTGGTCTGACCACGAGCCTCAGCAGATAGTCAGTGGGGCTTACACCCCCGCAGCAGAACTTAGTTGTCGTCTCCCCGATGAAGGGCGAAACCATGCAGGCGACGATGCAGCGCCTGGGTGTGGCGCCCAGCCGCAGCCGTCCCTCAGTGAGCCATGACAACCCTTACTCAGAGGCCCTGTTTCGCACTCTGAATATCGCCCGGAGTTGCCCGTCAAGCCGTTCGAAAACCTGCTGCAAGCGCGCCGCTGGGCCACCGGACTCGTGCGTTGGTACAACGATGAAACCGTCATAGCGCCATCGGCTTCGTGACGCCCCATCAACGCCACGCAGGGCAAGACATGGCCCTGCTGGCAGATCGCACCGTCGTCTACGAAATGGTCCGGCAAGCCAATCCACAGCGCTGGTCAAAGCAGACCTGTCACTGGAGCTACGTCGATCACGTCAACCTGACTCCCGAGACCCCGAAACTCAAGGAAGCCGACGCCTACAAAGAAGCCGCCTAATTAAACCTCCTCACGCGACAACTACGTTGACAGCCGCCGGTAGTCTGGCTCAATTGATGACACGCCCTATAATCGCGGGCTTGTCAGGAGAGAGTCGCGCCGGGTCATCAGACCCGCGAGGCCGCCGAAGGCGCAGGAGACCCGCTACCCAGCAGGTCCTGAACGCTCAGGCAAAAGGACTGACAAGCGCCGGCTGCGAGGCCGGCGTCACCCCCTGGAGAGAGCCGCGCCCCGAGCGCGGCCACCGAAGGAGCAAACGCTCGAGGTCCGTTGCGGCCGGCGTGAATCTCTCAGGTAAAGCGGACAGGTGGGCAGTACATGCACCGTAGCGGTCCCGGACCGCACGGCGTATGCTTCACGCTGCTGAAAACTGCCTCAAACCGCCATGTCCGACCACAACACACTGCTGACCACTCCGCTCAACGCCTTGCACCTCGAACTGGGCGCGCGCATGGTGCCCTTCGCCGGCTACTCGATGCCGGTGCAATACCCGGCCGGCCTGATGGCCGAACATGCCCACACGCGCAATGCCGCCGGCCTGTTCGACGTCTCGCACATGGGCCAGCTGCGCCTGGTCGGCCCCGATGCGGCCGCCGCCTTCGAGAGCCTGATGCCGGTCGACGTGATCGGCCTGGGTGTCAACAAGCAGCGCTACGGCCTGCTGCTGACCGATGAAGGCACGATCATCGACGACCTGATGTTCGTCAACCGCGACCATGCCAACGGCGGCGACCTGTTCGTGATCGTCAACGGCGCCTGCAAGGCCGGCGACATCGCGCATATCCAGGCCCGGATCGGCCAGCGCTGCCAGGTCATCCCGATGCCCGAACGCGCGCTGCTGGCGCTGCAAGGCCCGCAGGCCGTGACCGCGCTGCAGCGCCTGATTCCCGGCGTCGAGCAGCTGGTGTTCATGACCGGTGGCGCCTATCGCTGGAACGATGCCGAGCTCTACATCACGCGCAGCGGCTACACCGGCGAGGACGGCTTCGAGATCTCGGTCCACCAAGCCCAGGCCGACGCACTGGCGCGCGCGCTGCTGGCGCAACCCGAAGTCAAGCCGATCGGCCTGGGCGCGCGCAACTCGCTGCGCCTCGAAGCCGGCCTGTGCCTGTACGGCAACGACATCGACACGACGACCACCCCGGTCGAGGCCGCGCTGAACTGGGCCATGCAGAAGGTACGCCGCAGCGGCGGCGAGCGCGCCGGCGGCTTCCCGGGCGCCGACAAGGTGCTGGCCCAGCTCGACGCCAGCCTGGCGCTGACGCGCAAGCGCGTCGGCCTGATCGCCAAGGACCGGGTGCCGGTGCGCGAGCATGTCGAGCTGCAGAACGCCGCGGGCGAACGCATCGGCGAAGTCACCAGCGGCCTGATCGGCCCGACCATCAACCAGCCGATCGCGATCGGCTATGTCGAGCCGGCCTACGCAGCACTCGGCACCCCGGTCAATGCCATCGTGCGCGGCAAGGCCGTGGCGATGGAAGTCGCGGCCATGCCCTTCGTGCCCACCCGCTACTACCGCGGCTGATCTTCTTCGACAATTGGGCACCGCCCAGGCGGTGTCCGACCCACCTTTTTTCATCTGGAGCCCCCATGAGCCTGAAATACACCCCCGACCACGAATGGCTGAACGTCGAAGGCGACGTCGCAGTCGTCGGCATCACCCACCATGCCCAGGATGCCCTGGGTGACGTGGTGTTCGTCGAGCTGCCCGAGGTCGGCACGACCTTCGCCGCCAAGGACGTGGCCGGCGTGGTCGAGTCGGTCAAGGCCGCCGCCGATGTCTACATGCCGGTCAACGGCGAGATCATCGAAGTCAACGAAGCGCTGCGCGACGACCCCTCGCTGGCCAACAGCGACCCGCTGGGCGCCGGCTGGTTCTTCAAGGTCAAGCTGTCCAACCTGGCCGAGCTCGACGGCCTGCTGGACGAGACCGCCTACGGCGATCTGACCAAGTAAGTCGCGTCCTTCCTGCCACCGTCGACTCCGGCGGTGGCTTTCCTTTTTCTTGCCCGGAATCCACCCGCCATGTCGACGCCCACCGCCCGCCCCCTGGCCGACCTCGAAAACGCCAGCGAATTCATCGCACGCCATATCGGCGTCTCCGCTGCCGACGAAACCCACATGCTGTCCGTGATCGGCGAGGCCTCACGCCGCGACCTGATCGACAGCATCGTGCCGCGCTCGATCGCGCGTGGCAGCCGCATGGCGCTGCCCGACGCGATCACCGAGGCGCAGGCGCTGGCTGACCTGAAGGCGATTGCCGGCAAGAACAAGATCTTCAAGAGCTACATCGGCCAGGGCTACTACAGCACCCACACGCCGGGCGTGATCCTGCGCAACATCCTGGAGAACCCGGCCTGGTACACCGCCTACACGCCGTATCAGGCCGAGATCAGCCAGGGCCGCATGGAGGCGCTGGTCAACTTCCAGACCATGGTGACCGACCTGACCGGCATGGCGATCGCCAACGCCTCGATGCTCGACGAATCCACCGCCGCCGCCGAAGCCATGACGCTGGCCAAGCGCTCGGTCAAGGCCAAGGGCAATGTCTTCATCGTCGGTGGCGACTGCCACCCGCAGACGATCGAGGTGATCCAGACCCGCGCCGCGACGATGGACATCACGGTCAGGATCGCCGCCACCGAAGCCGAGTGGAATGCAGCGATCGCGGGCGACGACTACTTCGCCGCCATCAACCAGTACCCGGGCAGCAGCGGCTGGCTGTGCGACTGGAGCGCGTCGGCCCAGACCATCCACGGCAAGAAGGCCGCGCTGATCCTGGCGGCCGACCTGCTGGCACTGACCCTGCTCAAGGCCCCGGGCGAGATGGGCGCCGACATCGTGGTCGGCACCACCCAGCGCTTCGGCATGCCGATGGGCGCCGGCGGCCCGCACGCCGCCTACATGGCCTGCCGCGACGAGTACAAGCGCTCGATGCCGGGCCGCCTGGTCGGCATCAGCGTCGACGTGCACGGCAACCCGGCCTACCGGCTGGCGCTGCAGACGCGCGAGCAGCATATCCGCCGCGAAAAGGCCACCTCCAACATCTGTACCGCGCAGGTGCTGCCGGCCGTCGTCGCCAGCATGTACGCGGTCTACCACGGCCCGCAAGGCCTCAAGCGCATCGCCGAGCGCGTCGCCAGCTACACCGCGATCCTGGCCCAGGGCCTGCAATCGCTGGGCTACCCGCTGGTGCACCACACCGCCTTCGACACGCTGACGGTCAAGACCGCCAGCGCCGGTGCCGCCCACGCGCTGGTCCAGCATGCCGCCGCCAACGGCATCAACCTGCGCCAGCTGCGCAGCGACTGCGTCGGTCTGTCGCTCGACGAGACCACCACGCGCGCGGACATCGCCCAGCTCTGGTCGCTGTTCGCCCAGGCAGGCCAGGCCCTGCCGCAGGTCGATGGCTTCGCCGCCGGCATCGATGCCCTGATCCCGGCCGCGCTGCGCCGCAGCAGCGCCTACCTGAGCCACCCGGTGTTCAACAGCTACCACTCCGAGACCGGCATGCTGCGCTACATCCGCGCGCTGTCGGACAAGGACCTGGCGCTGGACCGCAGCATGATCCCGCTGGGCAGCTGCACCATGAAGCTCAACGCGACCAGCGAGATGATCCCGATCACCTGGCCCGAGTTCGCGCTGGTGCACCCGTTCGCACCGGCCGACCAGCTCGAGGGCTACCGCCTGCTCGACGAGCAGCTGCGCGCCTGGCTGTGCCAGGCCACCGGCTACGCCGCCATCAGCCTGCAGCCCAACGCCGGCTCGCAGGGTGAATACGCCGGCCTGCTGGCGATCAAGGGCTACCACGATGCGCAGGGCAACGGCCACCGCAACATCTGCCTGATCCCGTCCAGCGCCCACGGCACCAACCCGGCCAGCGCCCAGATGGCCGGCATGCAGGTGGTCGTGACCAAGTGCGACGAGAGCGGCAACGTCGACCTGGCCGACCTGCAGGCCAAGTGCGAGCAGCACAGCGCCAACCTGGCCGCGGTCATGATCACCTACCCGAGCACGCACGGCGTGTTCGAGACCGAGGTCAAGGCGCTGTGCGAGCTGGTGCACAGCCATGGCGGCCGGGTCTATGTCGACGGCGCCAACATGAACGCGCTGGTCGGTGTCGCGGCACCGGGCGAGTTCGGCGGCGACGTCAGCCACCTGAACCTGCACAAGACCTTCTGCATCCCGCACGGCGGTGGCGGCCCGGGCGTCGGCCCGGTCTGCGTGGTGGCCGACCTGGCGCCCTACCTGCCCGGCCATGCGACGGCCAGCGCCCAGGGCGCCTATGTCGGCCCGGTCAACGACAGCGTGCCCAGCAGCCAGCCGGCCGTCGGCGCGGTCTCGGCCGCTCCGCTGGGCAACGCCGCCGTGCTGCCGATCTCGTGGATGTACATCCGCATGATGGGCGCCGACGGTCTGCAGCACGCGACCGAAACCGCGATCCTGAGCGCCAACTACATCAGCAAGCGCCTGGCCAAGCACTACCCGACGCTGTACGCCAGCGCCAACGGCCATGTCGCGCACGAGTGCATCCTCGACCTGCGCGGCCTGAAGGAAACCAGCGGCGTGATGGCCGAGGATGTCGCCAAGCGCCTGATGGACTACGGCTTCCACGCCCCGACGCTGAGCTTCCCCGTCGCCAACACGCTGATGGTCGAGCCGACCGAGAGCGAGACGCTGGAGGAGCTCGACCGCTTCATCGACGCGATGATCGCGATCCGCGACGAGGTGCGCCAGGTCGAAGCCGGCGAATGGCCGCGCGAGGACAACCCGCTCAAGCACGCACCGCACACCGCGGCCAGCCTGCTCGGCGGCGAGTGGAACCGCGCCTACCCGCGCGAAGTCGGCGCCATGCTCAAGACCGGCCAGCAGGTCAAGTACTGGCCGTCGGTCGGCCGGGTCGACAACGTCTACGGCGACCGCAACCTGTTCTGCAGCTGCCTGCCGGTCGGTGACGCCGAATAAGGCTCAGCCTGCCTGAACCAAAAAGCCCGCTTCGAGCGGGCTTTTTGTTGGGCGCCAGCGGCTGGCTCGACCAGCCAGGGCTGGCGCAAGGGCAATGCCCAGGCGTTCAATCATGCAAGGTGTCGCTGACGAAGCGGCGAAACCAGCTCATGGCCGGCGCCTCGGTGCGGCCCTGCAGCGTGATGTAGGCAAAACGCGCCTGCGAGCGCAAGGCGGGCTGCAGCTTGAGCTCGACCAGCCGGCCGGCCGCCAGCCCGTCGCGCGCCGCCGCCAGGATGCCGAGGTAGACCGCCTGCGAGCGCTCGACCGCCGCGATCAGGCTGTCGACCTCCTCGCCCTGCAGCGAGACCATCAGCTGCGGATCGGCGGCGGGGCCGTACTGCTCGACCAGCAGCCGGGCCACCTCGTCGGACAGCGGCGTCGAGGCAACCGGATAACGCAGCAGCTGCTCGAGCCCGACCCGGCGCAGCTGCAGCAGCGGGTGGTCGGCGCGACAGACGAAACCGGCCGGCTGGTCGCCGAGCAGATCGATCTGCAGGTCGGGCGCCGGTGCCACCCGGCGCACATCGACCACCAGCGCGTCGGGCTGGCGCGCGCGCAGCTGCAGCAGCTGCAGCTCGGTCGGACCGCGCGTGATCGACACCCGCAGGTCGGGATGCTGCTCGGCCGCATGGCACAGCAGCGGCGTCGTCAGCAAGGCCCCGGGGCCCGAGCCCAGGCCGACCCGGATCGACCCGCCCCCGCCCTGCAGCCGTTCCGCGCTGCGCCTGAGCTCGGACGCCTCGAGCACGATCCGGCGCGCGCGCAGCACCACCTCGCGCCCGAGCGGGGTCAGCTCGTTGCGCTTGCCGATGCGGTCCAGCAGCTGGCCGCCGAGCTCCTGCTCGAGGTTCTGGATGCTGCGGCTCAGCGCCGACTGGGTCAGGCAGCATTGCTCGGCCGCGCGGCTGAAAGAGCCGGTATCGGCCAGCGCCAGCAGATGTTCAAGCGGCTTGATGTTCATGTCAGGTCATTCTACTAACGAATAGTTACCAGAGAAATAATGCATTGGACACATCAAATAGCCCCTCATAAGATGAAGTCATTCACTACATCAAACCGGAGACAACCATGGACCCCCGCAAACGCCTCAGCCTCAAGCGCGCCACCACCCTGATCGCCGGCCTCGGGCTGGCCGGCAGCCTGCTGGCACAGACCTTTCCGAGCAAGCCGGTCACGCTGCTGGTGCCCTACCCGGCCGGCGGCATCTCGGACGTGATCGCGCGCACCGTCAACCACGCGCTGGGCAAGCAGCTCGGCCAGCCCGTGATCGTCGAGAACCTGGGCGGCGCCAGCGGTGCCATTGCCGCGGCCAAGGCGCTCAATGCCCCGGCCGACGGCCAGCTGCTGTTCCAGGGCTCGCCCAACGAGCTGATCCTGGCGCCGCTGGCGATCTCGGCCGTCAAGTTCAAGAGCGAGGATTTCCGCCTGGTGCAGATGATCGCGACCGCGCAGATCGCCTTCCTGGCGCGCAAGGACCTGCCCGTCAACAGCGTCGACGAGTTCCTCGACTACGCGCGCAAGATGGCCAAGGAAGGCAAGCCCGTCACCTTCGCCTCGGTCGGCCCGGGCAGCTTCTATCACATCCTCGGCGAGCACCTGGCCAAGAGCACCGGCATCCCGATGACCCATGTGCCCTACAAGGGCGCCGCGCCGGCCAACCAGGACCTGATCGGCGGCCAGGTCGACATCTTCCTGGCCCCCTACGGCAAGATGTACGAAGGCCTGCAGAAGGACGGCAAGATCAAGGTGCTGGCCATGCTCAACGAGAAGCGCGAGGACAGCACCCGGCAGTACCCGCTGATCACCGAGAGCAAGCAGCTCAAGGACTTCGACTTCAACATCTGGACCGGCTATTTCGTCAAGAAGGACACGCCCGAGCCTATCGTGCAGGCGCTGCACAAGGCGATCACGGACACGCTGAGCGACCCGGCCGTGCATGCCGGCCTCGAAGCCAACAGCCAGCTGACCGCCAAGCCGCTGCCGCTGGCTGCCGTGGGCAAGGCCTATGCCGACGGCACGGCCAAGTTCCGCGCCATCGCCAAGTCGATCAACCTGCAGGCCCAGTGACACCATGTCCGATATCCTGACCAAGCTGCAAGCCCTGTCGGACGAATTCACGGCGCTGCGCCGCGACATCCACCGGCACCCGGAACTGGGCTACCAGGAGTTCCGCACCAGCGAGCTCGTGGCCGAGCGCCTCATCTCCTGGGGCTACCAGGTCACGCGCGGCCTGGGCGGCACCGGTGTGGTCGGCCAGCTGGTGCGCGGATCAGGCGCCAAGCGCCTGGGCCTGCGCGCCGACATGGACGCGCTGCCGATCCAGGAAGCGACCGGCCTGGCGCACGCGAGCTGCCACGCCGGACTGATGCATGCCTGCGGCCATGACGGCCACACCGCGACGCTGCTGGCCGCGGCCAAGCACCTGGCCGAACAGGGCGAGTTCGACGGCACGCTGAACCTGATCTTCCAGCCGGCCGAGGAAGGCCTGGGCGGCGCCAGGAAGATGATGGAGGACGGGCTGTTCGAGCAGTTCCCCTGCGACGCGATCTTCGCGATGCACAACATGCCGGGCTTCCCGCGCGGCAAGCTGCTGCTGCGCGAGGGCGCGACCATGGCCTCGAGCGAGAACATCACGATCACGCTCGAGGGCCAGGGCGGCCACGGCGCGATGCCGCATGTCGCGATCGATCCGGTGGTCGCGGGCGCGGCCATCGTGCTGGGCCTGCAGACCATCGTCGCGCGCAACGTGCCGCCGCTGCAGATGGCGGTGATCACGGTCGGCGCCTTCCAGGCCGGCCAGGCCAACAACGTGATCCCGCAACGCGCGACGCTCGAGCTCAGCGTGCGCTCGCTCGACCGCGAGGTGCGCCAGCTACTGAACCGCCGCATCCGCGAGCTGGTCGAGGCGCAGGCACAGAGCTACGGCTGCCA
Organism: Burkholderiales bacterium; assembly: GCA_026400105.1. Taxonomy (GTDB): domain Bacteria; phylum Pseudomonadota; class Gammaproteobacteria; order Burkholderiales; family Burkholderiaceae_C; genus Malikia. The sequence continues at coordinate 80,556 of JAPLPQ010000047.1, forward strand.
GGCCAGCATCGAGTTCCGCGGCGGCTACCCGGTGCTGGTCAACACCAAGCCCGAGACCGACTTCGCGCGCCAGGTCGCGCTCGACCTGGTCGGCGCCGAGAATGTCGAACTGCAGACCGCGCCGCTGACCGGCAGCGAGGACTTCGCCTTCATGCTCGAGCAGCTGCCGGGCAGCTACCTGTTCATCGGCAACGGCGACCAGGCCAGCGGCGGCCACGGCGCCTGCATGGTGCACAACCCGAACTACGACTTCGACGACGGCAACATCGCGATCGGTGCCGCCTTCTGGGTCAAGCTGACCGAGCGCTTCCTGTCCGCCTGAAGCCACCGCGGGAGCCGCCAGGGCGGCTAGGGGCCGGCGCTTGGAGCACAGCGCCGGCCCCTAGCCGGTCAGAGCCTCAAAGACTCAGCGCCGCGATGCCGGCGCGCGCGATCTGCGCATCCTCGCTCGACTTGACGCCGCTGACGCCAACCGCGCCAATGCACTGGCCGTCCTGCATGATCGGCACGCCGCCCTCGAGCAGGCCCTGCACGCCCGGCACGCTCAGGAAGGCGGTGCGTCCGCCATTGATGACTTCCTCATAGCCCTTGGATTCGCGCCGGCCCAGCGCGGAGGTATGCGCCTTGGCCGGAGCGATCTGGGCCGACAGCGCCGGCGCGCCGTCCAGGCGCTGCAGCCACAGCAGGTGGCCGCCGTCATCGACGATGGCGATGGTCACGGCCCAGTTGTTGCTGAGCGCCTCGGCTTCGGCGGCGGCCGCGATGGCCTTGAGGTCGGCAAGTTCGAGTACGGATTTGGTTTTCATGAGGTGATCTTTCTCTTGGGTTGATGAACAGTGGTGGCGCCTACCAGGCAAAAAACGGTCAGGCGCGCAACGGAAACAGCGGCTGGCCTGGAGCGACCGCGACCTGGATCGGCTGGCCGTCGGCCTGTGCCACGACGCCGGCGATCATGTCGGCGGTGACCGCCGACAACGTCCAGCCCAGGTGGCCGTGGCCGGTGTTGTAGAACACATTGGCCTGGCGACCGCGCCCGACGCGCGGCAACATGCTCGGCAGCATCGGGCGCAGACCGGCCCAGGGCAGCACCTGGCGCGTGCTGACGCCCGGGAAGCACTGGTTGACCCAGTCGACCAGCGGCTTGATGCGATCGGCCCGGATGTCCTTGTTGTAGCCGTTGAACTCGGCCGTGCCGGCGACGCGAAAGCGATCGACGCCGAGCCGACTGGTCACGAGCTTGGTCTCGTCGTCGAGCAGGCTGACGGTGGGCGCGGCGCGCTGGCTCGGCGCGTCGAGCAGGTTGACCGTGATCGAATAGCCCTTGACCGGGTAGATGTTGACGCGGTCGCCGAGCTGGGCCGCCAGCTCGCGGCTGGCAACGCCAGCGCAGACCACCAGGGCGTCGAAGCGGTGCTCATGCAGGCCGCCGGCCTCGTCGGCCAGCTTGACCAGCGCCGTGCTGCCGTCGCTGTGCAGCGAGCGCACCTGCTGGCCGAATAGCAGCTTGACGCCGAGCCGCTCGGCCGCGGCGGCCAGGCCATTGGTGAACAGGTGGATGTCGCCGGTCGAGTCGCTCTCGGTGTAGTAGCCGCCGTAGTAGTTGCCCGCCAGCGTCGGCTCGATCGCGCGCATCTCGGCCGGCGTGACGGCACGGCGCGGCAGACCGCCGGCGGCCAGCAGCTTGGAGACCTCGCCCGCATGATCGAAACCGGCCTTGTCGCGGTAGATATGCAGGATGCCTTCGCGCTTGAGGTCGAAGTGCACGCCCTCGGCCTCGGCCCAGGCAAACAGGTGCTCGCGCGCGGCCACGGCCAGGCGTGCGGTCTCGATCGTGTTGCGCTGGTAATGCGGGATGTTGGCGATGAACTCGGCAAACCAGCTCAGCTTGTGCCAGCTCGGCTTGGGGTTGACCAGCAGCGGCGCATCGCTCTTGAGCATCCACTTGATGCCTTTGAGGAGGGTGGAGCGGTGAGTCCAGACCTCGGCATTCGAGGCCGAGAGCTGGCCGCCGTTGGCAAACGAGGTTTCCATTGCCACGTAGCGGTGTTTCTCGAGCAAGGTGACGGAGTAGCCACGCTTGGCCAGCGCGTAGGCGGTGGTGACGCCGGTGATGCCACCGCCGATGACTGCGATCGATTTCATGAGGACAGCTTCCAAACAGGTCGATGGGAGGAGCACGCCGCGCACCCTGCGCCACGCACGCCCCCTCTGTTTGGTACCTGAGAGATTCACGACAACGCCAATGGCGCTGCGCTTGCTCCTGCGGTGTGCCGGGTGACTAGATCCGGCAACTCTTCAGAGTTCAAGAATTCGATCGGTCCTTTTGCCTGAGAGTTTCCGGGGCGGTTGCTCCTTCGGCGTCGCCGGTACGGGCCGGCGATCTCTCCCGATCGAACATCGGCACTGGGCCGAAGATACGAGTGATATAGCAATCATCGTGCCAGACCGGACCGGGAAAAAACATCAGGGTTTACGCTTAACTCAGCACCGGTTTGGCGCAAATTGTGCTGATCTGGTGCGATTCCGCTGCTGGCAGCGTGCAGCTGAATCGGCGCCGGCACCGGAGCTGGTTGGCTTTATGCAGATAAGATCACCTGCCGGCCTGGGCAGGGCCTTGCGCGGCCTGCCCGCCCGTCCATCCCCGCGCCGAGGAGCCCGCCCCATGTTCAACCCGTCCTGCTGAGAGGCACCGCCCACCATGGCCGTCAGCGTTTTCGACCTGTTCAAGATCGGCATCGGGCCGAGCAGCTCCCACACCGTGGGCCCGATGCGCGCGGCGCGCCTGTTCGCGCACCGCCTGCGCCACGCCGGCTTGCTCGAGCCGACCGCGCGCGTGCGCTGCTGGCTCTACGGCTCGCTCGGCGCCACCGGCAAGGGCCACGGCAGCGACACCGCGGTGCTGCTCGGCCTGGCCGGCCATGAGCCCGACAGCGTGGATGTGGAACGGGTGCCGGAGCTGCTGCAGGCGATCCGCGACAGCCGCCGCCTGGCGCTGCTCGGCGAGCACGAGGTGGCGTTCAACGAGCGCGAGGACCTGCTGTTCATGCGCCGCGAGAGCCTGCCCTTCCACGCCAACGGCATGCGGCTGGTGGCCTACGACGCGCAGGGCCAGGAGCTCGAGAACCGCTGCTACTATTCGGTCGGCGGCGGCTTCATCGTCAGCGACGAGGTCGCGGCCGACGGCAGCCGGCAGCGTGTGATCGCGCCCGACGCCACCGTGCTGCCGCTGCCCTTCACCAGCGGCGCCCAGCTGCTCGAGATCGCCCGGCGCGAAGGCTTGAGCATCGCACAGGTCATGCGCCGCAACGAACAGCACTGGCGCAGCGACGCCGAGATCGACGCCGGCCTGCTGCGCATCTGGCAGGTGATGCAGGACTGCGTGCAGCGCGGCTGCCGCACCGAAGGCATCCTGCCGGGCGGCTTCAAGGTCAAGCGCCGCGCCGCCGCGCTGTACCGAGCGTTGACCGAACACCCGGAAGCGACGCTGCGCGACGCGCTGGCCGTGCTCGACTGGGTCAACCTCTACGCGCTGGCGGTCAACGAGGAGAACGCCGCCGGTGGCCGGGTCGTCACCGCGCCGACCAATGGCGCCGCCGGCATCGTGCCGGCCGTGCTGCATTACTACGCGCGCTTCATCCCGGGCGCCAACGACGCCGGCGTGATCGATTTCCTGCTGACTGCGGCCGCGATCGGCATCCTCTACAAGGAGAACGCCAGCATCTCGGGCGCCGAGGTCGGCTGCCAGGGCGAGGTCGGCGTGGCCTGCTCGATGGCGGCTGGCGCGCTGTGCGCCGTGCTCGGCGGCACGCCCGAGCAGGTCGAGAACGCGGCCGAGATCGGCATGGAACACCACCTGGGCCTGACCTGCGATCCGGTAGGCGGCCTGGTGCAGATTCCCTGCATCGAGCGCAATGCGATCGCCGCGGTCAAGGCGCTCAACGCGGCGCGCATGGCGCTGCGCGGCGACGGCAGCCATTTCGTCAGCCTCGACAAGGTCATCAAGACCATGCGCGAGACCGGCGCCGACATGAAGAGCAAGTACAAGGAGACCGCGCGCGGCGGGCTCGCGGTCAACATCGTCGAATGCTGAAGCCTGGCTTGGGCTGAACGCGATCGCATCGGTCGGGTAGGCCAGCCGCGAGCGGCGCCAGGCGGCACTCGGCTGTTACGATTTGCCGATGAATTTGTCAGTTCGCCAACTCCGTGCCTTCGTGCTGGCGGCCCAGCACGGCTCGTTTTCTGCGGCAGCGACGGAAATGGGCGTGACCCAGCCCGGCATCTCGCTGCTGATCCGCCAGCTCGAGGACGAACTCGGGCTGCAGCTGTTCCACCGCACGACGCGCCGGATCGAGCTCACCGTCGTGGGCCACGAGATGCTCGACAGCGCCAGCCGCACGCTCAAGCAGCTCGGCGCGCTGGAGCGCCATGCCCAGGACCTGCACAACGGCCAGCAAGGCCGGCTCAGCGTCGGCGTGATCGCCTCGGTGGCCTGCAGCCTGTTTCCGCAAGCCTTGGCCAGGTTCCAGAAGCAATGTCCGGGCGTCAAGCTCGAATTTCATGAGGAACAGGCCGCACCGCTGCTGGAACGCATCCGCAATGGCGAGATGGAAATCGGCTGGGGCCTGTACCCGAATCCGCAGCCGGACCTGGTGTTCGAGCCGCTTTACCGCGATCCGATGGTCGTGCTCATGCACGAGACCCATGCCCTGGCCAGCCGCGAGCATGTCAGCTGGAGCGCGTTGAAGAACCACCAGTTCATCTCGGCTTCGCTGCAATCCGGGGTACGCATCTACACCGACCGGGCGGCGACGGCCGCTGGCATAGAGATCCGCCCGGCCTACATCACGCCGTCGCTGACCACCGCGATCGGGCTGGTGCGCCAGCAGATCGGCTGCGCCGTGCTGCCGATGCTGCCGCTGGAGAACCTGAACCTCGAACGGCTCGTGATGCGCCGGCTGGAACGACCGGGCATCTGGCGTGAGAACGGCCTGATCACGCAGAAAGACCGGCCGCTGTCACCCGCCGCCCTGGCCTTTGCCGAGGCCGCGCGCGCCACCGCCAGCCGCTACACCCTGCCCGAGGCCATGGCCAGGCAGGCCAGACAGCTCTAATCGACCCTGGACCCCAGCGATTGCGTCAGTGCGCGCCAGCGGCGTGACTCGCGCAGCAACAGCACCGACAGCTCGGCCGGACTGCCGGTCTGGACACCTGCGCTCTGCGCGGCGAATTCGGCCTGCAGCGACGGCGACTCGAGGACCTTGGTCACGGCGGCATTGAGCTTGTCGACCGGCGCGCTGGGCAGGCCCGGCGGGGCCAGCAGGAAGATCTGGGTCACCGCCTGGAAACGCGGCAGGACTTCGGCGATCGCCGGTGCATCGGGCAGAGCCGGCACGCGCTTCGGGCTCGTGACCGCCAGCAGGCGCACGCGCTGGGTCCTGGCCGCCGCGATGGCCGCCGGCAGGCTCAGGATGGCGAGCTGGATCTGACCCGAGGCCAGATCGGCCAGGATCGGGCCACCCCCTTTGTAGGGAATATGGCTGAGTTCCAGCCCCAGGCTCTTGCTGAACCACTCGGCACCGAGATGGGCGATCGTTCCGACACCGGGCGAGGCATAGCTGTACTGCCCGGGCCGGGCCTTGAGCTCGAGGATCAGCTCGCGCAGGTTGCTGGCCGGAAACGAGGCATGCGCCAGCCAGGCGAACGCCAGCGACGCCACCGGACTGACCGGCGTCAGCTGCAGGGGGTCGGGCCAGTTGCCGTCGTGCAGCAGCGACGCCAGCAGGATGCCGGTGTCGGCCAGGTAAAGCGTGTAACCGTCGGCTGGCGTGCGCGCCAGTTCGGCTGCCGCCAGCGCCCCGCCCACCCCAGGCTTGTTGACGACCACCACCGGCTGGCCCAGCTCCTTGCCCAGCCTGGCGGCGAACAGGCGCCCCAGCAGGTCGCCGCCACCGCCCGCCGGATAGCCCAGCAGCAGCTTGATCGGGCGTTGCGGATAGTCGCCCCAGTCATCGGCCCGGGCCAAGGGCGACCAGGCAAGCGCCGCCGCCATCAGCCCGGGCCAGAACCTGGACCGCCAGCCGCTGGCGTTCGACCCGGCGGCCAGACCGGATCGGGTGGAGCTCAGCCAGCCACTGCAGGCGCCGATGGCAACTGCGAATCGGCGACTTGCTGAATTCATACTTTTCACTTATGTATTGATCATTTTTAAGCATCAATTGTCCCATCTAATGAATATCTTGTTTTTTTCATAGGGGTTTTTCCATGCACAGCTCACTTCAAACCCAGCGCAGCGGCCTGGAGCGCCTGCGCCGGATCGCGCGCCCGGTCATGGCAGCCGCCACCAGCGTCATGGTCGCCGGCATGATCGTCGCCTGCGGCGGCGGCGATAGCCTGAGCGCTGGCGCGCTCGACAACCAGTTCGGCAAGGCCAGCGACGGCACGCCCGACGGCATCGTCAGCCTGTCGCTCGGCAGCGGCAACGATTCCGCCAACAGCATGGCCGTGCAGGCCGATGGCAAGGTCATCGTGGCGGGCACCAGCACCAGCACCGGTGGCAGCAGCAGCAACATCGTGATCGAGCGCTTCAACACCGACGGCACGCTCGACACCAGCTTCGGCGCCGGCAACAGCGACGGTTCGCCCGACGGCGTGGTCAGCCTGGACCTGGGTGCCAGCAGCGACGCAGCCAAGGCGGTGGCGATCCAGGCCGACGGCAAGATCGTGGTCGCGGGCAACAGCACCCCGACCGGCGGCTCCAGCAACGTGGTGCTGGCGCGCCTGAACAAGAACGGCACGCTCGACGCGACCTTCGGCGCCGGCAATGCCGACGGCACCCCGGACGGCGTGATCCAGGTCTCGTTCGGCGACGGCAACGACGCAGTCGACGCGATCGCGATCCAGAAAGACGGCAAGATCGTCGTCGCGGGTGACACCACCAGCAACACCGGCGGCAGCCAGAACATGATGGTCGCGCGCGTCAACGCCGACGGCAGCCTGGACGCCACCTTCGGCGCCGGCAATGCCGACGGCACCCCGGACGGCGTGGTCAGCCTGTCGCTGGGCGACGGCAACGACGAAGCCAAGGCCATCGTGATCCAGGCCGACGGCCGCATCGTGATCGCGGGCAACACCGTGGGCGCCGACAAGACCAGCAACATCGCGGTGGCACGCCTCAACAGCGACGGCTCGCTCGACACCGACTTCGGCGTCGGCAACGCGGACGGCACCCCCGACGGCGTGGTGGCGGTCTCGCTGAGCAACGGTAGCGACAAGGCCAAGGCGGTCGTGCTGCAAGCCGACGGCAAGATCCTGGTCGGTGGCGTGACCATCGGTGCGGACAAGAGCAGCAACGCTGCAGTGGCCCGTCTGAACGCTGACGGCACGATCGACACCGCCTTCGGCACCGGTACTGCCGATGGCACACCCGACGGCGCGGTCGCCGTGTCGTTCGGCAATGGCGACGACAAGCTCAAGGGCCTGGTCGTGCAAGCCGACGGCAAGATCCTGATCGCGGGTTCCAACACTGCCGCCGACGGCTCGACCAATGCGGTCGTGGCCCGCCTGAACAGCAACGGCGCGCTCGACACCAGCTTCGGCCAGGACAGCAGCGACGGCACGCCCGACGGCGTGGTCAGCGTCTCGCTGGGCAACGGCGACGACTCGGCCGAAGGCATCGCGCTGCAGGCTGACGGCAAGATCCTGATCGCCGGCAACCATGTCGCCAGCGACAAGTCGAGCAACATCTTCGTCGCCCGCCTGATCAACTGATCACGCCGCCGACGGTCCTGAAAGGCCGCAGCTGCTCCAAGGCAGCTGCGGCTTTTTTCATTCAGTCGAAAGCGATCGCGTCCATCGCGAGATAGCTGTACATCACCTCGCGGTTGAGATACTCGGGCTCGGCCGCGCCGGGCTGGCCCCAGCCGGCCGCGCCGAGCGCGAAGTACAGCGGCAGGTAATGCTCGTCGGTCGGATGGGCGCGCACGGCATGCGGCGCCTGGCGCCGGTAGTCGAACAGCCGCTCGCGGTCCTGCGCCAGCAGCGTGGCCTCGACCCAGCGCGCGAACTCCTGCACATAGGGCGCTGCCGGCGCGTCCTGCTCCGGGCGCCCGCTCATGAACTCGCGCAGGTTGTGCGTCATGCTGCCGGTCGCCAGGATCAATACGCCCTGCTCGCGCAGGCCGGCCAGCGCCTGGCCCAGCGCGTACAGCTCGCGCGGCCCGGCATGCGCCGGCAGCGACAACTGCAGCACCGGCAGGTCGGCCGCCGGCAACAGGAAGCGCAGCGGCACCCAGGCGCCATGGTCGAACGGGCGCTCCGGGTCGGCCTGCGCCGGCAGGCCGGCCGCCTGCAGCAGCTCCAGCACCTGCTGTGCCAGCTCGGGCGCACCCGGCGCGGGGTATTGCAGGCGGTAGAGCGGCGCGGGGAAGCCGCCGAAGTCATGCCAGGTCGCAGGCCGTGGGTGGGTCATGACCTCGATGCCGCGCGACATCCAGTGCGGCGACAGCACCAGCACGGCGCGCAGGTCGCCACGCTCGCGCAGGCGGGCCCCCATGCGCTGCAGGGCCGGGCCGGTCTGACCCGGGTCGAGCGCGAACATCGGCGAACCGTGGGAAACGAACAGGACGGGCAGCAGGGAATCAGTCATGTCGGCAAGATCCAGAAAAAGCCAGGCCGGGGCCTCGATGCCTTGACTGTAGCGCCAGGCCAGGCCCGACAGGTTCAGTACGCGGATCGACCGCATTCAAAAACACTGAGCGATGCCGCGCATCGGCGACAATGGAATGGAACCCTTTTCCAGCTTCATTTTGGTTTGACATGTCCACCCAGAATCCCGACCGTTACGCCGTCATCGGCAACCCCATCAGCCAGACCAAGTCGCCGCTGATCCACATGGCCTTCGCCGAGGAAAGCGGCCAGCACCTGGTCTACAGCGCGCTCGAAGGGCCGCTGGGCCAGTTCGCCGCCACGGTCGACCAGTTCCGCGCCGAAGGCGGCAAGGGGCTGAACGTGACCGTGCCGTTCAAGCTCGATGCCTGCGCCTACGCCACCGACCTGTCGGACGAGGCACGCGCCGCCGGTGCGGCCAATGCGCTCAAGTTCGAGGGCGACCGCGTCTACGCGCAGAACTTCGACGGTGTCGGCCTGGTGCGCGACATCACGCACAACCTCGGTCAGCCGCTGGCGGGCAAGCGCGTGCTGCTGCTGGGCGCCGGCGGTGCCGCGCGCGGCGCCATCCTGCCGATCCTGCGCGAAGGTCCAGCCTGCCTGTTCGTCGCCAACCGCACGGTCGACAAGGCCCAGGCCCTGGTGCAGGCGTTCCGCGCCAACGGCGCCGGCGACACCCTGCAGGGCGGCGGCTATGAGGCCTTGGCCGAGCTGCGCTTCGATGTCGTGATCAATGCCACCTCGGCCAGCCTGAGCGCGGCGCTGCCGCCGCTGCCGGCTTCGGCCTTCGAAGCCGACGGCCTGGCCTACGACATGGTCTATGGCAAGGGGCTGACGCCCTTCCTCAAGTTGGCCCAGCAGGTCGGCGTGCGCCAGCTCGCCGACGGTGTCGGCATGCTGGTCGAACAGGCGGCCGAGGCCTTTGCCTGGTGGCGCGGCGTGCGCCCCGAGACGCGCGCCATGATCGCGCGCATCAGCGTGCCGCTGGTCTGAATTCCGGCGCCGCCGATACGGCGGCGCCCAGCCAACCTTCGCTCGATCCCCCAGCGAAGACGAAAAAAAACCGCAGTCCAGGACTGCGGTTTTTTTCTGGCTGCGCGCGCGGGCGGACCCGCTGCGCAACAGGGTCGATTACTTGGACAGAGCCATCGCGGCCTGACGGGCGCGCTCGTACTCGGCCTCGGGCACCGGCACCGCATTCGGATTGCCGAGGTCATGCATGTGGATGCGCGAGGTTTCACGCGCCGTGAAGGCCGCGATCGCCGAGATGATCGTGATGCCGAACGTGATACCACCGATCAGCAGCGGGATGTTGGCCGACGTGCCAGGAGGCGCCACCATCACGAACAGCGCTGGCAGGAAGGCCGACATCGCGGTACCGAGGTTCTGGGCAATCGCCATCGCCGAGACGCGGATGCGGGTCTTAAACAGTTCCGGGAACAGGCTCGGGAAGACCGCGTTGTAGCCCTGGTAGACCAGGCCCCACATCAGCAGCGACATGCAGATCGCCAGCGGCACGCTCTTGATGCTGATCGCGTACAGATAGACGAAGGACAGCAGGCCGGCACCGAGCGCGCCGACGATGACCGGCGGACGGCGACCGATCTTGTCGGACAGGTTGCCAATGAAGGGAATCACGAGCACGGCCAGGATGTTGCCCAGCACCGGGATCCAGAGGTAGATGCTCTTGTCGAAGCCGATGCCGTAGCCGGCCTGGACCGCGTAGGCGGCGCCGAAGACCGAGGTCACGGTCGGGATCACGTTCATCAGCGACATGCAGATCACGCGGATGATGTCGCCCCAGCTGGTCTGCAGGGCCTCGATGATCGGGGCCTTGGGCACCTTGCCTTGTTCGCCTTCTTCAGCGAAAGCCGGGGTCTCGTCGACTTCCTTGCGGATGTAGTAGCCGACCGCGATCACGATCACGCTCAGCAGGAAGGGAATGCGCCAGCCCCAGCTCAGGAAGTCCTCGGGGTTCATGAAAGCCTGCAGCGGCAGGAAGACCGCGGCAGCCATGATCTGGCCGGCCTGCACGCCCTGCAGCGTGAAGCTCGCGAAGAAGCCACGGCGACCGAAGGGAGCGTGCTCGAGAATCATAGAGCTCGCGCCCGAGATCTCACCGGCAACCGCGAAGCCCTGGGCCAGACGCAGCACCACCAGCAGCGCCGGTGCCAGCAGACCAACCTGGTCATAGGTCGGCAGCAGGCCGACGCCCACGGTCGAGAAGCCCATCAGGAACATGCACAGCACCAGCACCTGCTTGCGGCCATGGGTGTCGCCCCAGTGGCCCAGGAAGAAGGCGCCGATCGGGCGCGCGACATAGCCGACGCCGTAGGTCGCCAGCGAGGCCACGATCGCCACGGTCGGGTCGCCCTTGGGGAAGAACAGCTGCGGGAAGATCAGCGCCGCGGCCGCGACATAGATGAAGAAGTCGTAGTACTCCAGCGCCGAACCGATCCAGCCGCTGGCTGCGGCCTTCTTGGACTGGAGCCGGCCGTGTGGCTCGTGGTTAATTGGTTTTGCCATGTCTGTTGCTGCTTCCAAAGGGATGTATCAACCCCATTGCCGCTACCGACAGGCCGAAGAAGCCAGCAGGCACCAGACGAGGGGACGCGTTCAAGCAAACGGACTTTATGCGAAGAAATGTACATGACAGTACATTCCCTGCATTATCTTGTTCGATCAGCACCCACAATAGTGCGACTATCGAACGCAACAAGGGTTTTCCCTATACCAACCATTCACAGGCTGCAGGTCGACCGGGCCGCAGCCCGGGTCCGCCAGGCGGCGCCACAAGCCAGCAGCGCGACGGCAGCGGCGAACCAGAACACCGCATCCAGGCCCCAGCGCGGGCTGATCCAGGCCCCGAGCAGGCCGCCGATCACGCCCGACAGCCCATAGCCCAGCACCGCATAGAGCGCCTGGCCGCGGCCGCGCAGGCGGGCCGGAAAATACTGGCCCAGCAGCGCGATGCAGACCGAATGGTGGGCGGCAAAGGTGATGGCGTGCAGCAGCTGGGCCGCGAACAGCAACCAGAGCCAGGCGCCACCAGCGGCCGTGACGGCAAAGCGCAGCGCGGCCAGCCCCGCCGCCAGCAGCAGCCAGGCGCCGTGACTCAGGCGCGGCAGCCAGCGCGCCTGGGTGAAGAACCAGCCGATCTCGACCAGCACCGAAACGGCCCAGAGCAGGCCGATGACCGACTTGCCATAGCCCAGCGAGTCGATGTAGAGCGAAAAAAAGACATAGACGGCGACATGCGCCATCACATGCAGGAAGACGGCGACGAAGAACCAGGCCACCTCGGGCCGGCGCAGCACCGGCCAGACCGACTCCGAGCGCGCGCCGGCATGGACCGGCTCGCGCTGGTCAGGCAGCCACCAGCAGCTCGCGACCAGCAGCGCCAGCGTGCCGGCGGTCCAGGCCGGGAAGCTGCTCATGCCGTGGCGCTCGAACCAGGCTCCGGCCGCCAGCACCGTGAGCAGAAAGCCGGCCGATCCGCACAGCCGCACCCGGCCGTAGCGGCGGGCATCGAAGCCGCCGGCACGGCTGACCAACTGCGCCAGCGCGGCCTCGCTCATCGGCATCATCGCGCTGGTATGGGTGAACATCAGCAACAGCAGCCCGGTCAGGCCCCAGAGACCCAGGTCGAGCCAAAGTCCGGCGCTGCCCAGCAGCGCGACCATGGAGCAAAAGCGCAGCAGCCGCACCCGCTCCCCGGTATGGTCGCTGAGCCAGCCCCAGGCATAGGGCGCGAACAGCCTGGTCGCCGACTGCATCGAGGTCAGCAGGCTGATCGCGAACAGCCCGAAGCCCGCGTCCTTGAGCCAGAGCGGCAGGTAGGGATTGAAGAAGCCGATATGCGCGAAATAGCTCGCCGACAGCGCGGCAAAGGGCCAGAGTTCGCGGCCCCGGCTCACCGCTTGTTAGCGCGCGGCCGCGATGTCGGGCGTGCTCACGCGCACGTCGCCGCACTGGGCCCGGTGGCGCAGCGCGTGGTCGATCAGCACCAGCGCCAGCAGCGCCTCGGCGATCGGCGTGGCGCGGATGCCGACGCAGGGGTCGTGGCGGCCCTTGGTGATCAGCTCGGTCGGCTGGCCCTCGACGTCGATGGTCGCGCGCGGGATCAGGATCGAGCTGGTCGGCTTGATCGCGAGCGACACCTCGATGTCCTGGCCGGTGCTGATGCCGCCCAGGATGCCGCCGGCGTTGTTGCTCAGGAAGCCGTCCGGCGTCAGCGAGTCGCCGTGCGTGCTGCCGCGCTGCGCGACGCAGGCAAAGCCGGCGCCGATCTCGACCCCCTTGACCGCGTTGAGCCCCATCATCGCGTGGGCGATGTCGGCATCGAGCTTGTCATAGAGCGGCTCGCCCAGGCCGACCGGAACGTTCTGTGCCGTCACGCGCAGGCGCGCGCCACAGGAGTCGCCCGACTTGCGCAGCTCGCCCATGTAGTCCTCGAGCGCGCTGACGTCGGCGACCGGGGCGAAGAAGGGGTTGTTCGGCACATGGTCCCAGCTCTCGAACGCGATCTCGACCTCGCCGATCTGGGTCATGCAGCCCTGGAAGGTCGTGCCGTAGGCCTGCTGCAGCCATTTCTTGGCCACCGCACCGGCCGCCACGGTCGGAGCGGTCAGGCGCGCCGAGCTGCGACCGCCGCCGCGCGGGTCGCGGATGCCGTACTTGTGCCAGTAGGCGTAGTCGGCGTGACCAGGCCGGAAGGATTGCAGGATGTTGCCGTAATCCTTGCTGCGCTGGTCGGTGTTCTGGATCAGCAGCGCGATCGGGGTGCCGGTGGTCTTGCCCTCATAGACCCCGCTCAGGATCTGGACCTGATCGGGCTCGTTGCGCTGGGTCACGAACTTGCTGGTGCCGGGCCGGCGGCGGTCCAGGTCATGCTGGATGTCCGCCTCGCACAGGTCCAGGCCTGGCGGGCAGCCATCGATCACGCAGCCGATGGCCGGGCCGTGCGATTCGCCGAAGTTGGTGACGGTAAAGAGTTTGCCGAAGGTATTGCCGCTCATGGTTGTCGATTATCCCAGAGCGGCGGCAATTGCCAGCGCGAGAGCGGTACAAATGGAGTCCCGCCCAGGCAGGCGAAGCCGATCGCGCTCGTCGCTGGCGTGCCCGCAGGTCATCAGCCCTTGAACTGCAGCACCAGGCCAGCGACCTTGTCGGCGGTGACCTTGCTGCCAGCCAGCGCACCGAGCTCCGGACGCTGGTCGTCGAACAGCTCGACCAGGACCATGTCGCTGCTGCCCGCCGGCAGGTTGAGCACCCCGAGATCGACCTTGCCAGCCGCATCAGTGGTGCCCGAACCCAGGGATTCGCCGCGCAAGGTGATCGGAGCCTGTCCCGCCTCGAGGGTTTCCTCGGTGTAGCGCGACACGTTGACGCGCAGGTTCGCGACTGCCGTGCCCTGAACCGTCACGGTCGTCGGGGTCGGTGCCAGCTCCCAGTTGAAGCCATTGCTCACGGCGGCGCTGATCGAGGCCAGCACCTGGGCATCGCCCAGGGAATTGCTGGCGGGTTTGCTATCGGTACTGCCGCCACCGCCGCCACCGCAGGCGGCGAGAAGCACCGTCGCAGCGGCCAGAACGAGTTGTTTCTTGAAAGAAATCATGATGTTTCCTAGCGGCCGGTCAGCGACCGGCCATCCACTGTGGGAAATGGGGTTCAGCGACCGTTGCTGAAGGTCTTGGCGGCCTGCAGGCTGGCCTTGTCGGTCTTGCCATAGGTCGGCGCAGTCTTGTCGCTCGGCGTGGCATACCAGGTCTGGTTCTTGCTGCCGCCCGAAGCCGCCCAGCTGACGAAGTCGGCATAGGCCGCCTCGACGCGAACCGCCTCGGCCGGGTAATTCCAGAGCGCCGGAATATTGAGCGCCCAGGGCAGGCCCTTGCTGGTCATGTAGGTATAGCTCGTGCCCAGCTTGCTGGCATCGGCCCCGGTATTGAACAGGCTGGCGTCGGCGCGAGCCGACGGCTTCTTGCCCGGCAAGTGCACCTCGAGGCCCGGCTTTTCAGTGCGGAACAGGAAGGGGTCGTAGGGCGTGGCCGGGAAGCTGCCGGCATACAGGGGCGAGCGGTCGGTCAGGGCACCGCTGCTCTTGGTCTTCATCTTCACGACCAGCTTGAACTCGGTGAAACCGGCGATCGGGCAGCCGGCCGCCGCGTTGTAGAAGCCCAGCGACTTGCAGTTGCTGTCGGACTGGCTGGCCTGTAAGGCGTAGGCGTCCTTGAATATCTCGAACACCGCCTGCTTGTGCAGGCTCTTGTCGAGCGGGACCAGCGCCTTCTCGGACGCCTGGTTGTTGACATCGATCGTGGTCAAGGTGGCCGACTCGACATCGTCAGGCAGGATGCCCGGCAGCGCGAGCGCAAAACCGTTGCGGAAGCCCGCGCCACGCGCGTCGAGACGCATGGTCATCTCGAGACGCGAGACCTTGCCGGCCGCGTGCTTGATCTCGCGACTGCGGTAGCGCACGACCATGTCGTTGAGGTCATAGTCGCCCTCGAAAGGCCAGTTGTCCTCGTAAGCCAGCGTGGCCCAGCCGTTGCTGCTCGGGTAATCCTGGTACTTCGACGCGGTCGGATCGTTGGGGTAGCTGTCGTTCAGGTCGAGCACGCCGTCGCCATCGCTGTCCTTGTTCGAGGCAGTGATCGGGCTGATCTGGGGCAGGTTGGTGATGTTCTCGGACCCGGACGGCGTCACATGCACGGCCATCAGCACGTCGTTGAAATCGTGGTCGCCGCCGGTGCGGTTCATGTCCTCGAAGCCCAGGACCAGGCGCTGGAACTTGCGCGCGCCATCCGTGCTGTCCACCTCGGCTTCGTTGAGCAGGATGGTGTGCTGGCGCAGGTTGCGGGCATCGTCGGGCTCGGGGTTGAGCGCCTTGAGGGAATAGAAGGGCGTGCGGCCCTGGCTCAGGATGCGCTCGTCGGTGCCTGGCGTCTGGGTGGTGCCGGGAGCGTTGGAGCCGCCGGAGAGCCGGAGATCCCGGCCATCGCCGCGCCAGCCACCGGGGACGATGAAGAAGCCCACACCCACGGGCTTGCTGCCGGTGTTGACACGGAACGAAACGGTGCTCGCGGTGGTGGAGGTCGCGACCTTGAAGGGCAGCTGGTTGTCCTGGCTGGCGTTGGGGAAGAAGATCTGCTCGGCCGTGATCGACGCCAGCAGTTGTTCGCGGGTCGCGCCACTGCTGAGCTTTTGCGCGAAGTCCTCGGGGTCGTAGATGAAGTAGCCGACGCTGTTGCTGAAACCGGCACCCTCGGAGAGGAAGCTCACATGGAGGTCGGCCTGGATACCGGCCTTGAGCACGAGGTTGGTCTGGTCATCGGAACTCAGACTCACGCGCGTGTTGTTCTTGATGTTGAGGCCCTCGGGAATCATCACCCCGATGCGCTTGAGCAGGTCCGACGCCAGAGGAGGAATCGTCAACAACGCGAGATCAGTCTGGTAGGCCGAATGGGTGGGCGCACCCGTGCTCGTGTTGTAGGGCAGGTTGCCGTAGGTCGGCGTTCCCACCTGCCCCAGGTATTGCCAGATGATCTTGTTGCCGGTGACGGTGGTATAGCCCGTCAGGCCCAGAGTCGCAGCCGCAGCGATGGCCGTCACGGCAAAAAGCCGCTGTTTATTCGTTGCCATGATCAGTATAAGTATTAAAAAAGAAAAGAGCAGTCTACTGGCAAGGCAGACTGCTCTGTGACCAGAATGTAAATTCTGGTGTGGGCGTGGGACCAGGTCAGGACTTCTCGTCGACCTCCTGCTCCGGCCATTCGCGGATATAGGCCTTGAGCATCTTGTTCTCGAAGTTCTGGTTGTCGACGATGGCCTTGGCAACGTCGTAGAAGCTGATCACGCCCATCAGCATCTTGCCGTCCATCACCGGCATGTAGCGGGTATGGCTTTCCAGCATCAGCGGGCGGACCTGCTCGAGCTCGGTCTCGGGCGTGCAGGTCGATGGACTGCGGTCCATGATCTTGTCCACGGTCTTGCCGGCGACGGTGCCGGCGTTGCGGGCCAGGGTCTTGATCACCTCGCGGAAAGTCAGCATGCCGACCAGCTGACCATTCTCCATCACGGCGAGCGAGCCGATGTCGAACTCGGCCATGGTCTCGATGGCGTGCGAGAGTTTCTCGTCGGGGGACACGGTGTAGAGGGTGCCGCCCTTGACGCGCAGGATGTCGCTGACTTTCATATTGTTCTGCTCCTTGGGCGCACCAGCGCACCCGACACAAATATAGCCCACAAATCCTGCCCGCGAGGGCCTGCCAGGCAGGGGAAATCCCGCTTGTTGCAGCGCGGCTCAGGCCGCCGGGGTCGGCAAGGCGTCAGCCAGCGTCAGCACCGACCAGCCACTGACCTGCCAGAGCGCCTGCGTGCCGGCGTTCAGCGGCAGGCAGAGCGCCTGCAGCAGCGGGGCCAGCGGCGTCGTGGCCGGGTCGACCAGCAGCACATGGCGCCCATCGGTCTCGCTCAGGCGGCCGATCCAGTCCAGCGCCTCCAGCGCCTCCAGCGGGGGCTCGATCTGCAAGGGATCGACGCGCAACTGGCGCGCGAGCGACTCGAGACTGCAGCCGCGCCGGCCATCGCCGCGCGCCCGCTCCAGGCAATCCAGCAGTTCGAGCGCGAGCTGCAGATCCCAGCCTGGCGCATCGGAATGGCGCTCGATGCCGCCGACCAGACTGGGCAGATAGGCCGTCAGCACGGCGCCGAGCAGCACGATCACCCAGCCGGTATAGAGCCAGATCAGCAGGATCGGCACGGTCGCGAAGGCGCCGTAGACGACCGAATAGGTCGGCACCTGCGCCAGGTACCAGCCCAGCACGCGCTTGGCCAGCTCGATGCCGGTCGATGCCAGGCAGGCACCGACGAAGGCATGCGACCAGCGCACCGGCGCATTCGGAACGAAGCGGTAGAGCGCCGCCATGCCGGTCAGGCCGAGCAGGAACTCGACCGCGCCGAGCGCGAACTGGACGCCGCCCGGCACCGCGCTGACCCAGCCGCGCGAGGCCGACACGGCATAGGAGCTCAGGCTCAGGCTGGCGCCCAGCAGCAGCGGCCCCAGCGTCAGCACCGCCCAGTAGATCAGCACGCGCTGGGTCAGCGAGCGTGGCTGGCGCACGCGCCAGATGTCGTTGAGCTTGCGGTCTATCGTCAGCACCAGCGTCAGCGCGGTCACGAGCAGGAACACCGCTCCGGCCCAGCCCATCTTGCCGGCCTGCTGCGAGAACTGCAGCAGGTAGTTACTGACCTGGCGCGCGATCTGGTCCGGAATCAGGCTCTGGATCAGCCACTGCTGCAGCTGCGCCTGCAGCCGGCCGAAGACCGGAAAGGCGCTGAAGATGGCCAGGCCGACCGTGAACAGCGGCACCAGCGAGATCGTGGTGGTGAAGGTCAGGCTGCCGGCCGTGATGCCGAGCCGGTCCTCGCGGAAGCGCTCGCGCAGCGTCAGCGCGGTAATGCGCCAGGGAAAACGGCCCAGCGCCTGCAGCAAAGCAGGCAGCCAGGCGTCGATCAAATGCAGGCGGCCGGACTGGCGCGCGCGCGACGGAATTCTCATCGCCGGTATCATGCCATCGCTGCAAGACAAGACATGAAAAAAACCCGCCCCGACCCCATGCCCGACGCCCCTCCGGGCACCGTCCTTCCCACCCCGGCCGGGGTGGACTTCGCGCGGCGTGCCGCCGTCGCCTGCACCCTGGCGCTGATCGTGCTCGGGCTGGCCTGGGAGCTGTGGCTGGCGCCGCTGCGTCCGGGCGGCTCGACGCTGGCGCTCAAGGTACTGCCGCTGTGCCTGCCGCTGGCCGGCCTGCTGAAGAACCGCATGTACACCTACCGCATGCTGAGCCTGCTGGTCTGGCTCTATGTCATGGAAGGCTCGGTACGGGCCTGGAGCGACAAGGGCCTGTCGGCCTGGCTGGCCGGGCTCGAGCTGCTGCTGTGCCTGGGCCTGTTCGTCGCCTGCACCATCCATATCCGGCTGCGACTGAAGGCCGCGCGTGCCGCGCTGGCTGCAGCGGCCAATACCGATGCCGATACCGGCGCTGCCACGGCCCCTTCCCAACGGGAGACGACTTGATGAACGACTCGAACGATCTGCTGTCGGCCCTGCGCGCGGCCGTCGGCACCCAGCAGGTGCTGACCCATGAGGACCCGGCCACCGACCTCGCGGCCTACGAGCAGGACTGGCGCCGACGCCACCGCGGCCGCGCGCTGGCCGTGGTGCGCCCGGGCAGCACGGCCGAGGTCGCCGCCGTGGTCCAGGCCTGCGCGGCGGCCGGCGTGGCCATCGTGCCGCAGGGCGGCAACACCGGACTGGTGGTCGGCAGCGTGCCCGACGCCAGCGGAAAGCAGGTGCTGCTGAGCCTGCAGCGCATGAACCGGGTGCGCGCGCTCGACGCCGCCAACCTGACGCTGACGGTCGACGCCGGCTGCATCCTGCAGGCCGCGCAGCAGGCCGCCGAGGCCGCCGGCCTGCTGCTGCCGCTGAGCCTGGCGGCCGAAGGCAGCTGCACCATCGGCGGCAACCTGGCCAGCAACGCCGGTGGCACCCAGGTGCTGCGCTACGGCAACGCGCGCGAACAATGCCTGGGTCTCGAAGTGGTCACGCCGCAGGGTGAGGTCTGGGACGGCCTGATCGGCCTGCGCAAGGACAACACCGGCTACGACCTGCGCGACCTCTACATCGGCAGCGAGGGCACGCTGGGCATCATCACCGGCGCCACGCTCAAGCTGCAGCCGCAGCCGGCCGCCAAGCTGACGGCCTGGGCCGCGCTGCCATCGATCGAGGCCGCAGTCGAGCTGCTCGGGCTGGCGCAGCGCCAGCTCGGCGCCGGCCTGACCGGCTTCGAGGCCATGAGCCGCTTTTCGCTGTCGCTGGTCGACAAGCATTACCCGCAGCTGCGCGTGCCGCTGTGGCAGGACCATCCCTGGTGTGTGCTGCTCGAGAACTCCGACAGCGAGAGCGAGGCCCATGCGCGCGAGCGCTTCGAGGCACTGCTCGAAGCCGCGCTCGAACAGGGCTGCGTGAGCGACGCCATCGTCGCCGAGAGCCTGGGCCAGGCACACAACCTGTGGCATATCCGCGAGAGCATCTCGCTGGCGCAAAGCGAGGAAGGCCTCAACATCAAGCACGACATCAGCCTGCCGGTGTCGGCTATTTGCCACTTCTGCGCCGAGACCGATGCGCAGCTGGCCGCCGAGATCCCGGGCGTGCGGCTGGTCAACTTCGGCCATCTGGGCGACGGCAACCTGCACTACAACGTGCAGGCGCCCGAGGGCGGCGACCCGGCCGCCTTCCTGCGCGAGCAGGAAACCCGCATCAACCATATCGTGTTCGACTCGGTGCGCCGCCATGGCGGCTCGATCAGCGCCGAGCATGGCATCGGCAGCCTGAAGGCCGAGACGCTGCCGCAGTACAAGCACCCGGTCGCGCTCGCGCTGATGCGCCGCATCAAGGCCGCGCTCGACCCGCAGGGCATCATGAACCCGGGACGGGTGCTGATACAGGACCAGCGCTGAACGCTGATCTGGATTGCATCGCTAAAATGTTTCGTTTTATCTAGCCAGCCAGCGCCGTGAAGCAATACCTAGACCTCGTCCGCACCGTCTTCGAGCAGGGCAGCTGGCAGACCAACCGCACCGGCATCCGCACGCTGAGCCTGCCGGGCGCAGCGATGCGCTTCGACCTGAGTCAGGGCTTCCCGGCCGTCACGACCAAGAAGCTGGCCTTCAAGTCGGCGGTCGGCGAGCTGGTCGGCTTCCTGCGCGGCTACCGCAGCGCGGCCGAGTTCCGCGCGCTCGGCTGCAAGGTCTGGGACCAGAACGCCAACGAGAACGCCGCCTGGCTGGCCAACCCCTACCGCCTGGGCGAGGACGACCTGGGCCCGGTCTACGGCGTGCAGTGGCGCAACTGGCCGGCGTTCAAGGCCCTGCCCGCCTCGGCAGCGGGCCAGATCGCGGATGCGGTGGGACGCGGCTATGTCCGCATCGCCCACACGCTGGACGGCCAGGTCGTGCTCTACAAGGCGGTCGACCAGCTGCGGCAATGCCTCGACACCATCATCAACCACCCGAGCGACCGCCGCATCATCTTCCACGGCTGGAACTGGGCCCAGCTCGAGGAAATGGCGCTGCCGCCCTGCCACCTGCTGTACCAGTTCCTGCCCAACGCGGCCACGCGCGAGATCTCGCTCTGCCTCTACATCCGCAGCAACGACCTGGGACTGGGCACGCCGTTCAACCTGACCGAGGGCGCGGCGCTGCTGCACCTGGTCGGACGCCTGACCGGCTTCAAGCCGAAATGGTTCAGCTACTTCATCGGCGACGCACATATCTACGAGAACCATGTCCCGATGCTGCAGGAGCAGCTCACGCGCGAGCCGCTGCCGGCGCCGCAGCTGGTGCTGTCGGACCGGATTCCCGACTACGCCGTGACCGGCCAGTACCAGCCCGAGTGGCTCGAAATGGTCGAGCCGGGCGACTTCAGCCTGGCCGGCTACCAGCACCATGCCCACCTGACGGCGCCGATGGCGGTCTGAGCAGGCGCCGGATCAGGCGCCAGCGCCGCCTGCACGCTTGACGCTCAGGCCTCGATCAGTTTGACGCCATAGCCCTGGCCCGAGGCAATGACCTCGAGCAGGCGGTCGATGTTCGGGTGCTTGCCCGGGTTGGCGCGCGCGTCCACGGTGTGCTCGGCAAAGATCTCCAGCCCCTGCTCGGCGGCGGCCCCATTGATGGCTCCATGCTGGGCGGCCAGCGCGGCATAGACCGCCAGCGAGCCGGCCTTGCCCGGCTTGTTCTCGATCGTGGCGACCACGGCACCAGCGCCGTCGATCAGCTCCAGCGCGGCCAGATGGGCGATGGAGGGGAGTTGCTTGAGGTTGTCGGCGAAGGCCATCTGGCTGTCCTGTCAATGAGGGAGGGAAGGAAAGCCCGCTATTGTGCCGCGGCCTCGGATCAGCTCAATGCGCCGCCTGCTTCAGCGTGGCCAGCAAGGTCGCCGCCGCGCCGAACAGGCCGCCGAAGACCCGGTTGAGCAGGCGCTGCTGCCCCGGCTCGCGCAGCAGCCTCAGGACCCTGGCCGCCAGCCCGGTGTAGCCGGCCATGACCACCAGGTCGACCGCCACCATGGTCAGCGTCATCAGCAGATACTGCGCCAGCAGCGGCCGGCTGGTATCGAGGAACTGCGGCAGCACGGCCAGGATGAATACGATCGCCTTGGGATTGCTCGCGTTGACGACAAAGCCGCGCAGCACCAGCGCCAGCGGGCGCCCACGCCTGAGATCGACCGGCTCGGTGGCAAGCGCACTGGGCGGCGCGCTCCACTGTTTCCAGCCCAGATACAGCAGATACAGCACACCGAACCACTTGATGAAGGCAAAGGCCAGCTCGGAAGCGGCCAGCAGCGCACCGACACCAGCCGCGACTACCGCGATCTGTAGCACCAGCGCCAGCTGCAGGCCGATGGCGTTCCAGTAGCCACGGCGGAAGCCAAAATTCAGCCCCGACGACATCGAGGCAATCGCACCCGCGCCGGGCGACAGGCTGATCAGCCAGCAGGCCAGGAAAAAAGCCAGCCAGGTATCCCAGGTCATACAAACACTCCGTCAATCCTCAGTTCAAACAATGCCGGGGCCCCGCGCCGCCGGCAGATAGTCGCGCAGCCAGCGCTCATACTGGTCGGCCGGCATCGGCCTGGCATACCAGTAGCCTTGCACCTCGTCGCTGCCTTCGCGCGCCAGCGTCGCGGCCTGCTCGGCCGTTTCGACGCCCTCGGCGATCGTCTTCAGGCCCAGGGCGCGGGCCATGGCAATCACGCCCGCGACGATCAGGGTGCTGCCCGGATCGCTGCCCAGATCGCGCACGAAGCTCTGGTCGATCTTGAGCTTGTCGATCGGGAAGCGCTTGAGGTAGGACAGCGAGGAGTAACCGGTACCGAAATCGTCGACCGACAGCTGCACGCCGAGCAAGTCGAGCTGCTCCATGATCCGGATCGCCCCCTCGGGGTCGGCCGAGACCACGCTCTCGGTCAGCTCGAGCTCGAGCCAGCCCCGCTGCAGTCCGGCCTCGTCGAGCACGGCCCGCACCAGCTCGGGAAACTGTGTCTGGCGGAACTGGACCGACGAGACATTGACCGCCATCAGCGCCGGCGCCAGTCCCGCCTGCTGCCAGGCCTGGTTCTGTGCCACAGCGGTCCTGAGCACCCACTCGCCGATCGGCAGGATCAGGCCGCTGGCCTCGGCGATCGGCATGAACTCGGACGGCGGAATCATGCCCAGCTGCGGGTGCGTCCAGCGCAGCAAGGCCTCGCAGCCCGTCACGCGGCGGGTCTTGAGCTCGATCTGCGGCTGGTAATGCAGCGCGAGCTCATGGCGCTCGAGCGCCCAGCGCAAGGCGTTCTCGAGCTGCAGCGTGCGGCTGGCGCTCAGGTGCATGCCGGGCTCGTAGAACTGGAAATTGGCGCCGCCAGCGGCCTTGGCCCGGTACATCGCGGTATCGCCGGCCTGCAGCAAGGCGTCGACCTCGCGCCCGTCGCCCGGGAACATCGCGATGCCGATCGAGGGCGTCACGATCAGCTCCATGCCCTCGAACTGGCAGGGAGCGGAAATCCGCGTGATGATTTCCTGCGCCAGATGCGCCGCGCGTTCGGCATCGATCTGGGGCAGCAGCAAGGTGAACTCATCGCCACCCATGCGCGACACCGTGTCCTGGGGCCTGGCGGCCTGCTCGAGCCGGGACGCCATCTCGACCAGCAGGGCATCGCCCGCCCGGTGTCCCAGCGAGTCGTTGATGTACTTGAAGCGGTCGACGTCGATGAACATCAGCGCCAGCGCCTCCTGCTCGCGCCGGGCCTGCGCCAGCTGCGACTCGATCCGGTCGCGCAGCAGCGCGCGGTTGGGCAGGCCGGTCAGCGCGTCGTAATGCGTCAGCTGGCTGATCCGGGCCTCGGCCTGCTTGCGCTGCGTGATGTCATGGAAGATGCCGTAGAAGTTGCGGACCTGTCCGTCCTGATCCCGCACCAGGCTGATGGTCAGCCAGGCCAGGAAGGGCTCGCCGTCCTTGCGCCGGTTCAGGATCTCGCCCTGCCAGCGGCCCACCTCCAGGATCTGGCGCCACATGTCGCGGTAGAAATCCCGGGTCTGCTGGCCCGAGCGCAGCAGCGACGGCGGGCGCCCCAGCACCTCGTCGGCGCTGTAGCCCGTGATGTCGCTGAAGGCGCGGTTGACCGACAGGATGCGGTTGTCGCCATCGCAGATCACGATGCCTTCGGAGCTGTTCATGAACAGGCTGGCGTTGAGCGCCAGCGCCTGCTCGCGCAGCTTGAGCGCCGTCAGGTCGGTGTGGGTGCCGATCATGCGCAGCGCCTGGCCCTCGGGGCCGCGCTCGACCACGCGCCCGCGGTCCAGGATCCACTTGTAGCTGCCATCCTTGCACAGCACCCGGTGTTCGTTGACATAGAAATCCACTTCGCCGCTCAGGTGGCGCCCGACATCGGCCATCACCTGCGCCTTGTCGTCGGGGTGCACGCGCGACTCCCATTCGCACAGCCGGTCTCCGATCTCGTCATCCGAGTAGCCCAGCATGGACTTCCAGCAGGACGAGAAGAACACCGTGCTGGCGCTCACGTTCCAGTCCCACAGGCCGATGTCGCTGCCATCGACCGCGAAACGCCAGCGCCGCTTCTCGGCGCGCAGCTGCTCCTGGTCGCGCTTGTGCTGGGTGATGTCCTCGGCCAGGATGATGATGCTCTCGACCCGGCCCTCGACCGACTCGCAGGGCTTGACCTTCCAGCGCAGCCAGCGCTCGCTGCCGTCGGGCAAGCGGTAGAACTCCTCTTCGCGGCGCACCGTCTCGCCGGCGAAGGCGCGCTGGTGCGCGTCCTTCCAATGTTGCGGCATCTCGGGGAACAACTCGTAATGGGAGCGTCCGATCAGGTCTCCCACCGCCCCGAGCTGGAAATCCTGGACCCAGCGCTGGCTCGCGAACAGATAGCGCATCTCGCGGTTGAACATGGCCAGGGCGGCCGGCGCATGGGCCAGGAAGGTATCGAGCTTGACCTGCCGGTCGCGCAAGGCCTGCTGGGTCTGTTCCTGCTCGGTCACGTCGCGCCAGCTGCCGACGATTTCGAGCGGCTGGCCGTCCGCGCCGCGGTAGAGCTGCAGCTGGTCGTCGATCCAGCGGTAACAGCCGTCGCGATGCTGGAAGCGGTAGCGCTGCCTGAGCTCGCCGGTTTCGTGCAGTTGTCGCTGCGCCTGCTGCACCTGCAGCCGGTCATCGGGGTGCACATGCTCGAACCAGAAGCCGGCCCGCTCCAGCCAGTCGGCGGGCGCATACCCGGTCAAGCGCAACACGTTGCCGCTGACATACGACACCCGCCAGCCGCCCGCCGCCGCGGTGTCGGGCACCAGCGCGTAGATGATCGAAGGGCTGGTATCGATGAAATGCTCGAGCTGGCTGCGCGTGCGCTTGAGTTCATCCTGTATCGCGGCCTGGGCCCGCTCCTCGCGACCGATCAGCCAGAACAACAGGGCGGCCGTGAGCAGGACGAACAACTCGCCTTTGAGGGACTGGGCCTGCGTGACAGCGGCCGGCTCACCCAGCAGCTGCAGGGCCAGCCAGTCGGAACCCCAGATCCAGGCACTGGCCAGCACGAGGTAGATCAGGCTGATCCGGACCGAGGCAGGGACACCGGCCACCCTGAAGGCCTTCGGAAGAAACAAATGAGAACCCCCACCGGATAGAACCCGGACACAACGACAGCTTAACTGATGAAAATATACAACCCTTGCAATGCCCTGGAAACCGACGCGGTTTCCAGACCGGAGCGCCGGGCCGGATGACAAGCCCGCCAGGCAGGGGCAGAATGAACCCATTCATCCTGGGAGTTCGACCTATGCGGCGCGTCTTGTCCAATCATCGGGCCGATCTGTCGACGATTGCGTCCCTGGCCATGTTCAGCCGCGGGCTCGAGCCCGAGTTTCCCGACGCGGTACAGAAACAGCTGTCCCGCATCAGCGCCGCCGCCAGCGAATCCGATCGCAGCATCCGCGACCTGACCGGACTGCCCTGGTGCTCGATCGACAACGATGATTCGCGCGACCTGGACCAGTTGACCGCCATCGAGCCGCTGGCCAAGGGCGAAGTACGGGTCTTCGTGGCGGTGGCAGATGTCGATGCGCTGGTCAAGAAAGACACGCCGATCGATGGCCATGCCAGGCACAACACCACCTCGGTCTACACCTCGGCGCGCGTGTTCCCGATGCTGCCGGAGCGACTGTCGACCGACCTGACCTCGCTCAACCCAGACCAGGATCGCCTGGCCCTGGTCAACCAGATGGAGTTCAGCGACGACGGGGTCCTGGTCAGCTCCTCGATCTACCGCGCCGTGGTGCGCAACCGGGTCCAGCTGGCCTACGACGCGGTCTCGGCCTGGATCGAGGGCGACGCCGACCTGCCCGAACCCGCGCGCCAGATCCGGGGCATGAACACCCAGCTGCGCCTGCAGGACGAACTGGCGCAGAAGCTGCGCGTGTTGCGCCGGGCCCAGGGCTCGCTCGAGTTCGAGACCTTCCAGCCCAGGGCCCTGTTCCAGGGCGACCGGATCGCCGACATCCGCCAGCAGCCGCAAAACCGGGCCCGCCAATTGATCGAGGAATTCATGATCGCCACCAACGGCTGCACGGCGCGCTTCCTGGCCGCCCAGGGCAGCGCCTCGCTGCGACGCGTGGTGCGCTCGCCGGAGCGCTGGCTGCGCATCGCCGAGGTGGCGCAGACCTATGGCACCCGCTTGCCGCGCCAGCCCGATGGCAAGGCGCTCGAAGCCTTTCTGGCCGAGCGGCACCAGGCCGACCCGCTGCGCTTTCCCGACCTGTCGCTGGTGATCGTCAAGCTCATGGGCTCGGGCGAATATGTGGTCGAACGGCCCGCTGGTCCGCCGATCGGCCATTTCGGCCTGGCGGTGCAGGACTACATGCATTCGACGGCGCCGAACCGCCGCTTTCCCGACCTGATCACGCTGCGCCTGCTCAAGGCGGCGCTGGCGGGCGTCAAGCCGCCCTACTCCGACGACGAACTCGACGAACTGGCCCTGCACTGCACCGGGCAGGAAGATGCGGCCAAGAAGGTCGAACGGCAGGTGCGCAAGTCCGAAGCCGCGCTGCTGCTGCATGAGCGCATCGGCCAGCGCTTCGATGCGCTCGTGACCGGCACGGGCGACAAGGGCAGCTGGGTGCGCATCTTCGAGCCGCCAGCCGAAGGCCGGCTCAAGGGCGATCTGCCGGCGCTCAGGGTTGGCCAGTCGCTGCGGGTCAAGCTGGTGTCGACTTCCGTCGAGCGGGGCTTCATCGACTTCGTGCTGGCTCAGTGATCTGGCAAGCAGGACGCGCAGGCAGAACCGCTGGACTCGTGGCGTCCATGGGCGTCGAATCCGTGCGCTAGCATCGGCTGCCCAGCCCGCCCAGCGGGCATTTCGTCATCCTTGTTC
Source organism: Burkholderiales bacterium (assembly GCA_026400105.1). Lineage (GTDB taxonomy): Bacteria > Pseudomonadota > Gammaproteobacteria > Burkholderiales > Burkholderiaceae_C > Malikia. The sequence goes on from JAPLPQ010000047.1 coordinate 107,704, forward strand.
CCGGAGTACCTTTGTCATGACCACGCTGACCCCTGGCGCCTTGCAGACCGATCCGGTCTCCGGCCTGAGCTACCGCCTGCTGCTGCCGCAACCACTGGCGCCACGCCGCTGCCTCGTGCTGCTGCATGGCGTCGGCGGCAACGAGACATCGGTGGCTGGCCTGGCCGAGGGCATCGCCGACGACACCCTGGTGGTGCTGGCGCGCGGCCCGTTGGCGCTGGGGCCGACGCAGTTTGCCTGGTTCCAGGTGAGCTTCACCGCGGACGGGCCGCGCATCGTGCCCGAGCAGGCCGAACAGAGCCGCCAGGCCCTGATCCAGTTGCTGGCCGAACTGCAGCGCCAGCATGGCGTGGCAGCGCAGCAGACCGTGGTCGCGGGTTTCAGCCAGGGCGGCATCATGAGCGCCGGCGTGGCGCTGACCTCGCCCGAGTCGGTGGCCGGCTTTGGCCTGCTGTCGGGGCGCATCCTGCCCGAGATCGCCGCGCTGCTGGCCAGCCGAGAGCGCCTGGGCAGGCTGCAGGGTTTCGTGGCCCACGGCGAGCATGACAGCAAGCTGCCGGTCGAGTGGGCGCAGCGTGCCCACGCCTGGCTGGACGAACTGGGAGTCAGCCATGCCCTGCGGCTCTACCCGATCGACCACAGCATCAGCGCGCCGATGCAGGCCGACTTCCTGCGCTGGCTGGCGGCGCTGGGCTGAACGACGCGCTGCGCCTGCCGGCTACTTGACGATCACGTAGACCTTGGTCATGCGCTCGATCACCTCGAACGAGCCGGTGAAGCCGGGCGGAATCCGGATCGCCTGGCCGGGGCCGGCCTGCTCGAAACTGCCGTCCTCGCGGTGCAGGCGGCAACGGCCCTCGAGCACGGTGAAGATTTCCTGCTCGGTCGGACCGAAGGCGATGCGCCACTGACCCGGCTCGCAGCGCCAGACGCCGCTGCTGAGCTCGCCCGCCCCGTTCAAGGGCGCGTCGAGCGCATTCCAGGTCTCGCGCAGCGGATTGCCGCGCAGCAGGCGCTCCGGTTTCGGATGCGAAAGTTCGGGCGCGCCGCTGACGGGCAGACCAAAGGACAGCAGTTGCTGCGCCGACATGTCAGGCCCCGGGATCAGGCGCGCGGCAGCGTGACGCCTTGCTGGCCCTGATACTTGCCGCCACGGTCCTTGTAGCTGGTCTCGCAGACATCGTCGGCATCGCTCTCGAAGAACAGCACCTGGGCACAGCCTTCGCCAGCGTAGATCTTGGCCGGCAGCGGCGTGGTGTTGCTGAACTCGAGCGTCACATAGCCTTCCCACTCAGGCTCGAACGGGGTGACGTTGACGATGATGCCGCAGCGCGCGTAGGTGCTCTTGCCCAGACAGATGGTCAGCACATTGCGCGGGATGCGGAAATACTCGACCGTGCGCGCCAGCGCGAAGCTGTTGGGCGGGATGATGCAGGAGTCGCCATGGAAGTCGACGAAGCTTTTCTCGTCGAAGTTCTTCGGGTCGACCACCGTGCTGTGGATGTTGGTGAAGACCTTGAACTCGGGCGCGCAGCGGATATCGTAGCCGTAGCTGCTGGTGCCATAGCTGATGACCTTCTTGCCGTCGACCTGGCGCACCTGGCCGGGTTCGAAGGGGTCGATCATGCCGTGTTGCTCGGCCATGCGCCGGATCCATTTGTCGCTCTTGATGCTCATGCGAGATTACTCCGTTTGACACCGATTGTAGGGGCGGCGCTCATTGATGGCGCGGCCCGCACGGCGGCGAGCGCGACCGGAAAATCAAAGTCGCGGATGGCTTGCGCCACGACCTCGAAGCTCTGCCCCAGGCCGGCGCGCAGCAGGGCCTCGTCGGTCTCGAACAGGATCTCGCATTCGGTATCGTCCTGCTCGAGCAGGAGGATCAAGCGGTCGCGCAGCCGCTGCCAGCGCGGCGGGTCAAACGCTGCCGGCGCCGCCACCACGACCGGAGACAGGCGGGAGGCGATGGCAGAGACCAGCAGCGGCAGGCTGAGTGCGAGCTGCTGGCGCAGCGGCTCGATCTCGGCCAGCGGCAGGCGCTGCTGCAGCGCCTGTTCGAGCCGATCGGCCAAGTCGCGCAGGGACAGCGCGCCAATCTGCGCTGCAACGCCCTTGACCGTGTGCGCCAGGCGCTCGGCCAGCGTCCAGTCGCCTGCGGCGATCGCGGCCGCGAGACGCGCAGGCATATCGGCCTGGTCGGAGACAAACTGGCGCAGCAGCTTGAGGTAGAGCGCTTCGCGCCCCTGCAGCTGGCGCAAGCCCTGCGCCGCGTCGAGGCCTGCGATGCCGTCGAAGCCTGCTGGGCCTGCGGGGCCTGCGGGGCCGTCAAGCGGCAGCGTAACGGACCTCTCGACGCCGGACCCGGGTGACCGGCTGGCAGCCAGCTCGACGGCCCTGTCAGCCTCGGTAGTCTCGGCGGGCAGCGCGCTGTGCGGGCCGGGCCTGACCCATTTGAGCAGCTTGGCCGCCAGGTCGTTCGGCTCGACCGGCTTGGCAATATGGTCCTGCATGCCGGCCTCGAGGCAGCGCTCGCGGTCACCCGCCATCGCATTGGCTGTCATCGCCAGGATCGGCAGGTCGTTCAGCGCGCTGAGTTTGCGGATCTCGCGCGTCGCGGTCAGCCCGTCCATCACGGGCATCTGCATGTCCATCAGCACCACGTCATAGCGGCGCTGCTGCACCTTCTCGAGTGCCACCGCGCCATCGGGTGCCAGCTCGACCTGCAGACCCAGCTCATTGAGCAAGGCCTGCCCGACTTCCCGATTGATCTCGTTGTCCTCCACCAGCAAAGCGCTGGCACCGCGCAGCGCGGAGGTATCGAGGCCGGCAGCTGCGCCCTGGAGCGAACTGCGCGGCACCGCCTGCCAGGCGCCAAGCAGGCGCATGACGGCGTCGAGCAAGGTCGAGGGCGTCACGGGCTTGACCAGCACCTCATGGATCGGGACCTCGGTAGCAGCCTGCACGAGCTCGTCGCGGTCGTAGGCCGTGACCATCAGCACCCTGGGCTGCTGGCTCAAGGGCAGCCGGGCGATCTCGCGCGCCACGGTCAGGCCGTCCATCTCGGGCATCTTCCAGTCAAGAAACACGATGTCGTAGGGCTGGCCCGCCTGTTCGCTGCGCTCGAGCTCGGCCAGTGCCAGCGGCCCCGACTCGACGCTGCTCACATCGAAGCCCATGAAACGCAGCATGCCGGCCTGCACCTCGCGCGCCTGCTCGTTGTCGTCGACCACCAGCACATGCCGATCCTGCAGGCTGAGCGCAAGCGCAGGCCGCGCGGGCATGTCGCTAACCAGTCCCAGCCTGGCAGTGAACCAGAACGTCGAACCCCGCCCCGGCACGCTATCGACCCCGACCTCGCCGCCCATGAGCTCGGCCAGGCGCTTGGAAATGACCAGACCCAGGCCCGAGCCGCCGTACTTGCGCGTGATCGAGCTGTCGGCCTGCTGGAAGCTCTGGAACAGCCGGTCCCGCTGCTCGGGCAGGATGCCGATGCCGGTGTCGCGGACCTCGAAGCGCAGCAGCACGCCGGCGTCGCTGCGCTCCTGCAGCAGCACGCACAGGCTGACCGTCCCGCGCTCGGTGAACTTGACCGCGTTGTTACCGAAGTTGATCAGCACCTGACCCAGGCGCAGCGGATCGCCGACCAGGCGGGTCGGCACTTCGGGCGCGAGTTCGAGCACCAGTTCCAGCGACTTCTTCTCGGCGCGCTCGGCCAGCAGGTTGACGACGTTGTCGAGCACAGGCTCGAGCTCGAACTCGACCTGCTCCAGGCTCATGCGGTTGGCCTCGATCTTGGAGAAATCCAGGATGTCGTTGATCACGCCGAGCAGGTGCTGGCTCGAAACCTGGATCTTGTGCAGATGGTCGAGCTGCTGCGGCGTCATCGAGGTCTTCTGCAGCAGGTAGGTCATGCCGATCACGGCGTTCATCGGCGTGCGGATCTCGTGGCTCATATTGGCCAGGAAATCGGCCTTGGCATGCGCCGCCTGCTCGGCCAGTTCCTTGGCCTGGCGCATCGCCTCGAGCGCCTCGCGCTCGGCCGTGATGTCCTGCACCATGCCGAAGAAGCCCTGCTGCGGCTGGTCGGGATAGATCGCCTGCACCGACAGGCGGGCCCAGAAACGGCTGCCGTCCTGGCGCACCAACTCGCACTCGTCGACGAAGCGGTGCTGCTCGAGCAGCATCGGCGTCAGGCGCGCGCTGAGCTCGGCAAAAGCCGCGTCGTCGGGATAGAAGATGCGGGTGCTGCGGCCCAGCATCTCGCCGAGGCCATAGCCGAACATATGCTCCAGGGTGCGGTTGCAACGGTGGATCAGATGGTTCTTGACCGCCATCAGGCCTGCCGTCGCGGCATCGAAGATCGCCAGCTGCTCGGCGCCGGCCTCACGCAGCGCGGCGGTCACTGTCTCGAGCTCGGCGGTGCGCTCATTCACCAGCTGTTGCAGATGCTCCCGGTAGCGCTCAAGCTCGGCCTGCGCCTGCTTGAGCTCGGTGATGTCGGTCGAGATGCCACACAAGGCATAGACGCGGCCATCGGGCCCGCGCAACGGCTGCTTGACCACATAGTAAAGCCGGCTGGCCCGCCCGTCCCGGGTGGCGTTGAGCTCCTCGCCGGCCACGCGCACGCCACCCTCGATGACGGACCGATCGGTCTCGTGCAAGGTCTGCACCGTCGCCGCATCGAAGAACTCCTCGTCGCTACAGCCGACGATGGCTGCAGCAGGCCGGCCGAACAGCTCCGCCACCTTCTGGTTGACATACTGGTAGCGCAGCTGCGTGTCCTTGATGAAGATGTAGCCATCGACGCTGTTGAGTATGGTCGCGAGCTTGTCCTCGCTGGCGCGCAGGGAGCGGGTCTGGCGCGCCACCTCGCGCCGCAGCCAGGCGGCCAAGCCCAGCGCCAGTGCCAGCAAGATGGCGACGCTGGACAAGCTCCACCAGAGGTAGCGCGGAATCTGCGACGGCGTGGGCGGCAGCCCCCAGCGCTTGAGCACGGTGAAATAGATCGACGACGGGTCGCTTTGCCAGGGCTGCAGGTATTGGTCGATCGCTGCCAGCAGCTCGGCGTTGCGGCCCCGGCCGGTCGCGAAGAACAGCCGCGAGGGCTGGAACATGATCGGCGTTTCCTGCAGGTGGTGGGCGCGGGCGTTGCGGTCACCGAAATGGTGATTGGCCGCGACAGCGTCAAGCTCCCCGCTCTCGACCCGGGCAAAGCCCTCGTGCAGCGAAGGCACGGCGACCAGTTCGGTCCGCAAGCCAAAGCCGACCAGCAGGGCACTCAGGTATTCCTGCTGCACCGAGCCGTCGAGCACCGCCACCCGCTTGCCCTGCAAATCTGTCATCGACACGAGGCTGACGCCCTCGTGCCGGTACAGCTGCGACCAGCTGTGCAAGGCTGGCACATGGTGGAAGTCGAAGATACGGGCGCGGTCCTCGTTGTACGCCACGTCGGGCATCAGGTCGAGGCTGCCTTCTTTCAGCGCATTCAGGCAGTCGTCCCAGTCGCAGGGCACCGGGACGATGGTCCAGCCTTCGCGCCGGGCGATCTCGTTGACCAGGTCGCCGAAGATGCCCGAGAGCTGGCCGTTCGCGTCGAAAAAGATCTTGGGTTCGTTCTCGTACACCCCGACGCGGACTGCGCGCGCGGCCAGGGCGGCCCAGGAGAGCCCCGACAACAGGACCGCCAGCAAGAGCTGGCTGCCAGCCCGTTTGAATTCTGACCTCAGGCTCATGCGATGGACTTTTGATTGGGGTCAGTGACCAAAACATCCCAACTCAGAGCCAATACTATCACTTCAACTTCGTGGGAGACATGCGGGGTTCCCCCCAGGAAACCGCCGCTTTATCCGCACAGCCTGCGCACCCGGCACCTCATTCGTGGCGCAGCGCCTCGATCGGGTCCAGCCTGGCCGCACGCCGGGCCGGGAAGTAGCCGAACAGCACGCCGATGCCGGCCGAGAACACGAATGCCAGGGCATTGATGGCGGGCTGGAACACATAGGGCATGTCCATCACGCTGGCGAGCCCGAAGCTGGCCAGGGCGGCCAGCGCCATGCCGATCAGGCCGCCCAGGCTCGACAGCACCACGGCCTCGACCAGGAACTGCAGCAGCACCTCGCGCTCGAGCGCGCCGATCGCCAGCCGCAGCCCGATCTCGCGCGTGCGCTCGGTCACGCTGACCAGCATGATGTTCATGATGCCGATGCCGCCGACCAGCAGGCTGACCGCCGCCACCGCGCCGAGCAGCGTGGTCATGATCCGGGTCGTGCCCGACAGCGTGTCGGCCAATTGCTTGGTGTCGAGCACGTTGAAGTTGTTGTCATCGCCCTCGGCCAGCTTGCGCCGTTCGCGCAGCAGCTCGGTGATGCCGGCGCTGACGCGGGCCGGGTCGCTGCCGTCCTGCATCGAGACCAGCAGGGTCTGGACCCGGGTGTTGCCGGTCACGCGCCGCTGCAGCGTCTTGATCGGCAGCAGCACCAGGTCGTCCTGGTCGTTGCCGAAAGCGCCCTGCCCCTTGGATTCGAGCAGGCCGACGACCTCGCACGACATCTGCCGCACGCGCAAAGCTTCGCCGACACCGCTGCGGCTGCCGTAGAGCTCGCGCCGCACGGTCTCGCCGATCAGGCAGACGGCTGCACCCGCGCGCAGCTCGTCGGCGCTGAACTCGCGCCCTTCGCGCAGCTGCCAGTTGCCGGTGGCCAGCCAGGCGTTGTGGCTGCCGATCACGCTGCTGCTCCAGTTGCGGCCGTTGGCGACCACGGTGGTGCTGGTGCGCGCCTCGGGCGCGACCGTGCGCACGCCGCCGATCTGGGTCGCGATCGCCTCGGCATCGGCCTCGCGAAAGGACGGTCCGAAGAAGCCGCTGCTGCCGGGGCCGCCCATCAGGCGCTGGCCCGGGCGCACCTGCAGCAGGTTGCTGCCCAGGCCGGCGATCTGGTTCTGGATCGACAGCGTCGCACCCTGGCCCAGCGTGACCATGGTGATCACGGCGGCGACCCCGATCACGATGCCCAGCACGGTCAGGAAGCTGCGCAGCAGGTTGCGCCGGATCGAGCGCCAGGCCAGCACGAAGGTGGTGAAGAACATCAGTGCGCCTCCGTGGCAGCCGCGTTGACCGCATCAACCCGCGCCGGCTGCAGCCCGATCCGGTCCGGATTCGGGCTGTCGCTGGCGATCCGGCCATCGATGAAGCGCACGATACGCCCGGCGTAGGCCGCGATGTCGGCCTCGTGCGTGACCATCAGCACCGTGATGCCCTGCTCGAGGTTCAGGCGCTGGATCAGCTCCATGATCTCGTGGCCGCGCTGGCTGTCGAGGTTGCCGGTCGGCTCGTCGGCCAGCAGCACCTGGGGCTGGGTCACGATCGCGCGCGCAATCGCGACCCGCTGCTGCTGGCCGCCCGACAGCTCGGCCGGCGTATGGCCGGCCCAGGGCAGCAGGCCGACCTGATCGAGCGCCCGCTGCGCCGCCGCATGGCGGGCGGCGGCCGGCTCGCCGCGGTAGACCAGCGGCAGCTCGACGTTTTCCAGCGCGGAAGTGCGCGCCAGCAGGTTGAAGCCCTGGAACACGAAGCCGAAATAGCGCCGCCGCAGCCGCGCGCGTTCGTCGCGCGCGAGCGACTGGACCTCGACGCCGCGGAACAGGTAGCGGCCGCCGCTGGGCTGATCGAGCCCGCCCAGGATGTTCATCGTGGTCGACTTGCCCGACCCGCTCGGTCCCATGATGGCGACGAACTCGCCGGCGTTGATGTCGAGATCGACCCCCTTCAAGGCCTGGAACGCGGTCTCGCCCGACCCGTAGGTCTTGCTGATGCCGCGCAGCCGGATCAGCGGCACGCCCGGTTCCGCGCCTGCGGTCCCGGCGGCCGGGGTCAAAGCCGAGGTCAAGACTTGCCTCCGCTGCCGCGCTGGTCGGTGATGACCCGATCGCCTTCCTTGAGCTCGCCGCCGACGACCTCGGTCACGCGCCCGTCGCTGATGCCGGCATTGACGGCCACCGCGACCGGCTGGCCCTGGCGCAGCACCCAGACCTTCTTGGCGCCGGCCTTGCTGTCGGCGCGCGCGGTCTTGCGCGCGCTGGCGGGCGGACGCGGCATCATCATCGACAGCACGCCGCCGCCCTGGGCCTGGCCGTTGACCGGCGTGAAGCGCAACGCGGTGTTGGGCACCAGCAGCACGCCCTGGCGCTCGGTCGCGACGATGTTGGCGCTGGCGGTCATGCCCGGGCGCAGGCTCAGGTCATGGTTGTCGACCTCGAGGTAGGTGGTGTAGGTCACGACGTTGTCGGTCTTGGTCGGGCCGAAGGACACCCGGGTGACCTCGGCCGGATACTGGCGCGCGGGGTAGGCGCCGACGCTGAAGCGCGCCTTCTGGCCGACCTGGACCGCGCCGACATCGGCCTCGTCGACGCTGACCTCGACCCGCATGCGGCGCAGGTCCTCGGCGATCGTCATCAGCGTGACCGCCTGCAGCGAGGCCGCCACCGCGTTGCCGGGTTCGACCTTGCGCTCGAGCACGATGCCGTCGATCGGCGAGCGGATCGAGGCCTTCGACAGGTTGGTCTCGTCGGTCGACAGCGTGGCGCGGGCCTGCACGATGCCGGCGCGCGCGCTGTCCTCGCTGGCGCGGGCGCGCTCCAACGCGGCGCGGCCGGCGTCGAGCTCGGCCGCCGACGGCACCTTGCCGCCCGACAGGCGCGCGACCTCCTCCAGCCGGACCAGGCTGGCCTGCGACTCCTTGAGCGTGGCCGTAGCCAGCGCGAGCTGGGCCTGGGCCGCAGCCAGCGCGGCGCGCGAGCGGCTGACCTGATCCGACAGCTTGGCGGTGTCGAGTTCGACCAGCAGCTGGCCTTGCTTGACCTTGTCGTTGACATCGACCGAGACCCGTCGCACCGTGCCCGACAGTTCGCTGCCGATATTGACCGAACGCGTCGGCTGCACCGTGCCGTTGGCCGATACCGTCAGCGTGATGTCGCCGCGCCTGACCGGCTCGGTCACGTAGAGCGGCTGAGCCTGTTGCGCCTGACGCCCCGACCAGTAGTAGAGGCCCGCCGCCAGCGCGAGCAGCGCCAGCGCCAGGGCCCACCAGAACGGGCGGCGCCAGCCGCGCGGCGGGCGGTCATCGCCCAGCAGCTGCGCGACAGGATCGGTGGTGGGCGGGGCGGCGGAGGCGTCAGTGGTGGTCATGTGGGATCAGGGATGGGGGGCGGCATCGGGCGTCCAGCCGCCACCGAGCGCCAGGTACAGGCGCACATGGTCGGCGCTGAGCGCGGCGCGGGTGGTCTCGAACTCGCTTTGCGCGGACAGCAGGGTGCGCTGGGTATCGAGCACGGTGCGGAAATCGATCAGGCCGCTGGCGTAGCGCTGGCGCGCCAGCAGCTCGGCATTGGCCGCCGCCTCGGCCGCGGCCTGCAGACGGATCAGCCGCTCGCGGTCGCCCGCCAAGGCGGCCAGCGCGTCCTCGACCTGCTGCAGCGCGCCGAGCAAGGCGGCCTCGTAGCCGATGCGCGACTGCTCGAGCGCGGCCTGCTGGGCCCGCACCTGCGCGCGCGCCGCGCCGCCATCGAACAGCGAGGCGCTCAGACCCGCCAGCAGGGTGCGCGTCAGCGAGGCCAGCTCGAACAGGTCGGCCGGACGAGCAGCCGCCAGCCCGAGCGAGCCGGCGAGCTGGAAGCTGGGCCAGCGCGCCGCGTCGGCCTGCTCGACCCGCGCCAGTGCCGCCAGCACGCGCTGTTCGGCCGCGCGCAGGTCGGCGCGCTGGCGCAGCGTCTCGGCCGGAAACGACAGGACCAGCTGGGCCGGAGGCAGCGGCACTGGCTGGACGGCCTCGAGCAGCGGCTGCGTGGCCGCCGGCGCCTGGCCGCCCAGCAGCGCCAGCGCATGCGCGGTCTTGCTCAGGCTGGTGCGCAGCGCCGGGATCTGGGCCCGGGTCTGCTCGGTCGCGGCGCGCGCCTGCTCGAGGTCGAGCGATGACGCCAGTCCGGCCTGCACCCGCCAGTCGGTGATCTGCAAGGTGTCTTGCTGGGCCGCCAGGTTCGCGCGTGCGATCGCCAGCCGCGCCTGCAGGCCGCGCAGTTCGATATAGCTCAGCGCGACCTCGGCCGCCAGGTCCACCCGGGCCTGCTCCAGGCCGAAGCGCGCCGCCTGCAGCTCGGCCTCGCCAGCCTGGATAACCGCGCGCTGGCGACCGGCCAGGTCGGGGTCCCAGGCCGCGTCGAGGCCGGCGCGCCAGCTGTTGCCGACCGCGGCATTGCCCGAGCGGCTGCGCTGGACCGAGGCGCTGGCGCCGACTTCGGGCCAGCGACCGGCCTGCGCCACCTCGCGCAGCGCGCGCGCCTGCTCGACCGCGGCCAGCGCGCTGCGCACGCTGGTGCTGGCCTGCAAGGCCTGTTCGACCTGCGCCATCAATTGGTTGTCGCCAAAGCCACGCCACCAGAGCGCGAGCTCGGTCGGCGCTGGCTCGGAGCTGGTCCGACCGGCATCGACCGCCGGCACTTGCTCCGGCACTTGCCCTCGCATTGGCATCGGCGCTTGCGACCACTGCGCCGGCAGCAAGAGCGGGGGCAAGGCGGCATCGCCCCGCGCAGCCAGCGCCGGCTCGGCCGTCGCCCACCCAGGCGCCAATGCCAGCGCGAGTACGACTCCGGCCAGCGCCCGGCCGGCATGACCAGCGGTGCGAGTCTTGCGGATCGACGACGCCGTCATCGGATCAAGTGGGGTTCGGGTTTGCATTGATTGACAGAATATTGCTGCACCGCATCGTAACGCCAGCGCGGGTCACCGGTCGAACGCACCAGGGCATAGCCCCGCACCGGCCAGGCAATCCTAGGCGGTTCGAGCGCAAGCTGCGCACCGACGGCCGAGCGTGCCAGGGTCAGATGCGGCCGATAGGGTCTGGCATCGGGCGCCAGGCCCAGCCGCTGCAAGGCCTGCCCGAGCGCCGCGTGCAGGCGCTGCAGCGCAGGCGGAACCGCGTCGCAGGTCAGCACCGCGATGCCGTGCCAGAGCTCGGCCCGGTCCAGCACCAGCTCGAACGGCTCGAAATCGACCGCCAGCCCGGCGCGCAGCCCGACCAGCCGCTCGGGCGGCAAGTTACCCAGAAAATGCAGCGTCAGGTGCCAGTCGGCCTCGTCATAGCGGCGGGCCGCGTCGGGCCAGCCCCAGCACAGGGCCTGCTCGCGCAAGGCGGCGCGCACGGCGGCATCGGGCCAGAGGGCCAGAAACAGGCGCGGGCGCGGGATCGGCGGCGGCATCAGCCGGCTGCTTCAGTTGGCCGCAGCGCTGCCGGCGGCCAGGCGTGCCAGCTCGCGCCGCTTCATCGCCAGGTAGTCGTCGCGCTCGAGCTCGTGCAACTGCAGGGGGTGGCGTTCGGTCGCGTCGAACCAGGCCTGCAGGCGGCGCTCGGGCCGTTGTGCCGCCGGCAAGGCCAGCGCGCCCAGATAGGCCTCGATCGCCAGGTAGTAGCGCAAGGTGTTGCGCTCGACCGCGCCACGCAGGCCTTCGATGTAAATCGGGCTGCCGTCGGCGGCGCGACCAACGACGCTGAAACCGACCTTGTCGCGGCCCAGCGTCGCCAGATAGCCCTGCAGCGCCAGCCGGGCCGCCAGCCCGTAGCGATAGGAATAGTTCAGGCGCAGGAAGCTGCCGCCCGCGGGCAACGGCGCCAGCTCGAGCGCGATCCGGAAGTCGCGCGTGCCCAGGGGGCCTTCGGCGGCCTCGAGTCGCAGCGCCAGGTAGTCGGGCTGGCTGGCCAGGATGCGATAGCCGAGCCCGAGCGCGAAGGCATCTTCCACCGGCTGGTCATGCTTGCGCCCGATCGCGATCTGCAGCCGGCGGTCCGCGCCCGTCCCCAGCGCCAGGCAATGCTTGACGTTGAGGTGCAGCATCAGGATGTCGCACCAGGCCTGGTGCGATTGCAGCGCCGCCGCCGCGACGGCAAACGGCTGCGCGATGACGGCATGGATCTCGCCGCTCAGTCGGTCGCCCTGCTGCACCGATTCGAGCACCAGCGGACGACCGAAGTTGTTGTCGGCCAGGGCCGAGCGGAGCTCGACTTGGCGCGCGCGCAGGGCAGCGCCATCCTGCGCCCAGGCCGGGGCAGCCAGGCCCAGGCCAGCCGATGCGAGCGCCAGCCAGGCCAGCACGGGCCGCATCGAGCAGACGGGCCAGACCGGACGGAGCCGGCCCGCCCTCGCCTGGACAGCGAAAAATCCGGCAATGGCGGCAAATGCTGTGATGGCGGCAATCAGCATGGAGTCCTCCCTGAACGCAGCTTGACCCATTCTAGGTCGGCCTGCGACATTGCCGTGGACCGTTTCCAGAGCACGGCGGGATCGATCGGCGGGCGCTGCCGATAAGATGGCGCCTGCCCATGAAGCCAAATCCCGCAAGTTCCCACCTCCAGTCCATCGCCAGCCTGAGCGCGCTCGGACGCGGGCTGCTGCTGGCGGCCGCTGTCGCGCTGCTCGCGGGCAGTGCCTCGGCGCTGTTCCTGCACGCGCTCGACTGGGCCACGGAAACGCGCCTGGCCAAGCCCTGGCTGCTCGCGGGCCTGCCCTTGGCGGGCTTTGCGGTCGGCTGGGCCTATCTCAAGCTCGGTGGCCGCTCGGACGGCGGCAACAACCTGCTGATCGACGAAATCCACCAGCCGCGCCAGGCGCTGCCGCTGCGCATGGCGCCGCTGGTGTTGCTGGCCACCGTGCTGTCGCACCTGTTCGGCGCCTCGGTCGGGCGCGAAGGCACGGCGGTGCAGATGGGCGGTGCGCTGGCCGACCAGCTCGCGCGCGCCTTCAAGCTGGCGCGCGAGGAACGCCCGGTGCTGCTGATGTGCGGCATCGCGGCCGGCTTCGGCTCGGTGTTCGGCACGCCGCTGGCCGGCGCGGTGTTCGCGCTCGAGGTGCTCGCGGTTGGTCGCCTGCATCATGCCGTGCTGCTGCCCTGCCTGGTCGCGGCGCTGCTGGCCGACCGCGTCGCGCTGCTCTGGGGCGTGACGCATTCGCACTACGCGGTCGCGCCGTTCGGCGCGCTGTCGCTGCTGCAACTGGGCGCGCTGCTACTGGCCGGCGTGCTGTTCGGTCTGACGGCCAGGCTGTTCGCGGGCGCCAGCCACGCGCTGGCCGCGCAGTTCAAGCGCCGCATCGCCTGGGCGCCACTGCGCCCGCTGCTGGGCGGCTGCGTGATCGCCGCGCTCGCCTGGAGCCTGGGCGCCGAGCGCTATCTGGGCCTGGGCCTGCCGGTGATCCAACAGTCCTTCGAGCAGCCGCTGCCGGCCTGGGACTTCGTGGGCAAGCTCGCGTTCACGGTCGCCTCGATCGGCTCGGGCTTCAAGGGCGGCGAGGTCACGCCGCTGTTCTTCATCGGCGCCACGCTGGGCAACGCACTGGCGCCGCTGCTGCCGCTGCCGCTGGACCTGCTGGCCGCGGTCGGCCTGGTCGCGGTGTTCGCGGGCGCCGCCAACACGCCGCTGGCCTGCACGCTGATGGCGGTCGAGCTGTTCGGCGCCGCGCTGGGCATGCCGGCGGCGCTGGGCTGCGCGGCCAGCTACCTCTGCTCGGGTCCGCAAGGCATCTACCATGCCCAGCGTCCCGGCGCAGGCAAGGCCACCAAGCCCGCACCCCCTGCAGCCTGAGCCGGACCGGCACAGCGCGGCAGCGCGGCAGCGCAAAGCTTGACAAGTCACGGTTTTTTCACGCAGCGCGGGTAGATTTCTGGTTTCAAGATCGCGCAGCTCAACCCTGCGAGATCCGATCCTTCGTCGACTGCCCCACACCGGGAGCTCCGTGATCATGCCTTGCGGCTACCTGCCCCGTTTTCTCTCGCTGGCCTTGCTGACGCTGTGCTGCGCGCTGGCCGCCTGTTCGCCACGCCAGCTCATCGTCCATGGCGTGGGCGATGCGCTCGCCAGCCAGGGCCAGGCGCAGGAGGAAGACCTCGAGCTCGCGCGCGAGGCCAGCGCCTTCTACCTGAAGCTGTCGGA
>JAPLPQ010000065.1 GCA_026400105.1 Burkholderiales bacterium
GCCTCCTTGAGCGCGAGCGCGAAGGAGCCGCCCATGAGGCCGCAGCCGATCAGACCGAGTTGCTCGAACATAGTGGAGTCTTCAGGAGTCTTCAGGAATTGCAGGCGCAGCGCGCCCGATCAGTCGGCAGTCGGGTAGGCGCCGAGCACCTGGTAGAAGGCGCACAGGCCCTTGAGTTCGTCGAGCGCGGCGGCGACCGCCGGCTGCGCGGGGTGACCCGCGATGTCCATGTAGAAGTAATACTCCCACTGGCCCGACTTGGCCGGGCGCGACTCGAAGCGGGTCAGCGAGACACCGTTCTTCTTGAGCGGCACCAGCAGGTCGTGCACCGCGCCGGGCTTGTTCGGCACCGACACCACCAGGCTGGTGCAGTCCTTGCCCGTGACCGGCGGCATCGCCATGGTCTGGGGCAGGCAGATCACCGCGAAGCGGGTCCGGTTGAAGGCCTCGTCCTGGATCGCGTGCGCGACGATGTGCAGCCCGAACTGGCTGGCGGCGCGTTCGCTGGCCAGTGCGGCCCAGCTCGGATGGGTCGCGGCCAGGCGCGCGCCTTCGGCGTTGCTCGAGACCGCACGCCGCTCGGCATGCGGCAGGTGCTTGGACAGCCAGTTCTGGCATTGCGCCAGCGCCTGCGGGTGTGCCATCACGACCTCGATGCCGTCGAGCGAGTTCTGCTGGCGCAGCAGGTGGTGGCGCACCTGCAGGCTGACCTGCCCGATCACATGCACCGGCGAGCGCAGGAACAGGTCGAGCGAGCGTGCCACCGCGCCCTCGGTCGAGTTCTCGATCGCGACCACGCCGTACTGCGCGGTGCCCGATTCGGTGGCGTGGAACACCTCGTCGAAGTTGTCGCAGTAGATCAGGTTGGCGGCGCTGCCGAAGAACTCGATCGCGGCCTCCTCGGTGAAGGTGCCCTGGGGACCGAGCACGGCGACACGCTGCGGCGATTCCAGCGCCAGGCAGGCCGACATGATCTCGCGCCAGATCGCGGCCACATGGGCGTTGAGCAGCGGCCCCGGGTTGGCGGCCTCGATCTTGGCGATCACCTGGGCCACGCGGTCAGGGCGGAAGAAGGGCGAACCCTCGGCGCGCTTGATCGCGCCGACCTGTTCGGCCACGCGGGCGCGCTGGTTCAGCAACTGCAGCAGCTGGTGGTCGAGCGCGTCGATCTGGATGCGCAGCTCGCCCAGGGCGGCACTCTGCACCGGGCCAGCCGGTTGGGGGGTGTTGTCGGTCATGAAGCTTGTGGTTTTCTCAGGCCTGGGTGCGCTCGAATTCCTGCATGTAGGCGACCAGCGCCTGCACGCCTTCGATCGGCATCGCGTTGTAGAGGCTGGCGCGCATGCCGCCGACCGACTTGTGGCCCTTGAGCTGCAGCAGTCCGGCGGCCTTGGCGCCGGCCAGGAAGGCGTCGTTGCGGCTCTCGTCGCGCAGGAAGAACGGGATGTTCATGCGCGAGCGGCAGTCGCGCGCGACCCGGTTCTCGTACAGCTGCGAGCCGTCGAGGTAGTCGTAGAAGCTTTGCGCCTTGGCGATGTTGGCGGCCTCGATCGCGGCGACGCCGCCCTGGGCCTTGAGCCACTGGAACACCAGGCCTGCCATGTAGATGGCATAGGTCGGCGGCGTGTTGTACATCGAGCCGGCCTCGGCTACCAGCTTGTAGTCGAAGGCGCTCGGGCATTGCGGCAAGGCGTGGCCGAGCAGGTCATCGCGCACGATCACCAGCGTCAGGCCGGCCGGGCCCAGGTTCTTCTGCGCGCCGCCGAAGGCCAGGCCGACCCGGCTCCAGTCGACCGGGCGCGAGGCCACGTTGGACGAGAAGTCGACCACCAGCGGGGCGTCGCAGCCCAGCGCCTTGAGGTCGGGCAGCTGATGGAACTCGACGCCGTGAATGGTCTCGTTGCTGCAGATATGCACATAGGCGCTGTCGGCGCCGAGCTGCCAGCTGGCCGGATCGGGCAGGGTGGTGAAGCCGCTGCCCTGGGTCGAAGCCGCCAGCCGCGCCTGGCAGAACTTGCCGGCTTCCTGGTACGACTTCTGTCCCCAGCCGCCGGTCACGATGAAATCGGCCGCGCCGCCGCGCGCCAGGTTGAGCGGGATGATGGCGTTCTCGGCCAGCGCGCCACCCTGCATGAACAGGATGCGGAAGTTGGCCGGCACCGCCAGCAGCTCGCGCAGATCAGCCTCGGCCTGCTCGTATATCGAGATGAATTCCTTGCCGCGATGGCTCATTTCCATCACGCCCATGCCGCTGCCATGCCAGTCCAGCATCTCGGCGGCGGCTTGTTGCAGCACGGCCTCGGGCATGGTGGCCGGGCCGGCGGAGAAGTTGTAGGGTCGCTTCATGTAGGGCTTTCGGTGCGCTTTTTTTTAGTCGGCGCTGGTTTCGCCAGCGGGGGCGGCATCGTCCACGACGGCCGTATCGGCGACCTCGGAATCAGCCACATCGGCCACGTCAGCCACATCGGCGCTGGCATCGTTCTCGACGATGCGCTGCAGGCCCGACAGCTGGGCGCCCTGGTCGAGCGCGATCAGCGTCACGCCCTGGGTCGCGCGTCCGAGCTCGCGGATTTCGCTGACGCGGGTGCGCACCAGCACCCCGGTGTCGGTGATCAGCATGATCTCGTCGTCGGCATGCACCAGCGTCGCCGCCACCACCTTGCCGTTGCGCTCGGACTGCTGGATCGCGATCATGCCCTTGGTGCCGCGGCCGTGGCGGGTGTGTTCGGCGATCGGGGTCCGCTTGCCGTAGCCGTTCTGGGTCGCGGTCAGCACGCTCTGCTGCTCGTCCTCGGCCACCAGCATCGCGATCACGCTCTGGCCCTCGTCGAGCGCCATGCCGCGCACGCCGCGCGCGTTGCGGCCCATCGGGCGCACATCGTTCTCGTCGAAGCGCACCGCCTTGCCGCCATCCGAGAACAGCATCACGTCGTGTGCGCCATCGGTCAGCGCGGCGCCGATCAGGAAGTCACCCTCGTCGAGGTCGACCGCGATGATGCCGGCCTTGCGCGGGTTCGAGAACTGGTCGAGCGAGGTCTTCTTGACCGTGCCCATGGCGGTCGACATGAAGATGTAGCGGTCTTCGGGGAAGCTGCGCATCTCGCCGGTCAGCGCCAGCACGACGTTGATCTTCTCGCCTTCCTGCAGCGGGAACATGTTGACGATCGGGCGACCGCGCGAACCGCGCGAACCCGCCGGCACTTCCCAGACCTTGAGCCAGTACAGGCGGCCGCGATTCGAAAAGCACAGCAGCCAGTCATGCGTGTTGGCGATGAAGAGCTGGTCGACCCAGTCGTCTTCCTTGGTCGCGGTGGCCTGCTTGCCGCGGCCGCCACGCTTCTGGGCCCGGTATTCGCTCAAAGGCTGGCTCTTGATGTAGCCGCTGTGCGACAGCGTCACCACCATGTCGGTCGGCGTGATCAGGTCCTCGGTGCTGAGGTCCTGCGCGCTGTGCTCGATCTCGCTGCGGCGCGCGCCGGCCTTGGTCTGGCCGAACTCGGTCTTGATCACGCGCAGCTCGTCGCCGATGATGGTCGAGACCCGCTCGGGCTTGGACAGGATGTCGAGCAGGTCGTCGATCTCGGCCATGACCTGCTTGTACTCGGCGACGATCTTGTCCTGCTCCAGGCCGGTCAGGCGCTGCAGCCGCATCTGCAGGATTTCCTGCGCCTGCGTCTCGGACAGGCGGTACAGACCCTCGGCCTGCATGCCGAACTCGCGCTCCAGGCCCTCGGGGCGGTAGTCGTCGGAATTGACCTGGCTGCCGTCTGCCTTGGCCCGGGTCAGCATCTGGCGCACCAGCGCGCTGTCCCAGCTGTGCGTCATCAGTTCAGCCTTGGCCAGCGGCGGCGTCGGCGACTCGCGGATGATGCGGATGAACTCGTCGATGTTGGCCAGCGCCACCGCCAGGCCTTCGAGCACATGGCCGCGGTCGCGCGCCTTGCGCAGCTCGAACACGGTGCGGCGCGTCACGACCTCGCGCCGGTGCTGCAGGAAGACCTCGATCAGGTCCTTCAGGTTGCACAGCTTGGGCTGACCGTCGATCAGCGCCACCATGTTGATGCCGAAGGTGTCCTGCAGCTGGGTCTGCTTGTACAGGTTGTTCAGGATGACCTCGGGCACCTCGCCGCGCTTGAGCTCGATCACCACCCGCATGCCGTCCTTGTCGGACTCGTCCTGGATATGGCTGATGCCCTCGATCTTCTTCTCGTGCACCAGTTCGGCGATGCGCTCGAGCAGGGTCTTCTTGTTGACCTGGTACGGGATCTCGTCGACCACGATCGCCTGGCGCTGACCACGATCGATATCCTCGAAATGACATTTGGCGCGCATCACGACCCGACCGCGACCGGTGCGGTAGCCGTCCTTGACGCCGTTGATGCCGTAGATGATGCCGGCGGTCGGGAAGTCCGGCGCCGGAATGATCTCCATCAGTTCGTCGATCGTGGCCTGCGGCGCACCCAGCAGATGCAGGCAGGCGTCGACCACTTCATTGAGGTTGTGCGGCGGGATGTTGGTCGCCATGCCGACCGCGATGCCGGCCGAGCCGTTGACCAGCAGGTTCGGCAGCCGGGTCGGCAGCACCAGCGGCTCGGTTTCGGAGCCGTCGTAGTTGGGGCCGAAATCGACCGTTTCCTTGTCGATGTCGGCCAGCATCTCGTGGGCGACCTTCGACAGGCGGATCTCGGTGTAGCGCATGGCCGCGGCGCTGTCGCCGTCGACCGAACCGAAGTTGCCCTGGCCGTCGACCAGCATGTGGCGCAGGCTGAAGTCCTGCGCCATGCGCACGATGGTGTCGTAGACCGCCGAGTCGCCGTGCGGGTGATACTTACCGATCACGTCACCGACGATGCGGGCCGACTTCTTGTAAGGGCGGTTCCAGTCGTTGTTGAGCTCGTGCATCGCGTACAGCACACGCCGGTGCACGGGCTTGAGGCCATCACGCGCATCAGGCAGCGCACGCCCGACGATCACGCTCATCGCGTAGTCGAGGTAGCTGCGCCGCATTTCCTCCTCGAGGCTGATGGGCAGGGTTTCCTTGGCGAAAGAGATCATTGGCGCGACGGGACCGGGAGGTCGTCTGGTAGAAGTTAACCTCCTATTTTAAGTCGCTGCGCCACGCCGCGTTCAAGGAATATGTCGAACCGGTTCTCAGGCGCCTTGTTGCGGTATCACAACACAATCGGCGGCTAGTGGGCAGCGGTCTCCGGGCCAGTCTCTATCCGGCTTGGTGGGGACTAAGCTTGTGGCACAATGATAAATACCCGCTGCCGGTAGGAACTGTCGGGGCGTGCAACCCAATTCGCAGGCATCTGCGCCAACAAAACCGAGGAAACCATGATCAAGCTCAACAAAGTGGCCATGTTGTTCGCTACCGCCGCACTGGCAACCGCCGCCGGCGCACAGACCGTCGACAACTGGAAGAACGGCACCGGCGACCTGGTGTGGAAGAACGGCACCAATGAACTGTGCTGGCGCGATTCCAACTGGACCCCGGCTACTGCTGCTCAAGGTTGCGACGGCGCCATCGTGCCGAAGCCTGCTGCTCCGGCTCCGGCTCCGGCTCCGGTCGCTGCACCCGCACCGGCTCCGGTCGCTGCTCCGGCACCGGCTCCGGTCGCTGCTTCCAAGGTCACCTTCGCTGCTGACGCTTTCTTCGACTTCGACAAGGCTGTCCTGAAGCCCGAAGGCAAGGCCAAGCTCGACGACCTGGTCTCCAAGGTCAAGGGCATCAACCTCGAAGTCATCATCGCTGTCGGTCACACCGACTCGGTCGGCTCCGATGCCTACAACCAGAAGCTGTCGGTCAAGCGTTCGGAAGCCGTCAAGGCTTACCTGGTGTCCAAGGGCATCGAAAAGAACCGCGTCTACACCGAAGGCAAGGGCGAGAAGCAGCCGGTTGCTGACAACAAGAGCTCGGCTGGCCGCGCCAAGAACCGCCGCGTCGAAATCGAAGTCGTCGGCACCAAGTAATCCCCTTAATCCGGGATTCGAAAAGACCGCGCCTCGGCGCGGTTTTTTTCTGCCCCGACGCATAATTCAGCCATGGACAAGAACATGAACGTGGACCCGGCCGAGCTGGCCAAGTTCTCGGAGCTGGCACACCATTGGTGGGATCCCGAGAGCGAATTCCGACCCCTGCACCAGATCAACCCGCTGCGTCTGGACTGGATCGCCAGGCAGGCCCCGCTGGCCGGTCAGCAGGTACTCGACGTCGGCTGCGGTGGCGGCATCCTGGCCGAGGCCATGGCGCGCCAGGGCGCCGAGGTGCTGGGCATAGACCTGGCCACCAAATCGCTCAAGGTCGCGCAGTTGCACGCGCTCGAATCGGGGCTGAGCAACATCAGCTACCGCGAAGTCGCGGTCGAGGCGCTGGCCGCCGAGCGCCCGGCCAGCTTCGATGTCGTGACCTGCATGGAAATGCTCGAGCATGTGCCCGACCCGGCTTCGGTCGTCAAGGCCTGCGCCGAGCTGGTCAAGCCGGGCGGCTGGGTCTTCTTCTCGACCCTCAACCGCAACCCGAAGTCCTTCCTGTTCGCGATTGTCGGCGCCGAGTATGTGCTCAAGCTGCTGCCACGCGGCACGCACGAGTTCGCCAAGTTCATCAAGCCCAGCGAGCTCGCATCCTATTGCCGCGCCGCCGGACTCGACCTGCAGGGCACGCGCGGCATGGAGTACAACCCCTTGACCAAGCGCTACTGGCTCAGCGGCGACACCAGCGTCAACTACATGATCGCCACCCGCAAGCCCGCATGAGCCGCTTCACCCATCTGCAGGCGGTGCTGTTCGACCTCGATGGCACCCTGGTCGACAGCGCGCCCGACCTCGGCCATGCGGCCGACTTGTTGCGTGTCAAGCGCGGCTTGCCCTCCTTGCCCTACGAGCAATACCGGCCAATGGCTGGCGCCGGGGCGCGCGGCATGATCGGCGTCGCCTTCGGCTACGGCCCGGATCACCCCGAGTTCGAACTGCTGCGCCAGGAGTTCTTCGCCAACTATGAGGCCTGCCTGACCGAGCGCACCCGCGCCTTCGACGGCATCGCCGAATTGATCGGCGCGCTGCAGGCCGGCGGCAAGCGCTGGGGCGTGGTGACCAACAAGTCCGAGCGCTTCGCCTTGCCGCTGACCGCGGCAATGCCGCTGTTCGATGCCGCTGCCACCGTGATCGGCGGCGACACCACGCCGCATGCCAAGCCGCATCCGGAGCCCTTGCTCGAGGCTGCGCGCCGACTGGGCCTGCCGCCCGAGGCATGCCTCTATGTCGGCGACGATGAGCGCGACATCGTCGCGGGACGTGCCGCCGGCATGCCCACGGTCGCCGCCACCTACGGTTACCTGGGAGCGCTGGGCGACGTCACGGCCTGGGGCGCTGACGCCGTGATAAATAATCCGCTCGAGCTCTTGAACTTTTTCGATCTGGCGTAAACTAACAGGTTCAGGGGCTGCACTGGTTTCGACGTGGGTTCGGACACGCAGCAGGGCATGTCGAGGTTCTGTCACCTCGTAAAACCGCAGAAAAAAACTAACTGCAAACGACGAACGTTTCGCACTCGCCGCTTAATCCGGTGAGCCTTGCAACAGTCGGCCAATGGGCTGGGCAAGGGCAGTCGTAAGACTGTCCCGGCTGCAAGGAAAATTTCATAGGCTGGTCATCATGCGGGCAACTTGCCTGGTGACGAGATCCAAGGTTGCTGGCTGGGTGCATAGCGTGTCGCTGCGCGATGCATCTGGCGAGACTCAAATCAGACGACTACACATGTAGAACTGCGCGAAGAAGGCTTGCGGACGGGGGTTCAAATCCCCCCAGCTCCACCATACACAAGGGCCCGGAAAATCTCCGGGCCTGTGCCGTAAAGCATAAAGTGGCCAGATGGTCACTTTATGCCTTATTTTCCGATAGGACAAGTTTTGCTTTATCGGAATTTTGTGCTAAGCAAAAAAGCCCGCAGCTGATGCTTGCGGGCTTTTCTTTTTGGTCTCCCTGACTTGCCAGCCCTCTGACGGAGGGCGCTCCAGTGGCGGGCCAGTCACAAGCTGTCAGGGTTCACACCGCCGGGGTGTGACAACAACGCCAGTCAAAGGGCGGTCTTGGCAGGCAAAACGAATGTTTTACAAAAAAATTGTCAAAACTCTGACGGAATGCTACAAATGTCGCTATACGGATGGCAACCAGCCGATTTTGCCGGTTGCCGCTCAGCTGGTCGGGTTTAATAACGACAGCGGCTGAGGGATAGCCCGGGACTGTGGGAAAGTCTTGAGAACTCGGGGAGGGTTGTATTGACCCAGTAAAAACCTGCTCAGGTGTTATCGTTGAAGGAAAGACAGATGAGCACCCTGATGGAAGACGACATCAAGCGCTGGACGGCCAAGCGCAAGACGGCCCTGGTCCTGGACATCATTCAAGGCAAGACCACGGTGGCCGAGGCGAGCCGGGCCTACGACCTGACCCCGTCGGACGTTGAAGCCTGGGTCGATGAAGGCAAGCGTGGCATGGAGAACGCCCTGCGCAGCAAGC
>JAPLPQ010000013.1 GCA_026400105.1 Burkholderiales bacterium
GCCCATCTGGGCTTCGTGTTCCAGGCCTTCCATGTGCTGCCGCACCTGAGCGTGGAGCAGAACGTCGGCCTGCCCCTGCTGCTGCTGGGTCAGCCAGCGCCGGAGCGGGTCCAGGCCATGCTGGTGGCCGTCGGCCTGGGCGGATTGGGGCCCAGGCTGCCGCAGACGCTGTCGGGCGGACAGCTGCAGCGGGTCGCGATCGCGCGCGCGCTGGTGCACCGCCCCGAGCTGATCCTGGCCGACGAGCCGACCGGCAACCTCGACCCCCGCACCGCGGCCCAGGTCATGGCGCTGCTGCAGGCCCAGACCCGGGAGCAGGGCGCCGCCCTGGTGCTGGTGACCCATTCGCAGGCGGCGGCCGGCCAGGCCGACCGGCTGCTGCTTCTCACGCCCGACGGCATGGTGGAGGACTGAGGCCATGCGCCTGTCCACCTACTGGGCCCTGCTGAAGACCTTTTCCTGGCAGGAGCTGCGCCTGCATCCCTGGCGCCATGCGATGGCGGTGCTGGCGGTCATGCTGGGGGTCGGGCTGGCGCTGTCGGTGCAATTGATCAACGCGTCGGCGCTGTCCGAGTTCTCGGCCGCCAGCCAGAGCGCCAGCGGCGAGCCCGATGCCCAGCTGCGCGGCCTGGCCGGCCGGCTCGACGAGCGCTGGCTCGAGCTCGCGCGCGCCCAGCCCGGCGTGCGCGAGGCCAGTCCGGTGCTGGAACTGCAGACCCAGCTGCTCGACGCCCGGGGCCAGCGCCAGTCCGTGCGCCTGTGGGGGCTGGACGGACTCAGCATGCCGGCGATCCAGCCGGCGCTGATCCTGCAGCCCGATCCCGGTGTCGACCGGCTGTCCATCTTCGGTGCCGATACGGTGTTCGCCAATCCGGCGGCCTGGCGGCTCATCGACGACGGCCCTGCGGTCGAGGTCCAGCTCGGTCTGCAGCGCCAGCGCCTGCATCTGGCAGGCCGGGTCGCGCAGGGCGGGGCGGCGCTGCTGGTGATGGATGTCGCGGCCTTGCAGGATCTCAGCGGCAACGCCGGCTTCATCAGCCGCATCGATTTGCGGCTCGAACCGGGCGTCAACCCCGATGCCTTGCTGGCCGCGCTGCGCCAGGCGGCCTTGCGCAGTCCCTGGGCGCAGTCCCTCGATGCCGATGCGCTGCTGCTGCAGAAACCAGGCGACGGCGGCGCCCGGCTCGGCCAGCTCTCGCGCGCCTACCGGGTCAACCTGACGGTGCTGGCCCTGGTCGCGCTGTTCACCGGCGCCTTCCTGGTGTTCTCGGTGCTGAGCCTGAGCGTGACCCAGCGCCTGCCTTCCTTCGCCTTGCTGGGCGTGCTGGGCCTCGATGCCCGCCAGCGCCAATACCTGGTCTGGGCCGAATCGGTGCTGCTGGGCGCCGTCGGCAGCCTGCTCGGGGTGGCGCTGGGCACCGCGCTGGCCTGGGCCGCGCTGCGGCTGCTCGGCGGCGACCTGGGCGGCGGCTATTTCGACGCCATCGCACCCAGCCTCGACTGGAGTCCGCTGGCCGCTGCCGGCTATTGCGCGCTCGGCATCGGCGCCGCCTGGCTCGGTGGCTGGTGGCCGGCGCTCGCGGTGCGCGGCATGGCGCCGGC
>JAPLPQ010000078.1 GCA_026400105.1 Burkholderiales bacterium
CTGCGCAGCGCGGTGATCTGGACCAAGGCCTGCTCGGTGTTCCAGCCCGACTACTCGGTCGAGTTCCTGCCGACCAATCCCTGGATCCATCAGCCCTTCGAGAGCTACGACAGCCTGCGTCCGCAGGACCTGCTGGCCAGGCAGCAGCAGGCCTGAGGCCGAAGGCGGTAGATGACGCCGCAAACTCCCGATCGGTATCCAGACCTTCGCCAAGCTGCGCGAGGAGGGCTGCTGCTAGGTCGACAACATCACCGATGGGGCAATAGCGCGCCAGATGCGCGACGGGCTGCGGGATCTGTACTCGGTCATCAAGGGCCGGCCTATGCCGACCAGTACCGCGCGCGTGGCGAGCCGATCCACCTGATCGGGGTCGAGTTCAGCAAGGCGCAGCGCCGCGTGGCGGGCTTCGAGGTCGAGACGCTACCATCCGGTCATGTCTGATCTTCAAGCCACCGATACCCCGGCCCTCGCGCTGTCGCAGCCAACGGCGCTGATCCACCACCCTTACCGGCCGCCGGCCGATTTCGAGGCCCCGGCACCGGGCGTGCACAAGGCCTCGACCGTGTTCTTTCCGGATGTCGCCGCGCTGCGCTCGCGCGACTGGAAGGACAAGTCGGCCTATACCTATGGCCTGCACGGCACGCCGACCACCTTCACGCTCGAGGAGCGCATCGCCACCCTCGAGGGTGGGGCGCATTGCGTGCTGGCGCCCAGTGGCCTGGCCGCGATCGCGCTGGTGGACATGGCCTTGCTGCGTGCCGGCGACGAGCTGCTGATCCCGCACAACGCCTACGGCCCCAACAAGTCCTTCGCCGTGGTCGAACTGGCGGGCTGGGGCATCAAGGCGCGCTACTACGACCCGATGGACCCGGCCGACCTGGCGACGCGCATCAGCGACAAGACCCGGCTGGTCTGGCTCGAGGCGGCCGGTTCGGTCACGCTCGAGTTCCCCGATCTGCTGGCGCTGACGGCAATCGTCCGCACGGCCAGCGAGGGCAGGGCGCGCCCGATCGTGAGCGTGCTCGACAACACCTGGGGCGCGGGCGTGGCATTCTGCGGCTTCGACCTGGGCGCCGACGTCGTGATGCAGGCGCTGACCAAGTACCCGAGCGGCGGCGGCGATGTGCTGATGGGATCGGTCGTCACGCGCGACCTGGCGCTGCACCGCGAGCTGCTGCTGACCCACATGCGCCTGGGCCTGGGCGTGGGCGCCAACGACGCCGAACTGGTGCTGCGCGGCCTGCCCTCGATCGCGCTGCGCTACGCGGCGCAGGATGCCGCCGCGCGCGAGCTGGCCGGCTGGATGCAGGCCCAGCCCGGTGTCAAGCAGGTGCTGCATCCGGCACTGCCGGGTTCGCCCGGTCACGAGACCTGGCAGCGCGATGCGCGCGGTGCGGCCAGCCTGTTCACGCTGGTGTTCGATGACAGCCTGGCGCCCGAGCGCGTGGTGGCGTTCTGCGATACGCTCAGGCTGTTCCGGCTCGGCTACAGCTGGGCCGGTCCGGTCAGCCTGTGCGTGCCCTACGAAAAGGCCGAGATGCGCGGGCGCGACTGGCCGCATGCCCATGGCCCGGTGCGCCTTGCGGTCGGGCTGGAGTCGGTGGCGGACCTGCGCGCGGATCTGGCGCAGGCGCTGCGGGTGCTCAAGGCCTGAAAAGTCTTCGCCCACTGCAACAGGGCGCCTTGTTTCTGCAAAAAAAGCCTCCTGGCATCAGACCCGTTCGCTCTAAATCGCTGGGGTTAGGGTACTTGCGATTCTGAAAAAATCTGGCGGTCGCCGTGAAAACCACATCAGCTGTCGTTCGTCTTTTGTAACCCGGCCGAGAAAGACAAGACCAAGAAAACCTTGTTCATGTGCTACGCCGCGTCGGGCAACTTCATCGCCGCCAACTTCACCGGGCAATAAATCATGATCATTGTGCTGGGTAAGCCCGCATTCAAGGGGGGGCTGCTGGCCCTGCTGGCCGCTGCCTTGTTCGGGCTCAGCACGCCCCTGGTTCAGCGTTTCGGTGCCGGGCTGGGGCCATTCACCACCGCCGCGCTGTTGTACCTGGGCGCGGCTGTGGTGGCACTCGTATCACGGCAGCACGCCAGCAAGGAAGCCCCGCTGACCCGCAGCGACATGCCGCGCCTGCTGGCCATGGCTGCCACAGGCGCCGTGATCGGTCCGGTGGCACTGGCCTGGGGACTCCAGCGCACCAGCGGGGCCAGTGCTTCGCTGATGCTCACGCTGGAAGCCTTGTTCACTGCGGTGCTGGCCTGGCGCTGGTACGGCGAGGCCATGGACAAGCGGGTCGCCGCTGCCATGCTGCTGCTGCTGGCGGGTGGCGTGTTGCTGGTGCTGGAACAAGGGCTGGCGGGTCAAGTGCAACTGCTCGGCTTGCTGGCTGTCATGGTGGCAACGGCTGCCTGGGGGGTGGACAACACCTTGTCACGCGGGGTGGCCGAGCGTGATCCGGGCCAGGTGGTGTGGGTCAAGGCACTGCTGGGCTGTATTGCCACGTTGGCCTTGGCCTGGCTGATGGGTGAGCCGTGGCCGGCTTGGGGTGCCGCCTTGGCCTTGTTGTGCATCGGCGCTTCGGGCTATGGCCTGAGCCTGCGCTTCTACCTGCTGGCGCAGCGGGCTTTCGGTGCCGGGCGCACCGGTTCGGTGTTTGCGTTTGCTCCGTTCATCGGCGTGTTGGGGGCGTTTGCGCTGGGGGACCGATCGGCCAGCGTCTTCATGCTGGCTGGAGGTGCCTTGATGGTGTGGGGCATTGTGCTGCACCTGTCCGAAACGCACGAGCATGAACACGATCACATGGCGCTGGAACACGAACACGCCCATACCCACGACGACGTGCACCACGACCACTCCCACGCAGTGGTGCCCACGGGTGCACACAGCCACCGGCACGAACATGTACCGATGCGGCACAGCCACCCCCATGTGCCGGACGCGCACCACTTGCACCGTCACTGAAAGGACGTGATCGCCCTGAGCCGCTGACCCGGCGCAATGTCCCGGCTCTCGATCTCGAAGCTGGGTCAATCGCCGAGGCTCAGGGTTTCAGCAGCCGCCTCAACTCGCCCCAGACGTTCTCGAGCATCCGGGGCTGTGCCGCCTCGTTCGGGTGGATGCGGTCGGCCTGGAACAGCGCGGTCGGGTTGGCGCCGTCGGCCACGCCCGCCAGGAAGAACGGCAGCAGCGCGGCTTGCTCGGCCTTGGCCACCTCGGCATAGAGCTGGCGGAACTGTTCGGCGTGGCGCGCGCCGTAGTTCGGCGGCACCTGCATGCCCAGCAGCAGCACGCGCGCGCCGGCTTGCCTGGCGGCGCGCACCATGGCGCGCAGGTTGTCGCGCGTCATCTCGAGCGGCAGGCCGCGCAGCGCGTCGTTGCCGCCGAGCTCGATCACGACCACGGCCGGGCGGTGCTGCTGTAATAGCGCCGCCAGGCGCGACTGGCCGCCCGAGGTCGTGTCGCCGCTGATGCTGGCGTTGACGACCTGCCAGCCCGGCAGCCGCGCGTCGAGGCGTTGCTGCAGCAGCGCGGCCCAGCCGGTGCCGCGCTGCAGGCCGTACTCGGCGCTCAGCGAGTCTCCGATGACCAGCAGCCGGCGCGGCTCGGCCGCCTGGGTCAGCGCAGGCCCGAGCAGGCCGGGCGCGCATGCCCCTGCCAGCAGCGCGCGACCCAGGCCCGAGTTAAAGTAGCGACGAGTCAATTGAGGAATTTTGTCCATGTCCGATGCGATCATTGCCGTGCAGCGCCTGTCCAAGTCCGTGACCGATTCCGGCGGCACTTTGGACATTTTGCGCGATGTCGAGTTCGAGCTGCAGCGCGGCGAGACGGTGGCCATTGTCGGCGCCTCGGGCTCGGGCAAGAGCACGCTGCTGGCTATCCTGGCCGGGCTCGATACGCCGAGCCGCGGACGCGTGCTGCTGGCCGGCCAGGACCTGTTCGCGCTGGCCGAGGACGACCGCGCCGAGTGGCGCGCGCGCCAGCTCGGCTTCGTGTTCCAGAACTTCCAGCTGCTGACCAACCTGAGCGCGCTCGAGAACGTGATGCTGCCGCTCGAGCTCGCGGGCCGGCGCGATGCGCGCGCCGCCGCGACCCGCATGCTGCAGCGCGTCGGCCTGGGCGAGCGGCTCGGGCACTATCCCCGGCTGCTGTCGGGCGGCGAGCAGCAGCGCGTCGCGCTGGCGCGCGCCTTCGTGGTCGAGCCCGCGGTGCTGCTGGCCGACGAGCCGACCGGCAGCCTGGACTCGGCCACCGGCGACAAGGTCATGGAGCTGATGTTCGAGCTCAACCGCGAGCAGGGCACGACGCTGGTGCTGGTCACGCATGACCGCGAGATCGCGCGCCGCTGCGAGCGCCGGATCACGATCGAGGCCGGCCGCGCCCATGAAATGCTGGCTGCGGTCGGCTGAAGCCGCCAGGCAAAACACAGCGGCGGCGGCGCAGGCCTGATAATCGGGGCTATGTCCTCTCCCAAAGTATTGTTCGGCTTCCATGCCGTCGGCGTGCGCCTGAAGACCGCGCCGCAGTCCATCATCGAGATCTATTACGAGACCAGCCGCCGCGATGCACGCATGCGGCAGTTCATCGACCGTGCCAAGGAGGCGGGCGCCCGCCTGATCGAGGCCGACAGCCTGCGCATCGCCAAGCTCTGCGGCAGCCACGGCCACCAGGGTGTCGCGGCGCGCGTCAACGAGGTCGAGCAGGTCAGATCGCTCGACGAGTTGCTCGAGCAGCTCGAGGCCGACGGCATCGCGCCGCTGCTGCTGGTGCTCGACGGCGTGACCGATCCGCACAACCTCGGCGCCTGCCTGCGGGTGGCCGACGGCGCCGGGGCGCACGCGGTGATCGCGCCCAAGGACCATGCGGCCGGCATCAACGCGACGGTGGCCAAGGTCGCCAGCGGCGCGGCCGAGACCATGCCTTATTTCATGGTCACCAACCTGGCGCGCACCTTGAACGAACTCAAGGAGCGCAATATCTGGATCATCGGCACCAGCGACGATGCCGACAAGACCGTCTATCAGGTCGACCTCAAGGGCCCGGTCGCGCTGGTGCTCGGCGCCGAGGGCCAGGGCATGCGCCAGCTCACGCGCAAGACCTGCGACGAGCTCGTCAGCATCCCGATGAAGGGCGCGGTCGAGAGCCTGAACGTCTCGGTCGCCAGCGCGGTCTGCCTCTACGAATCGCTGCGTCAGCGCGGCTGAAGGAAGAAAACCCCATGAAGCGATTCACCCTCACCCTGGCGGCGGTCGCGCTCGCGCTGCTGGCCGGCTGCACCCAGGAGCAGCAGAACAAGCTCGGCCGCGGCATCCAGAACTGGACCGGTACCGACGGCGTGCTCGAGGTCTACGCCGGCGAGAAGCTGGTGCGTCGCTTCCTCAAGGTCGACAAGATGAGCACGGCGCTCGGCACCGACGACAAGACCCCGCGTGCCTACCGCTACGGCTACGGTGTGCTCGACGAGAACCTGAACTTCCAGGTCGATCCGGGCGAGAAGAAGGTCTATTTCGAGATCAGCGACTACACCAACGCGGTGTTCTTCGACAACCCGCACTGACGCGACTGACGCGGCTGCAAGCGCGGCTGGGCCTGGCCGCGCGCGGAGTCAGACCAGTCCGAAGGCGCCCAGCAGCGCACCGGCGCCCATCAGCAGCAGCAGGTGGAGCCGGGTCCGCCAGACCAGCAGCGTGGCGATGGCTGTCAGCAGCCAGAGCCGCCAGTCACCGGGCCGGTCGTGCGAGGCGCTCAGCAGCCAGCCGATCGAGATCAGCAGCCCGATCACGACCGGCGCCATGCCGGTCTTGAAGGCGCGCACGGCCAGCAGGTGCTGGTTGCGCTGCGCCCAGCGCGTGGCCAGGTAGTTCAGCGTGCAGGAGGGCAGCAGGCTGCCCAGCATGGCCAGCGTCATGCCCAGCAGGGCCAGCCACCAGGCTGTCGCGCCCGCGCCCATGCCGCCAGCGGCGTTGAGGCCGACGTTCCAGCCCATCAGCGCGATGAACAGGATGTTGGGTCCGGGCGCGGCTTGTGCCAGGGCGATCGAGCTGCTGAACTGCTCCTGGCTCAGCCAGTGCTGCTGCAGCACCAGGAAGCGCTGCATCTCGGGGGTGGTCGTGATCGCGCCGCCGACGCCGAGCAGCGACAGGCTGGCGAAATGGCCGGCCAGCTGCAGCCAGTCCGAGGGGGTCATCGTGGTGTTCATTTGGGCTCCTGGCGCGGTGCGATGTCGCGCAGGCGATAGGCAGCCCAGCCGCAGGACAGCCCGCCGACGCTCAGCAGCACCCAGGCCAGCGGCAGCCGCAGCCAGGCGATCGCGATGAAGCTCAGCGTGGCGACCAGCGCGGCGGCGGCCAGGCCCATCGGACTGCTGCGCAGCGCAGGCGCCAGCTTGAGTCCGGTGGCAGCGATCAGGCCAGCCGATACCGCCCCCATGCCGCGCAGCGCGCCCTGGGCGACTGGCGTGTCGGCGACGCTGCCGTAGAGCACCGCCAGTGCCAGCACCAGCAGCAGTGGCAATGCCAGCAGGCCGCTGGCGGCCGCGAGCGCGCCTGACAGACCGAAATGGCGCCCGCCCAGCACCATGGCCAGGTTGAGCACATTGGGGCCGGGCATGATCTGCGCGACCGCCCATTCCTCGAGGAACTGCTCGCGCGTGAGCCAGCGCTTCTTCTCGACCAGTTCGCGCTGCACCACGGCCAGCACGCCGCCGAAGCCCTGCAGCGCCAGCCAGGTGAAGGTCCAGAACAGGTCGGCGCGCGAGCGCGGTTGCGGCGCTGCGTCGTCAGCAGGCAGGGCAGTGGGGAGGGCAGGTTTCATTGCCCCCGATTTTCGCCCAGGATCAGAGCGTCAGGCCGCCATCGACCTCGATCACCGCGCCGGTGATGTAGCTGGCCTCGTCGCTCGCCAGGAATGCGTAGGCGTTGGCGATCTCCTCGGCCTGGCCCAGGCGCTTGAGCGGCACTTTCTGCGCCAGATCGTCGAGCACCTTGTCCGGTACCGTGGCGATCATCGGCGTCTTGATGAAGCCGGGTGCGACCGCGTTGACCCGCACGCCCTTGGGGCTGAGTTCGCGCGCCCAGGTCTTGGTGAAACCGATCACGCCGAACTTGGTCGCGGCGTAGTTGGTCTGGCCGAAGTTGCCGTAGAGACCGACGACGCTCGACGCGTTGAGGATCACGCCGCTGCCCTGCTGCGTCATGTGGCCGGCCACGGCCTGGGCGCAATGGAAGACGCCGCGCAGGTTGACGTCGATCACGCGGTCGAATTGCTCGAGCGTCATCTTCTGCAGCCGCGCGTCCTGGGTGATGCCGGCGTTGTTGACCAGCACGTCGATGCGGCCATGCGCCGCCATCACCTGGGCCACGACCGCATCGACCTGGGCCCGGTTGGTCACGTCCATCACCTGGCCCTCGGCCTGTGCTCCGCCGGCCCGGCAGGCTTGCGCCACCGCCTCGACTTGCTCCTGCTTGAGGTCGCAGGCGATCACGACCGCGCCTTCGCGCGCGAACTTGAGCGCGGTGGCCTCGCCTATGCCTTGGCCGGCACCGGTGATCAAACAGACTTTTCCTTCGAGCCGCTTCATGCAATCTCCTGCTGGTGGTTGGATTTCCATCATGCCAAAGAACGGCTGGCCTGGTGCAGGTGCCGAGGCGCTTGTTTGACCTCGGTCAAGCAGGGCTGTTGGCGCCGGTTGCCATGGCTCGTGTCCTAGGAGTGTCATACTCGCGACCTTGAAGCAGGGCAGGACTGCGCTTGCCTACCCTAGTTATTTTGCAGAATCATGACTCTTACCGGGCATCGCGCCACCAGCCTGGGTGCCGCCGCCATTGCTTATTCGATTGTGCATGCCTATCACGGCCTGCCTTGGCTGGCGGCTGCGCTGGCCATTCCAGGCGCCACGGCCCCTGACTGGCTCGAGATCGCCTGGTTCAAGAAGGGCATTCGCCACAGCCTCATCCCGCACCGCACCTGGACCCACTGGCTCTTGCTCTGGGGCGCGCTGTACAGTTGGGCCTTGCTGTCGCTGCAGCAGCAGCCGTGGGCCTCGGCCTTGCTGGGTTTTGTGGTCGGAGCGCTGGTCCATCTGGTGATGGATCTGCCCAATCCTTCCGGTATCCGCTTCCTGCATCCGTTTCGCCAGCGCGTGACGCTCAACTGGTGGCGCGGCGACCAGATGGTGTGGCCGATGGTGTGGTTCAGCTGGCTGGCAGGCGCGCTGTCGCTGTATTGGGCCGGCGTGATCAACCTGCAGCCGCCGCTCCAGCTCCAGGCCTGGCTGTTGCAGGTCTGGGACCTGTCGCTGCAGCGCTTGCGTTCCTGATCCTGCGCCGGTGAGCCGCAGGGCAGGGCATTCGCCCATTTCGTTCAGTCCTTGTGCGTCATAGGAAACCTGTCGTGACTTCGAACCTCGAGCAGCGAGACGATCAGCCCCGGCCCGACCGGCTGGTGGTGCTGGGCACAGGCGGCACGATCGCCGGCCGGGCCGCCCAGCGCGGCGACCATGTCGGCTACCGCGCCGGCGAGGTCGCAGTGGCTGACCTGCTCGCCGGCATCCCGGTGCCAGCCGGCTGGTGCGTGCAGGCCGAGCAGCTGGCGCAGATCGACAGCAAGGACATCGGGCCCGAGCTCTGGCGCCTGCTGCTGGCGCGCGTGCGTGACTTGCTCGATCGCCCCGAGGTCGGTGGCCTCGTGATCACCCATGGCACCGACACGCTGGAAGAAACCGCCTACCTGCTGCAGCGCGTGCTGGCGCCGGCCAAGCCGGTGGTGCTGACCTGCGCCATGCGGCCTGCCACGGCGCTGGTGCCCGACGGGCCGCAGAACCTGGCCGATGCGCTGGTCGTGGCTGCCGAGCCGGGCGCGCGCGGCGTGGTCGCGCTCTGTGCCGGGCGTATCCACTCCGGGCTGGCGCTGCGCAAGGTCCATCATTACCGGCTCGATGCCTTCGATTCGGGCGATGCCGGGCCGCTGGGACTGGTGGAGCAGGGCGCCTGTACCCTGTTCCAGCCCTGGCCCGTGGCCGATGAGGCAGATCGCCGCCTGCGCCGGGTCTGGCTCGATCGCCTGCTGGGTCCGCAGCCCTGGCCGCGCGTCGAATGCCTGTTCAGCCATGGCGGTGCTGATGGCTGGCTGGTGCGTGCGCTGCTGGCGCAGGATGCTGCTCAGGGTCGTGAGCGGGCCGACCGCCTGCAAGGGCTGGTCGTGGCCGGCACCGGCAACGGCACCTTGCATGCGGATTTGCTGGCTGCGTTGCGCGAGGCGCAGGCGGCCGGCTTGCGGGTCTGGCGCACGACGCGCTGTGCCTCGGGCCGGGTCTTGCTGACAGGCTCGAGTTCGGATTCGATACCCGCCGTGGCCCTGCCGCCGGCGCAGGCGCGGCTGGCGCTGCTGCTGGACCTGCTCATGGCCTGAACTGCCGCCCTGTCCCTGTCCGGTACAGTCACTTCCCATGAAGCGATACCTCATCATTGGCGCTGGCGCGATCGGCGCCAGCCTGGCCGCGCAGTTCGAGCTCAACGGCATTCCCTATCGGCTGTTCGGCCGCGGCGAGCAGATCCGGCATATCCAGGCCCACGGCATCCGCTATGTCCGGCCCGAAGGGACCCGCAGCATCAGGCTGCAGGCTTGTGTCGACCGCAGCGAGCTGGTGCTGACGCAGGACGATCTGCTGATCTTCACGACCAAGACCCAGGACCTGGAGCTGGCCTGTGCCGACTGGGCCTGGTTGCCGGTGCCGGGCGACGGTCCGGCACGCACCGCCTCCGGGCTGCCGGTGCTGACGCCGCAGAACGGCATGGCCGCCGAGCGCATCGCCCTGCGCTGGTTCCGCCAGGTCTATGGCGCCAGCGTCAACACGCCGGCGCGCTATACCGAGCTCGGCCAGATCGTGGTCGGGGGTGACCCCGAGCCGGGGCTGATGGTGGTCGGTCGCTATCCGCAGGGCGAGGACCAGCTGGCGGCCGAGATCGCGGCCGACCTGTGCCGGGCCGGCTATCTGGCCGAGGCCCAGCCCGACATCCTGCGCTGGAAGGCGGCCAAGCTGATCAACAGCGTCAGGAACAACGCCCTCGACCTGTTCGAGGGCCCGGCCGGGTTGCTGCAGGCCTATGCCGCAGAACTGGCGCAGGAGGCGATTGCGGTGTTCGGCGCCATGGGCATCGCGCCGGCGCGGGCGCAGGAGCGCCGCCAGCGGGTGTCGCACTGGGGCATTGCGCCCGGTTGCGGCATCGAGCCGGGCCAGCAGTCGACCTGGCAGAGCATCGCGCGCGGCGCCTCGCACGAGGTCGATTTCCTGAATGGAGAAATCGTGCTGCTCGGGCGCCTGCACGGGGTCGCGACGCCGTTCAACCAGACGATACAGCAAGCGATCGGCCAGCTGTGCCAGCCCGGCGGCTCAGCGGGAGACTCGCAGGGTGGCGCGCACAAGGGCGTCTGCCTGGGCCGGATCGAGCCGCTGTTCTCGTCGGCGCGGGAGCTGGCAGCCAGCGCCGGGGCCTGAGGCCCGGGCCGCTGCGCGGACCCGGTCAGCCAGCCGGCGACACGGACAGGGTCCGGGTCGGGCCGGATTGGGTTTTACTCGGCGCTGATGTTCTTGTCGCGGATCAGGCTCGACAGCTGCCTGGCCTCGTTGGCGAGCAGGGCCTTGAACTCGGCGGTGTCGAGTCCGACCGGTTCCGCGCCCAGCGCGTCGTAGCGCTCCTTGCTCTGCGCCTGCGTCAGCGCCTTGGCGATCTCGCGCGCCATGCGGGCGTTGATCTCGGCCGGGGTGCCGTTGGGCGACCAGATGCCGAACCAGAGGTCGAGTTCGGCCTTGAAGCCGAGTTCGCTCAAGGTCGGTACCTCGGGGAAAAACGGCGAACGCCTGGAGCCGGCGACTGCCAGCATGCGCGCCTTGCCCGCCTTGACATGCGGGAAGGCGATGCCGGGGTCCATCACATAGTCGGCCTGGCCGCCCAGCACATCCTGCAAGGCGGGCGCGGCGCCACGGTAGGGAATGTGCACCGCGAAGATGCCAGCGGCCTGCTTGAACAGTTCGGCCGCCAGATGCGGCGGCGTGCCCGCGCCCGACGAGGCGTAGGACAGCTTGCCCGGGTTCTTGCGCGCGAAGTCGACCAGTTCGCGTGCGTCCTTGAACGGCGACTGCGGCTTGACGACCAGGTACATCTGGCTGCGGCCGATGCCGGCGATCGGGGTCAGGTCCCGGGCCGGACTGATGTTCTGCTTGAACAGGAAGGGGTTGGCGGTTTCGACCGAGGTCGGCGCGACCAGGAAGGTGTAGCCGTCGGGCTGGGCGCGGATGACTTCGCTGGCGGCCAGGTTGCTGCTGGCGCCGGGCTTGTTGTCGACCACCACGCTCTGGCCCAGCGATTCGCTGAGCGACTTGGCGACGATGCGCGCCATCACGTCGGTCGTGCCGCCCGCCGCGAAGCCGACCACCAGCCGGATCGGCTTGGCGCTGGGCCAGGCGGTGGTCTGGGCCTGCAGGGGACCGAGCGCACCGAAGGTGCACAGGGCGGCCGCTGCGCCTCCGATGAGGCGGCGGCGCAAGGGCTGGTGGTGGAATGGTTTCATGTCTTTGTCTCCTGTCATGTTGGTGTCCGTGGCCTGCTGTCCAGCGGACAGCGGGCGCATCGGCTTTTTTTATGCCCGCGCATGCAGCCGGTTGCAGCGTCTGCTGCTGCGGGTCTGGGCATGGTAGGCAGCGCCGCCTGAAAATATCTGCCATCCAGGTAACAATTCATGCCATCCGCTGCCCTAGGCGGTCGGACCGTTGACCGCCGGCATGTCGGCGGCGCTTGGCGCGAATTGCAACCAATCTGGCGCATGGTCGGGGCCGGGCTTGCGTAACATTTCAGGCAATTGCCAACCGATTGCCAACCACAACAAGACCAGGAGACAAAGATGCTGCAGATTCCAGGACTCGACTTCATGCTCGGCGCTGACATTGACGCGCTGCGCGACGCGGTGCGCGATTTTGCGCAGGCCGAGATCGCGCCGCGCGCGGCCGAGATCGACCGCAGTGATCAGTTCCCGATGGACCTCTGGCGCAAGATGGGCGAGCTGGGCCTGCTCGGCATCACGGTGAGCGAGGAATATGGCGGCGCCGGCATGGGCTACCTCGCGCACATGATCGCGCTGGAAGAAATCAGCCGCGCCTCGGCCAGCGTCGGCCTGAGCTACGGCGCGCATTCCAACCTCTGCGTGAACCAGATCAAGCGCAACGGCAGCGAGGCACAGAAGCGCCAGTACCTGCCCAAGCTGATCAGCGGCGAGCATGTCGGCGCGCTCGCGATGAGCGAACCCGGCGCGGGCTCGGATGTCGTCAGCATGAAGCTGCGCGCGCAGGACAAGGGCGGCTACTACCTGCTCAACGGCAACAAGATGTGGATCACCAACGGCCCCGATGCCGACACGCTGGTGGTCTACGCCAAGACCGAGCCCGAGCTCGGCGCCAAGGGCATCACGGCCTTCATCATCGAGAAGGGCATGAAGGGCTTTTCCGTGGCACAGAAGCTCGACAAGCTCGGCATGCGCGGCAGCCACACCGGCGAGCTGGTGTTCGACAACGTCGAGGTGCCGGCCGCGCAGATCCTGGGTGGCCTGAACCAGGGCGTCAAGGTGCTGATGAGCGGGCTCGACTATGAGCGCGCCGTGCTCGCGGCCGGCCCGATCGGCATCATGCAGTCCGTTATGGACAACGTCGTGCCCTATATCCACGACCGCAAGCAGTTCGGCCAGAGCATTGGCGAGTTCCAGCTGGTGCAGGCCAAGGTGGCCGACATGTACACCGTGCTGCAGGCCGGTCGTGCCTTCTGCTACCAGATCGGCAAGAACCTCGACGCCCTCGGCGACGGCCACGCGCGCCATGTGCGCAAGGACTGCGCGAGCGTGATCCTCTGGTGCGCCGAGCAGGCGACCAGGATGGCGGGCGACGGCATCCAGCTCTTCGGCGGCAACGGCTACATCAATGAATACCCGCTCGGTCGGCTCTGGCGCGATGCCAAGCTGTACGAGATCGGCGCCGGAACCAGCGAGATCCGCCGCATGCTGATCGGCCGCGAGCTGTTCGCCGAAACCGCCTGAGCCCACGCGAGCCAGCATGAACCTGCTGCACGAAATCGGCCAGCATCTGTCGGGAATCGAGCTGCTCAACGCGATGGTCGAGGCCGACCACCGGCCCGGCATCGGCAAGACGCTCGACATCAGGCTGGCCTCGGCCGAGGACGGGCGGGTCGTGCTCGAGGCCTGCCCCGATGTCAATGTCTACAACCCGATGGGTACGGTGCATGGCGGCTTCGTCGCGACCATGCTGGACTTCGCCTGCGGCTATGCGGTGCTGTCCAAGCTCGCCTCGGGCCAGAGCTTCACGACGATCGAGCTCAAGATCTCGTATCACCGCGCCATCACGCGCGAGACCGGAGCGGTCCGGGCCGAGGGCCAGGTGATTACCTCGGGCCGGCGCGTCGCCTTCACCGAGGCGAAGCTGGTCGATGCCCGCGGCAAGGTCTACGCCACGGCGACTTCGAGCCTGCTGATCCTGTCGAGCTGAGCCTGGGCTGTCACAGCAGGCCCTGGTCGCGCAGCGCGGCGAGTTCCCCCGCGCCGAAGCCCCAGTCGAGCAGAGCCTGCGGATCGCTCGCGGTCCGGGGCGGCGTCGGCTGCGCGGGCGGCGTGCGGCTGAAGCGTGGCGCAGCGGCCGGCTGCACCACGCCGGCGACCTCGGTGAAGGTGTGGCGCGAGCGGTTGTGCGGATGCAGCGGCGCTTCGTCCATGTCGAGCACCGGTGCGACGCAGGCGTCCGTGCCGTCGAAGATCGCGCACCATGCGTCGCGCGTGCGCTGGGCGATCACCTGGGCCAGCTTTTCCCGCAGCCTGGGCCAGCGGCTGCGGTCCCATTGCGCATCGAAGTCCGGGTCGGTGATGCCGGTCTTCTCGAGCAGCAGGGCGTAGAACTGCGGCTCGATCGCGCCGACCGACAGCCATTTGCCATCGAGGCACTGATAGCTGTCGTAGAAATGCGCGCCGCCGTCGAGCAGATTGCTGCCGCGCTCGGGCTGCCACTGCCCCATCGCCTTGAGCGTGTACATCATCGACATCAGCAGCGCCGCGCCGTCGGTCATCGCGGCGTCGACCACCTGGCCCTGGCCCGAGCCACGCGCCTCCAGCAGGCCGGCGAGCACGCCGAGCGCGAGCAGCATCGCGCCGCCGCCGCCGTCAGCGACCAGATTCAGCGGCACCACCGGCTTGCGGCCGGGCTCGCCGATCGCGTGCAGCGCACCCGACAGCGACAGGTAGTTGATGTCGTGGCCGGCAGCGTGCGCCAGCGTGCCGGTCTGGCCCCAGCCCGTCATGCGGCCGTAGACCAGGCGCGGGTTGCGCTGCAGGCAGGGCTCGGGTCCCAGGCCCAGGCGCTCCATGACGCCGGGCCGAAAGCCCTCGATCAGCGCGTCGGCGCCCTCGACCAGGCGCAGCACGGTCTCGATCGCCGCCGGATGCTTGAGGTCGAGCGCGACCACGCGCCGGTTGCGGTTCAGGATGTCGAGCGCCGGATCGAACAGCCCGGCGCTCGGGCGCGAGCCCGCGCCCGCCTGGCGCTCGATGCGCAGCACCTCGGCGCCGAGGTCGGCCAGCAGCATGCTGCCCATCGGCGCCGGCCCGAGCGCGGCGAACTCGATGATCTTGATGCCCTGCAAGGGTCCCATGGCTTTCTCCTGTGACATGGCCTGCTTCATGTCGCCGCGATGCTGCGACCGATGACCAGGCGCTGGATGTCGTTGGCGCCCTCGTAGATCTGCGTGATGCGCACGTCGCGGTAGATGCGCTCGACCGGGGTTTCGTCGGTGTAGCCGCAGCCGCCGTGGATCTGGATCGCGGCCGAGCAGACCTTCTCTGCCATCTCGGAGGCGAACAGCTTGGCCATCGACGCCTCGGTCAGGCAGGGCCGGCCGGCGTCCTTGAGCTGGGCGGCGCGCCAGACCAGCAGCCGCGCGGCGTCGAGCTGCGTCGCCATGTCGGCCAGCCTGAAGTTGACCGCCTGGTGCTCGATGATGGGCTGGCCGAAGGTGACGCGCTGCCTGGCGTAGCCGACCGCTGCGTCAAAGGCCGCGCGTGCCATGCCGACCGACTGCGCCGCGATGCCGATGCGGCCGGCCTCCAGGTTGGACAGCGCGATTCGGTAGCCTTCGCCTTCTTTTCCGAGCAGCGCGGAGGCCGGCACGCGACAGTCCTCGAACAGGATCTGCGCGGTATCGGAGGCATGCTGGCCCATCTTGTTCTCGATCCGTGCGACGCGGTAGCCCGGCGTCGCGGTCGGCACCAGGAAGCACGAGATCCCCTTCTTGCCGGCAGCCGGATCGGTGACGGCGAAGACGATCGCGACCGCGGCGTTGGCGCCGCTCGTGATGTACTGCTTGACGCCGTTGATCACATAGGAGTCGCCGTCGCGCGTGGCGCGGGTGCGGATCGCGGCGGCGTCCGAGCCGGTGTGCGGCTCGGTCAGGCAGAAGCAGCCGATCTGCTCGCCGCGCGCCAGCGGTTTGAGCCATTGCTCCTTCTGCGCGTCGCTGCCGTAGCGCGCCGGGATGCCGCAGGCCAGCGAATTCTGCACCGAGACGATGGTCGAGGTCGCGCCGTCGCCGGCGGCGATTTCCTCCAGCATCAGCACCAGGCTCATGTAGTCCAGGCCGGCGCCGCCCCATTGCTCGGGCACGCAGACGCCCATCGCGCCGAGTTCGCCGAGCGCCCTGAGCGCCACGGCCGGAAAGGTCTTGTTGCGGTCCCATTCGGCGGCGTGGGGCGCGAGGCACTCCTGCGCGAAGGCGCGCATGGCGTCGCGAATCTGTTCCTGTTCGGGGTTCAGAATCATTCCGTATTCCCTTTCAGTACAGCTCGACGGCGAGCGCGGTCGCCTCGCCGCCGCCGATGCACAGCGACGCCATGCCGCGGCGCAGGCCGCGTTGCTTCAGTGCGCCCAGCAGCGTGACGATGATACGTGCGCCCGAGGCGCCGATCGGGTGTCCGAGCGCGCAGGCGCCGCCGTGCACGTTGACGATCTCGTGCGGCAGGCTGAACTCGCTCATCGCGGCCATGGTGACGGCGGCGAAGGCCTCGTTGACTTCCCACAGATCGACGTCGGAGGCCTGCCAGCCCGCGTGCGTCAGCGCCTTGCGGATCGCGCCGGCCGGCGCGGTGCTGAACCAGGCCGGTTCCTGCGCGTGCACCGCGTGAGCTGCGATGCGCGCGATCGGCGTCACGCCCAGCCGGCTGGCGTTCGATTCGCGCATCAGCACCAGCGCGGCGGCGCCGTCCGAGATGCTGCTGGCGTTGGCCGCCGTGATCGTGCCATCCTGCTTGAAGGCGGGCTTGAGTCCGCGCAGCTTGTCGAGCCTGGCCTTGAAGGGCTGCTCGTCATGGCGGATCACGGTCTCGCCTTTGGGGCCCTTGAGCGTGACGGGTGCGATCTCCCAGTAGAAGCTGCCGTCCTCGTTGGCGGCCTTGGCGCGCAGGGTCGAGGCGATCGCGTAGTCGTCCTGCTGCTCGCGCGTGAAGCCGAACTTCTCGACGCAGGCCTCGGCGAAGACGCCCATCGCCTTGCCGCGCTGGTAGGCATCCTCCAGGCCATCCATCGCCATGTGGTCGAACATCTGGGTGGCGCCGTACTTGACCCCCTTGCGCGCGAACATCAGGTGCGGCGCATTGCTCATGCTCTCCATGCCGCCGGCGACGACCACCTCGGCGCTGCCGCAGCTGAGCATGTCGTGTCCGAACATAGCGGCGCGCATGCCCGAGCCGCACATCTTGCTCAGCGTCACCGCGCCGGCCGAGATTGGCAGGCCGGCGGCGAGCGCGGCCTGGCGCGCGGGCGCCTGGCCCTGGCCCGCCATCAGGCAGCAGCCCATCAGCACCTCGTCGACGGCGCTGCCGGGCAGGCCGGCGCGCTCGATGGCGGCGCTGATCGCGACGGCGCCGAGTTCCCAGCCGGCCAGGCCGGAGAGGTCGCCCAGCAGGCCACCGATCGGCGTGCGGGCGGCAGAAACGATGACAATCGGGTCGTGAGACATGGTGTTTTCCCTTTGCTGTTACTTGGCCGCCATGCGGATGGCGCCGTCGAGGCGGAACACCTCGCCGTTGATGTAGGAATTGCCCAGGATATGTTCGACCAGGGCCGCGTATTCGGCCGGCTTGCCCAGGCGCGAGGGGAAGGGCACCATGGCCCCGAGCGCCTGCTGCACCTCGGCCGGCATGCCCAGCAGCATCGGCGTCTCCATGATGCCGGGCGCTATCGTCATGACGCGGATGCCGCTGCGCGCGAGTTCGCGCGCGATCGGCAAGGTCATCGAGACGATGCCGCCCTTGGACGCCGCGTAGGCGGCCTGGCCGATCTGGCCGTCGTAGGCCGCGACCGAGGCGGTGTTGACGATCACGCCGCGCTCGCCGTTGTCCTCCGCGTCGCTGGCTGCCATGATCTCGGCGGCCAGGCGGATCATGTTGAAGCTGCCGACCAGGTTGATGCTGATCGTGCGCGCGAAGCTGTCGAGCCGGTGCGCGCCGTGCTTGCCGACCACCTTCTCGGCCGGCGCGATGCCGGCGCAGTTGACCAGGCCGCGCAGCGGGCCCATCGATTGCGCGACCTCGAACGCGGCGCGCGCGCTCTCGTCGCTCGTGACATCGGTTGGCACGAAGCGGGCCCGTTCGCCGAGTTCGGCCTCGACCTGGCGCCCGGCCTCGGCGTTGACGTCGGCCAGCAAGACCTTGCCGCCCCGGGCGACCAGCAGCGCTGCCGTCGCGGCACCGAGGCCGGAACCGCCACCCGTCACCACGAACACCCTGTCCTTGATTTCCATCGCATGCTCCTTCGTTTTTTTGCGGCAGCGCGCGCCAGCGCGACGCTTTCGGTCACTGTAGGGGGCTTGCGCCCTGGGTTCAATGCCGCAAGCGTGCAAGCCCGATGAGTGAATCGGTCAATCATTCCCACCAGCGGCCGGTCGAGGCCGAGAAGGGCACGATCGCGATCGCCTTCGTGCACGAGGCGCTGGTCTGCCTGCGCGAGCGCGGTCTCGACGAGCGCCCGCTGCTGGAGCGCGCCGGCATCTCGCCCGAACTGCTCGCGCTGGCGCAGGCACGCGTGCCGTCCTCGGCCTATGGCCTGCTCTGGCATGGCATCGCGCAGCAGATCGACGACGAGTTCTTCGGGCTCGACAGCCGGCGCATGAAGTCGGGCAGCTTCACCTTGCTGTGCCACGCGCTGATCCATGCCGACACGCTCGAGCGAGCGCTGCGTCGCGCATTGCGCTTTCTGCGCCTGCTGCTCGACGACTTCCACGGCGAGCTCGAGATCGATGACGGCATCGCTCGCATCCGCATCATCGACCGCATCGATTCCGCGACCGGGCAACCGATTCCCCCCCGACGCGCCTTCGCCTACGGCACCTACCTGCTGTTGCTGCACGGACTGGCCTGCTGGCTGGTCGGACGCCGCATTCCGCTGCTGAGCGCGCAATTCCGCTGTGCCGAGCCGCCCTACAGCCAGGAATGGCGGGTGCTGTTCGCGCCGGAGCTCAGCTTCGCCCAGGCCGGTTCAGGCATCAGCTTCGATGCTGGTTACCTGGCGCTGCACAACTGCCGCGACGAACCCGCGATGAAGGAGTTCCTGCGCTCGGCGCCGGCCAATTTCCTGGTCAAGTACAAGAACAGCGCCTCGCTGTCGGCGCGCATCAGGCGTCGCTTGCGCGAGCAGGCGGTGGCCGACTGGCCCGGCTTGCCCGCGCTCGCGCGCCAGCTGAACCAGTCGGAGGCCACGCTGCGCCGGCGCCTCGACGCCGAAGGCAGCTCCTACCGCCAGATACTCGACGACCTGCGGCGCGACCTGGCGATCGGCCTGCTCGCCGACCGCCAGGCCAGCCTGGCCGACATTGCCGCGGCGCTCGGCTTCTCCGAGGCCAGCGCGTTCCACCGTGCGTTCAGGAAATGGACCGGTTCGCGGCCGGGCGAGTATCGCCTGCCGCGAGCTCGCGCTGCTGCTGGCGGTATTCCGCCGGCGTCTGCCCGGTCCAGCCGCGAAAGGCCCGGATGAAGCTCTTTTCGCTCGTG
Organism: Burkholderiales bacterium; assembly: GCA_026400105.1. Taxonomy (GTDB): domain Bacteria; phylum Pseudomonadota; class Gammaproteobacteria; order Burkholderiales; family Burkholderiaceae_C; genus Malikia. The sequence goes on from JAPLPQ010000078.1 coordinate 19,085, forward strand.
AAGCCGGTCGCCTCGGCCAGCTGCTTGTTGGGCTTTTGCGTGCGCAGCAGCAGCTCGATCGCGCGCTCGCGCCGCACCGCGTCCTTGAGCGCCTGCAGCGAGCTGCCGAGCTCGTGCAGCTGGCGGTGCAGCGTGCGCGGCGAGACATGCAGCAGCGCGGCCAGTCCCTCGGCGTTGTGCGCGTCCTGCGGCCGCCCGCGCAGCAACTGGCGCACCCGCTCGAGCAGCAGCCGGTCGCGCCGGTAGGACTGCACCATCAGCGGCAGCGCGTTCTTGAGCAGCATGTTCATGGCGGCCTCGTCGCGCCGCAGCGGCAAGTCGAGGTAGCGCGCATCGAAGCGGATCGCGGTCTGCGCGGCCGCGAACTGCACCGGCCCCGGGAACAGCACCGCGTAGCTGTCGCGATGCGGCGGCGCCGCGACGCTGAAGCTCGCCCCCAGCAGCGGGATGCGCGAGTCGCTGTACCAGCAGGCCAGGCCGTGGATGTTGCGCAACACCGAGACATGGCAGAACTCGCGCGTCGGCAACGGCGCACGCGGGTCGGCCAGCGTGATTTCCGCCACGCCGTCGGCCTCGGTCACCTGGAGCGTGATGTCATCGGTCAGCAGCCCGTGGTGGCGGCACCAGCGCTTGAGCGCGCGCCGCAGCGTCGGCGCGCCCAGCGAGGCGCGCGCCAGCATGCCGTAGCTGCCCCAGGGCAGGCGGCGGCCGAACCAGCCCAGCGCCTCGTCGTCGAGCTCGCGCATCGCATGGCCCGACAGGCGCTCCATCTGCAGCGCGCTGATGCGCGCTTGCGGGTCATCGATCCGGTCTGGCGGGATTTGTGCCGCCGCCCAGGCCCCGGCCGGATTCAGCCCGCGCATGGCATAGGCGCAGGCGATGGCCTGGACGAAGGCCATCGGCGTCACGGCCTGCCCGGCCTGTCGGGGGCTGACTGGCGGCTGCTGGCCGCCGTCCGGCGGGCTGGGGGAGGCGCTGATGAGGGGCATCTGACGGGCGCACCTTGATGGCATGAATTGCAACCATTGTGGCACACGCCAGCCGCTGCGCGTCCCTACCATGGCGGCATAAGAACCATCAGCGACAGCAGGAGACCAGCATGCAGCAAGACAACCCTAGCGTGGATCAACCATTGGCCCTGGCACAGGGCGCCACCGACCAGCCCCTGATCGAGCAGACCATCGGCGCCTGTTTCGACGCCATGGTGGCGCGCCAGCCCGAGCACGAGGCACTGGTCAGCGTGCACCAGGGCAGGCGCTACAACTATCGGCAGTTGCAGCAGGCCGCGCGCCAGCTTGCGAGTGCCTTGCTCGGGCTGGGCCTGGAGCCTGGCGACCGGGTCGGCATCTGGTCGCACAACAACGCCGAATGGGTGTTGCTGCAGCTGGCCACGGCCCAGGTCGGCCTGGTGCTGGTCAACATCAACCCGGCCTACCGCACGGCCGAGGTCGAATACGCGCTCAACAAGGTCGGCTGCCGCGCGCTCGTGACCATGAGCCGCTTCAAGAGCAGCGACTACCTGGCCATGCTGCAGCAGCTGGCGCCGGAATGGGCCCATGGCCAGCCTGGCGCGCTCGAGTCGGGCCAGCTGCCGCATCTGCGCACCGTGGTCTGGATCGACGTGCCCGGCCAGGGCGAGGAAATGCCGGGCCTGCTGCGCTTTTCCGAGCTGATGGCGCGCGGGCGCTCCGACGACCCGCGCCTGGATCGCCTGGCCGCCACGCTGAATCCCGATGAGGCGATCAACATCCAGTTCACCAGCGGCACCACCGGCTTCCCGAAGGGCGCGACGCTGACGCACCGCAACATCCTGAACAACGGCTTCTTCATCGGCGAGGCGATGCGGCTGACCCCGGTCGACCGGCTCTGCATCCCGGTGCCGCTCTATCACTGCTTCGGCATGGTGCTGGGCAATCTGGCCTGCCTGACGCACGGCGCGACCATCGTCTACCCGAACGACGCCTTCGATCCGCTCGCCGTGCTGCAGACGGTGCAGGACGAGCGCTGCACCGGCCTGCACGGCGTGCCGACCATGTTCATCGCCGAGCTCGACCATCCGCGCTTTGCCGAGTTCGACCTCTCGAGCCTGCGCACCGGCATCATGGCCGGTTCGCCCTGTCCGATCGAGGTCATGAAGCGGGTCGTCAGCGACATGCACCTGGACCAGATCACGATCGCCTACGGCATGACCGAGACCAGTCCGGTCAGCTGCCAGAGCCGCACCGACACGCCGCTGGACAAGCGGGTCTCGACCGTCGGCCAGGTCCAGCCGCACCTCGAGGTCAGGATCGCCGATCCCGACACCGGCGCCACGCTGGCGCGCGGCCAGGCCGGCGAGCTCTGCACCCGTGGCTACTCGGTCATGCAGGGCTACTGGGGCGACGAGGCCAAGACGCGCGAGGCGATCGACGCCGCAGGCTGGATGCACACCGGCGACCTCGCGACCATGGACGAGCAGGGCTACATCAACATCGTCGGCCGCATCAAGGACATGGTGATCCGCGGCGGCGAGAACATCTACCCGCGCGAGATCGAGGAGTTCCTCTACCGCCTGCCGCAGGTGCAGGACGTGCAGGTGGTCGGCGTGCCCGACGAGCGCTTCGGCGAGGAGCTGTGCGCCTGGGTGGTGCTCAAGCCGGGCCAGAGCCTGTCCGAGGACGAGCTGCGCGAGTTCTGCCGCGGCCGCATCGCCCACTACAAGATTCCGCGCCATATCCGCTTCGTCGAGGGTTTCCCGATGACGGTGACCGGCAAGATCCAGAAGTTCAGGATCCGCGAGGCGATGAAGGCCCAGCTCGGCCTGCAGGAAGCCAGGACGGCTTGATGCCGCCTGCAGCGCCACCGCCAGCCGTCCCCTTCACGATCCGACACAGAAAGCCCCCCAGATGAGCACACTCGGCACCCAACTCAATCCGCGCAGCGCGGACTTCCAGGCCAATGCCGCCGCGATGCGCGCCTTGGTCGACGACCTGCGCCTGCGGATCGAACAGATCGCGCAGGGCGGCGGCGACGCCGCGCGCGCCAAGCATCTCGCGCGCGGCAAGCTGCTGCCGCGCGAGCGCGTGCAGATGCTGCTCGACCCCGGCACGCCCTTCCTCGAGCTCGCGCCGCTGGCCGCGCTCAACATGTACGGCAACGACGCGCCTGGCGCCGGCCTGATCGCCGGCATCGGCCGCGTCGCCGGCATCGACTGCATGGTGGTCTGCAACGATGCCACCGTCAAGGGCGGCACCTATTACCCGCTGACGGTCAAGAAGCACCTGCGCGCGCAGGAAATCGCCGAGCAGAACCGGCTGCCCTGCATCTACCTGGTCGATTCGGGCGGCGCCAACCTGCCGAACCAGGACGAGGTGTTTCCGGACCGCGACCATTTCGGCCGCATCTTCTACAACCAGGCCAACATGAGCGCGCAGGGCATCGCGCAGATCGCGGTCGTCATGGGCAGCTGCACCGCGGGCGGCGCCTATGTGCCGGCGATGAGCGACGAGACCATCATCGTCAAGAACCAGGGCACGATCTTCCTGGGCGGCCCGCCGCTGGTCAAGGCCGCCACCGGCGAGGAAGTCAGCGCCGAGGACCTCGGTGGCGGCGACGTGCACACGCGACTCTCAGGCGTGGCCGACCATCTGGCACAGAACGACCTGCACGCGCTCAAGCTGGCGCGCGAGGCGGTGGGCCACCTGAACCGCGCCAAGTGTCCCGAAATTCCGCTGCGCGAGCCGCGCGCGCCGCTGTTCCCGGCCGACGAGCTCTACGGCGTGATCCCGACCGACACCCGCAAGCCCTTCGACGTGCGCGAGATCATCGCGCGCCTGGTCGACGGCTCCGAGCTGCACGAGTTCAAGCCGCGCTTCGGCACCACGCTGGTGTGCGGCTTCGCGCATATCGAGGGCATGGCGGTCGGCATCATCGCCAACAACGGCATCCTGTTCTCGGAATCGGCCTTGAAGGGGGCGCATTTCATCGAGCTGTGCTGCCAGCGCAAGATCCCGCTGGTGTTCCTGCAGAACATCACCGGCTTCATGGTCGGGCGCAAGTACGAGAACGAAGGCATCGCGCGCAACGGCGCCAAGATGGTGACGGCGGTGGCGACCGCCCAGGTACCCAAGTTCACCATCATCATCGGCGGATCTTTTGGCGCCGGCAACTACGGCATGTGCGGTCGCGCCTACTCGCCGCGCTTCCTGTGGATGTGGCCCAACGCGCGCATCAGCGTCATGGGTGGCGAGCAGGCCGCCAGCGTGCTGGCGACCGTGCGGCGCGACGGCATCGAGGCCAAGGGCAACCAGTGGAGCGCCGAGGAGGAGGAAGCCTTCAAGGCGCCGATCCGCCAGCAGTACGAGCAGCAGGGCCACCCCTATTACGCCAGCGCCAGGCTGTGGGACGACGGCGTGATCGACCCGGCCGACACGCGCCGCGTGCTGGCGCTCGGCCTGTCCGCCAGCCTGAACGCGCCGATCCCCGACACCAAGTTCGGCATCTTCCGCATGTGAGGCCGTGATGAGCAACCTGAACATCAAGGTCGAGGCGCAACGCGCCACCGTCACGCTGACCCGGCCCGAGCTGCGCAACGCCTTCAACGACGCGGTGATCGCCGAACTGACGCAGGCCTTCAGCGAGCTCGGCGCCCGCGACGACGTGCGCGCCATCGTGCTGGCGGCCGAGGGCCCGGCCTTCTGTGCCGGCGCCGACCTGAACTGGATGCGCCGCATGGCCGACTACGACCGCGAGCAGAACCTGGCCGACGCGGCGCGCCTGGCCGAGATGCTGCGCGTGATCCACCACTGCCCGAAACCGGTCGTGGCACGCGTACAGGGCGATGTCTACGCCGGCGGCATGGGACTGGTGGCCTGCTGCGACATCGCGCTGAGCGCTGACAGCGCGCATTACTGCCTGAGCGAAACAAGACTCGGGCTGGTGCCCGCCACCATCAGCCCCTATGTGATGCGCGCCATGGGGCCGCGCGCCGCGCAGCGCTACTGCCTGAGCGCCGAGCGCTTCGATGCCGCCGAGGCGCTGCGCATCGGCTTCGTGCACGAGGTGGTCACAGCCGACCAGCTCGACAGCCGGGTCGATGCGGTCGTCAAGGCGCTGCTCAACGCGAGCCCGGCTGCGGTGCGCGCCTGCAAGCGCCTGCTGCAGGATGTCGCGCAGCGCGAGATCGACGCGGCGCTGATCGCCCAGACGGTCGAGGCGATTGCCGACATCCGCGCCAGCACCGAGGGCAGGGAGGGCGTGCAGTCCTTCCTGCAAAAACGTCAGCCAGCCTGGCTGGCCTGAGGAGACCCGACATGTTCAAGAAAATCCTGATCGCCAACCGTGGCGAAATCGCCTGCCGCGTTGCCGCCACCGCGCGCCGCCTCGGCATCAAGACCGTCGCGGTCTATTCGGACGCCGATGCCGGCGCCAAGCATGTCGCGGCCTGCGACGAGGCGGTGCACATCGGCGCCAGCTCGCCCAAGGACAGCTATCTGCGCTGGCCAGCGATCCTGGCAGCCGCCCAGGCGACCGGCGCGCAGGCGATCCACCCCGGCTATGGCTTCCTGAGCGAGAACGAGGAATTCGCCCAGGCCTGCGCCGACGCCGGGCTGGTCTTCATCGGCCCGCCACCCTCGGCGATCAAGGACATGGGCCTGAAGGCCGAGTCCAAGCAGCTGATGGAGCGCGCCGGCGTGCCGCTCGTTCCCGGCTACCACGGCGCCAACCAGGACCCGGCGCTGCTGCAGGCCGAGGCCGACCGCATCGGCTACCCCGTCTTGATCAAGGCCAGCGCGGGCGGCGGCGGCAAGGGCATGCGCGCAGTCGATCGCAGCGAGGACTTCGCCGCCGCGCTCGCGTCCTGCCAGCGCGAGGCGCGCAACAGCTTCGGCGACGATGCGGTGCTGATCGAGAAATACGTGCAGCGCCCGCGCCACATCGAGATCCAGGTCTTCGGCGATACGCATGGCAACATCGTCTACCTGTTCGAGCGCGACTGCTCGGTGCAGCGCCGGCACCAGAAGGTGCTCGAGGAAGCACCGGCGCCAGGCATGACGCCTGAGCTGCGCGCGCAGATGGGCCTGGCGGCGGTCGCGGCGGCGCGCGCGGTGAATTACGTCGGTGCCGGCACGGTCGAGTTCATCGTCGAGCAGCGCGCCGGCGGCGACATGAACTTCTTCTTCATGGAGATGAACACCCGGCTGCAGGTCGAGCACCCGGTGACCGAGGCCATCACCGGGCTCGATCTGGTCGAGTGGCAGCTGCGCGTCGCCGCCGGCGAGCCGCTGCCGCTGCGCCAGGACCAGCTGCAGATCAAGGGGCACGCGATCGAGGCCCGCATCTGCGCCGAAAACCCCGAGCGCCAGTTCCTGCCCGCCACTGGCCGGCTCGACCACTACCGCAAGCCCGCGCACGACAGCTTCAACATCGCGTCGCTGCGCTTCGACGACGGCGTGCGCGAGGGCGACGAAATCAGCCCCTTCTACGACTCGATGGTGGCCAAGCTGATCGTGCATGGCGACACGCGCGAGCAGGCGCTGGCCCGGCTCGACGACGCCCTGGCCCAGACCCATATCGTCGGCCTGGCCACCAACGTCCAGTTCCTGCGCCGCGTCTTGCGCAGCGACTCCTTTGCCGGTGCCGACCTCGACACCGCGCTGATCGAGCGCGAGCGCGCCGTGCTGTTCGGCCAGGACGAGGTCGGCCTGCCGCTGGCGGTCGCCGCCGCCGTCGCGCAGACCTTGCTGGCCGAGCGCGCCGCCGAGGGGGCTGACCCGTTCAGCCGGACCGACGGCTGGCGCAGCCATGGCGTCTTCGCGCGCCGCTTCGCCTTCGACTATCTCGGCGAGCGCGTGGCCGCCACGCTGTCCTATCAGCGCGATGCCGCATTGCAGCTGAGCGTGGGCGAGGACGCGGCAGCCGTCTCGGGCCCGCTGCAATTCACGCCGCGCCAGGGCGGCGACTGGGCGCTCGACATCCGCTTTGGCGCGCAGCGCAGCCTGGCCACCGTCTATCTGGATGGCGAACGGGTCGAGCTCTTCACGCCGCAGGGCGCCGCCCAGCTGGTCGAGATCGACCTGCTGGCGCACGCCGGCGACAGCGGCGCCGAGGCCGGGCGCCTGACCGCGCCGATGCCGGGCAAGGTGGTCGCCTTCCTGGTCGCGGCCGGCGAGCGCGTCGCCCAGGGCCAGCCGCTCGCGGTGATGGAAGCCATGAAGATGGAGCACACGATTGCCGCGCCCGCCGCCGGCGTGGTGACCGAGCTGCTGTACGCGGTCGGCGACCAGGTCGGCGATGGCGCCGAACTGCTCAAGCTCGAGCTCGAGCTGGCACCGGCCTGAAACCGCACAGGAGCCCGCATGAGCATCCACTACCCCTTGAGCGTCCGGCTGGTCGAGGTCGGGCCGCGCGACGGCCTGCAAAACGAGAAGCAGCCGCTGCCGGCTGCAGTCAAGATCGAACTGGTGCAGCGCCTGCAGGCTGCCGGCCTGCGCGAGATCGAGGTCACGAGCTATGTCAGCCCGAAATGGGTGCCGCAGATGGCCGACAACCACCAGGTCATGAGCGGCATCGAGCGCCGCGCCGGCGTGCGCTATTCGGTGCTGACGCCCAACCTCAAGGGCTTCGAGGCCGCGCTGGCCGACCGGCCCGACGAGATCGTCGTCTTCGGCGCCGCCAGCGAGGCCTTCAGCCAGAAGAACATCAACTGCAGCATCGCCGAGAGCATGGATCGCTTCGCGCCGGTCGTGCAGGCCGCGCTGGCTGCCGGCATCCAGGTGCGCGGCGCCATGAGCTGCACGGTCGGCTGCCCCTACGAGGGCGAGATCGCGCCCGAGCGGGTCGAAATGCTGGCCGGTCTCATGAAGGCCATCGGCGTGCAGCGGGTCGATGTCGCCGATACCATCGGCGTCGGCACCCCGCTCAAGGTGCAGCGTGCGATCGAGGCCACGCTAAGGCATTACGAGCTCGACCAGGTCAGCGGCCATTTCCACGACACCTATGGCCAGGCCCTCAGCAACACCCTGGCCGCGCTGCAGCTGGGGGTCTGGAACTTCCAGTCATCGGTGGCGGGACTGGGCGGCTGTCCCTATGCCAAGGGTGCGACCGGCAACGTCGCGACCGAGGACCTGGTCTACCTGTTGCACGGTATGGGCATCGAGACCGGCATCGACCTCGACGCGCTGGTCGACGCCGGCGCCTTCATCAGCGCGGCGCTGGGCCGGCCGACCCATTCGCGCGTGGCGCGGGCCTTGCTGGCCAGGCGCGGCTGACAAGATCAGTTCAGCAACAAAAAACCCCTGGGCCACAAGGCTGCAGGGGTTTTTTCACATGCTACAGGCCGCAGGGGCCTGTGCCGTGGATCAGCTTGCCAGGGCCTCGAAGGCGCGCGCGGTGATCTCGTCGACGCTGCCGGTGCCGCTGATGGCGCGGTACTTGGGGGCTGCAGCCGGTTCGGACTTGGCCCAGTCGCCGTAGTAGTCGACCAGCGGGCGGGTCTGGGCGCTGTAGACTTCGAGGCGCTTCTTGACGGTCTCTTCCTGGTCGTCGGCGCGCTGCACCAGCGGTTCGCCGGTCACGTCATCGACGCCTTCAGCTTTGGGCGGGTTGAACTTGACATGGTAGGTGCGGCCCGAAGCCGGGTGCGAGCGGCGACCGCTCATGCGTTCGATGATGGCGTCGAACGGCACGTCGATCTCGAGCACATAGTCGAGCTTGACGCCGGCGGCCTTCATCGCGTCGGCCTGCGGAATCGTGCGCGGGAAGCCGTCGAACAGGAAACCCTGGGCGCAGTCGGGCTGGGCGATGCGGTCCTTGACCAGATTGATGATCAGCTCGTCGCTGACCAGGCCGCCGGCATCCATGACCTTCTTGGCTTCCAGGCCCAGCGGGGTGCCGGCCTTGACCGCGGCGCGCAGCATGTCGCCGGTCGAGATCTGGGGAATGCCGTACTTCTGGCAGATGAAGTTGGCCTGGGTGCCTTTGCCTGCGCCGGGGGCGCCCAACAGGATCAATCGCATGGGTTTCCTTGTCGTTAATATGTCAAACGGTTGTCTCGCGGTTCCTCGCCGCCTGCCCCTCCTGGGCAAACAGCCAAGGATAGCATGCTGGACTTGTCGTCCAGCTTACTGCGGGAACATCCTCGGGTCCCCCGCCAGGCTTCAGGCCAGGGTCGCGAAGATCTCGCGCACCCGCTCGAGGTCGGCCTGCGTGTCCACGCCCGGGCCCGGTGCCTGCTCGCAGACATGGACCGCGATGCGTTCGCCATGCCAGAGCACGCGCAGCTGTTCGAGCGACTCGCATTGCTCGGTCGGGGCCGGCTCCAGGCCGGGAAACTGCTTGAGAAAGCCGACCCGGTAGCCGTAGATGCCGACATGGCGCAGCGGTGCCGGCTGCTCGGGCAGATCGACCAGGCCCGAACTCCAGGCCTCGGCCATGCCGTCGCGCCACCAGGGGATCGGCGCCCGGCTGAAGTACTGTGCCGTGCTGCGCCGGTCCAGCACCACCTTGACCACGTTCGGGTTGGCGAATTCGGCCGCATGGGCAATCGCATGCGCGGCCGTGCTCATGACGCAGTCGGGGCGGCGCTGCAGTTCGGCTGCGACCGCCTCGATCAGCGCCGGGTCCATTAGCGGCTCGTCGCCCTGCACGTTGACCACGATCGCGTCATCGGGCAGGCCGAGCAGGGTGCAGGCCTCGGCCAGCCGGTCGCTGCCGCTCGGGTGGTCGGCGCGTGTCAGCAGGGCATCGACGCCGGCCGCGCGGCAGGCTTCCAGGATCTGCAGGTCGTCGGTCGCGACCACGCAGGAGATGGCCCGGCTCAGGCGCACGCGCTCGGCCACGCGCACGATCATCGGCTGGCCGCAGATGTCGGCCAGCGGCTTGTTGCGCAGCCGGCTCGAGGCCAGCCGGGCCGGGATCAGCACATGGAACGGTGCGCTGCGCTCGGCTGCGGCACTCATACGATCGGGCTGACGCTGCGGGCCAGGCGCTCGGCTTCTTCCTCGCCGATTTCGCGCGCTTCGTTCTCGAGCAGGATCGGAATCCCGTCGCGCACCGGATAGGCCAGGCGCGCGCTGCGCGAGGCGAGTTCCTGCGATTCGCGCAGGTAGATCAGGGGGCCCTTGGTGACGGGGCAGACCAGCAATTCAAGCAGTTTGGCGTCCATGAGCGAATGATAGTCGTTCCCGTACCCGGTTCAGCGCCAGATCGAGCTGATGCCAGAACTCGGGCGCCGGCTCCTGCTCGAGCGGCACCGCCCAGACCTCGAGCCCGGGCTGGCCGGCCAGCAGCGGGAACAGCTTGACCGCGTCCTTCTCGGTGCAGAGCCAGCGCAGTCCCGGCGACGGTTCCGGTCGGACGGCAGATTCGGCTGTCGAGGGAGTCGTCGCTTGCTGCCCCTGCAGCGCGGCCAGCAGCGCGGCGCCGTCGGCATGGTCGGGCAGCTCCAGCGTCTGCGCCAGCTGCAGGCCGCGTGCGCGCAGCATCTCGAAGAAGCGCTGCGGCTGGGCGATGCCGGCCAGCGCCCCGACCGGGCCGCCGCCCGGCAGCGCGAAGTCGGACAGCGGGCGCCGCGCGCCATGCGGGTCGATGGCTTCGGCCGCGAGCTCGCGCCGCGCCAGATGGACCGAACCACCGGCCTGCGCGGCCGGCAGCGGCGACAGCTCGACATCGGGCCTGGCCGTGCGCAGCACCAGCAGCTCATCCCCCTGGCCTTGACCCCAGGCGCGCGCCGGCCAGGGCTCGCGCAGCAGGCCGGCCGGCAGCAGCCAGCCGTTGCCGCAGCCGCGCTCGTCGAACACGACTACGGTCAGGTCGCGCGCCAGCGCCCAGTGCTGCATGCCGTCATCGCAGACCAGGATGTCGAGCCCGGGGTGGCGCGCCAGCAGCAGCCGGCCGGCCTCGGCGCGGCGGCGTCCGACGGCCAGCGGCGCGCCGGTGGCGCGCGCAATCAGCAGCGGCTCGTCGCCGGCTTCGCGGCTGCTGCTGTCGGGGCCGATCTCGCGGCAGTCGTCGCCCTCGCGGCCGTAGCCGCGCGAGATCACGCCCGGCGTCCAGCCGCGCTCGCGCAGATGGCGCAGCAGCGCGATCACGGTCGGCGTCTTGCCGGCACCGCCCACCACCACGTTGCCGACCACCAGCACCGGCACCGGCAGCCGTTCGCTGCGCTTGATGCCGCTGCGGTAGGCCAGCCGGCGCAACCCCATCAGCGCCGCGTAGAGCTGCGAGACTGGCCAGAGCAGGGCGGCCAGCGGCCCGCGGCGCTGCCAGGCCTGCAGCAGTCGGGACGACAGCGTCATGCCTGCGGCCCCAACGCCGCGCGGCGCTCGACTGGCAGCAGGATCGGGTTGACATCGGCCCGCAAGGCTGGCGCGCGGCTGGACAATTGAAGCTTCATCTGAAGAAAGGCTGAAAGCTGGAAAACTGAATCGGTCGTGCCAGGGTCAGGGCATGAGCTGCAAGGTCGCCATCCGGGCATAGACCCCGCCGGCTGCCATCAGGGTCTCGTGCCGGCCCTGCTCGACGATGCGCCCCTGGTCGAGCACGATGATGCGGTCGGCCTGCTGCACGGTCGAGAGCCGGTGCGCGATCACCAGCGTCGTGCGGTCGCGCATGGCGGCGCTCAGCGCGGCCTGGACCATGTGCTCGCTTTCGGCGTCGAGCGCGCTGGTCGCCTCGTCGAGCAGCAGCAAGGGCGGGTTCTTGAGCAGCGCGCGCGCGATCGCGATGCGCTGGCGCTGTCCGCCCGACAGCCGCACGCCCCGCTCGCCGAGGAAGCTGTCGTAGCCGTCCGGCAGGGCCTCGATGAAGTCGTGTGCGAACGCGGCCCGCGCGGCGGCCTTGACCTCGGCGTCGCTCGCCTCGGGTCGGCCGTAGCGGATATTGTCCAGCGCCGTGCCCGAGAACAGCACCGCGTCCTGCGGCACGATGCCGATGCGTTGGCGCAGGTCGTCGAGTGCCAGCCGCTGGATCGGTTGGCCGTCGAGCAGGATCTGGCCCTGCCCGGGGTCGTAGCAGCGCAGCAGCAACTGGAACACCGTGCTCTTGCCCGCCCCGCTGGCGCCGACCAGGGCGATGGTTTCGCCGGCCTCGACCTCGAGCGTGACATCCTGCAGCGCCGCGGTAGCCGGGCGCGACGGGTAGTGGAAAGTCACCGCCTGCAGCGCGATCCGGCTGCCGCCGGCGTGCCACCGCGCGGGCAGCGGGTCGGGCGGCGAGCTGATCGGCGAGCGGGCCGACAGCAGCTCCATCAGCCGCTCGGTGGCGCCCGCTGCGCGCAACAGGTCGCCATAGACCTCGCCCAGCACGGCCACCGCACCGGCCAGGATCAGGGTGTAGAACACCGTCTGGCCCAGCTGGCCGGCGCTGATCCGGCCCGCCAGCACCGCCTGGCTGCCCTGGTAGAGCGCCCACAGCAGCAGCGCCGAGCTCGCGATGATCACGAACGCCACCAGCAGCGCGCGCGAGTGCGAGCGCTGCGCGGCGGTCTGGAAGGCCCGCTCGGTCGCGGCCTCGAAGCGGGCCGCCTCGCGCGCCTGCGCCGTGAAGCTCTGCACCACGGCGATCGCGTCGAGCCGCTCGGCCGCCAGCGCGCTGGTGTCGGCGATCCGGTCCTGGCTGGCGCGCGAGAGCTTGCGCACGCGCCGGCCAAAGCCCATCGCGGGCAGCACCACCAGCAGGATCAGCAAGCCGACCTGGACCATCACATAGGGGTTGGTCCAGACCAGCATCACGAGCGCCCCGAGGCCCATGACGGCATTGCGCAGTCCCATCGACAGCGAGGAGCCGATCACGGTCTGGACCAGGGTGGTGTCGGTCGTCAGGCGCGACAGCACCTCGCCGGTCGGGGTGGTCTCGAAGAACTCGGGGCTTTGCTCGAGCACATGGGCGTAGACCGCCTGGCGCAGGTCGGCCGTGACGCGCTCGCCCAGCCAGCTGACCAGATAGAAGCGCGCGGCCGAGAACAGCCCGAGTCCGACCGCGACCAGGAACAGCAGGCCGAAGCGTTCGCTCAGCTGCTGGCTGCGGATGTTGCCGCTCGAGGACAGCGCCGTGTCGATCAGTCCGCGCAGCGCGACCGGAAACAGCAGCGTCGCCGCCGCCGCCAGCAGCAGAAACAGCGCCGCCAGCAGCAGCCGGCCGCGATAGGGCCGCAGGAAGGGCAGCAGGCCGCCGAGGGCGCGTGGTGCGCCGGCAGCGCGTGCAGGCTGGGCAGATGGCTTCATGCTGCGAGTCTATGCGCTGCGACCCGGTGCGCGCTGCCAGCTCGCTGCCGCCACCGATCCCGCCAGCAGCTGGGCCAGGATCATGATCGCGACCACGCCGCCCCAGCCCTGGCTTTCGTAGCCCAGGCCCGCGACCCAGGCCGCGAGCGCGCCGCCCGAGTAGTAGCTCATGTTGTAGAGCCCGGTCGCCAGCGAGCGGCCCTGGCTCACATGGCCGGCAATGAAGCTGATGGTGCTGGCCTGGCAGACGAAGATGGCCGAGGAGCAGATCGCCAGACCCAGGATCACGGGCAGCAGCGTCGGCAGCAGCGTCAGCAGCAGTCCGCCACTCGAGACCAGCAGCGCGATGAGCAGGGTGCGCAGGAAGCCCCAGCGCTGGATCAGCCGGCCCGCCAGCGGCGTCACCAGCACGCCCAGCAGGTAGACCGTGAACACATTGGCCAGGCCGGCGGCCGAGAGCCTGAACGGCGCACCCGCCAGATGCAGGTTGACATAGGTGAAGGTGCCCACCAGCGAGAACAGCACGCAAAAGCCCACCGCGCAGGCCGCCAGCAGGCGCGGGTTGCCCAGATGGCTGCGCAAGCTCGCCCGCGCGCTGCGCCAGTCGCGGCTCGGCACGAAATGGCGCGAGCGCGGCAGCCGCCACAGCACCAGTAAGCCCCCGCCCAGGGTCAGCAGCGCCAGCGTCAGGAAAGCACCCTGCCAGCCCCACCAGTGCGCGGCATGGCCGGCTATGAAGCGCCCGGAAAAGCCGCCCATGACGCTGCCGGCGACATAGGTGCTGATCATGCGCGCCACGCCACCCGTTGCCTGGAATTCCTCGGCCAGATAGGCCATCAGCACCACCACGATGCCCGGCACGGCCAGTCCCTGCAGGAAGCGCAGCGCGATGACCTGGTTCAGGCTGCCGGCCAGCGGAATCAGCACCGTCGGCAGCACCAGCGCGAACAGCGAGGTGCAGATCAGCCCCTTGCGGCCCCAGGCGTCCGACAGCAGTCCCATGAAGGGCGACAGCAGCGCCACCGCCAGGATCGTGGCGCCGACCGTCAGGCCGGCCTGCACCGGGCTGGCGTCGAAGTCGGCCATCAGCAGCGGCAGCACCGACTGCATCGCGTAGACGTTGATGAAGGCAATGCAGCCGATCAGCCAGACGATCGAGCGCGAGGCAAGCGGGGGCGGGGCCGGGTCGTCCTGGTGTCGCCGCGCCAGCAGGCCGGGCTCAGACATCGGTCAGCGCCGCCTGGCGTTGGCCCGTGAGCACCGCCAGGCCGAGCGCCCAGCTCGCCAGCGCGCAGCCGGCGATGCCCAGCACCATCGCGAGCGGCTGGCCGCTGCCGAGCCAGCCGACCAGCAGCATCGCGAGCGCGCCGACCGCGAAGTGCAGGCTTCCCATCAGCGCTGCCGCCGTGCCGGCGATCGCGCCGTGCCGGTCCATCGCCAGCACCGACACGCCGGGCAGCGTCAGCCCCAGGCAGCCGTAGCCGACGAACAGCAGGCCGATCAGGGTCGCCAGCGGCGGCAGGCCGCCCCAGCAGGCCAGCGCGGCGCCCAGCATGCTGAGGGCAAAGCCGCTCAGGCTGGCGCGCATCAGCCGCGCCATGCCGAAGCGCCGCGACAGCCAGGGGCCGAACTGGGCCGCACCGATGAAGGAGGCCGCGTTCAGCGCGAAGGCCAGGCTGAACTGGCGCGCCGACAGCCCGTAATGGTTGATCAGCACGAAGGAGGCGTTGGCCAGATAGACCATGAAGCCGGCCATGCCCAGGCCGCCGATCAGCACCATGGCCAGGAAATGGCGGTCGCGCAGCAGCAGGGCATAGCCCGAGAAGGCGCTCGACCAGGAGCTCTGGCGGCGCTGCTCGCGCGGGCGGGTCTCCTTGAGCTCCAGGGTCGACAGCAGCCCGCCGATGGCCGCCACGCCGGTGATGGCCCAGAACACGCTGCGCCAGCCGGCCAGGTCGATCAGCAGGCTACCGGCCAGCGGCGCCAGGATCGGCGAGACGCTGAACACCAGCATCAGCAGCCCCATCATGCGCGTGGCCTCGTGCCCGGTGTAGAGGTCGCGCACCACGGCGCGCGGAATCACCGAGGCCGCACAGGCGCCCAGGCCCTGGATGAAGCGCAGCAGGATCAGGGTCTCGATGTCCTGCGCCAGCGCGCAGCCGATGCTGGCCAGGCCGAACAGGGCCAGGCCGGCGATCAGCGGACGCTTGCGGCCCAGCATGTCGGACAGCGGGCCATAGAACAGCTGACCGAACCCGAGCGCGACGAAGAAGGCCATCAGCGTCAGCTGCACGCTAGTGGCGGAGGCCTGCAGCTCATGGCCCATCGATGGCATGCCGGGCAGATACATGTCGATCGCGAACGGGCCGACCGCCTGCAGCAGGCCCAGGATCAGGGCCACGCGGCCGATCGAATAGTCACGCATCGACCGGGCACTCCTCGGGCTGGCCGGGCCTTGACTCCAGAGTCAATGCCAGGGTCAGAGGCGGGGTCAATGCCGGGGCAGGGCGCAGCCGGGGCAGCGAAACGGGAGTCGAGGCGGTCATGGGCAAAAATCAGGTGCTGGAGGTGGGAGGGCGCAGGAGGGCGCGGTGGCGACAGAATAAGGCATGCGGCCGGCCTGGGGTCTTGGACTGGGCGCCTGGCTGGATCGAGATTCCGATTGACCGCAAGCGGTCCAAGGCCATGTTTGTTTCCTACAATCATCATTTGTTGCAACCCCCAACCTAGGACGCCTCTATGGAACACACCCTGCCCGCACTGCCTTACGCAATCGATGCCCTGGCCCCCCATTACAGCCAGGAAACCCTGGAGTTCCACCACGGCAAGCACCACAATGCCTACGTGGTCAACCTGAACAACCTGCAAAAGGGCACCGACTTCGAGAACATGGACCTCGAGTCCATCGTCAAGGCCTCCAGCGGCGGCATCTACAACAACGCGGCCCAGATCTGGAACCACACCTTCTTCTGGAACTGCATGAAGCCCAACGGCGGCGGCGAGCCCACCGGCGCGCTGGCCGATGCCATCAACGCCAAGTTCGGCAGCTACGCCGCCTTCAAGGAAGCCTTCGTCAAGTCGGCCGTCGGCAACTTCGGTTCCGGCTGGACCTGGCTGGTCAAGAAGGCTGACGGCTCGGTCGACATCGTCAACATGGGCGCCGCCGGCACCCCGCTGACCACCGCCGACAAGGCCCTGCTGACCGTCGACGTCTGGGAACACGCCTACTACATCGACTACCGCAACATGCGTCCGAAGTTCGTCGAGACCTTCCTCGACAAGCTGGTCAACTGGTCGTTCGCCGAAGCCAACTTCGCCTGATTGGCGGCGCGCGTGCTCAGGTCACGCGCGGCCGACAAAGAACCCGCAGCCTGCGACGGCCTGCGGGTTTTTTCGTTCTGGCGCCGGCTTGAGGCTGCTCGGGCTGCGCTCAGGGCTGGCTCGGCCGGAACGGCGCGCCGCCGAGCTTGAAGCCGGCCTGGATGGCGCGCTTGGCGAACCAGCCCTGGTGCATCTCGAGCACGAAGCGCACCGGCTTGGCCGAGCAATGGTTGGCCTCGCTTTGCGGCTGCATGTCGACCAGGTTGACTATGGTGCCGTCATCGGCGACGAAGGCCGCCGTCAGCGGCAGCAAGGTGTTCTTCATCCAGAAGCATTGCACGGCGGGCTGCTCGAAGACGAACAGCATGCCCTCGCTGGCCGGCATCTGCTGGCGCCACATCAGGCCCACGCTGCGCTGCTGCGGCGTCAAGGCCAGCTGCGCGTCGATCAGGTGCATGCCGGCTTGCAGCCGGGTGCGCTGCAGGTTGGTCTGCGCGGCCGGTACGGAGGCCTGGGGGGCCTGGGCCTGGGCCGGCAGCCAGGCGCCAGCGCCCCAGGCCAGCGTCAGGCCGAGCAGGCAGCGGCGCGCCAAGCGCGCGCGCGCTGGCTGGGTGGGGCGGGTCCCGGCTGGCCGGGCAGGGGAGGGCTGGAGGTCGTTGCGCTGGCTCATGGTGGGTCGATCTTACCGCCCTGCCGAGCGCTTGCCGGCGCGCCGCCGCCGCCTGGCCGGCCGGCAAAATCGGTCTCTGCCACTCTTATATAAGATGCAAGACATCCACAAGGTGGAATTTGTCGCTAGAATTTGAAATTGACTTCCCCTCGAAGCCCATGGCCTGGCCTGGCCTACCGGTCCGGCCTGCCTTCATCTGCTCTGAACCCTGAGCTCGCATCTGAAAGAGGACGACATGTCTGACAAATCCAAGATCATCTACACGCTGACCGATGAGGCACCGCGCCTGGCGACGGCAGCATTCCTGCCCATCATCCGCACCTTCGCAGAACCGGCCGGCGTCGAAGTCGCCGAGGCAGACATCTCCGTGGCCAGCCGTATCCTGGGCGAGTTTTCGGACTTCCTGACTGAAGAGCAGCGTGTCCCCAACACCCTGGCCGAGCTGGGCAAGAAGACGTTGCAGCCCGACGTCAACATCATCAAGCTGCCCAACATTTCGGCATCGGTCGGGCAGCTCAAGGTCGCGATCAAGGAGCTGCAGGACAAGGGTTACGCGGTGCCCGATTTCCCGGAAGCGCCCAAGACCGACGAGGAAAAGGCGATCCGCACGCGCTACAACAAGTGCCTGGGCTCGGCCGTCAACCCGGTGCTGCGCGAAGGCAACTCCGACCGCCGCGCACCGAAGGCGGTCAAGGAATACGCGCGCAAGCACCCGCACAGCATGGCCGAGTGGAGCCAGGCCTCGCGCAGCCATGTGTCGCACATGCACGCCGGTGACTTCTATCACGGCGAGAAGTCGATCACGCTGGATCGCGCGCGCGACGTCAAGATGGAGTTGCTCACCAAGAGCGGCAAGACCATCGTGCTGAAGGAAAAGACCTCGCTGCTCGACCGCGAGATCATCGACAGCATGTTCATGAGCAAGAAGGCGCTGCTGGCCTTCTACGAAAAGGAAATCGAGGATGCGCACAAGACCGGCGTGATGTTCTCGCTGCACGTCAAGGCCACCATGATGAAGGTGTCGCACCCGATCGTGTTCGGCCACTGCGTCAAGATCTTCTACCGCGAAGCGTTCGAGAAGCACGGCAAGCTGTTTGACGAGCTCGGCATCAACGTCAACAACGGCATGGTCGATCTGTACAACAAGATCGTCACGCTGCCGCAGAGCCAGCAGGAGGAGATCAAGCGTGACCTGCACGCCTGCCTCGAGCACCGCCCCGAGCTGGCGATGGTCGACTCGGCCAAGGGCATCACCAACTTCCACTCGCCCAACGACGTCATCGTCGACGCCTCGATGCCCGCGATGATCCGCAACGGCGGCAAGATGTGGGGTGCCGATGGCCGCCTGAAGGACGTCAAGGCCGTGATGCCCGAGTCGACCTTCGCCCGCATCTACCAGGAGATCATCAACTTCTGCAAGTGGCATGGCGCTTTCGACCCCAAGACCATGGGCACCGTGCCCAACGTCGGCCTGATGGCGCAGCAGGCCGAGGAATACGGCTCGCACGACAAGACCTTCGAGATCGCCGAGGACGGCGTGGCCAACATCGTCGACATCGCCACCGGTGAAGTGCTGCTGAGCCAGAACGTCGAAGCCGGCGACATCTGGCGCATGTGCCAGGTCAAGGACGCCGCGATCCGCGACTGGGTCAAGCTGGCGGTCAACCGTGCCCGCAACTCCGGCATGCCGGTGGTGTTCTGGCTCGACGCCTACCGCCCGCACGAGGCCCAGCTCATCACCAAGGTCAAGATGTACCTGCATGAGCACAACACCAGCGGGCTGGACATCCAGATCATGAGCCAGGTGCGTGCGATGCGCTACACCCTGGAGCGCGTGATCCGTGGCGAGGACACGATCAGCGCCACCGGCAACATCCTGCGCGACTACCTGACCGACCTGTTCCCGATCATGGAACTCGGCACCAGCGCCAAGATGCTGTCGATCGTGCCGCTGATGGCCGGCGGCGGCATGTACGAGACCGGCGCCGGCGGCTCCGCTCCCAAGCATGTGCAGCAGCTGGTCGAGGAAAACCACCTGCGCTGGGATTCGCTCGGCGAGTTCCTGGCGCTGGCGGTCTCGCTGGAAGACCTCGGCATCAAGACGGGCAATGCCCGCGCCAAGCTGCTGGCCAAGACCCTGGACGCCGCCACCGGCAAGCTGCTCGACAACAGCAAGGGCCCGTCGCCCAAGACCGGTCAGCTCGACAACCGCGGCAGCCAGTTCTACCTGGCCATGTACTGGGCCCAGGAACTGGCTGCTCAGACCGAGGACGCCGAGCTGGCAGCCAAGTTCGCCCCGCTGGCCCAGACGCTGACCGAGAACGAGGCCAAGATCGTCGCCGAACTCAATGCGGTCCAGGGTCAGCATGTCGACATCGGCGGCTACTACCTGCCCGACGTCAAGAAGCTCGAGGCCGTCATGCGCCCGAGCGCGACCTTCAACGCGGCGCTGGAACTGGTCAAGGCCTGATCCCGCCAGTCCGACGCTGACATCGAGTCGGCGTCTACAATGAAAAAACCGGCCTCGTGAGAGCGCCGGTTTTTTCGTTTTTTCATGTTCGTGTGATATTTTGAGCCTGACCTCGCGCGCCGCTTGGCCGCCTGTGCCCCGATGATTTCGCCCGATCCGGGCCGCCCGCATGAAACTGGTTCCCGACGAAAAGACCTTGCCCCGCCTGCACCTGATCGGCACGCTCGCCATCGTGCTGCTGCTGGTGCTGCTGCTGGCTGGCCTGTTTGTCTGGCAGGGTTGGCGCTCGCACCGCCAGGCGCTGCACAACATCGAGCACGCGGCCCAGCTGCAGATCCAGGCCCGACTGAAAGCCGAAATGGACAGCGTGCAGGGCGTGATCGATTTCACGCGCGAGCAGACCGAGGCGGCGCTGCGGCGCAGCCTGGTCGACCAGGTCGATGCGGCATTCGGCGTGGCCGAGGGCATCCATGCGCGCGAGTCCGCGCGCCGCTCCGAGCCCGAGGTCCGGCGCCTGATCCTGGAGGCCTTGCGCCCGGCGCGCTTCTTCGAGGGCCGCGGCTACTATTTCGTCAACGACATGCAGGGCCATATCCGCCTGCTGCCGAACTCGCCCGAGCGCGAGGGCCTTCTGAACCTGCACAACAGCGACGACAAGGGTCAGCCGATCATGGCCCGCCTGATCGAGGCGGCGCGCCAGCCGCGCGGCCAGGGCTGGGCGCGCTACCGCTGGTATCCGCTCGGCGAGGCGCGCCAGATGAAGGACAAGCTGTCCTATGTGCGCCATTTCGCCCCCTATGACTGGCTGATCGGCACCGGCGACTACCTCGAATACTGGGAGGACTACCGGCGTCAGGAGGCGCTCGAGCGGCTGCGCTCGACCCGCTTCGGGCGCAACGGCTATGTCGTGGTTTCCAGCCTGAAGGGGCAGGCCCTGATCATGCCCGCGACGCCCGAGTTCGAGGGCCTGCTCTATTCGGACCTGCCCGAGCAGCAGGCCCAGGTGATCCAGCAGGTCACCGATCTGGCGCGCGCGGGCGGCGGTTTCCTGAGCTACGACTGGCCCGATGCTGCAGGCGACCAGCACCGGCGCAAGACCGCCCTGGTCAAGCTCTACGGGCCCTGGGGCTGGGTGCTGACGGCCACGATGTTCGACGATGAACTGATGGCGCCAGTGGCACGCGAACTCGAGCAGCAGCAGCTGCTGGGGCGCGAGCAGTTGCTGGGCCTGATCTATGTGCTGCTGGCGGTCAGCTTGCTGGCGGTCGCGGGCTCGCTGTGGTTTTCGCGCTGGTCCGGCCGGCTGTTTCGCGACTATCACCAGCGCAACCTGGAGCAGCAGCGGGCGCTGCGCGAGGGCGAACTGCGGCTGCGCACGATTCTCGACAGCGTCGACACCGCGATCTACATCAAGGGACTCGATTTCCGTTACCGCTATGCCAACCGCAAGGCCTGCGAGGATCTGGGGCGCCCCCTGTCCGACATCGTCGGGCGCGCCGATGCCGAGCTGATCGACCCGGCGCAGGCCCGGCAGGCGCGCCAGACCGACCGCCGCGTGCTCGGACAGGGCCAGCGCGTCGAGAGCGAATGGGTCAGCGACGCCGGCGATCACCCGCTGGCCCGGGCCACGGTCAAGCTGCCCTTGCGCGATGTCCACGGCTCGATCTATGGACTGTGCGGCGTCTCGACCGACATCAGCGAGCGCAAGCGGGTCGAGGCGGTGCTGGCGCAGGCGCGCGACGCCGCGCAGGCCGCCAACCGTGCCAAGTCCGATTTCCTGTCCAACGTCAGCCACGAGCTGCGCACCCCGCTCAACTCGATCCTGGGCATGCTGCATCTGGCGGCCCGGTCGCCGCTGTCGCCCCAGCAGCAGGACTATCTGCAACAGGTGCAGCGGGCCGGTCGCCAGCTGCAGGACATCATTGTCGACATGCTGGACTACGCCAGCCTGGACAGCGGGCGCTTGCAACTGCAGTCCAGTGCCTTCGTGCTGAGCGAGCTGCTGGGCCAGCTGGCCTTGCGCCTGGCGGGCGAGGCGACGGCCAAGGGACTGGACTTTGCCTTCGGCATCGACGCCGGCTTGCCGGTCCAGTTGGTCGGCGATGCCCAGCGCCTGGGGCAGGCGCTGCAGCATTACCTGGCCAACGCGATCAAGTTCACCGAACGCGGCGCGGTGGCGCTGCAGGTCAGCCTGTGCCAGCGCGACCCCGAGGGCGTGCTGTTGCGCTTCGAGGTCAGCGACAGCGGCATCGGCCTGGACGAGTCGCAGCGCGCGCGGCTGTTCCGGCATTTCGAGCCGGGTGACGCTTCGGCCACCCGCCGCCATGGCGGCGCGGGCCTGGGCCTGGTGCTGGTCAAGCAGCTGGCCGCGTTGATGGGGGGCGAAGTCGGCTGCAACAGCCAGCCTGGCCGGGGCTCGACCTTCTGGTTGACGGCCCGGCTCGGCCTGGTCGACAGCCAGGGCGGTGGCAGTCTGGCGGCGCCCTATCGCTGGCGGCAGGCCGCGTCAGCGGCTGATCAGGCGGGCAGGGCCGATCTGGCCGATGCGCCTGGCCTGCTGGCCACCGATGGCGCGCAATGGCTGCACCTGCGCGAGCGCCTGCTCGAGCTGTTGCGCCACGACGATGTCGACAGCCTGCTGCTGTTCGAGCAGCAGGAGCCCTTGCTGCGCGCCGTCCTGGGCGAACAGTTCCGGGCCCTGGCCCATGCCATGCGCCAGTACGATTTCCCCGCGGCGCTCGAGTTGCTGCAGCAGAGCTGAACTGGCCTCTAAAATGGTGAATGATGAAAATCCTCATTTGCAACGACGACGGCTACCAGGCCCCCGGGATCATCGCCCTGCACCAGGCGCTCAGCGAGCTGGCCGAGGTCGAGGTGGTCGCGCCCGAGCAGAACAACAGCGCCAAGTCCAACGCCCTGACGCTGCACACGCCGCTCTATGTCCAGCGCGCCGAGAACGGTTTTCGCTACGTCAACGGCACGCCGGCTGACTGCGTCCACATCGCGTTGACCGGCTTGCTCGGTTACCGCCCCGATCTGGTGGTCTCGGGCATCAACAACGG
Source organism: Burkholderiales bacterium (assembly GCA_026400105.1). GTDB lineage: Bacteria > Pseudomonadota > Gammaproteobacteria > Burkholderiales > Burkholderiaceae_C > Malikia. The sequence goes on from JAPLPQ010000078.1 coordinate 41,810, forward strand.
CGCCAACATGGGCGACGACACGATCTATTCGGGCACGGTGGGCGCCGCGATGGAGGGCTATCTGTTTGGGGTGCCGGCGATCGCCTTCTCGCAGGTCGAGCGCGGCTGGACCCATCTCGATGCCGCGGCCGAGCGTGCGCGCGAGCTCGTGCAGTCGCTCGAGTCCTCGATCATGGCGCTGAGCCAGCAGGCCCAGGCCGGTCGCGTCGGCGCGGCGGACCCGGCCAGCGAGTCCGGTCAGGCGGGTCCGGCAGGTCAGGCGCTCAGGCCCTGGCTGCTCAACGTCAACCTGCCCAATCTGGCGCGCGAGCAGATCAAGGGCTTCCAGGTGGCACGCCTGGGCCGGCGTCACGCCGCCGAGCCCGTGATCCAGCAGCTCAACCCGCGCGGCGAGACCATGTACTGGATCGGCGCCGCCGGTGCTGCCATGGACGACAGCGAGGGCACCGATTTCCACGCCACCCGCGCGGGCTATGCCTCGCTGACGCCGCTGCAGATCGACCTGACCGATCACGCGCGCCTGCCTGACTGGGTCCAGACCGCGGCCAGACTGTCGCGCCTGGAACAGTCGCAGCGCGCCGACACCGCATGAGCCCACCGTCGCGCCAGCCCGCGGGCTTGCCGTTCGCGCCCGCACCGACCAAGCCCCGGCCTGGCTTTCCGGTCAGGCTGGCGGGGCTGGCTGCGCCGGCCTTGGCCGCCCAGTCGGCGCCTGGCTTGCCATACGGCAGGTCGGCCACTGCTGCGGCGCATGATTCCAGGCCGGTTGCGCCGGTGCCGTCCGGCCTGGGGCTGGACTCCAGCGCGGTGCGTCTGGCCATGGTCAGCCGGCTGGCCGCGCAAGGCCTGTCCGAGCCGGCCGTGCTGCAGGCGCTGGCAGCGGTCGAGCGTCACCGCTTCGTCGACTCGGCCCTGGTCAACCAGGCCTACGAGGACACCAGCCTGCCGATCGGCCTGGGCCAGACCATCTCCAAGCCCAGCGTGGTCGGGCGCATGCTCGAGCTGCTGATCCAGGGCCGCAGTCGACCGCTGGGCCGCGTGCTGGAAATCGGTACCGGCTGCGGTTACCAGTCCGCCTTGCTCGCGCGCCTGGCGCGCGAGGTCTACAGCCTGGAACGACTGCGCGCCCTGCACGAGAAGGCGCGCGACAAGCTGCGGCCGTTGCGGCTGCACAATGTGCATCTGATACTGGGCGACGGCATGCTGGGATATCCCAAGGGCGCGCCTTACGATGCCATCCTGTCGGCCGCCGGCGGTGACTCGATTCCGCAGGCCTGGCTCGACCAACTCGCGCCAGGTGGGCGCCTGGTTGCCCCTGCTGCGCTGGCCTCTGGCCGGCAGAGCCTGGTCGTGATCGACAAGACCGATCAGGGCTGTGTCCAGACGGTTCTGGAGGCGGTTCACTTTGTACCCCTAAAATCAGGGCTTGCCTGACCGCAAGGTCGGGCGCGTCTCATTTTTAGCGGAGGTGTTCCAATGGAACTAATGGTTCCGAATTCCGGCGTTTCGACGCTGCATCCAGGCCCGTTGGCCCGCTGGCCCTTGCAGCTCGCCATGGCAGCGGGCCTGTGCCTGCTGGCGGCCTGCAGCACGACCAGCCTGGATGAGCCCGGACGTGCGCCCGTGACCGACCGCTCCTCCCGGACCGGATCTGCTGCCGCTGCCGTCACGCCGCAGCCGGGTCAGGAGAACGCCGGCAAGCCGGGCTATTACTCCGTGCGCCCGGGCGACACCTTGACGCGCATCGGTCTCGAGCAGGGCCAGAGTCCGCGCGACCTGGCGCGCTGGAATGCCCTCGACAATCCGCACCTGATCGAGGTCGGCCAGGTCTTGCGCGTCGTGCCGCCCGGCAAGGACCCGGTCGCGGTCAGTCCGGGCGTGACGGTCACGCCGGTGCCCACGCCCGCCGCCGAAGCGCGCGTCAAGCCGCGCAACTTGAACGACAAGGCCGCCGAGAGCGCCAAGCCCATCACCGGCCTGGTCGATGGCGAGGAGCTCGCGTTTGCCTGGCCCGTCGGCGGCGCCTTGCTCGAGCGCTTCGACGAGACCCGCAACAAGGGGGTCGACATCGCCGGCAAGGCCGGTGATCCGGTGCTGGCGGCGGCCGATGGTCGCGTGGTCTATGCCGGTGCCGGCCTGCGCGGCTACGGCAACCTCGTGATCCTCAAGCACAACAACACCTACCTGACGGCCTATGCCCACAACCAGGCGCTGATGGTCAAGGAAGACCAGACCGTGCGCCAAGGCCAGAAAATCGCCGAGATGGGCAGCAGCGACGCCGACCGCGTCAAGCTGCATTTCGAGGTGCGCCGCCAGGGCAAGCCGGTCGACCCGCTCAAATTCCTGCCTTCCCGCTAAATTCCCCTCTCCTGATGGAACAAGACAATCAAACGGCTGCCGATCCGGCAGTCCAATCTCTGCTGCCCGAGGGCTGGCTCGAGATCACCTCGATGGACCTCGACGCCCAGGGCGTTGCGCGCAAGCCGGACGGCAAGGTCGTCTTCATCGACGGCGCGCTGCCGACCGAGATCGTCAGCGCCCAGACCACGCGCAAGAAGAACCAGTGGGAACAGGCGACCCTGACCGAGATCCACCGCGAGTCCTCGCTGCGCGTGACGCCGCGCTGTCCGCATTTCGGCCTGCACGCCGGGGCTTGCGGCGGCTGCAAGATGCAGCATCTCGATCCGGCGGCCCAGGTCGCGGTCAAGCAGCGCGTGCTCGAGGACAACCTCTGGCATCTGGGCAAGGTCAAGGCCGAGAACCTGCTGCGCCCGATCGCCGGCCCGGCCTGGGGCTACCGCTACCGCGCCCGCCTGTCGGTGCGCTATGTGCACAAGAAGGGCGAGGTGCTGGTGGGCTTTCACGAGCGCAAGAGCCGCTATGTCGCCGACATGCGCGAATGCCATGTGTTGCCGCCCCATGTCAGCGCCTTGCTGCTGCCGCTGCGTCACCTGATCCACGGCATGGAAGCGCGCGAGACCTGTCCGCAGATCGAGCTGGCCTGCGGCGACGAAGTCACCGCGCTGGTGCTGCGCCACCTGGAACCCTTGTCGGCCTCCGACCTGCTGCTGCTCAGGGAGTTCGCGCTGCGCCACAGCGTGGACGGCCAGGTGATCCAGTGGTGGCTGCAGCCCAAGGGCCCGGACACCGTCCATCTGCTCGACAGCGAGCCCGCACCGGTGCCGCTGGCCTACGCCCTGCCTGATTTCGGCATCGAGATGCCGTTCAAGCCGACCGACTTCACCCAGGTCAACCCGCATATCAACCGGGTGCTGGTCGCGCGCGCTTTGCGCCTGCTGGCCGTCGAGAAAGACGAGCGCGTCATCGACTGGTTCTGTGGCCTGGGCAACTTCACGCTGCCGCTGGCGACCCAGGCGCGCGAGGTGCTGGGCATCGAGGGCAGCGAGGCGCTGGTGGCGCGTTCGCGCCAGAACCTGGCGCGCAACCAGGCGCAGCGCGGCGGCCTGGCGCCGACTTCCTTCGTCGCGCGCAACCTGTTCGAGATGACGCCGGCCATGCTGGTGGCCGACGGCCAGGCCGACAAGTGGCTGGTCGACCCGCCGCGCGAGGGCGCTTTCGCGCTGTCCAAGGCGCTGGCCGACATCCACCAGGCGCGCATCGGCGCCGAAGGCGCCGAGCCGCTGCCGCCCGAGGCCCAGGAGGCCGCAGGCTGGGCCTTCCCGAAGCGCATCGTCTACGTCAGCTGCAACCCCTCGACGCTGGCGCGCGACGCCGGCTTGCTGGTGCACCAGGCCGGCTACCGCTGCACGGCCGCGGGCGTGGTCAACATGTTCCCGCATACCGCCCATGTCGAGAGCATCGCGGTGTTCGAGCGCGCCGACTGAAGCCGTAGGCCGGGCACTGCCCCGGCCTGCTGTCCTGCTGCAAGCCGGCTATGCCGGCCAGCCTTCAGCGCTGAAACGTAAAAAAGCCTGGCAGCTATGCCAGGCTTTTTTGCTCGGGACCGTCAGGCATTAGCCAGATGGCAGACCAGACGGCAGATCCGGAACAGTCGCTCAGTCGCGTTCGCCGCCAAACAGGCCCAGCAGCGCGAGCAGGTTCTGGAAGATGTTGAACAGGTTCAGGTAGATCGCCAGCGTGGCGGTGATGTAGTTGGTCTCGCCGCCGTCGACGATGCGCTTCAAGTCAACCAGCAAGAAGGCGCTGAAGATCGCGATCGCCATCGTGCTGAGCACGGCCATGAAGGCGCTGCTGCCGACGAAGATGTTGACGATGCCGCCGACCAGCAGCACCAGCACGCCGATGAACAGCCACTTGCCCAGGCCCTCGAGGTCGCGCTTGATCGTGCTCGCCAGGCTGGCCATGACCAGAAACACGCCCGCGGTGCCGCCGAAGGCGGTCATGATCAGCTCGCCGCCGTTGCGAAAGCCCAGCACATAGGCAATCATGCGCGACAGCATCAGGCCCATGAAGAAGGTGAAGCCCAGCAGCACGGCCACGCCGGCGCCGCTGTGCTTGGTCTTCTCGATCGCATACATGAAGCCGAAGGCACCGCCCAGGAACACGACCATGCCCAGGCCTCCGCTGAGCAGGGCGGTGATGCCGGTCGCGACACCGATCCAGGCGCCCAGCACCGTGGGCAGCAGGCTCAGTGCCAGCAGCCAGTAGGTGTTGCGCATGACCTGGTTGCGCTGCGCGCTCGAGACGGCACTGCCGAAGCGGCCGAAGCTATTGGGGTATTGATTCATGTGAAGCCTGTCCAAAAATGCGGGAGGGCCGAAAGCCCTGGTTCGGATCTATTCTAGGGCTGCTGCCGAGTTTATGCTTGGAGCCGGTCCGGAATCGTGACAGAACTGGCACTTGGCTATCGCCATCATTGCAACTATCAATCGTCGGGTGTCATAGTTCCGGGCTATGATTCATTCAGTCGTCAAGACAACGTTTCAACAACTGCAAGCGCAAGGAAATCCGATGTCCCTCATCAACACCCAAGTCCAGCCGTTCAAGACCGAAGCCTTCCACAATGGCAAGTTTGTCGAAGTCACCGAGAAGAGCCTGCACGGCAAGTGGTCGGTCGTGATCTTCATGCCGGCAGCCTTCACCTTCAACTGCCCGACCGAAATCGAAGACGCGGCTGACAACTACGCCGAGTTCCAGAAGGCTGGCGCCGAGGTCTACATCGTCACCACCGACACCCATTTCTCGCACAAGGTCTGGCACGAGACTTCGCCGGCGGTCGGCAAGGCCCAGTTCCCGCTGGTGGGCGACCCGACCCACACCCTGACCAACGCTTTCGGCGTGCACATCCCCGAAGCCGGTCTGGCCCTGCGCGGCACCTTCGTGATCAACCCCGAAGGCTTCATCAAGACCATGGAAGTCCATGACAACGCGATCGCCCGCGACGTCAAGGAAACCCTGCGCAAGCTCAAGGCCGCCCAGTTCGTCGCCAACAACCCGGGCCAGGTCTGCCCGGCCAAGTGGAACGAAGGCGCAGCGACCATCACCCCGTCGCTCGACCTGGTTGGCAAGATCTAAGCCTTTGCGCTAAGACGGCCTGGCGCCTGCGGGCGCCCGCCAGCCGGACCGCGTCCGGGCGCTCGCGCCCGGCCGTCCGGCTTTTTCATTTCCGAACCCCAGACACGAAAGGACCCACCATGCTCGATCAAGCACTCAAGAACCAGTTGGCCGCCTACCTGCAGCGCGTGACGCAGCCGTTCGAGCTGGTGGCCTCGCTCGACGCCAGCCCGACCTCGCGCGAGATGCAGGACCTGCTCGAGACCATCGCCGGCCTGTCGGACCACATCACGCTGCGCACCGACGGCCAGGACGCGCGCCGGCCCTCGTTCAGCCTGCAGCGCCCGGGCTCCGACAGCCAGTTGCGCTTTGCCGGCCTGCCGCTGGGGCACGAGTTCACCTCGCTGGTGCTGGCGCTGCTGTGGACCGGCGGCCATCCGCCCAAGGTCGAGGCCGAGCAGATCGAGCAGATCAAGGCGCTCGACGGCGACTTCGAGTTCGAGGTCTACATGTCGCTGTCCTGCCACAACTGCCCGGACGTGGTGCAGGCGCTGAGCCTGATGGCGATCCTGAACCCCCGGATCAGGACCACCGTGATCGAGGGCGGCGCCTTCAAGGCCGAGGTCGATGCGCGCGAGGTCATGGCCGTGCCGATGGTCTTCCTCAACGGCCAGGTGTTCGGCTCGGGCCGCATGCTGCTCGAGGAAATCATCGCCAAGCTCGATACCGGCTCGGCCGCGCGCGAGGCCGCCAAGATCGATGAGAAGGCACCCTACGACATGCTGATCGTCGGCGGTGGCCCGGCCGGCGCCGCTGCCGCCGTCTACGCCGCGCGCAAGGGTATTCGCACCGGCATTGCCGCCGAGCGCATGGGCGGCCAGACCAACGACACGATGGCGATCGAGAACTACATCTCGGTGCTCGAGACCGACGGCCCCAAGTTCGCCGCTGCGCTCGAAGCCCAGGTGCGCCATTACGGCGTCGATGTGATGAACCTGCAGCAGGCGACCGAGCTGATTCCGGCCGAAGCCGAAGGCGGCCTGGTCCAGGTCAGATTAGCCAATGGCGCCACCCTCAAGGCCCGCTCGGTGGTGCTGAGCACCGGCGCGCGCTGGCGCAACGTCAACGTGCCCGGCGAGCAGGAATACAAGAACAAGGGCGTGGCCTATTGCCCGCATTGCGACGGCCCGCTGTTCAAGGGAAAACGCACCGCCGTCATCGGTGGCGGCAACTCGGGGGTCGAGGCCGCGATCGACCTGGCCGGCATCGTGTCCCATGTCACGCTGATCGAGTTCGGCGACCAGCTCAAAGCCGACGCGGTGCTGGTGGCCAAGCTGAAAAGCCTGCCCAACGTGACCATCCACACCAATGCCCAGACCACCGAGATCACCGGCGACGGCGGCAAGGTCAACGGCCTGCGCTACCAGAACCGCATCAGCGGCGCCGAGCACCATGTCGAGCTCGAGGGCATCTTCGTGCAGATCGGCCTGGTGCCCAACACCGAGTGGCTCAAGGGCACGCTCGAGCTGTCCAGGTTCGGCGAGATCGTGGTCGATGCCAAGGGTCACACCAGCGTGGCCGGCGTGTTCGCGGCCGGCGACTGCACCACCGTGCCGTACAAGCAGATCGTGATCGCGGCCGGCGAGGGCGCCAAGGCGGCGCTGAGCGCCTTCGACCACCTGATCCGGATGCCGGCAGCTGCCTGAGCGTTCGGCTCCGCCTGGGTGTTCCGGGTGGAGTCCGCTGTGCGACAAGGCCTCGAAAAGAGGCCTTTGTCATTGCTTCAGAGCTTCTTGACCAGCACCATCGACTTGCGGTCCCAGTTGTACTTCTTCTTGCGCGCCTCGGGCAGCCAGTCGGGGTCGACCTGGACGAAGCCGCGCTTGAGGAACCAGTGCATGGTGCGGGTGGTCAGCACGAAGATGCTGTCCAGGCCCATGATGCGGGCGCGCTGCTCGATGCGCTTGAGCAGCTTTTCGCCGTCGCCCTGGCCCTGGACCTGGGGCGAGACCGTGACGGCGGCCATCTCGCCGGTGCCGGCCTCGGGGTAGGGGTAGAGCGCGGCGCAGGCGAAGATCACGCCGTCGTGCTCGACGATGGTGTAGTGGCCGATGTCGCGCTCGATCTCGGTCCGGTTGCGCTTGACCAGGGTGCCGTCCTTCTCGAACGGCTCGATCAGCTGCAGGATGCCACCGACATCGTCGGCCGTTGCCTCGCGCAGCTCCTCGAGCTTCTCGTCGACCACCATGGTGCCGATGCCGTCGTGCACATAGACCTCGAGCAGCATCGCGCCGTCGACCGCGAACGGGATGATATGGCTGCGCTCGACCCCGGCCTTGCAGGCCTTGACGCAATGCTGCAGGTAGAACGCGGTGTCGGTCGGCACCAGGCCGCGCGGCGAGTCGGCCAGGATCTGCACCGCCTGCGCCAGCGGCAGCTCGGTATCGACCGGATTGTCGTCGCTGGCGGGCTCATGCGGGCGCATCCGGATGCCGGGCACCTCGGTCAGGAACAGCAGCTTGTCGGCTTTCAGCGCGATCGCGACGCTGGTCGCGACCTCCTCCATGCTGAGGTTGAACGCTTCGCCAGTGGGCGAGAAGCCGAACGGCGACAGCAGCACCAGCGCGCCCATGTCGAGCGTGCGCATGATGCCCGGCACGTCGACCTTGCGCACCAGGCCCGAATGCTGGTAGTCGACGCCGTCGATGATGCCGACCGGGCGCGCCGTGATGAAGTTGCCCGAGATCACCCGCACCGTGGCGCCGGCCATCGGCGTGTTGGGCAGGCCCTGGCTGAAGGCGGCCTCGATCTCGTAGCGCAGCTGCCCGGCGGCCTCCTGGGCGCAGTCGAGCGCCAGGCTGTCGGTGATCCGCACCCCGTGGTGGTACTTCGCGCTCTGGCCCTTGATCGCCAGCTGCTCGTTGACCTGGGGCCGGAAGCCGTGCACCAGCACCACGCGCACGCCCATGCTCTGGATCAGCGCCAGATCCTGCGCCAGGTTCGGCAGCTTGCCGGCGGCAATCGCCTCGCCCGGTATTCCGACCACGAAGGTCTGGTTGCGGAACTTGTGGATATAGGGTGCCACCGAGCGGAACCAGGGCACGAAAGTGAAGTTGAATACTGTGGACATGCGGTGAATGTGGAGCGCGCAGGCGCGGGTGGCAACCCTTTAGGATAATCGAGGGTTTCGCACCCCACGGAAGTTTGCCACTTGCAGTCCGCCTCTTTCACCATCGAGTTCCCCGAATCCCTGCCAGTGTCGGTTCGCCGCCACGAGATCGAGGCCGCCATTGCGGGTCATCAGGTTGTCATCGTCTGCGGCGAGACCGGCTCGGGCAAGACCACCCAGCTGCCCAAGATCGCGCTGGCCATGGGGCGCGGCGGGCAGGCGCAGCGCCAGGCGCTCGCCAGCGCCGAGGGCCGGGCGGCGGCGGCCAACGCGGCTGCCGCTGCTGCTGCCGTTGATCCCGCCGCGCGCGCCGGCGAGCGCCACCCGGCGTCCACCCCACGTGGACCGCGTGGGCGGCGCGAGCAGCGGCCCCAGCTGATCGGCCACACCCAGCCGCGCCGGATCGCGGCTAGCTCGGTCGCGACCCGGATCGCCGAGGAGCTCAAGACCCAGATGGGCGAGGTGGTCGGCTACAAGGTGCGCTTCCATGACCGGCTCGGCAAGAACGCCTCGGTCAAGCTCATGACCGACGGCATCCTGCTGGCCGAGACCCAGACCGATCCGCTGCTGCAGGCCTACGACACGCTGATCATCGACGAGGCGCATGAGCGCAGCCTCAACATCGACTTCCTGCTCGGCTACATCAAGCAGATCCTGCCGCGCCGTCCCGACCTCAAGGTGATCGTGACCTCGGCCACGATCGATGCCGACCGCTTTGCGCGCCATTTCGAGTCCGCCAAGGGGCCGGCGCCGGTGATCATGGTCTCGGGCCGCACCTTCCCGGTCGAGCAGCGCTACCGGCCGTTCGAGGACAGCCGCGACTACGGCTTGAACGAGGCGATCGCCGACGGGGTCGACGAGCTCTGGCGCGGCGGGGCGCATGCCGGCGACATCCTGATCTTCCTGCCTGGCGAGCGCGAGATCCGCGAGGCCGCCGACCACCTGCGCAAGCACCTGAGCCACCAGCCGGTGCTGCGCAGCGCCGAGGTGCTGCCGCTGTTCGCGCGCCTGAGCGCCGGCGAGCAGGACCAGATCTTCAAGCCGCATGGCCAGCGCCGCATCGTGCTGGCGACCAACGTGGCCGAGACCTCGCTGACCGTGCCGGGCATCCGCTACGTGATCGATGCCGGCACCGCGCGCGTCAAGCGCTACAGCCTGCGCAGCAAGGTCGAGCAGCTGCTGGTCGAGCCGATCAGCCAGGCGGCGGCCAACCAGCGCGCCGGCCGCTGCGGCCGGGTGGCCGACGGCATCTGCATCCGGCTCTATGACGAGGCCGACTTCAACGCCCGGCCGCGCTTCACCGATCCCGAGATATTGCGCTCGTCGCTGGCCTCGGTGATCCTGCGCATGAAGTCGCTGCACCTGGGCCATGTGGAGGATTTCCCGTTCCTGGAGGCGCCGACCCGGCGCGCCATCACCGATGGCTACCAGCTGCTGAACGAACTCGGCGCGGTCGACGACCTCAACGAGCTGACCGCGCTGGGCGCCGAGCTGGCGAAATTGCCGCTCGACCCGCGCGTGGGCCGCATGATCCTGGAAGCGCGTAGCCGCAACGCGCTCGACGAGGTGCTGATCATCGCCTCGGCGCTCAGCGTGCAGGACGTGCGCGAGCGCCCGCTCGAGGCCCAGGCCCAGGCCGACCAGGCGCATGCCAAGTTCGACGACGAGAAGAGCGAGTTCACCAGCTACCTCAAGCTCTGGCATTGGATCGAGGAGGCGCGCGGTGGCAAGCCTCATGGCAGTGCAGCAGTGGCCAGCGCGCAGAACGCCCAAAACGGGGTCAGATTCCAATTGTCTGATCTGGCTGGCAGCAAGAATCGGTCTCTGACCCCGAATCAGCAGTCTGCGGCGCCGGCGGCCACGCACAAGCTGTCGAACCGCCAGTACGAGGCGCTGCTGCGGCAGAACTTCGTCAGTGTGCGGCGCGTGCGCGAATGGCGCGACATCCACAGCCAGCTCCACACCGTGGTGGCCGAGCATGGCTGGAAGCTCAACAGCACCCCGGCCAGCTACGAGCAGCTGCACCTGTCGATGCTGTCGGGGCTGCTCGGCAACATCGGCTGCAAGCACGAGACCGAGGAGGTCTACCTGGGCGCGCGCGGCATCAAGTTCCACCGCCATCCGGGCGCCCACCTGAGCAAGCGGCCCGGGCGCTGGATCGTCTGCGCCGAGCTGGTCGAGACCGCGCGCCTGTTCGGCCGTGGTATTGCCGCGATCGAGCCGCAGTGGCTCGAGCAGGTCGGTGCCCATCTGCTCAAAAAACAGCTGCTCGACCCGCATTGGGAAAAGAAGGCGGCCGAGGTCGTCGCCTACGAGCGCGCCACGCTCTACGGCCTGGTGGTCTACAGCCAGCGCCGCCTCAACTACGGCCGGGTCGATCCGGTCGGCGCGCGCGAGATCTTCATCCGCGAGGGCCTGGTCGGACAGGAATGGGAGACCAGGCTGGCGTTCCTGGCCGCCAACCGCAAGCTGATCGCGCAGGTCGAGGAGCTCGAGCACAAGTCGCGCCGCCAGGACGTGCTGGTCGACGATCCGCTGATCTTCGCCTTCTACGATGCCCAGCTGCCGGCCGAGGTCTGCAGCGGGCGCGAGCTCGAACTCTGGTATCGCGACGCTTCCCGGGGCCAGCCGAAGCTGCTGCACCTGACGCGCGACGAACTGATGCGGCACGAGGCCGCCGGCATCACGACCCAGGCCTTCCCCAAGGTGGTCAAGGTCGGCGGCGTCGATTGCGCGGCCAGCTATCTGCACCAGCCCGGCGACCCCAAGGACGGCATCACCGTCAGCCTGCCGCTGTTCGTGCTGAACCAGGTCAGCGAGGAGCGCTGCGAGTGGCTGGTGCCCGGCATGCTGAAGGACAAGATCCAGGCCCTGCTCAAAAGCCTGCCGCAAAAGCCGCGCGCGCGCCTGGTGCCGCTGCCCGACAGCGCCGAGAAGCTGGCCGCGATCCTGAGCGCGCCCGAGCGCTGGGCGCAAGGATCGCTGACCGATGCGCTGCTCAAGGAGGTCAAGCAGATCACCAGTCTCGACGTCAAGCGCACCGACTTCAAGCTCGACATGCTGGCGCCGCACCAGTTCATGAACCTGCGCGTGCTCGACGAGCATGGCCGCCAGCTCGGCCAGAGCCGCAACCTGCCGGCCCTGAAGGCCGAGCTCGGCGCCAAGGCGCGCGGTGCCTTCCAGGCGCTGGCCAAGCTCAAGGTCGCCGACCTGGGGGCGGGCGAGGCGGGTACTCATGTTCCCGACGCTGCGGATGCCGGGCTGGCCGTCGACAAGGTCGCCCCGCCGGCCGGCGCCGCCGGGTCGCGAGCCGCCAGTGCCCAGTCAGGGCAGGGCGCAGCCGGCGCGCGTGCGGCTGCTGCCACTGCCCAGCCCAAGGCCGCTGGCCAGGCAGGCGCTGCGGCCCAGCCGGCCGCCGACGCGGCCCAGCGCCACACGGCCTGGACCTTTGGCGACTGGCCCGAGATCATGGAGATCCGCAAGGGCGGCCAGACCCTGATCGGTTTTCCAGCGCTGATCGATGTCGACGCTGCGGTCACGATCGAGGTCTTCGACGAGCCCGAGGTCGCGGCCAGGAAGCACCGCGCCGGCCTGCGCCGGCTGTTCGCGCTGCAGATCCGCGACGCGCTCAAGTACCTCGAGAAGAACATCCCCGACTTGCAGAAGATGGCGGTGGCCTACATGGTGCTGGGCACGCAGGAGGAACTGCGCGAGCAGATCATCCAGGTCGCGATGGAGCGCGCCTTCCTGCTCGACCCGCTGCCGGCCAATGCGGCCGATTTCAAGCGCCGCCTCGACGAGGGGCGCGGCCGGCTGACCTTGATCGCCAACGAGGTCGCGCGCCTGGGCGCCAGCGTGCTGCAGGAGTACGCCGTGACCGCGCGCAAGCTGAAAGACTGCAAGTTCGCGCCCGAGGCGGTGGCCGACGCGGCCCAGCAGCTGCAGCGCCTGGTCGGCAAGCGCTTCCTGGCCGAGACGCCCTGGGCCCAGCTGCAGCATCTGGCGCGCTACCTGAAGGCGATCGTGCTGCGGCTGGACAAGTACCGCGCCGACCCCGCGCGCGACAGCGCCCGCCTGGCCGAGATCCGGGCCCAGGAGCAGCGCTACTGGCGCCTGGTCGCCGAACGCAAGGGGGTGCAGGACGAACGCATGAACGAGCTGCGCTGGCTGCTCGAGGAGTTGCGCGTGAGCTTCTTCGCCCAGGAGCTGCGCACGCCCCAGCCCGTCAGCGTCAAGCGGCTCGAGAAGGTCTGGGCCCAGCTGGGTTGATCGGTCTGCCGTCCTGGGCTCAGGGTGCCGGTGCGGGCGTGGGGATCTCGCGCAGGGTCCCACCGCCCTCCACGTTGCCCGTGGCGCTGCCTTCGCCGCGCTGGCGGGTATCCGCTTCGAGCTTGCCCGCAGTCTTGCCCGGACGATCCGGGACCCCGCGCTTGACCTCTGCCAGGGCGGCGCGGGCCTCACGCATGCAGCTGTCCTTGTCCTGGTTGGTGTTGCCGCTGACGCAGTTGGCCATTTCCTGTTTGAAGCGCGCCTGTGCCTCCTCCAGTTCTTGTCTGCTCTGGGCCTGCAGCGTGCTGCAGCTCAGCGCCACCATGGTGCCCAAAAGCAATGGGCAAAAGCCAAGGCTGCGGCCTTGTGTATTGTTCATGTCGAATCCTCCCTGTTGCAGCTGGGCCCCGATCAAGAACAGGGCCGGCAGCTGGCCTGTAATTGAACAGGATTCAGCGCGCTCTGCCTAGAGCCGAGTGATGGACCTTCACCTGTAGGTTGCGAGGCGGCCGGCCAAGGAGGATGCGGCGCCAGCCGGCATCGAGTGGCGCATGGTCAGGTGGCCCGAGAAGGCCTGGGCCCAGCTCGGCTGATCAGCTCGCAGTCCGGGGCTCCGGGATCAGGTTTCTGGGCTCAGCTGGCGCCGCCGGCATGGCCGGCGCGCTGGCCGTGCGCCACGAAATCGGGGTTCTCGAAACCCGGCTTGCCGTAGCGCAGCGGCTGGCCCTGCAGGTCCTCGACCCGGCCGCCAGCGGCTTCGAGCACCGCCTGGCCGGCCGCGATATCCCATTCCATCGTGCGGCCAAAGCGCGGGTAGAGGTCGGCCTCGCCCGCGGCCAGCAGGCAGAGCTTGAGCGAGGAGCCGGCTGGCCTGATCCTGGCCACCGGCTGGTCGGCCAGGAAGGCGTTGAGCGCGGCCTGGTCGCCGTGCGAGCGGCTGGCCAGCACGGTCAGGCCTTCGGCCGGTGGCCGCCTGGCTTCGATCGGGCGCCGCGTGCTGGCATCACTCCCGACTTGCGTGAAGGCGCCGCAGCCGACTGCGCCGGCATAGAGCTGGCCCAAGGCCGGTGCCAGCACCACGCCCAGCACCGGCTGGCCCTGTTCGATCAAGGCCACGTTGACCGTGAATTCGCCATTGCGCTGCACGAATTCCCGCGTGCCGTCGAGCGGATCGACCAGCCAGAAGCGCTCGCCCAGCCCGGCGGCAGCGGGCGCCAGTCCGGCCGCCGCCGCTTCCTCGGCCAGCACCGGAACGCCCGGCAGCAGGGCCTGCAGCGCGGGCGTGATCAGCGCCTCGGCGCGCCAGTCGGCCTCGGTCACGGGCGAGGCATCTGCCTTGGCCAGGACGCTGAAGTCGCGCCCATAGACCTGCAGGATCAGCACGCCGGCCTGCTGCACCAGGCCGATCACTGCCTCGAGCAGCAGCTTCGCAGGCAAGGACAGTTCCTGGCTCAGTAGCGGCTGGGCTGGGTCGTCAGCTCGTAGCCGACCTTGACGCCGATCAGCGCGGCCATGCGGATATAGGTCTTGTGCGCGGCGGCCTTGATGTGGCGCGCTTCGGCGAAATTGCTGCTCCAGGCTTCCCAGCGCGCGCAGACGAAGACGCCGCCGATCTCGAGTTCGACCAGGTATTCGATCACATGGGCGCCGTCGTCATCTTCCTCGTCTTCTTCGTCGTATTCGTCCCAGTCCACCCCGGCCTCGGTGCTGGCCTCGGTCTCGTCATCCAACTCGTCCTCGTCGTCGGGCATGTGGTATTCGAGCGCGGCGATGCGGCAGATCGAACCGGTGCGTGCCAGGCTGACTTCATGTTGCCAGACCACCAGTTCCTCGGCTTCGGCGATGAAGCTGCTGTGCGAGGTGTGGCCGGTCTCGAACTCCTCGACCACGGCGTCGAAGATCTCCGACGGGGTCAGGCCGTTCGCGAGCGGTTCGTCGAAGCTGGGTTGCTGCCGGGTTTCTGCAGTCTGGTTCATGCCTGATCTCCTGAAGGGTGTGATTGAACTATATGAGACTAGCCACCGAATTCGTCATTCGCGTGACAGTTTGGCGTCGATTTCTGCTTTCAGTCCGGTGGTTTCCCGGCTGGCGGGTCCATGGCTCAGAAAAACCGATATTTGTCCAAGACAAACAGGAATTTATGAAGGAAAATAGCTCCAGACACCAACGAGAAGGCTTGAGTCATGATTTCCAGAAAAGTAATCAAGGCCGTCGAGGTTGCCATCCTCGTCGCGGCCAGAACGCCCGGCAAGCCGGTCACGGTCAAGGAAATGTCCGATCGGCTCGGCATGTCGGTCGGCTACCTCGAAGTGCTGGTGCGCGACCTGCGCGAGCACGGCCTGCTGGTGGCCCATCGCGGCCCTGGCGGCGGCTATCAGTTCAATGCCAGCCTGTTCCGCGACCCGCGCGGTGTCAGCCTGTGGGATGTCGTCGGCATCTATCAGGACCAGGACGAACCCGAGTCGGTGCCGCGCGCATCAGATGCCTTCCTGGCGGTCGAGCAGGCGCTGCACGACAGCTTCCGGCGCGCCTGCGAGTCGATGAATCTGCTGGATATTGCTGCCACGCTTGAGCTGGCCAGCCCGCGCCCGCTCGCCGCCGAGGGACCGTTCAAGCTCAAGCCCCTGGTGCGTCCGATCCTGCCACGCGGCGTCAGCTCGGTGTTCCAGTGGGCCTCGAGCCCCTGTCCGGAACCGGCCTGAACCGGGCCGCTGCCGAGTGCCTGGTGTCAGCCACTGTCAGTTGCGTTTTGCATAATTGTTCCAATTCCAACCACCTTGCCTGAGCATCACCCATGACAGAGCTGAGCAAAAAGCGGCCCGAGTTCCGCAACATCCATGCCTTCAAGGACCTGACCACCTACCGCATGACGGCGGCGGCCTGGGTCTCCATCCTGCACCGCGCCAGCGGTCTGCTGATGTGTCTACTGC
>JAPLPQ010000045.1 GCA_026400105.1 Burkholderiales bacterium
GCGAACCGGCAGCTCGGCAACGCGGCCGAATTCGCCGACCTGATCGTGCTGAACCGCCCGGCCGGTCCGGTGCGGCTGCGCGATGTCGCCACGGTCGAGGACAGCGTCGAGACCCTGAAGTCCTACGGCAACCTCGATGGCGAGCCCTCGATCACGCTCGCGATCCAGCGCCAGCCAGGCGCCAACACGGTGCGCGTGGTCGATTCGGTCAAGGCCGCCCTGGCCCAGCTGCGCGAGCAGCTGCCCGACTCGGTCCAGCTGACCCAGGTCAACGACCGCTCGGTCTCGGTGCGCGAGGCGCTGCACGATGTCTCGCTGACACTGATCGGCACCATCGCGCTGGTGGTGCTGGTGATCTTCCTGTTCCTGCGCCATGCGGTCGCCACGCTGATCCCGACCCTGTCGCTGCCGGTTTCGCTGGTCGGCGCGGTCGCCCTGCTCTGGGGCCTGAACTACAGCCTCGACAACATCTCGCTGCTCGGCCTGACGCTGGCGGTCGGGCTGGTGGTCGACGACGCGATCGTGATGCTCGAGAACATCATGCGCCATGTCGAGGCCGGCGAGCGCCCGTTCCAGGCCGCGCTGCGCGGCTCGCGCGAGGTCGGCTTCACGATCATCTCGATCTCGACCTCGCTGATCGCGGTCTTCATCCCGATCTTCTTCATGCCCGGCGTGATCGGCCTGCTGTTCCACGAGTTCGCGGTCGTGGTCGGACTGGCGATCCTGGTCTCGGCCTTCGTCTCGCTGACGCTGGTGCCGATGCTGGCCAGCCGCTTCCTGCACGGCGAGAGCCATTACCATCGCCGCCCCAGCCTGGTGGTGCGCGCCTTCGAGCGCGGCTTCGAGGCCACGCTGCGCGGCTACACCCGCACGCTCGACCTGGCGCTGCGCTGGCGCAAGAGCATGCTGCTGCTGACGCTGGCCACCTTCGGCTTGAGCGCCTGGCTGTTCTTCGTGATCCCCAAGGGCTTCTTCCCCGAGGAGGACATCGGCCAGATCAGCGTCAGCACCGAAGCAGCCGAGGACGTGTCCTTCCCCGAGATGGTGAAGCTGCAGGACAGCGCGGCGGCGATCATGCGCGCCGACCCCAACATCCTGCGGGTCAGTTCCTTCAACGGCGGCAGCGGCTCGCAGAACAGCGGGCGCATGTTCATCACGCTCAAGGACCGCGGCGAACGGCTGCCGGCCAAGCAGGTGATCGAGGGCCTGCGCAAGCAGCTGCGCGCCGTGCCGGGCCTGCGCGTCTTCATGCGGCCGGTGCAGAACCTGCAGCTGGGCGGACGCTCCAGCAAGGCGCAGTACCAGTACATCCTGCAAAGCCTCAAGGCCGACGAGCTCAACAGCTGGGCGCAGAAGCTGCAGCAGAAGCTGAGGCCCGACCCGCTGTTTCGCGACGTCACGAGCGACTCGCAGCTGCGCGGCCTGCAGGCCCAGCTCAAGATCGACCGCGAGCGCGCCAACACGCTCGGGGTCTCGATCGACGCGATCCGCAACGCGCTCTACAGCGCCTTCGGCGAGCGCCAGGTCTCGACCCTCTACCTGCCGAGCGACAGCTACCAGGTCATCATGGAAGTCGAGCCCGAAGCCAAGCGCGACGAGAGCGCCTTCAGCGCCATCTATGTGCGCGCCAGCACCGGCACCCTGGTGCCTCTGTCGGCCTTCGCGACCGTCGAGCGCGGCGTCGGCCCGACCGCGATCAACCATGTCGGACAGCTGCAGGCGATCACGGTCTCGTTCAACCTGGCGCCCGGCGTGGCGCTGGGCGACGCGACCGCGCGGCTCGAAGCGCTGCGCGAGGAGATCGGCATGCCTAGCTCGATCATCACGCGCTACGGCGGCGACGCGGCGGTGTTCCAGAGCTCGCAAGGCAGCCAGGCGGTGCTGATCGCGGGCGCCCTGCTCGTGATCTACGTGCTGCTCGGCGTGCTCTACGAGAGCTATATCCACCCGATCACGATCCTGGCCGGCCTGCCCTCGGCGGCGGTCGGCGCGCTCGCGACGCTGATGCTGTTCAAGCAGGACCTGACGCTGATCGCGACCATCGGCATCCTGCTGCTGATCGGCATCGTCAAGAAGAACGCGATCATGATGATCGACTTCGCGCTCGAGGCGCAGCGCCACCACGGCATGACGCCGGCGCAGGCGATCCGCGAGGCCTGCCTGCTGCGCTTTCGGCCGATCATGATGACGACGCTGGCCGCGCTGATGGGCGCACTGCCGCTGGCGCTGGGCCTGGGCGCTGGCGCCGAGTTGCGCCAGCCGCTGGGCCTGGCCGTGGTCGGCGGGCTGATCTTCTCGCAGGCGGTCACGCTCTACATCACGCCGGTGATCTACCTGGCGCTGGACCGCTTCAGCGGCAGCGGCCCGGACACCACGCCCGAGGCATCGCACGCCTGAGCGATCAGCTTGATGGAGGGGGTGCAGGGGATGGCTGCTGCCCGATTTGCCGGCCGCGCAACGGACGGATGAGGGCGGCAGGCATCCCCTGCACCCCCTTGCCCAATCAGCCAGCACGCCCCCGATAATCACGCCATGCACATACATATCCTCGGAATCTGCGGCACCTTCATGGGGGGACTCGCCGCACTGGCGCGTGAAGCGGGCCACCAGGTCACCGGCTGCGATGCCGGCGTCTATCCGCCGATGAGCGACCAGCTGCGCGCGCTCGGCATCGAGCTGATCGAAGGCTTTGGCGCCGATCAGATGGCACTCAAGCCCGATGTCTTCGTGATCGGCAACGTGGTCTCGCGCGCGCGCCTGAGCGACGGATCACCGAAGTTCCCGCTGATGGAAGCCATCCTCGACAGCGGCGCACGCTACACCAGCGGCCCGCAATGGCTGGCCGAACATATCCTGCAGGGACGCCATGTGCTGGCGGTCGCCGGCACCCACGGCAAGACCACCACCACCTCGATGCTGGCCTGGATTCTCGAGGCGGCCGGACTGCAACCGGGCTTCCTGGTCGGCGGCGTGCCGCTGAACTTCGGCGTCTCGGCGCGGCTGGGCGTGGGCGCCCCGTTCGTGATCGAGGCTGACGAGTACGACACCGCCTTCTTCGACAAGCGCAGCAAGTTCGTCCATTACCGCCCGCGCACGGCCGTGCTGAACAACCTCGAGTTCGACCACGCCGACATCTTTGACGACCTGGCCGCGATCGAGCGCCAGTTCCATCATCTGCTGCGCACCGTGCCGTCGACCGGCCGCGTGGTGGTCAACGGGCTCGAGGAAAGCCTGGCGCGCGTGCTCAACCAGGGTTGCTGGAGCGAGCAGCGCAGCTTCGGCGCGCTGGTCAGCGACTTCACCGCCGAGGGCGATGCCAGCGACTTCGCCGTGCTGCAGCAGGGCCGCGCGGTCGGACGGGTGCAATGGTCCCTGAGCGGACAGCACAACCAGCTCAACGCGCTGGCCGCGATCGCCGCCGCCGAACACCTGGGCGTGGCGCCGGCGCAGGCTGCCGCTGCCCTGGGCGAGTTCCAGAACGTCAAGCGCCGCATGGAAGTACGCGGCAAGGTCGCGCTGGGTGGCCAGGACAAGGGCGAGGTCACGGTGTACGACGACTTCGCGCACCACCCGACCGCGATCCGGACCACGGTCGACGGCCTGCGGCGCCAGCTCGACAACGCCGGCAAGCGGGAGCAGCGCATCCTGGCGCTGTTCGAGCCGCGCAGCAACACCATGAAGCTCGGCACCATGAAGGCCCAGCTGCCCTGGAGCCTGGAACAGGCCGACCTGGCCTTCTGCCACTCGGGCGGCCTGGGCTGGGACGCGGCCGCAGCGCTGGCACCGATGGGCGAGCGCGCCCAGGTCGCGGGCAACATCGACCAGCTGATCGAGCAGGTGATGGCCGCGGTGCAGCCGGGCGACCAGCTGCTGTGCATGAGCAACGGCGGCTTCGGCGGCATCCACCAGAAGCTGCTCGACGCGCTGGCGCTCAAGGCTGGCTGAACGGATCGGCGTATTTCGGGTTGCTCAGGAACTCGTGATCGGTCAGGGTCTTGAGGAAAGCGACCAGGTCGGCCTTTTCCTGGGCATCGAGGTCGATCGGTGCGATCTGGTCGCTCTTGTTGGGATGGTTGCGCCCGTCCCCGGCCAGCGGCCCGCTGCTGATGTGGCGTCCGCCGGCGGCGTAGAAGTCGATCACCTGCTCCAGCGTGGCCAGGCTGCCGTCGTGCATGTAAGGCGCGGTGACCTCGATGTTGCGCAAGGTCTGGGCGCGGAACAGGCCCCGGTCCGTCGCCTTGGCAGTGAACTCGAACAGTCCCTGGTTCAGCGCCGGAAAATCGCCCCGGTCACCGAGGTTGTAGAGCCCGGTATTGTGGAACGGTGTCTCGACGAAACGGCTGGACGCATGCACGATCTGGTCGTTGAAGTTGAAGCTGCCATGGCAATGGAAGCACTCGGCCTTGCTCCCGAAGAACAACCGCAAGCCGCGCTCTTCGGCGGCCGTCAGCTGCGCCTGGCCCCGCGTGTACTGGTCGTAGCGGCTGTTGCCCGAGATCAGCGAACGCTGGAAGGCTGCAATCGACTGGATGACATGGGCCCAGCTGACGGAATCTGGCTGACCCGGAAAGGCCAGCGCAAACCTGTCCGGATAAGCGGGATCGCTCGCGATCCTGGTCAGGACCTGGGCCTGGTTCGAGTCATTGACTCCCATCTCGACCGGATCGTCACCAAACAGCGGCACCTCCATCTGTTTTTCCAGCGTCACCAGCGAGGGATTGACCCAGGTCAAGGTGGCGTTGTAGGCCACGTTCGCCAGCGGCTGTGCGCCACGGCGATGGAACTGCCCGGTCGAACCCAGGGCCAGCGCCAGCCCGTCGGTGAAGGCCTTGTGCTGCAAATGGCAGCTCGCACAGGACTGGCTGCCGTTGCCCGACAGGCGCCGGTCATAGAACAGATAGCGCCCCAGCTCCACCTTGGCCGCGCTCATCGGGTTGGTCTCGGGCTCCTTGGGAATGGGAAATCCGCTCGGCAGCACCCAGGTCCAGCGGTCGGCCGCCTGGGGCGCCGCATCCAGCTCCGAGCGACCGCCACCACCGCAAGCCGTCACGCCCGCCAGCAGGCTCGCGACGGTCAGCCACCTTAGCCGGCCAGTCCATCCGGAGCCTGGCTGCAGGCAGCCAGGCGCTGAAGTCATATACCGACCGCGCTTCATTTGCTGAGCGCGCGGAACAGGACCTGGCCGGCGCCGCCGTTGACCGGGAGGCCAGTGCCCGAGCCATCGGCCTTCCAGTCGACGCCGATCGCGTCGAACAGGATCTTGCATTCGGGATCGGTCCCGCCCGACATGCAGCCCAATGCGCCACCCGCATTGGCCGTGATGTCGGCCGCCGCCAGCAGCGCGCGCAAGTCGACGCCCACCTGCTGAGTCGCCGGGTCGAAAGCGGGCAGCTTGAAGTCCATGCGGTTGGGTGCGTTGCAGCGGCTGACCTGGGTGCCGGTCGCGGGGTTGCCCTGGCAACCGGTCGAGCCCAGGTGGAAGTTGAAAGTCGGTGCCGACCAGGCCGGACTGGCCCCGGCAGGCTGGGTGACCTCGATCTTCGCGAACTTGCGCCCGCCCTGCCAGCTCCAGCTCATGGCTTGGATGTCGAGCGGCGGCTTGGCGCTGGCCGGGTCCGACCACAGGCTGTGGTTGAGCGCGAACGGCACACCCAGCGTCATCCTGACGCCGGTGTAGCTGCCTGCCGGCACGCGGCCCTTGAGTACCGCCTGGGTGGCGGCATTACCGGTGGCGCTCGGGCAGGCACCGGTGGCGTTTTCCAGGTCGATCAGCGTGACGCGGTCGTTGCCCGCGGTCAGGTTCCAGTTGTCGTTGCCAGCCAGGGTGATCGGCACTTCGCTGCCATCGGCACGCAACAGCGCGGGATTCGAGATGTAGAAGCGCAGGTCCTTCAGCGTGGCTTCGAGATGGTCACGCCCCAGCCGCACGGTGCTGTTGCAGGCGATCGGCTGGTCTCCGGCCACGGCAGCAAACTGGATCTCGATGCTCTGGGGACCGTCTTCGCCGCCGCCACAAGCGACCAGCAGGCTGCTCATGGCGACAGCCGTCAAGCCCGCGCCGGGCCATGCATGGGATTTTTTCATTGCGTTTTTCCTTGACTCGAATTGAAGAATCAGTGCTGCGGGTGTCCGGCCGCCGCGGGGTCTTGCTGCACCCAGACCTCGACCTTGACCACGCCGGAGCGCTCGAAATGCAGCGTCAGCGGGAAGCGATCGCCCACGACGAGCGGGCGCCGCAGTCCCGCCAGCATCAGGTGATGGCCATCCGGGCGACCCTGGCGCATCGTCAGCCGGGTCCTGGGCGGGATGGCGATGAAGGGGACGGCTTGCATGCGCATGACATCGCCGTCCATCTGCATGCGGTACAGCTCCACCCGCTCAGCGATGGGTGTGCTCGCAGCCAACAGGCGCTCGGCCGTTTCGCCCTGGTTGTGGATGGCCACCAGGTACAAGGCGCCGGTGCTGGCATGGCCCAGGGTCGGCGTGGCGTAGGGATGGAGCAGGCGCAGGTCGCCCGTCCGGTTGCCATGGGCCAGCACGGCCGTCGGCCAATGGGCGGCACAGAGCGGCAGCCAGACCGTGCAGAAAGCCGCACGGCGCAGCCAGCCGCGGCGCGTCTGCTCGCGCCGCAGGTTGTTTTCCGGTATCAATTGAAACTCCTGATCTGACCAGGGCCTGCGCCGCTGCCAAGACAACAGCGTCAAGCCCGATGACTTCCCCGCAGGGGAAGGCTGGGAAAGGGTCAGGCCAGGATGGGAGGGGCGCGCGACTGCGCTGTCAGCCAGACCGACGAGGTATGCGCCGCCTGGAAGAAGGCGGGTGGCATCTCGCGCAAAGGCAGGGCGATGACGGGATCGATCGCCGAGGGAGGCAGGCCGGCATGACCGGCGTGCAGGTTGCAGTACGGGCAGTCTTGCGACTGGCCGGCCACCGGGTCTGCCGGATGGCGGTCCGAGTCGTCAAGCGGCAACCGGACCATGCCGATGCTGGTGCAGATTTCCTGCCATTGGCTGCGCTCAGCCGATGCCGCCATGGCCTGGACAGTCAGCGGCATCAGGGCGTTCAACACCAGCACCAGCATGGACAGCCATGCGGTGATGCGTCGGGTCGAACGGCTTATCAACATGAAAAGATTATAGGGGCAGGCACCGGCCCTGCCCGCAGCGCTCAGCCCCGACGCGCCTTGACCGCGTCGCTCAGCGTCTGCATGACCCGGACCGAGCTGTCCCAGTCGATGCAGGCGTCGGTGATGCTCTTGCCGTACTCGAGGCCGGACACCTGGTCCTTGCCGGGCGTGAACTTCTGCGCGCCACCCTTGATATGGCTCTCGACCATCAGGCCGAACACCTGGCGCGAGCCGGCGCTGACCTGGGCCGCGATGTCGTCGGCGACGACGATCTGGCGCTCGTGCTGCTTGCTGCTGTTGCCGTGGCTGCAATCGACCATCAGCGTCGCCGGCAGGCCGGCGGCTTCGAGCTCCTTGCAGGCCGCTGCGACGCTGGCGGCGTCGTAGTTGGGCGTCTTGCCGCCGCGCAGGATCACATGGCAGTCCGGGTTGCCCTTGGTGTGCACGATCGCGACCTGGCCGTTCTTGTGCACCGACAGGAAATGGTGGCCGCGGCTGGCGGACTGGATCGCGTCGGTCGCGATCTTGATGTTGCCGTCGGTGCCGTTCTTGAAGCCGATCGGCGCCGAGATGCCCGAGGCCAGCTCGCGGTGGATCTGGCTCTCGGTGGTGCGCGCGCCGATCGCGCCCCAACTGATCAGGTCGCCGATGTACTGCGGGCTGATGGTGTCGAGGAACTCGCTGGCTGCCGGCAGGCCCAGGCGGTTGATGTCGATCAGCAACTGGCGCGCGATGCGCAGGCCCTCGTCGATCTTGTAGCTCTCGTCCATGTAGGGGTCGTTGATCAGGCCCTTCCAGCCCACGGTGGTGCGCGGCTTCTCGAAGTAGACCCGCATCACGATCTCGAGCGTGTCGGCGAACTGCTCGCGCAGCGGCTGCAGGCGGCGCGCGTAGTCCAGCGCCGCTTCCGGGTCATGGATCGAGCAGGGGCCGATCACGACCAGCAGCCGGTCGTCCTTGCCCTGGATGATGTCGTGGATGCTGCGGCGGGTATCGGCGATCAGCTTTTCGGTCTTGCTGCCGGCGATCGGGAAGAAGCGGATCAGGTGCTCGGGCGGCGGCAGCACCGTGATGTCCTGGATGCGCTGGTCGTCGGTGCGGCTGGTGCGGTCGGCGGGGTGGGAAGCCCAGACATCGGTCGCGGGCTGGTGGGGCTTGGTCATCGCTGAACTCCTGGAAAGTGGGGGCTGTGGGGTGTGACAGGTAAAAAAAAACCGCCGGAGATTCCGACGGTCTTTGGTGAGGGGCTTGGGGCTGTGCTCAACTCTCTCTGCCGTCGGTGACGCTTGAGATAAAAAAGTAAGCAAAGTAAAAGCGGGTTGCCTTCATGCGAATCAATATAGCACAGGAAACAGGACCGTTTTCTGACAAAAGCGGCAATCAGGGTAAACCCGCGATCACGGGCACCGGGCTCAGGCCGTGCCGCCGACCGTCAGGCCCTCGATGCGCAGCGTGGGCTGGCCGACGCCGACCGGCACGCTCTGGCCGTCCTTGCCGCAGCTGCCGACGCCGCTGTCGAGCGCGAGGTCGTTGCCGATCAGCGTGATCTTCTTGAGCGCCTCCGGGCCGCTGCCGACGATGGTCGCGCCCTTGACCGGGTACATCAGCTTGCCGTTCTCGACCCACCAGGCCTGGTTGGCGCTGAAGACGAACTTGCCGCTCGTGATGTCGACCTGGCCGCCGCCGAAATTGGTCGCGTACAGGCCCTTCTTGATGCTGGCGATGATCTCCTGCAGGTCCTTGTCGCCGTCCAGCATGTAGGTGTTGGTCATGCGCGGCATCGGCAGATGGGCATAGCTCTCGCGCCGGCCGTTGCCGGTCGGTGCCACGCCCATCAGGCGCGCGTTCAGGCTGTCCTGGATATAGCCCTTCAGGATGCCGTCCTCGATCAGCACGTTCTTCTGGCTGGCGCAGCCCTCGTCGTCGACGTTGAGCGAGCCACGGCGGTCGGTGATGGTGCCGTCGTCGAGCACGGTCACGCCCTTGGCCGCGACGCGCTGGCCGATGCGGCCGCTGAAGGCGCTGGAACCCTTGCGATTGAAGTCGCCCTCCAGGCCGTGGCCGACCGCCTCGTGCAGCAGCACGCCGGGCCAGCCCGGACCGAGCACCACCGTCATCTGGCCGGCCGGCGCCGGACGCGACTCGAGGTTGGTCAGCGCCGCGCGCACCGCGTCGTCGACATAGTCCTGCAGCAGCGCGTCGTCGAAGCGATCCAGGCCGAAGCGGCCACCGCCACCACCGGTGCCGACCTCGCGCCGACCGCCCTGCTCGGCGATCACGGTCACCGACAGCCGCGCCAGCGGGCGCACATCGGCCGCCAGCGTGCCATCGGCGCGCGCGACCAGTATCACGTCGTATTCGCTCGCCAGCCCGGCCATCACCTGCACCACGCGCGGGTCCTTGGCCTTGGCCAGGCGCTCGACCTTCTCGAGCAGCGCGACCTTCTCGGTGCTGTCGAGGGTGGCGATCGGGTCCAGGCCGGCGTAGAGGCTGCGCGACTTCGCGACCTTGCGCGCGCCTACCTGGGCCTTTAGGCTCTGGCCCTGGGCGCCGATCGCGCGCACGCTGTGCGCAGCGTCGAGCAGCGCGGTCCAGCTCAGGTCGTCGGAATAGGCGAAGGCGGTCTTCTCGCCGCTGACGGCGCGCACGCCCACGCCCTGGTCGATGCTGAAGCTGCCGGTCTTGACGATGCCCTCCTCCAGGCTCCAGCCCTCGGCGCGGGTGTACTGGAAGTAAAGGTCGGCATCGTCGACGCCGGGCACGAGAATCTCGCCCAGCGCACGCTTGAGGTGTTTCTCGTCCAGGCCGTAGGGCGAGAGCAGCAGGTCTTGGGCGATGGCCAGACGGGCCAGGGTGGGTTCACGGGCGATCATGCCCGCATTGTAGGTTTTGTGCCTCAGGTCTGCACCAGCCGGCGCGCACGCGCCACCGCCTGCAGGATGCCCAGGCCCGCGCCGAGCGTCACCATCGCGGTGCCGCCATAGCTGATGAAGGGCAGCGGCACGCCGACCACCGGCAGGATGCCGCTGACCATGCCCATGTTGACGAAGCCATAGACAAAGAAGATCAGCGACACCGCCCCCGCCAGCAGGCGCGAGAACAGCGTCGGCCCCTCGAGCGCGATCTTGAGCCCGCGCGTGATCAGGAACAGCAGCGCGGCCGCCAGGCAGATCACGCCGACCAGGCCGAACTCCTCCGAGAAGGCCGCAAAGATGAAGTCGGTGGTGCGCTCGGGAATGAACTCGAGGTGGGTCTGCGTGCCCTGCATGAAGCCCTTGCCCCAGACTCCGCCCGAACCAATCGCGATCATGCCCTGCAGGATGTGAAAGCCCTTGCCGAGCGGGTCGCGGGTCGGGTCGAGCAGGGTGCAGATGCGCTGGCGCTGGTACTCGTGCAGCACCCTCCAGTCGACATCGGGCGCGCACCACTGGGGCTCCATCCAGATCAGGGTCACGATGCCGATCGCGCCGAGCAGGATCGGCGGCAGGATCAGCTTCCAGCTCAGGCCGGCAAAGAAGATCACGGCCAGGCCCGAGGCCATCACCAGCAGCGCCGTGCCCAGGTCGGGCTGCTTCATGATCAAGCCGACCGGCAGCAGCAGGATCAATCCGGCAACCGAGAAATCGAGCGGACGCAGCGCGCCCTCGCGCTTCTGGAACCACCAGGACAGCATCAGCGGCATCGCGATCTTCATGATCTCGCTCGGCTGGATCACGACGCCGACATTGATCCAGCGCGTCGCACCCTTCTTGGTGATGCCGAACAGCGCGACCGCCAGCAGCAGCGCCACGCCGACCGTATAGAGCGGTACCGCCAGGGCCGACAGGCGCTGCAGCGGAATTTGCGCGACCACGAACATCACGCCGAGCGCGATCAGCATGTTGCGGCCATGGTCGTAGAAGCGGTTGCCGTTGTCGAAGCCGACCGAATACATCACGAGCATGCCGCCGCAGATCAGCAAGGCAACGGCCAGCGCCAGCACGCCGTCGAAGCCCGCGAAGGCCGGGCGCAGACGTTGCCAGAGAGGAGGTTTTGCAAACGCAGACATGGGGCTGGATTATCCTGCTTCGATGAAGACCACGCATCTGCTCTACCTGCACGGCTTTCGTTCCTCGCCGCAATCGGCTAAGGCCAGGCTGATGGCCGAGCGGGTCCGGCGCGACCATCCCGCCACCGTCTGGTGCTGCCCGCAGCTGCCGCCCTCGCCCGCGGCGGCGCTGGAACTGATCCTTGCGCTGACGGCCGACTGGCCGCGCGAAACGATGGCGGTGCTCGGTTCCTCGCTGGGCGGCTGCTATGCGGCCAGGCTCGCGGTCGAGACCGGCTGCGCCACGGTCGTGCTGCTGAACCCGGCGGTGCAGCCGGCGCGCGACCTGGCGCAATACATCGGCGAGCAAAGCAGCTGGCAGGACCCGGCCGAGCGCTTCTACTTCCGGCCCGACTATGTCGAGCAGCTGCGCGCGATCGAGGCCGGCGCCCTGCCGCATCCGGAGCAATGCCTGGCCATCATCGCCCAAGGCGACGAATTGCTGGACTGGCGCGAGATGGTCGCACGACACCCCGGCGTGCAGCTGCGGCTGGTCGAAGGCGGTGACCATGGACTGAGCGACTTCGAGCGCGCGCACCTCGACGCGGTGATCGACTTCCTGCAGCTGGCCTGAAGCCGCGCCCGTCAGTCGGCGCGCTGCTACAGTCGCCGCCATGGCCAAAGACAAGACGATTTACGCCTGCAACGAATGCGGCGGCACCAGCACGCGCTGGCTCGGCAAATGCCCGAGCTGCAACGCCTGGAACAGCCTGGTGGAAACCGTCGCCGAGGCGCCCGCCAGCAGCAAGAACCGCCTGAGCGCGACACCCAAGGGCCTGGCGCCGGCGTCCGAACTCGCGACGCTCAGCGAGATCGAAGCCTCCGACTTCGAGCGCACGCCGACCGGCCTGGGTGAACTCGACCGCGTGCTGGGCGGCGGCATCGTCGAGGGCGGCGTGGTGCTGATCGGCGGCGACC
This sequence comes from Burkholderiales bacterium, assembly GCA_026400105.1. Lineage (GTDB taxonomy): Bacteria > Pseudomonadota > Gammaproteobacteria > Burkholderiales > Burkholderiaceae_C > Malikia. The sequence continues at coordinate 12,132 of JAPLPQ010000045.1, forward strand.
CCGGCATCGGCAAGTCGACGCTGCTGCTGCAGGCGCTCGATGCGCTGCAGCGCGCCAACCTGTCCACGCTCTATGTCACCGGCGAGGAAAGCGGTGCCCAGGTCGCGCTCAGGTCGCGCCGGCTCGGGCTGGACAACAGCCAGGTCAAGGTGCTGGCCGAAATCCAGCTCGAGAAGATCCTCGCCACGCTCGACGCCAAGCGGCCTTCGATCGCGGTGATCGACTCGATCCAGACCGTCTACTCCGACCAGCTCAGTTCGGCGCCCGGATCGGTGGCACAGGTGCGCGAATGCGCGGCGCACCTGACGCGCGCGGCCAAGGCCAGCGGAGTGGCGATCGTGCTGGTCGGCCATGTGACCAAGGAAGGCGCGCTGGCCGGACCGCGCGTGCTCGAGCACATGGTCGACACCGTGCTCTATTTCGAGGGCGACACCCACAGCAGCTACCGGCTGATCCGCGCGATCAAGAACCGCTTCGGTGCGGTCAACGAGATCGGCGTGTTCGCGATGACCGAAAAAGGCCTGAAAGGCGTCAGCAACCCGAGCGCGATCTTCCTGAGCCAGCACAGCGCGCCGGTGCCGGGCAGCTGCGTGCTGGTGACGCTCGAAGGCACGCGCCCGCTGCTGGTCGAGATCCAGGCCCTGGTCGACAGCGGCGGCCCGAGTCCGAGGCGCCTGAGCGTCGGCCTGGATCGCGACCGGCTCGCGATGCTGCTGGCGGTGCTGCACCGCCATGCCGGCGTGTCCTGCGCCGATCAGGACGTGTTCGTCAACGCGGTCGGCGGCGTGCGCATCGGCGAGCCGGCGGCCGACCTCGCGGTGCTGCTGGCCATCACCTCGTCCTTGCGCGGCAAGGCGCTGCCGCAGGGCTTCCTGGCCTTCGGCGAAGTCGGCCTGGCCGGCGAAGTGCGCCCGGCGCCGCGCGGCCAGGAACGTCTGAAGGAAGCCGCCAAGCTCGGCTTCAGAATAGCAATCGTGCCCAAGGCCAACCTGCCGAAAAAGTCGGACAGCGGCCTGACCAAGGCGCTCGAGGGCATGACGATCTACCCGGTCGAGCGGATCGAGGAAGCACTGGAAGTCGTGCGCGGCTTCTGATCGGTCGCGTGCAATCGGGCGCGGCTCAGCCGGCCGGCATGAAGCGGGCCAGCAGCCGCGGCAGGAAGATCCAGGCTCCGGTCGCCAGCGCGCCCAGGCTGGCCAGCAGCACGCCGGCCGCCGCCACATCCTTGGCGTCGCGCGCCAGCCGGTGCCATTCGGGCGAAACCAGGTCGACCACGATCTCGATGCCGGTGTTGAGCGCCTCGGCGCACAGCACCAGGCCAATCACCGCCGACAGCAGCGCCCATTCCAGCGCGCTGATGCGCAACCAGCCGCCCAGGGCCACGACCAGCAGCGCAGCCAGCAGGTGCAGGCGCGCGTTGGCCTGGCCGGCCAGCAAGACCCCGATGCCGCGCAAGGCGTGACCGAAAGACGCCACCCGCGACCGGGCGCGGTTGTGCAACAAGGGCCGCATGATCCGGCCTGGTTACCAGGGCCGCTGCCAGGCCACCGTCACACCGTTCGGGGCCGGCAGCAGGCTGACGCGGCCACCGGCCTTGGTCTCGGTGAAAAATTCAGCCCAGGCATAGCCCAGGGCGCCACCGGCGATCGTGTCCTTCCAGTAATGCTTGTCGGCCTGGACCCGCGCCAGCGCCGTCAGGCCGGCAGCGCCGTACAGCAGATAGGGACTGACCTGTCCGGAATAGCGCTTGTCCAGATAGCGCGCCGAGGCAAACGCCACCGCCGTATGGCCGGACGGAAAGCTCTTGTCATCCGACTTGTCAGGCCGCAGCTCCGAGATCTGGGACTTGAGGATCTCGGCACTGCCTACGGTGGCACCCAGGGTCCAGGCCAGTTGCGCAGCACCATCAGCATCCCGGTCGCGGTAGGTGTAGGCCGCGGCCAGCGTCGGCAGGCCCACGGCCAGCAGGTCGGAAGCCGTGCCCCAACCATTGCCGCCAGCATGGCCCTGGGTGGCCAGCAGCATTCCAATCATTGCCATTGATATTTTTTTCATTAATCAATCCATTATTTCGATTACAGAGTCATCAATTTTAGCTATCGTCGTAATTAGTATAATGGCCGTTAATTAAATTTAAAGTAACAAAAATGGAAAACGCGATGATTAAAGGTATCGTCATTGCGGTAGCCATGGCGACATCAAACCTGGCCTGGGCCGACAAGACCCAGGCCTCGGTGCCCTACACGCCGTCCTGGCAGGCCCGCCACTACCTGCAGCTGCTGGCCGACGATGCCGGTCTGCCACTCACCACCAGCCACTGGCCCTTGCCGGCGGCTGCCGTGCAAGACGCGCTCAACGCGGTGCAGCCGGCCAATGCCGAACAGGCTCAGGCCCTAGCCTACCTGCAGCGCGCCCTTGAGCAGCACCTGCAAACGGTGCAAACCAGCATTCAATTGCGCAACCGCGCCGAAGGAGCTGGTGGCTTTGGGCAAAACTACACCCCGGGCAGTTCTTTCAGCCTGGCCAGCGACCAGGCGCGGTGGAGCGGCGAATCGGTGTCGTTCGCCGGGCGGATCGGCCTCAAGCTGGAACAAAGCCCCAACTCGCTGCAAACGGAATTCTCCGGACTGGGCAAGGAGGGGCAGGTGCAGCTGCGCCCCGACAATGCCGCCGCAGTGCTCGAGTGGCAGGGCGTCAACCTGCAGGCTTTCGCGCACCAGAACTGGTGGGGACCAGGCTGGCAATCGAGCCTCGTCAACGGCCACAACAGTCCGGCCTGGATCGGGCTCGGGCTGCAGCGCGCCAGCGTGCAGCGTTCGGCATCGCCCTGGCTGTCCTGGCTCGGACCCTGGACGCTGGAAGGTTTCGTTGCCCGGGCGCAGGACCCGGTCGTGGTGGCCAATCAGCCCGAAGGCTACCTCTACACCGGCATGCGCATGACCTTCAGGCCCGCGCCCTGGGTCGAGGTCGGCTTGAGCCGCGCGATCCAGTTCGGCGGCAAGGGCCGACCGCAGGACTTCAACACCTATCTCAAGTCCCTGCTCGGCCAAGGCACCAATCAGGACGCGAGCAATCCGGTTGACAGCAGCTCGCAAATCGCCGGCTATGACCTGCGGCTGCGCTGCCCGACCCAGCGCAACTGCGCCGCCTATGTGCAACTGATGGGCGAGGATTCCGCCGGCAGCGGCATTCCGCTGCCCTACCGCTTCATGAGCCTGTTCGGCGTCGAAACCTGGTTTGGCCAAGGCCGTTACCGGGCCTTCGCCGAATACGTCGACACCAGCGTCGATGGGGTTTATGACAAAACCCACCGCACCGCCGGCTACGACAACCGCTACTACCCGCAAGGCTTGACGAACGGCGGGCGCTGGGTCGGCAGCGTCTTCGGCGGCGGCTCTGAAGTGGTCACCCTGGGCTTGTTCGATGCCCAGTCCCAGCGCCAGCTCAAGCTGCATACCGGCCAGATCCATTACAGCCTGGGTGCGCATCAGCCCGGCAGCGACGCGCCCAAGGGTGAATTCCTCGGTGTCTCGACCAGTCAGACCCTGCGCTGGGGTACTTACCGCGTCACCCCCGAAATCGAATGGTTGGGCCTCAAGGACGGACAGAGTGTGGGCGACAACCAGCGCCATCACTGGCGACTGGGCCTGACGGCCAGCAAGCCCCTCTAGTTGCCTGCAATCAATTTGACACACTTATGTCATCCAATGCGGTGGCATATCAAGACCATTTGTAACAATGCTTAAACCAGAAACCGCCTCCCATCTTGGGTGCGCTGCCCCTGCTCTCTCGCCCAGGTTCAAGATGCGTTCTACCGCCTTGACCGCGATCGCGGCCTCGTTGATGCTGTCGGGTGCAGCCTGGGCGCAGGCCCTGCCCGGGACAGATGCCAGCGCACAGCAGGACATGCTGCGCGCGGCTGGTGTCAGCAACCCCGCCACTGGCAGCGGCATGGCAGGTCAAGGCCGAAACATCGGTACGCCCCAGGCCGGCAGCCAGCCGGTCTTGCCCGAACTGACGCCCGAGTTCAAGCGCCCGGCCGAGCTGCCCAAGCCCAACCAGTTCCAGCGCTTCGTGCAGGAATCGACCGGCAAGCTGCTGCCGGTCTACGGCGCGGAACTGTTCGCCCAGACGCAGACCTACGCGCCGGTCAGCAATATCGCGCCGCCCGCCAACTATGTGCTCGGCCCCGGCGATGAAGTGCAACTGCAGGTCTGGGGCGCGATCGACCTGGCCGCCAAGCTGGTGGTCGACAGCAAGGGGCAGATCACCATCCCCAAGGTCGGCGCCGTGACGGTGGCCGGCATCAGTGTCGGCAAGCTCGAGCCCACGCTCAAGGCCCATATCAACAAGGTCTTCACCAATATCGAACTGTCGGCCAGCGTGGCCAAGCTGCGCAGCATCCAGGTCTATGTGGTGGGTCAGGCACAACGCCCGGGCACCTACACCCTGTCCAGCCTCAGTACCCTGGTCAATGCCCTGTTCGCCAGCGGCGGACCGAGCGCCAACGGTTCCATGCGCGCGATCCAGCTCAAGCGCGGTGGCCAACTGGTGGCCACGATCGACCTGTACGACTTCATCACCAAGGGCGACAAGCTCAACGACCCGTCGCTGCAGCCGGGCGACGTGATCGTGATTCCGCCGGCCGGCGCACGCGTGGCCGTCACCGGCGCCTATGACCAGGCCGCCATCTACGAGCTCAAGCCCGGCCGCAACAGCGTCGGCCAGCTGCTGGCGCTGGGCGGTGGCGTGCCGACGCTGGCCACGCCGCAAAAGGCCTTGCTGGAGCGCATCGACCCCAGCGCCAAATCGGCACCGCGCCAGGTGCAGGAAATCGCGCTGAGCCAGACCGGCCTGCAACAGCCGCTGCGCGACGGCGACTTGCTGACCCTGCTGCCCATCAGCCCGGCTTTCGGCAATGCCGTCACGCTGCAAGGCTCGGTGGCGCAACCCCTGCGCCATGCCTGGACCTCGGGCATGAAGGTGGCGGACCTGATCCCCGAACCCGAGGCGCTGATCAGCCGCAACTACTACCAACGCAAGAATGCCTTCGTGCAATTGCAGGAAGAGGCTGAAGAGGTCAACTCCGACGGCAAAATCGGCGGTGCAAGCAGCAATACCAAGCAAAAGCTCAAGCTGAAAGAAGAGAGCAACAAGGCCGAAGGCGCTGCCATCCTCGACAGCTTCAGCGAAGGCAAGCGACAGATCAACTGGGACTATGCCGTCATCGAGCGCATGAACAAGGACACGCTCACCACCCAGCTGATCCCGTTCAACCTCGGCAAGGCCGTGCTGCAGCGCGACGCCGAACACAACCTGCCGCTGCAACCGGGCGACGTGGTGTCGATCTTCAACCAGACCGACCTGCGCCTGCCGACCGACCGCCAATCGCGCCTGGTGCGGATCGAGGGCGAAGTCGCCGCCCCCGGCGTCTACCAGGCCAAACCCGGCGAAACGCTGCGCCAACTGATCAAGCGTGTCGGCGGCCTGACGCCGCAGGCCTATGTCTTCGGCACCGAATTCACGCGTGAGTCGGTACGTAGGCAACAACAGAAGAACCTGGACCAAGTGGTAGCCAAGCTCGAGGCCTCGATGTCGTCGCAGTCCAGCGCCCAACTCGCCAACCTCGGCGCCGACCGCGCCGCTCAGGCCGCCACGCTGCTCGAAGCGCAAAAGCAGAGCCAGCAGCAGCAACTGGCGCGGCTCAAGACCATGCGCAGCAATGGCCGGGTGGCACTCGAGCTCTCGCCGACGCAGAACAACCTGACGGCACTGCCTGACATCCCGGTGGAGGATGGCGACCGCATCGTCATGCCGTCGACACCCGGCTTCGTCGCGGCCTTCGGTGCCGTCAATAACGAAAACGTGTTCGTCTACAAGCCCGGCCGCACCGTTGAAGACGTGCTGCGCATCGCTGGCGTGACCGAGGATGGCGAACTCGACCAGGCCTTCGTGCTGCGTGCCGACGGCACCGTGGTGGCACGCAAGGACCGCTCGGGCTGGTTCAGCGGCAGTTTCGACTCGCTGGCGCTGATGCCGGGCGACACCGTGGTGGTACCGCAAAAGATCGACCGCGAAACCAAGTGGACCTTCATCACCCGCGTGGTCAAGGACTGGACGCAGATCCTGGCCAACCTGGGTCTGGGCATCGCCGCCATCAACACGCTGTAAGGGGCTGACATGAACGAAACCGTAGCCCCCAAAAGATCCAGCAAGCCAGCCAGCAACGAAGTCAGCCTGCTCGACCTGGTACAGATCGTCGCCGACAACATCAAGCTGCTCACCGTAGGGCCGCTGGCCGTGGGCGTGACCGCCCTGGCCATCAGCTTCGCGATTCCGCCCACCTATACCGCCAGCACCAAGTTTCTGCCGCCGCAACAGCAGCAAAGCATGGCCGCCGGCATGCTGGCTAGCCTGGGTGCCCTGGGTGGGCTGGCAGGCGCGGCAGCCGGGCTCAAGAATCCGGCCGACCAGTACGTGGCCTACCTCAAGAGCGACAACGTGCAGGACGCGCTGATCGAGCGCTTCAAGCTGCAGCAACGCTACGACGAGAAATACAAGGTCGATACCCGCAAGGAACTGAGCAAGCACGCCCGCATCAGCTCTGGCAAGGACGGACTGATCACGGTCGAGGTCGACGACAAGGAAGCCCAGGTGTCGGCCGAGCTGGCCAACGCCCATGTCGAGGAACTGCGACGCCTGTTGGGCCAATTGGCAGTGACCGAAGCGCAGCAGCGCCGCCTGTTCTTCGAAAAGCAGTTGAATCAGACCCAGGACAAGCTGACGCAGGCCGAACGGGCGCTGCGCAGCAGCGGCGTCGATGCCTCGGCACTCAAGAGCAACCCGCAAGCGGCAGTCACGGCGGTGGCGCAGCTGCAAGCCCAGGTCACGGCGCAAGAGGTCAAGGTCGCCAGCCTGCGCGGCTACCTGGCCGAAACGGCGCCCGACTTCAAGCAGGCCATGACCGAACTGGGCGCATTGCGGGCTCAACTCAACAAGCTCGAAAACGTCAACAGCAAGGACAGCAGTAGTGGCGACTATGTCACTCGCTACCGCGAGTTCAAGTACCAGGAAGCCTTGTTCGAACTGTTCGCCAAGCAGTACGAACTGGCCAAGCTCGACGAGGCGCGCGAAGGCGCGGTCATTCAAGTGCTGGATCTGGCCCAAGCACCAGAAAAGAAGTCCAAGCCCAAGAAAGCGCTGATCGCTATCCTGGCCACGCTGGGCAGCGGATTCGCGCTGCTGCTGTATGTGTTCATCAGGCAGGGGCTGCGCAACGCCAAGCGGTCGAGCGAAACCGCCGAGAAGCTCGCCAAGATCCGCCGCAGCTTCGGCTTCAAGGCCTGACAACCAGCCAGGCCAGGATAGGCAAGGCCTTAGGGGGGCCGTTTCATGCAAGCCAATAAAAACTCAAATGGGGCAATCAGTCCCCACCGGTTCAGCGCGCGAACACAAGTCTGGGCGCAGGCCATTGTCATGCTGGGGATCGAAGCCGCCGCCCTGCATACTCCCACCTTCTGGGGACTGACGCCCAATCAGGCACAGTACGAAATCATGGCCCTGGGCTGGCTGCTGTGGTTCGGTCTGGCCAGGCGGATCTACACCGAACGCCGTCCGTTCTGGAACGAGTTGCTCTATGTCGTGCTGGCCGCCTTTGCCATCACGCTGCTGGCTGCTGGTCTGGCGCTGACCAGTTCGACGGCCTTCTCGCTCGGCGCCAGCGCCCAGCTTTTTGCCTATGTGATTCTGGCGGTGCTCGCAGGAAGACTGGTGTCACACCAGCTGCTCAAGGCACTTGGACTATGGGTCAAGCCGACACTGATCTTTGGCGACGGCAACAATGCCATCCAGGCCTGCCTGGCGCTGCGCAGCGAACCCTGGATGGGTATGGCGGTCAAAGGTTTCGCCAGCCTGCAAACCGGCAAGGCGCGTGAAATCCCGGCCGACCTGCCCGCCAACTTTGCCTGGCAGGACAAACCGGAATCCTGGCAACTGATCCAGCGCTACTACCAGTGCGTGATCGCGGTCGAACCCGACGAAGCCGAGCAACGCGACCGCCTGATCCGCCAGTTGGCCCAGCACCATGTCAACAATGTGCATGTAATCCCGGCCATGCGCGGCATCCCGCTGTTTGGCCTCGAGACTTCGCATTTCCAGAGCCATGAAGTGCTGATGATCCATCTGCAGAACAATCTGGACCGCCCCTTCTTCCGCAGCATCAAACGACTGTTTGATCTGGTAAACGCCAGCATCTTGCTGGTCCTGCTGAGCCCGGTGATGCTGGTGCTGGCCGGACTGGTCAAGCGCGACGGCGGGCCGGCCTTTTTCGGCCACACGCGCATCGGGCAGAACGGTCAGCCGTTCAAGTGCTACAAGTTCCGCTCCATGGTCGTCAACTCGCAGGAGGTACTGGCCGAACTGCTGGCCAACAGCGCCGAGGCGCGCGCCGAATGGGACAAGGACTTCAAGCTCAAGGACGACCCGCGCGTGAGCCGGATCGGCGACATCCTGCGCAGGACCAGCCTGGACGAGCTGCCACAACTCTGGAACGTCATCAAGGGCGAAATGAGTCTGGTGGGACCGCGCCCGGTGGTCAAGGCAGAGCTCGAACGCTACGGCGAAGATGTCTCGTACTACCTGGAAGCCAAGCCCGGCGTGACCGGCCTGTGGCAGGTCAGCGGCCGCAACGACGTGGACTACGAGACGCGCGTCTACCTGGACGCCTGGTACGTCAAGAATTGGTCGCTGTGGACCGATATCTCGATCCTGTTCAAGACCGTCGGGGTGGTATTGGGTCGTGATGGCGCCTATTGAGGCAGGCAACGACTTCAACCAGCACCACATTCACCCCCATCCGAGTCAAATAAAAATGTCCTTCTTTTCTGAAATAAAAAATAAAGAGGCAAAGATAAACGTTGCCGACAAGACCTTCATCGGCAAGAACGTTGTCCTGGGCAGCCGCTGCAAGGAAATCAACATTGGCTATGGCTGCTTCATTGGCAACGACATCTACATAGACGTTGATTACCTGACGATCGGTGACTACACGACCATCCACCACGGGTCCATCATCCATGGGGTCAGGACCCAGATCGGGCACAACTGCTGGTTCGGTCACTACACGATCATCGACTCGCTCGGCGGCAACACGAGGATTGGCAACAACGTTGGCGTCGGCGCACACTCGCAACTCTGGAGCCACATGAAGTTCGGCGACGTGCTGAACGGATGCCGCTGGAACTCGTCCTCCAGTCTGACGCTCGACGACGATGTCTGGCTGGTCGGCCACAGCATCGTAGGCCCGATCCACGCCAAGGAAAAATCCATGCTCATGACAGGCGGCGTCGCCGTCAAGGACATGGAAAGCAACAGCATCTACGCGGGTTCACCGGCAAAAAACGTCAGCGACAGGTTCGGTGTCCAGTTCGAGGAAGTGGCGTACGAAGAGAAGTGCCGCCGCTTCCTGCAACTGCGCGCCGAATTCTGCAGCGCAAACGCGATCGATGAGAACCTGTTTGTTCTGGTGGATGAGTTCACCCACCAAGCCGCAGTCACGCAATTCAATCTCCACGAGCGGTCCTATCGGCCGATACGCAGCGAAGCGGAGTACCAGTTCATCAAGTTCATGCTTTATGACAAGGCCAAGTGGCTCCCCGCGCTGGCCGCCTGAAGTGAAACCACTTATCATTTCATTCAGTTAATTTCAAGAATACAGCAAGGCGAACGGCTCAACACGATATCGCCAGCAAAATCAGTCAATAGCATGAACAGCATACCATTCAACAAACCTTACTTGCACGGCCGCGAACTGGTGTATATCGCCCAGGCTGTTGCCTCTGGAAAGATCTCTGGCGATGGTCTGTTCACGAAGAAATGCCATGAATTCTTCGAGAAACGGTACGGATTCGGCAAGGCACTGATGACGACGTCCTGCACGGACGCGCTCGAGATGTCGGCGATCCTGCTGAGCATCCAGCCTGGCGACGAGGTCATCGTTCCCGCCTTCACCTTTGTCTCAAGCGCCAATGCCTTCGCGTTGCGCGGCGCCAACATCGTCTTTGCCGACAGCGAGCCGAACAATCCGAACGTCAGCGTCGCTGCGATCGAGGCCCTGATCTCGCCACGCACCAAGGCGATCGTCGTAGTTCACTATGCCGGTGTCGCCTGCGACATGGACCCGATCCTGGCACTGGCGGCGCAGCACTCGATCCCGGTGGTCGAGGATGCCGCACAGGCCATCGACTCCTATTACAAAGGCCGACCGCTCGGCGGCATGGGCGTCATGGGCACGTTCTCGTTCCACGAAACCAAGAACCTGATTGCCGGTGAAGGCGGACTGTTGGCGATCAATGACAGCTCCTACATCAACCGGGCAGAGATCATCCGCGAGAAGGGCACCAACCGCAGTTCCTTCTTCCGTGGTGAAGTGGACAAATACGGCTGGGTCGACATCGGATCGTCCTTCCTGCCTTCCGACATCATTTCGGCCTACCTGTTCGCGCAGCTCGAAAACCTGGAGCTGATCCAGGCTCGGCGCAAGCAACTCTGGCAACAGTACTGGAATGCGCTAGCCCCCGTGCTGCCGAAATTCGGGGTCAAACTACCAGTGATCCCGGACTACGCGACCAACAACGCGCACATGTTCTATCTGGTTTGCCCAAGCCTCGAGGTACGGACCCGACTGATCGAGGGCCTGAGGAGCAACGGCATCCACGCCGTTTTCCACTATCTGTCGCTGCACAGCAGCCCCTACTACGCCGACAAGCATGACGGCCGCAGCATTCCCAACAGCGACCGCTTCTCGGACTGCCTGGTCCGCCTGCCGCTGTTCTACGAACTGTCCGACGAGCAATGTGCCTATGTGTGCGACAAGATCATCCAGATACTGAGCGAGGTCTGCTGATCGCGTCTGCGCGCCCGGCCCCGAATGAAAGACCTCAAGAAAACCCTGTATCTCGGCCTTGGACTGGCAGTCAAGCTGCTCGCCGGCCTGTTTGCGGTAAAACTGTGCGCCCAGTTGCTCGGCCCGGAAGCCTTCGGTGTGACCGGGCAACTCAGCAGCCTGCTGTCGGTGGTGTCGCTGCTGGCAGGCGCGGGTGTCTCGGTTGGCGTAACCAAGGTCTATGCTGGCAGTGAGTTCCATCCCGACTCCAGAGGCGAATGGATCAAGGCGGCAAAATGGATCGTGGTGCTTTCTGCTGGCTTGCTGTCTGCCTTGCTTCTGCTCGCGTCATGGTGGATCGCTGAGCACTTGTTCCGGGAGGTTGAACAGGCTTGGTGGCTAATTGGCGGCTTGGTGCTGGCCGCCTTTCCGATTGCCTATGCAGCCATAGGTCAGGGAAAGATCAACGGCTCGCACCGTGACGACCTCTATACGATCTCTCTGGTAACTGGCAGCATACTCGGACTCGTCGGACTCTGGATCGGTGGCATCTATCTCGGTCCTGCTGGCGCGCTGCTTGGAATGATCTGGTTGCCAGTGGCTCAGGCGATCGTGATGAGCTTGTTTGCCTTGAGGCTGGCTCAACCAGCGGCAAGCGTAGAAATAAGTATATCCAGTCTAAAAACCAAGACCCGATTTCTACTTGGTTACGGTGCGCTGTCGATCGCAACTGGTGTGGTGATGCCTGTCGTCTATATCATCATCCGCTTGTTGATACAGAAGCACAGTGGCAACGAGATATTCGGTCTCTGGCAGGCCACGCTGAGGATATCGGAAGCCTATTGTCAGCTGCCTTTACTGCTGTTATCCGTCGTGCTTTTCGCCCGTTTTGCAGGCTCGGCATCACTTCCTCTAAATTTTTCAAAAACGGCACGGACCTATCTATTCATCACCTGCCTGATGGGATGCATTGCCGCGTTCGTGTATCTAACACGCACTTTATGGATAGAAATCGTCTTCACATCCGATTTTCAGCCCATGGAGAATTTCGTGCCTTGGCAACTGGCAGGCGACACATTGAGAATAATTTCCTACATGGGCACCACCATACTTGCAGCTCGGGGCAAAGTAAAAATTTGCGTATTCGCTGAAATCTTGCAGGGAGCGCTCCTGCTTCTTCTGAGTGTCGTTCTTATTCCGTCATACACACAATACGGCGCCTATTACGCCTATATCGCATCCTACTCACTGTATTTTCTTTTCACGGCAACCATTCTTGTCTGGCACAACAGACCCAGCACGCCAAGCCATGAAGCCTAAGAAAAGCTATCGAAAAATTATTTCCAGATGAAATTCTTGCATATTTCCACCGGGGATAACCGAGGCGCGTTCAGCGGTGCATACCGTCTTCACAGGAATCTGATCGAATGCGGTCATGAGTCCTTCATGTTTGTCGGAAACAAGACTGTCAATGATCCGACGGTGATGGCTCCTGCAAGGCTGTTTCAGCGCGCCAGGTTTTTTCTGGAAAAAATCTTCAGCCAGATTGCAAAGAGGATATTTGGGATTGATGTCCAGGTAAGTCGGATATTCAAATCGAACATCGGATTCGTGCCGACGTTTGAAGTGCTCAGGAAAATCAAGACGATAAAACCCGATCTAGTAATCGTCTACTATGTCGCGGATTTCCTATCCGAACATCAACTGCTTGAAATCCAAAAGACTACGGAATCCCCGGTCGTATTCTATTTAATGGACATGGGCATGCTTACTGGCGCCTGCCACTATGCATGGAGTTGCAAGGGGTATCAGTCTGATTGCTCGGATTGCCCGATGACAAAGTCGTGGGCGATCAAAAAAATGATTTCCATGAAGTGGAAGTCGAGAAAAAACAATTACGACCAGATTCGACCCATCATAGTCTCAGGCAGTGAACAACTGAGCGAACAGGTCAAGTTCAGCAGCCTGACTCGAACACTCGACCTTCATAAAATCTTAATGGGAGTGAACCCGGAAACTTACAGCCCTGACAACCGGAATGCCGCCAGGAAACATTTCTCCTTCGCCAACGATGACATAGTTTTGTACTTCGGCGCCCAGAACGTAGACGACAAGAGGAAGGGGTTTTCTTATCTCGTTGCAGCCTTGAAAATTCTCAACGAATCACTGCCAAAGGAAGAGCTGGATCGGGTCTGCCTGTTCACGATTGGGTCTGGTGATCCGATCAAGAAGCACAACTTCTCGTTCAAGCATATTCATTTGCCTTTTATTTCTGATCAGGCCTTGTTCAGCAAGACATATGCTGCCGCAGATGTTTTCATTTGCCCATCGGTTGAGGACTCCGGTCCAATGATGGTCAATGAATCGATGATGAGTGGCACTCCGGTCGTCGCCTTCGATCTGGGGGTTGCAAAAGACCTGGTTATCAGCGGTGAAACTGGATACAAGCTTCCTGAAATCAATTCATCAGAACTTGCGTCCGCGTTAGCGACCTTCGTGCGGTTGTCAGATGAGGAGCGAGCACGAATGAAGAAAAATTGCAGAGACGTCGCCATCAGCTCTTGTTCGATGGAGCAACAAGTCCAGTCTTTTGTCGCGCTAGCTGAAAATCATGGACGAAAATGGACGGCCTGACGCACTATGTTCTTGCGCCCGGGCTTCGCGCATGCTGTACTGTTGATGCGATCGGGTTCTGAGGGTTTGTTTGTTTTGCCATGAAAAAATCTAGCCCTCTGCTGTTTCTGGTATTGCTTTACCTAGTGATACTTTCTCCGTATCTCAGTTCCTGGCTCCCCCTCGTCGGGGGCATGCCTGCTGGCCCGATATTGCGCCAGCTTGCTTTTGGGCTGGTTTTCATTGCTTTTTTCTGGTCTTCTGTGGGTTTGGAGGATTTATCGATCAAAAAGATTCGTCGACTTTACGCCCTGATCTGCATCCTGACATTGGCATCCTTCTTTTATGGCCCATCGTCTTTTGTGCAATATGCGGTGGGCGTGGCTTCATTTGTATTTTATCCCGCGGTGTTTTTATTTTCCGTCATCCTGCTCGACGATGAGGAGGCGGAAAAGTCTGAGGAAGTATTTTTTTCGTTCGACAAGTTCTTCGTAGGCTTTTTCATGGTTGCGGCATTTGTCGGCACCTTGGATGTCGCGATGGACGGCGGACTGGTTGAGCTTCTTGGATACAACCCAAATTACGGCGGCGATGATTTCTCCCTGATAACGTCTTACAACGGCGTCGTACGGGCCAATGCTGGCATATCGGATGCCCTGGCATTTGGTTACTTGATGGCTGTCGCGGTGATTTATTTTTTCAACCGATCGTCTCGCACCTCTTCCTGGGAAAATGTGCTGGGCATAGGTTTATGTACGCTGGCTTGCATGCTGTCCCTGACGCGGGGAGCCATGATTTCCGTTTTCCTGACGTACATGGTTTACATGCTTACATTCAGGCGATTCATGATCATGCTGATGATATTGCCCATTGCCGGATATATCATTTATGTTTCGCCTTATGCCGATCTATTTTTGGGGCGCTTCACGGATTCCGACGAATCGTCGGAAACATCTTCGCTTCTCAGGCTTGTGATGGCCTTGAATTCCATTGATTTCCTGAGTCAGAATCCGATGGGGATTGGCATCGGAACGCAGGGCGCAGGCAATGTTTTATCGGACACCGACAACAGATTAAACACCGACAACTATTTCTTCCACATCTTCCTTGAACTCGGCCTGTTCTTTGGCCCTGTTTTCATTCTATTCTTGTACAAACAATTTTCCTTTGCCTTCAAGAGGATCAAGTCGGGCAAGTTTTTCTTATCGTACGCCTTGCTATTCCTTGTCTCTTCGGCACTGAGTTCCTCCATCGCTTTTGCAACTCTCGGAGTTGTTTACTGGTTCGTCTTGTATTTGATCGTTCTGGAATCAAAGATTTTTCATGAAGATTGATGTTTTTTTATATGGATACTATGGCTTTTCACATTTACGGGCAATTCTCTATCGACTACTGACGGGAATTCGGTTCAGATCAGTGGGCAAGAATCTTAAGATTTTTGGCGCTCGTGCGATGAAAATCGGTGACGGCATGTCTCTCGGTGATGGTTGCTGGATTCATGCGGTCACGAAGTACAAGGGAGTTGAATATTCGCCTTCTCTGAACATAGGTGACGATGTCTCATTCAGCGATTCAGTCCATGTGTCTTGCATCAGCGAAATACGGATTGGTTCAGGCACTCTGGTCGGGAGCGGGGTTTATATTGGCGACCATTCTCACGGACCGACGAACCTGAGTCCTGCCGACCGGGTGGTTCCTCCTGCCTTGCGTCCTCTGGCGGAGGCGGCCCCGATCCTGATTGGTGACAACGTCTGGATCGGCGATGGTGCGAGAATACTGGCGGGCTCTGTCATTCCTGATGGATCGATCGTGGGAGCGAATTCCGTCGTGAAGGCCAAGTTCACCGAGCCTGGAGTCATCGCCGGTGTTCCCGCATCAATGAAGAGGAGATTTTGAAATGATTTCGGCTGCTGACGTGTCAGTCGTCGTCCCTGCCTACAACAGGACGGGCGAACTGATCGAACTACTTGGTTCAATTTTGAAGCAGACCATGATGCCGGGCGAGGTCGTGATTGTCGAGGACTGCTCTCCAGAGCGCGAGGCTATCAGCCAAGTTTGCGAGGATCATGCTCCTTTGTTCAAGCGGGCCGGTTCAACCCTGCGATATGTCGAAAACGAGGTCAATCTCGGATTCGACAGGAACCTGCGCAAATGCCTGGGCATCCCGAATGGTAAGTGGGCATTGCTCCTGGGGAATGATGACTTGCTGCTGCCCGTGGCCGTGGAGGAGGTAGTTCGTTACCTTTCCGTGAACGACGTGGCAGTGGCATCGCGTTCTTTTGTCCGATTCGACAAGGACATCAACCAGCCGCTGGGCCTGTCGAAGATTTCCGACACGGATGCGGTTTTCAAGGTCGGAAGCTCTTCTTCCAACATGATTTTCCGGTCCGGTGCGTTCATCGGAGGTCTATTGTTTGACGTCGACTTTTGTCGCCGCAACGAGTCAAACTCTTACGATGGATCGCTCTACTATCAGATATATCTTTTTTCCTTGGCTTTTTGCTCCAAAGGCATCGGCTACATCTCAACTCCGATCGCAGCCGGGCGGGCCGGCAATCCGCCCATGTTCGGATCGGCTGACAACGAGAAGTCTGTTCATGTTCCGGGTGCTTACACGGCTTCCGGGCGGGCAAAAATGTGGCAAGGTGTTCTGGACATCGTTTCCGATGTTCAGAAAAAGTTCAATGTGGACCTGATGACAGCAATCAAGCGCGAATTGATGGTCCGCCAGTCGTTTCATATTTTCGAGATGAATGCCGGGTCGGGCTATCGCGCGAATCGCGACCTTGCGCATGAGTTATCTCGAATAGGCTTGTTTTCACATTTCTTGCCGTTCTCCCTGTTTTTCTTGAACGCCATTTTGGGACGACGCGCATCCTTTTTTTATGGGTTGGCGCGCCGTTTCTTCCAGAAAGCCTGAAGTCCGATCCGATCGGAACTCCTGACTCTAGATCTTTTGATGAAAATGCCGACCGAGCCCAGAATTGCCATCGTTCACGAATGGTTCACCACCATCGCCGGATCAGAGAAAGTCGTCGAGCAGATCCTGCACCTGTTCCCGCAGGCAGACGTGCTTGCCGTCCATGCCGATCCCGAAACCGTCAGGACCACGAAGTTCCTGCAAGGACGCAACGTCAAGTCGAGCTTCATCAGCAAGCTGCCACGCGCGAACAAGTCCTATCGCTCCTACCTGCCGCTGATGCCGCTGGCGGTCGAACAGTTCGATCTCTCGGCCTACGACATCGTGATTTCGAGTGCGCACGCTGTAGCCAAGGGCGTGCTGACGGGGCCGGATCAGCTTCATATCAGCTATGTCCATTCGCCGATCCGCTATGCCTGGGATCTGCAGCACCAGTACTTGCGCGAGTCGGGGCTGGACCATGGACTCAAGGGCTGGATCGCCAAGTGGCTGCTGCACAAGATCCGGATCTGGGACTACCGCACGGCGGCGGGCGTGGATCATTTCGTGGCCAATTCGCGCTTCATTGGCCGGCGCATCCACAAGGTCTACGGTCGTGATTCCGATGTCATCTATCCGCCGGTCGATGTCGCAGCCTTCGACTTCTGTGACCAGAAGCAGGACTACTACCTGACCGCCTCGCGCCTGGTGCCCTACAAGCGCATGGACATGATCGTCCAGGCTTTTGCCCGCATGCCCGACAAGAAGCTGGTGGTGATCGGCGATGGACCGGACATGCCCAAGCTGCAGGCAATCGCCAGCCCGAACGTGACCTTGCTGGGTTACCAGCCCTTTGCCGAGCTGAAGCGGCACATGCAACAGGCCAAGGCATTCGTCTTTGCGGCGGAAGAGGACTTCGGCATCACGCCGGTCGAGGCACAGGCCTGCGGCACGCCCGTCATCGCCTATGGCAAGGGCGGCTCGCTGGAAACGGTGGTGGACAGCCCCGATCCGGGCAAGACAACCGGGCTGTGGTTTCCCGAGCAGACCGTAGACTCGCTCATGGCAGCCGTGCAGCGTTTTGAGTCCTTGCCCGTGCCCATCGCGGCCCAGGTCTGCCGGCAGCATGCCGAGCGTTTTTCCGTTCAACGCTTCCGCGACGAGTTTGCTGATTATGTGAACCAGCGCTGGGCCCAGTTTCAATCTACCTTGATACAACCATGACCATTCTCGTTACCGGCGGCGCCGGCTTCATCGGCAGCAACTTCGTGCTCGACTGGCTGGCAGCCAGCGATGAGCCCGTCATCAACCTCGACAAGCTGACCTACGCCGGCAACCTCGAGAACCTGGCCTCGCTACAGGGCAATCCAAACCATGTCTTCGTGCAGGGCGACCTGGGCGACCGCGAGCTGGTCGACCGGCTCTTGGCCGAGCACCAGCCGCGCGCCGTGCTGAATTTCGCGGCCGAGAGCCATGTCGATCGCAGCATCCACGGCCCCGAGGACTTCATCCAGACCAACATCCTCGGCACCTTCCGCCTGCTGGAGTCGGTGCGCTCCTACTGGTCGGCGCTGCCGGCCGATGACAAGGCCGCCTTCCGCTTCCTGCATGTCAGCACCGACGAGGTCTACGGCACGCTGTCGAAGGAAGATCAGCCCTTCGCCGAGGACCACCGCTACGAGCCCAACAGCCCGTACTCGGCGTCCAAGGCGGCATCCGACCACCTGGTGCGCGCCTGGCACCACACCTACGGCCTGCCGGTGCTGACGACCAACTGCAGCAACAACTACGGCCCCTACCATTTCCCCGAGAAGCTGATCCCGCTGATGATCGTCAACGCGCTGGCGGGCAAGAACCTGCCGGTCTATGGCGACGGCATGCAGATCCGCGACTGGCTCTATGTCAAGGACCATTGCAGCGCGATCCGCCGCGTGCTCGAAGGCGGCCGCCTGGGCGAGACCTACAACATCGGTGGCTAGAACGAGAAGCCCAACATCGAGATCGTGCAGCGGGTCTGCGCCCTGCTCGACGAGCTGCGCCCCAAGGCCGACGGGACTTCCTACGCGACCCAGATCACCTATGTGACCGACCGCCCGGGCCATGACCGGCGCTACGCGATCGACGCGCGCAAGATCGAGCGCGAGCTGGGCTGGAAACCGGCCGAGACCTTCGAGACCGGCATCCGCAAGACGGTCGAATGGTATCTGGCC
>JAPLPQ010000098.1 GCA_026400105.1 Burkholderiales bacterium
GGCGCATTGCTCGGCGAAATTGCCCTGGCGGTCGAGCGCGTCGATGTCCTGCTGCTCGACCCAGCGGCCGTCGGCATGGCAGGCCAGCAGCAGGCCGAGTTCCTCGAAGCTCTCGCGGATCGCCGCGATCGCATGCGTCAGCTGCAGATCGTCCTGCTGTGGTCGCCGGCTGGCCAGTCCGTGCGACTGCGCATCGGCGGCGTCGAGGCCGCCGCCCGGAAAGACATAGGCCCCCGGCGCGAAGCGGGCCTGCGCCGAGCGTCTGGTCAGCAGCACTTCGAGCCCCTCGGCACCGTCACGCAGCAGCAGCAGGGTGGCGGCCGCTCGCGTCGGCGCAGGGGTATGCGAGGGATGCAGGAGTTGGGTCGGGCGTGGCATGTGGAAGAGGGGATGGTGGCGGGCCTGACGTAGTCGGCCGCGGCTGGTCTGAATCGGGTAATGTCTTCTGTCCCGGGCCAGGCTATGGTAAGGCCGTTACGGCTCGTGACGAATAGATGCTGTTCAGTCACGGATTTTGGGCCTACACTTTTCGGGTCAGTGACAAATCTGATTCAAAGGGGAAGCAAATGAAGAGAAACATCCTGATCGCCACGCTCGCCGGTGCAGTCGTCCTGTCCGGTTGCGCCAACATGAGCGAAGACCAGAAGAGCGGTACCGGCAAGGGCGCCGCTTACGGTGCAGCCGCCGGCGCAGTGCTTGGCGCCCTCACCGGCAGCGGTACCAAGGGCGCCGTGCGCGGTGCTGCGGTGGGTGCGGCCGCTGGCGCACTGGGCGGTTATGCCTGGTCTTCGCGTCTGGAGCAGCAAAAACGCGAGTTGGAGGCCAGCACGCGCGGCACCGGTGTCGAGGTCACGCAGACCGCCGACAACCAGCTCAAGCTCCACATCCCGAGCGACATCTCGTTCGACAGCGGCCGGGCCGACATCAAGTCCAACTTCCGCTCCATTCTCGACGACTTCGCCCGTGGCCTGCAGAACAACCCGAATGCGCGCGTGACCATCATCGGCCACACCGACAACGTCGGCAGCGATGCGGTCAACGACCCGCTGTCGTACAACCGCGCCGCCAGCGTGCGCAACTACCTGACCTCGCGCGGCATCTCGTCGAACGTGATCAGCATCGACGGTCGTGGCGAGCGCGAGCCGATCGCGAGCAACGAAACCGCCGACGGCCGTGCCCGCAACCGCCGCGTCGAGATCTTCGTCGGCGAAGGCGCACGCTAATACCCTGGCCGCAAGGGCCGGCGCCGGCCCGATAATGCGGCCATGCGGATTCCATTCACCAAGATGCAGGGCGCGGGCAATGACTTCGTTGTCCTCGACGAGACGCGCGGGCGCTTTGGCCTGAGCACAGCCCAATACCGTTTTCTGGCCGACCGGCATTTCGGTGTCGGTGCCGACCAGATCCTGACGGTGCGCCCGGCGCCCCTGCCCGGGCTCGACTTCGAGTACCTGATCCACAACGCCGATGGTGGCGAGGTCGAGAACTGCGGCAACGGCGCGCGCTGCTTCGTGCGCTATGTGCACGAGCGTGGCCTGACGACGCAGCCGACCGTGCGCGTCAAGGTGCATGGCGGCTCGATCGAGTTGCGCCTCAACGCCGACGGCCGCGTGACGGTCGACATGGGCGCGCCGGTGTTCGAGCCCGCGCGCGTGCCCTTCGATCCGACCGGATTGCAGCCCCAGGCCAGCGGCGGCTGGCAGACCTGGCCCCTGACGCTGGCACTGCCCGGCGCAGCGGCCATCGCGCCGGTCGCGGTCGTCTCGATGGGCAACCCGCATGCGGTGCTGCTGGTCGATGATGTCGAGACCGCGCCTGTGGCCGAGTGGGGCCCGCTGATCGAGCACCATCCGGCCTTCCCCAGGCGCGTCAACGCCGGCTTCCTGCAGATCATCGATCGCGCCCATGTCAAGCTGCGCGTCTACGAGCGCGGCGCTGGCGAGACCCTGGCCTGCGGCACCGGCGCCTGCGCGGCGGTGGTCGCCGGCATCCGGCTCGGCCTGCTTGACGAGCAGGTCGATGTACAGGCCCGCGGTGGCCGGCTCACGATTGCCTGGGCCGGTGGTCGCGACCTGGCCGCGCCCGTGCTGATGACCGGACCGGCCGTCACCGTCTTCCAGGGCGAGATCGAAGTGCCCGACCTGGCCTGAGTCCGTCATGGACAGTCGCGCCCAGTTCCAGCCCCAGCCGATCACCGAGGACGACATCGCCCATTTCCTCGCTAGCACGCCGGGCTTCTTCGAGCGCTATGCCGGGTTGCTCGCGAGCGTGCAGCTGGGCAGTCCGCACAGCGGTCGCGCCATCAGCCTGCAGGAGCGCCAGGTCGAGCTGCTGCGGCGCAAGATCCACGACCTCGAGCTCAGGCTGGCGGCCATGCTGCGCCTGGGGCGCGACAACGTCGGGATCGCGGACAAGTTGCTGGGCCTGTTCCAGGTCCTGCTGAGCGCGCGCGCGCAGCAGGACCTGCCCGGCCTGCTCTTGTCCGAGCTCGAGCGGCGCTTTGAGTTGCCCCAGGTCGCGCTCCGGCTCTGGGATCTGGCGCCCGAGTTCGCCGATCTCGACCAGGCGTCAGCAGCACTGGCTGCCGCCACCAGCAGCGCCGCCGCCTTGCCGGATCGGCTCTATTGCGGGCCGCAGGCGGGCCAGGCCGCGCTGGCCTGGCTGGCGCAGCCCGAGGCGGCGCAGTCGGTCGCGCTGCTGCCGCTGCGCGCTGTTGCCGATGCGTCGCCGTTCGGCCTGCTGGTGCTGGCTTCGGACGATCCGCAGCGCTTCCAGCCGTCGATGGACACCGATTTCCTGCGCCATCTGGCGGAGCTTGCGGGTGCCGCGCTGTCGCGCCTGCTGCCGGTCCGCCACAATAGCGCCCCATGAAAACCATCAGACTCAAACCGGCCAAGGAAAAGTCCCTGCAGCGCCGTCACCCCTGGGTGTTCGACGGCGCTGTTGCCAAGGGCGGCGCCGATGCCGGCGAGACCGTGCGGGTCGAGAGCGCCGAAGGCGCCTTCCTGGCCTGGGGCGCCTATTCGCCGCAATCGCGCATCCGCGTCCGGGTCTGGAGCTTCGATGAAGGCCAGCGCATCGACGCGGCTTTCTTCAAGGATCGGCTGCGTCAGGCGCTCGCGCTGCGGGCGCCGCTGCAGATCGCCAGCGACGGCCTGCGCCTGGTGCACGGCGAGTCCGACGGCCTGCCGGGCCTGGTGGTCGACCGCTATGGCGACACCCTGGTCGCGCAGTTCACGAGCTGCGGCACCGAGCGCTGGAAGGCTGTGCTGGCCGACGCGCTGCTCGAGCTGACCGGCCTGAGCCGGCTCTACGAGCGCAGCGACGCCAGCGCGCGTGCGCTCGAAGGCCTGCCCGAGCTCAAGGGCTGGCTGCGCGGCGCGGGCGAGACCGCCTGCGTGATCCACGAGAACGGCTGGCAGCTCGGGCTCGACGTCGAGCTCGGCCACAAGACCGGCTATTACCTGGATCAGCGCGACAGCCGGCGCGACATGGCCGACTACGCACGCCGCTTCGGTTTCCAGCAGGTGCTCAACTGCTTCAGCTACACCGGCGGCTTCTCGGTCGCGGCGCTGGCCGGTGGCGCCGCGCATGTGACCTCGATCGACTCGTCCGGGCCGGCGCTCGAGCGCGCCCGCGCCAACGTCGAGCTCAACGGCTTTGAGCTGGCGCGCGCGACCTTCCTCGATGCCGATGTCAACGCCAGCCTGCGCCGCTTCCTGGCCGAGGGCCGTACCTTCGATGCGATCGTGCTCGACCCGCCGAAGCTCGCGCCGACGGTGGCGCATGCCGAGCGCGCCGCGCGCGCCTACAAGGACATCAACCGGCTGGCCTTCAAGCTGCTGAATCCGGGCGGGGTGCTGTTCACCTATTCCTGCTCGGGCGGCATCGGAGTCGAGCTGTTCCAGAAGATCGTCGCCGGCGCCGCGCTCGATGCCGGCATCGATGCCGTGATCCTGCAGCGCCAGGGCGGGGCCGCCGATCACCCGACCGCGCTGGCCTTCCCGGAGGGCGAGTACCTCAAGGGCCTGGTGCTGATGCGCCGGCCTGACTGAGTCCGCGGCCAGGGGCGGCCCGGCGCTCGGGCCGGCCCTGGCCCTGGCCCGAATCCCTGCCAGCTGCACTACACTGGCCGATTGCAATTTCACCGCTGGTGGCCTGTGCCGCCACGACCTGCTGACTGCGAGAACCCCATGGCACTGATACCCGTCACCATCCTGACCGGATTCCTCGGATCCGGCAAGACCACCCTGCTCAAGCGCGTGCTGACCGAGGCGCATGGTCAGAAGATCGCCGTGATCGAGAACGAGTTCGGCGAGGAGAACATCGACACCGACATCCTGGTCTCCGACACCGAGGAGCAGATCATCCAGATGAGCAACGGCTGCGTCTGCTGCACCATCCGCGAGGACCTGCGCAGCACGCTGCAGCTGCTGGCGGCCAAGAAGCGCAAGGGCCTGCTCGACTTCGAGCGCATCGTGATCGAGACCACCGGTCTGGCCGATCCGGGCCCGGTGGCGCAGACCTTCTTCATGGACGAGGAGATCGCCGAGAGCTATCTGCTCGACTCGATCCTCACGCTGGTCGATGCCAAGCATGCGCAGCAGCAGCTCGACGACCGCCAGGAGGCGCGACGCCAGCTCGGCTTTGCCGACCAGATCTTCATCAGCAAGTCCGACCTGGTGTCGGAGGCTGAGCTGGCCGAGCTCAAGCACCGGATCCGGCACATGAACCCGCGCGCGCCGATCCAGACCGTGCATTTCGGCCAGGTCGCGCTGAACCAGGTGCTCGACCTGCGCGGCTTCAACCTGAACGCCAAGCTCGACCTCGACCCGGACTTCCTCAAGCCCGACGATCACGATCACTGCGACCACGAGCATGGTCATTGCGAGCATGAGCATGGCCACGATCACGATCACGATCACGATCACGATCACGGCCATGAAGGTCACGACCATGCGCCCGGCGAGGCCTGCAACCATCCCGGCCATGGCCACCACCATCGCCATGACGACGATGTCAAGAGCTTCGTCTACCGCGAGACGCGCCCGCTCGATCCGGCCAAGCTCGAGGATTTCCTGGGCGCGATCGTGCAGGTCTACGGCCCCAAGCTGCTGCGCTACAAGGGCGTGCTCCACATGACCGGCACCGAGCGCAAGGTGATCTTCCAGGGCGTGCATCAGCTCATGGGCAGCGACCTCGGCCCCGAGTGGGGCCCGGACGAATTGCGCCAAAGCAAGATGGTGTTCATCGGCATCGACCTGCCGCGCGACATCCTGCTGCAGGGGCTGGGGCAGTGCCTGGCCTGAAGCGTCCGCGCCACCGTTACAATGCCGCCGCCGCGGGCCGTAGTGCGCGTCAGGCGTTTATCCAGTCAGAAAGATAAGAGTGAGGGCCGCTGGCGTCGCGTAACGCCTTGCCCGGCCCAACACCAGGACCGCCCCCAGGGGCATCAAGGAGAACGGTTTTGAACCTCGACAGCTCGCCTCCCCGCGCCACTTGACCGGCCGGCAGGGCTGCTGCAGCCACCGTTCTCCATTCCCACTCCATCGAAGTCATCATGTCTACCACCGCACCCAAGACCGCCGCCCAGGATCCCCAGTTGGCAGACAACTGGAAGACCAAGCCATTGGAGCAGCTGACCGACGCCGACATGCTCGCCATGCCCGAGAGCGAGTACATGAACGAGGTCCAGCTGGCTTATTTCCGCCGCAAGCTGCTGGCGATCAAGGCCGGCATCCATGCCAACGCTGGCGAGACCACCGAGCACCTGCGCGAGGACACCACGGTCGTTCCCGATCCGGCCGACCGCGCCACGATCGAGGAAGAGCATGCGCTCGAGCTGCGCACGCGCGACCGCGAGCGCAAGCTGCTCAAGAAGATCGAGCAGTCGATCGTGAGCATCGACTCCGGCGACTACGGCTACTGTGCCGAGACCGGCGAGCCGATCGGCGTCGGCCGCCTGCTGGCGCGTCCGACCGCCAATCTGTCGCTCGAGGCGCAACAGCGCCGCGAGCTCAAGCAGAAGATGTTCGGGGACTGATGTTCCCAGGCCCGTCGTGGTCTCGCTGGCTTGCGGCGCAATAAGCGCGCTCGCCTGCGAGAATAAGGGCCATGGAACACAAAGACTCCTCGATCTTCTACGGCACGACCATCGTCTGCGTGCGGCGCCAGACGCCGCAGGGCGTTCAGGTCGCCATTGGCGGTGACGGCCAGGTCACGCTCGGCCACATCGTCGTCAAGGGCACGGCGCGCAAGGTGCGCAAGCTCTACCGCGACCAGGTGCTGGCCGGTTTCGCCGGCGCGACCGCCGACGCCTTCACCCTGTTCGAGCGCTTCGAGGCCAAGCTCGACAAGCACCAAGGCCATCTGGTGCGTGCCGCGATCGAACTGACCAAGGACTGGCGCACCGACCGCGTGCTGCGCCGGCTCGAGGCCATGCTGGCCGTGGCCGACAAGAGCGCCAGCCTGATCATCACCGGCAACGGCGATGTGCTCGAGCCCGAGCACGGCATCGTCGCGATCGGCTCGGGCGGCGCCTATGCCCAGTCGGCGGCCAAGGCGCTGCTCGACCACACCGAGCTCGACGCCGAAGCCATCGTGCGCAAGTCGCTCGCGATCGCGGGCGAGCTCTGCATCTACACCAACATGAACCACACGGTCGAGGTCCTGTAACCATGTCGTCCGCCATGACCCCCCAGGAAATCGTCTCCGAGCTCGATGCCCACATCATCGGCCAGCAGGCGGCCAAGCGCGCGGTCGCGATCGCGCTGCGCAACCGCTGGCGCCGCCAGCAGGTCGAGCCCAAGCTGCGCCCGGAGATCACGCCCAAGAACATCCTGATGATCGGCCCGACCGGCGTCGGCAAGACCGAGATCGCGCGCCGCCTGGCCAAGCTGGCCAATGCGCCCTTCATCAAGGTCGAGGCGACCAAGTTCACCGAGGTCGGTTATGTGGGCAAGGATGTCGATTCGATCATCCGTGACCTGGCCGACATCGCGGTCAAGCAGCAGCGCGAGGCCGAGATGGTCAAGGTGCGCGTGCGCGCCGAGGACGCGGCCGAGGAGCGCATCCTCGACGCGCTGATCCCGCCGCCGCGCGGCGAGGGCTTCGGCTTCAACGCCGAGGACAAGCCGGCCGACAGCGCCGCGCGCCAGGTGTTCCGCAAGAAGCTGCGCCAGGGCGAGCTCGACGACAAGGAGATCGAGCTCGACCTCGCGGCCGCCGCGCCGCAGCTCGAGGTCATGACCCCGGCCGGCATGGAGGAGATGGCCGACCAGCTGCGCGGCATGTTCAGCCAGTTCGGCGCCGGCAAGAAGAAGGCGCGCAAGCTCAAGATCGGCGAGGCCAGGAAGCTGCTGATCGACGAGGAGGCCGCCAAGCTGCTCAACGAGGACGAGGTCAAGCAGCAGGCGCTGCACAACGCCGAGCAGAACGGCATCGTCTTCATCGACGAGATCGACAAGGTCACGAGCCGCAGCGACGGCCAGAACACCGGCGAGGTCTCGCGCCAGGGCGTGCAGCGCGATCTGCTGCCGCTGGTCGAGGGCACGACGGTCTCGACCAAGTACGGCGCGATCAAGACCGACCATATCCTGTTCATCGCGAGTGGCGCCTTCCACCTGAGCAAGCCCAGCGACCTGCTGCCCGAGCTGCAGGGCCGGCTGCCGATCCGGGTCTAGCTGCAGTCGCTGACGGTGGCCGACTTCGAGGCCATCCTGACCCAGACCCATGCCAGCCTGGTGCGCCAGTACCAGGCGCTGCTGGCGACCGAAGGGGTGCAGCTGGCCTTCACCCCGGACGGCATCACCCGGCTGGCGGCGATCGCCTACGAGGTCAACGAGCGCACCGAGAACATCGGCGCGCGCCGCCTGGCGACCGTGATGGAGCATCTGCTCGACGAGGTCAGCTTCGATGCCACCAAGCTCGAGGGCCAGACCGTGACCATCGACCAGGTCTATGTCGACGCCCGCCTGGGCGCGCTGAGCCAGAACGAGGACCTGTCGCGCTACATCCTCTGAGATCGCTTGAGCGCCTGTCTGGCGCGTGACGGGGCGCCTTTCCCTCGGTATGATAAAAATCAGCTAGAGGGGGAGGATGTCATGGATTTTCGACGCCGCGCGGCCTGGGCACTGCTGGGCTGGGCCTTGCTCTTTCATGGCGCCGTCCAGGCCGAACAACCCGGCCAGATCTACCGCTGCCGCGCCTATGGCGGCGGCCAGTTCTGGTCCAGCGAGCATTGCCAGCAGCATGGCGCGCTGATCGAGCGCATCGAAAGCGTGCCGGCCGGCATGAGCTTCGAGCGCCAGGTCAAGGTGGCCGAGCAGGGCGCCGGTCGCGCTGCCAAGGCGGTTGTTGCCGGCGAATCGCGCCGCAGCGAGCAGGCCGTCATAGAGCGCGAGGCCAAGGCCCGGGCCCGCGAGCAGGCCCGCCAGCAGGCGCGTTGCGCCAGATGGCAGGCCGAGCTCGAGCGCCAGCAAGGCTTCAGCCGCCAGAAGCTCACGGCGCGCCGCCAGGAGTTCATCCGCAACAAGCAGCAGGTCTTGCGCCAGCAACGCGAGCAGGCCGGCTGCCGCTGAAGGTCCTGGCCTGTTGCGCCGACCCGACTTGAGGTCGCGTCTGCAGTCTGGCGGCTAAGTGCTTATGCGGGCAAGGGTTTTTCCTGATCCCGTGTCGGGTGCGAAATCCTAAGTCTTTGATTTCATTTTAAAAAAACAAACATTTACTTGTTTGGATCACTGTTTTGGTGCTACAGTGGAAAAAAGTGCAATAAAGTGGTGAAAAGTGTTTTCAAAGGCCAGATGCCGTGTTTCAGGGAGCGTCCTCAATCAGCCTCGATGCCAAGGGTCGGCTTTCCGTGCCGACACGGCATCGTGATGTGCTGAGCGCGACCGCGGCTGGCCAACTCACGATCACCAAGCACCCGCACGGTTGCCTCATGATCTTTCCGCGTCCCGAATGGGAAGCTTTTCGCGCCCGCATTGCCGAGCTGCCGATGTCGGCTCAGTGGTGGAAGCGGATCTTCCTGGGCAATGCGATCGACTGCGAGCTCGATGCCTCAGGGCGCGTGCTCGTGGCGCCCGAGCTGCGCTCCGCCGCGGGAATCACCAAGGGGGCCGTGCTGCTCGGCATGGGCAACCATTTCGAACTTTGGGACGCGCAAACTTATGCGGCCCAGGAAGCCGAGGCGATGAAGGGCGAGATGCCCGACGTCTTCAAGGACTTCTCTTTCTGAAGGCACGGCAGTGCAAACTCCGCTCTCACATTGCACCGTCCTGTTGGACGAGGCGGTCGACTCGCTTGAGGTTCGACCGGATGGACATTACATCGATGCGACCTTCGGTCGCGGCGGTCACTCGCGCCTGATCCTGTCTCGGCTCGGGGCCGAGGGCCGCCTGACCGGTTTCGACAAGGACCCGCAGGCGGTGGCCGTGGCCGACGCGCTGGCGCTGGCCGACCCGCGCTTTTCGATTCGCCATGAAGGCTTCAAGTTCATGGCGGAGCTGCCGGCGGCCTGTGCCGACGGCATCCTGATGGATCTCGGGGTCAGTTCGCCCCAGATCGACGACCCTGCACGGGGTTTTTCCTTCCGGCACGACGGGCCGCTGGACATGCGCATGGACCCCAGCCGGGGCGAGAGCGTGGCTGACTGGCTGGCCGAGGCCGAAATTCCCCAGATGGCGGAGGTGATACGTGACTACGGCGAAGAACGGTTTGCTCAACAGATTGCAAAGGCGATTGATCGTCGCCGACAGGAACGGGGCCCGCTTCGAACCACCGCCGAGCTGGCCGAAGTCGTGGCTGGCGCGGTCAAAACCCGCGAGCCGGGCAAGGACCCTGCAACGCGCACATTTCAGGCTCTTCGGATTTTCATCAATGCCGAACTTGAAGAACTGCAGCAAGCGCTGAGCGCGAGCTTGCGCGTGCTGCGTCCGGGCGGGCGGCTGGTCGTGATCAGCTTCCATTCGCTCGAGGACCGCATCGTCAAGCAGTTCATCGCCCAGCACTCGAAGGAGGTCTACGACCGCCGTGCCCCGTTCGCTGCCCCGAAGCCGATGGCGCTGCGCAGCATCGAACGCGTCATGCCGGGCGAGCGCGAGGTTGCCGCCAATCCGCGCGCGCGCAGCGCCGTGATGCGCGTGGCCGAGCGCACTGACGCGGAGGCGTCGTGACGCGTGTCAATCTGGCCCTGCTGCTGGCGCTGCTGGTCAGCGCCTTTTGCTTGGTGAACGTGCGCTATGAGGCGCGCCGGGTCTACATGGCACTGAGCAAGGCGCAGTCGCAGGCCTCGCGGCTAGAGGCCGACTACGACCAGTTGCTGGCGCAAAAGCGCACCCTGGCCGCGCCGGTCCGGGTGCAGCAGCTCGCCGCCGGCCAGCTGCGCATGCGTCCGACCAACCCGGCCGTGACCGAGTATGTGCAGTCCGCAGCGGTGGCGGCTGTCAAGGGGCAGCCGTGAGTCGTCGCAGCATCGCCTACAGCAGCAGCCCGCTGCTGGCCAGCAAGACGCCGCCTGGCCGCAGCAAGGCCATCGTCGGCCTGATGGCGCTCGGCTTTGTCGTCATGGCCGGCCGTGCCGCCTATGTGCAGGTATTGGGCAACGATTTCTTCCTGCGCCAGGGCGAGGTGCGCTATGCGCGCACGCTCGAGTTGCCGGCCAGCCGCGGGCAGGTGCTCGACCGCAACGGCGTGATCCTGGCGACCAGCGTGGTCGCGCAAAGCATCTGGGTCGAGCCGTCCGACATCGAGCTCGATGATCCCAAGCTCGGCCAGGCGGCCGAACTGCTCGGGCTGTCGCTGGCGGAGTTCAAGCAACGCATCAGCAAGGGCGGCAAGAGCTTCGTCTGGATCCAGCGCCAGGTCGATGAGCCGGTGGCGCTCAAGGTCAAGGCGCTCGGCATCAAGGGCCTGCATCTGCGCGAGGAGTACAAGCGCCACTATCCCGAAGGCGAGTCGGCGGCGCATGTGGTCGGCTTCACCAACGTCGAGGATCTCGGACAGGAGGGCATCGAGCTCGCCTTCAACCAGGCACTGTCGGGCAAGGCAGGCTCGCGGCGCGTGATCAAGGACCGCCTGGGCCGGGTGGTCGAGGACACGCGAGAGGCGATTCCGCCCGTGAACGGCCGCGACCTGCAGCTGTCGATCGACAGCAAGATCCAGTATTTCGCCTACCAGAAGCTGCGCGACCAGGTGATCGCGCACAAGGCCCGCGCCGGCAGCGTGGTGGTGCTCGACGCCCGTTCCGGCGAGCTGCTGGCACTGGCCAACTACCCGAGCTACAACCCGAACCAGCGCCAGAACCTGACCGGCGAGCAGCTGCGCAACCGCGCGCTGACCGACACCTTCGAGCCCGGCTCGACCATGAAGCCGTTCACGATCGGGCTCGCGCTCGAATCCGGCCGCGTCAAGCCCGAGACCCTGGTCCAGACCGCGCCCGGGCGCCTCACGATCACCGGTTCGACCATCTCGGACACCCACAACTACGGCACGCTGACGGTCGAAGGCGTGATCCAGAAATCGTCCAACGTCGGCACCACCAAGCTCGCGATGCAGATGCAGCCGCGCGAGATGTGGGAAACCTTCACTGCGGCCGGCTTCGGCCAGAAGCCGCAGCTCGAGTTTCCCGGCGTGGTCGGTGGCCGTGTCCGGCCCTACAAGACCTGGCGTCCGATCGAGCAGGCCACGATGTCCTATGGCTACGGCCTGTCGGCCAGCCTGTTCCAGATGGCGCGCTCCTACACCGTGTTCAGCAACGAGGGGCGGATCATTCCCGCCACCATCCTCAAGAAGCCCGAGCCCGCAGTCGGCGTTCAGGTGTTCTCGCCGCGCACGGCGGCCCAGGTGCTCAAGATGCTGGCGATGGCGACCGGCCCCGGCGGCACCGGCCAGCGCGCCCAGACCATCGGTTATTCGGTCGGCGGCAAGTCCGGTACCGCGCGCAAGCAGGCCGGCAAGGGCTATGCCGCCGGCAAGTACCGCGCCTGGTTCACCGGCATGGCGCCGATCGAGCACCCCCGCATCATCTGCGCGGTCATGCTCGACGAGCCCAGCGCCGGCCAGGTCTATGGCGGCCTGGTCGCGGCGCCGGTGTTCAGCGAGACCGTGCAGCAGGCGCTGCGCATCCTGGGCGAGCAGCCCGACATGAGCGTCAAGCCCCATATCGTGGCGCAGGCGGTGGAGGAATCCTTGTGATCACGACTTTCGATCGGCCCGACGCCGCCTGCCGCTGGCTGCGCGAGCAGGGCGCGCGCGCGCTGCAGTGCGACAGCCGGCGCGTGCGGCCCGGCGATGCCTTCGTGGCCTGGCCCGGCGCGGCGCAGGACGGCCGGCGCCATGTCGCGGCTGCGCTGGCCGCCGGCGCGGTCGCCTGCCTGGTCGAGCGCGCGGGCTGCGAGGCCTTCGGCCTGAACGACCCGAGCCAGCCGCTGGACCCGCGCCTTGCCGCCTTCCAGGGCCTGAAAGCCGCCACCGGCGCGATCGCCAGCCTGTTCCAGGGCGAGCCGAGCCAGGCGCTCGATGTGATCGCGTTGACCGGCACCAACGGCAAGACCTCGACCGGCTGGTGGATCGCGCAATGGCTGGCCGCGCTCGGCCAGCCCGCCGCGCTGGCCGGCACGCTCGGCATGGGTATGCCGGGGCGGGATTTCGAGCCGACCGGACTGACCACGCCCGACCCCGTGAGCTGGCAGGCCGGCTTGCGGCGCTGGGCCGACGCCGGCATCCAGGTCGCCGTGGTCGAGGCCTCGTCGATCGGCCTGCAGGAAGGCAGGCTCGATGCGACCCGCATCCGCACTGCCGTCTTCAGCAACCTGACCCAGGACCATCTGGACTACCACGGCAGCATGGACGCCTACTGGCGCGCCAAGCGCGCGCTGTTCGACTGGCCCGGTCTGCAGGCGGCGGTGGTCAATCTCGACGATCCCCACGGCGCCTTGCTGGCGGCCGAGCTGCAGCCGCGCGCCGATGCCGGCGCGCTCGAGCTCTGGACCATCGCCGTGCGCTCGCCGCAGGCGCGGCTGCGCGTGACCGGCTGGGCCTTGACCGAGACCGGTCTGCGCTTCGAGCTGGTCGAGCGCCTGGCCGATGGCCAGATCAGCGCGCCGCAGCAGATCAGCGTCCCGCTGGTCGGCGAATACAACCTCTACAACCTGCTGAGTGCGCTGGCCGTGGCGCGCGCGCAGGGCCACGCGCTCGAGCGCGCGGTCGCTGCGGTTGCCGCGCTGAGTCCGGTGCCGGGCCGCATGCAGTCGGCCTGGGGCGCCGACCAGCCGCTGGTGCTGGTCGACTATTGCCACACGCCCGATGCGCTCGAAAAGGCGCTGCAGGCGCTGCGCCCGCTGGCCGACAAGCGCGGCGGCAGCCTGTGCTGCGTGGTCGGCTGCGGTGGCAACCGCGACGCCGGCAAGCGCCCGCTGATGGCGGCCGCGGCCGAGCGCGAATCCGACCGCCTGCTGCTGACCAGCGACAACCCGCGCGCGGAAGACCCGTTGCTGATCCTGGCCCAGATGCACGCCGGACTGCTGGACCCCGCGCCGGTCGAGGTCGAGCCCGACCGCGCTCGTGCCATTGCGCACGCGGTCGCGCAGGCCGGTCCGCGCGACGTGCTGCTGCTGGCCGGCAAGGGGCATGAGGACTATCAGGAGATTGCCGGCGTGAAACTGCCGTTTTCCGATCTGGAGCAGGGCCGGCTGGCGCTGCAGGCCTGGCGCTTGCGCCAGACGAAGGAGCAGGCATGAAGACCCTGGCCCAGCTGTTGTCCGAGCTGGACGGCGCGCGCGTCGTCGGCGAGCTCGCCGCGCTCGAACTCTTGCGCGTGCACAGCGACACCCGCAGCCTGCAGGCCGGCGACCTGTTCGTCGCGCTGCGCGGCGAACGCTTCGATGCCAATGACTATCTGGCGCCGGCACGTGCCTGCGGCGCTGTCGCCGCGCTGGCCGAGCGTGGCCTGGAGCCGGCCGGACTGCCCGGCGTCGAGGTGGCCGACAGCCGCCTGGCGCTCGGGCAGCTGGCGCAGCGCTGGCGCGCCCAGTTCGCGCTGCCGCTGATCGCCGTCACAGGCAGCAACGGCAAGACCACGGTGACGCAGATGATCGCCTCGATCCTGCGCGCGGCCGTGGGCGAAGCGGCGCTGGCGACCCGGGGCAATTTCAACAACGATATCGGCGTGCCGCTGACCCTGCTGCGCCTGAACGCCGTGCACAAGCTGGCCGTGGTCGAGCTCGGCATGAACCATCCGGGCGAGATCGCCGGCCTGGCGCGCATCGCGCAGCCGACCGTGGCGCTGGTCAACAACGCGCAGCGCGAGCACCAGGAGTTCATGGCGACGGTCGAGGCGGTCGCGCGCGAGAACGCCGAATGCTTCCAGGCGCTGCCGGCCGATGGCACGGCGGTGTTCCCGGCCGCTGACGAGTTCACGCCGCTGTGGCGCGAGCTCGCGGGCGAGCGGCGCGTGCTGACCTTCGGCGGCGCGGGCGCCGATGTCAGCGGCGCGGCCGAGTGGATCGACGGCGGCTGGCGGCTGCGCGCGCGCACGCCGGCCGGTGACTTCGAGACCCAGCTGCAGATCGCGGGTCGCCACAACGTGGGCAACGCGCTGGCGGCGACGGCTTGCGCGCTGGCCGCCGGCGTGACGCTGGATGCGATTACGCGTGGCCTGGCCGAGTTCGTGCCGGTCCAGGGCCGCTCGCGTGCGCATCAGCTCGAGCTGGCCGGTCATGGCCTGACCCTGGTCGATGACAGCTACAACGCCAACCCCGATTCGGTCCGCGCCGCGATCGAGGTATTGGCCGAGCTGCCGGGCCCGCGCCTGCTGGCGCTGGGCGACATGGGCGAAGTCGGTGAGCAGGGCCTGGCCTTCCACGACGAGGTGCTGCGCCACGCGCTGGCGCTCGGCCTGGATCAGGTGCTGGTGAGCGGCGACTGGATGGAGCAGGCGGCCGTGCCGCTGCTGGCCGGATCGAACGGCCGACTCAGGTTTTTCAAGGATTTCGAGGCGCTGCAGTCCGACGCGCTGGCACAGGCCCCTGCCATGGGGTCGGTGCTGGTCAAGGGCTCGCGCTTCATGCGCATGGAGCGGCTGGTGCAGTCGCTGCAGGCGCTGGCACAACAAGAAGGAGTAAGCCATGCTGCCTAGTCTGGCGCAATGGATGCAGGGCATGGGTCCCGAGTTCGGTTTTCTGCGGGTGTTCCAGTACCTGACTTTCCGCGCCGTGATGGCGGCCATGACCGCGCTGCTGGTCGGCGTGATCGCCGGTCCCTGGTTCATCCGCCGGCTGACCGCGCTCAAGATCGGCCAGCCGGTGCGCGGTTACGCGATGGAGTCGCATCTGGTCAAGAGCGGCACGCCGACCATGGGCGGCGTGCTGATCCTGTTCGCGATCGCGTTCTCGACCCTGCTCTGGTTCGACTGGAGCAACCGCTTCGTCTGGGTGGTGCTGATCGTCACGCTCGGCTTCGGCGCGATCGGCTGGGCCGACGACTGGCGCAAGGTGGTCAACAAGGACCCCGAGGGCATGCGCTCGCGCGAGAAATACCTCTGGATGTCGCTGATCGGCCTGTTCGCGGCCTGCTACCTGCTGTTCGCGATTTCGGGCCGCAGCGGCACCGGCATGGTCGAGTTCTTCATGCGCTGGGCCCAGTCCGGCTTCACGATGGAGTTCCCGACCCAGACCGGCCTGATGGTGCCCTTCTTCAAGGAAGTCGCCTATCCGCTCGGCATGCTGGGCTTCGTCGTCATGACCTACCTCGTGATCGTGGGCTCGAGCAATGCGGTCAACCTGACCGACGGCCTCGACGGCCTGGCCATCATGCCGGTCGTGATGGTGGGCGCGGTGCTGGGCCTGTTCGCCTATTTCACCGGCAACTCGGTGTTTTCCCGCTACCTGCTGTTGCCCTACATTCCGGGCGCGGGCGAGCTGCTGATCTTCTGCGCCGCCATGGGCGGTG
This sequence comes from Burkholderiales bacterium, assembly GCA_026400105.1. GTDB lineage: Bacteria > Pseudomonadota > Gammaproteobacteria > Burkholderiales > Burkholderiaceae_C > Malikia. The sequence continues at coordinate 15,946 of JAPLPQ010000098.1, forward strand.
CGGGCCTGGCCTTCCTCTGGTTCAACGCCTATCCGGCCCAGGTCTTCATGGGCGATGTCGGCGCGTTGGCGCTCGGCGGCGCGCTCGGCACGATCGCGGTCATCGTGCGCCAGGAGATCGTGCTCGCGATCATGGGCGGCGTCTTCGTCGCCGAGGCGCTGTCGGTCATGCTGCAGGTGTCCTGGTTCAAGTACACCAAGAAGAAATACGGCGAGGGCCGGCGCATCCTCAAGATGGCGCCGCTGCACCACCATTTCGAGAAATCCGGCTGGCGCGAGACCCAGGTCGTGGTGCGCTTCTGGATCATCACGATGCTGCTGTGCCTGCTCGGCCTGTCCACCCTGAAGTTGCGTTGAGGCCCGAGATGGTGAATTTTCTGCCCCTGCTGCAAGGCCGCGACCTGCTCGTGCTGGGCCTGGGCGCCTCCGGGCTGGCGATGGCGCGCTGGTGTGCCAAGGCCGGTGCCCGCGTCACGGTCGCCGATACCCGCGCGGCGCCGCCGCAGGCCGCCCTGCTGGCGGCCGAGCTGCCGGATGCGACCTTGATCCAGTCCGCCTTCGACGCCGAGCTGTTCGCGGCCCGGCCCTGGGCCATGGTCTGCCGCAGCCCCGGCATCGCGCCGGCGCAGATGAGCGCTCTGGCGCAGGCTGCGCAGGCGGTTGGCGTGCCGGTGGTGGGCGAGCTCGGGCTGTTCGCGCAGGCACTGGCCACGCTGGCCGAGCCGGTGGCGGCGCCGTCCGCCGATGCCGATGAAGCGGCTGCTGCAGCTGAAACGGCTGAAACGGATGCCGTCGCCGGGGCCGAGCTGGCGCCGCTGGCCTTGCCCTATCAGCCCAAGGTGCTCGCGATCACCGGCACCAACGGCAAGACCACCACCACCGCGCTGACCGCGCATCTGCTCGAATGGGCTGGCGTCAAGGTCGCGGTGGCCGGCAACATCGGTCCGACCCTGCTCGACACGCTGCAGGCCGGTCTTGACTCCGGCGAGCTGCCCGAGGCCTGGGTGCTCGAGCTCTCGAGCTTCCAGCTCGACGGCGTGCAGGGCTTCGAGCCGACCGCGGCCACCGTGCTCAACGTCACGCAGGATCACCTCGACTGGCATGGCGGCATGGCCGCCTATGCCGAGGCCAAGGCGCGCATCTTCGGCCAGCAGGCGCTGCTGCTGCTGAACCGCGACGACGCGACCGTGATGGGCTGGCAGCCGCAGCCGCAGCCGCAGCCGCAGCAGGTGCAGGAAGGCCGGCGCAGCAAGACGCTGCCGGCACGTGCCCATCAGACCTTTGGCATCGATGCGCCGCGCCGCGCCGGCGACTGGGGCCTGGAGGCGGTCAACGGCATGAGCTGGCTGGTGCGGGCCCAGGCGCAAGACGACATGGTGCGCAAGGGCCGCAACGGATCGGATGAGGAAGCCGTTTATCTGCAGCGCCTGATGCCGGCCGAGGCGCTGCGCATCCGGGGCCGCCACAATGCCAGCAACGCCCTGGCCGCGCTGGCGCTGGCCACGGCCGCCGGCGCGCCGCTGGCGCCGATGCTGCACGGCCTGCGCGAGTACCGCGGCGAGCCGCACCGGGTCGAGCCGGTCGCGATCGTCGACGAGGTCGAATACATCGATGACAGCAAGGGCACCAACGTCGGCGCCACCCTGGCCGCGATCAACGGCCTGGGGCCGGAGCGCCAGCTGGTCGTGATCCTGGGTGGCGAGGGCAAGGGCCAGGACTTCAGTCCGCTGGCCGGCCCGGTGGCGCGCCATGCGCGCGCGATCGCACTGATCGGCCGCGACGCGCCCGCGATCCGCGCCGCGCTGGCCAGCAGCGGCGTGCCGCTGCACGACGCGGCCACCTTGCCCGAGGCGGTCCAGTGGTGCGCCAGCCAGGCCCGGCCCGGTGACGCCGTGCTGCTGTCGCCGGCCTGCGCCAGCCTCGACATGTTCAAGGACTACGCGCAGCGCGCGCAGGTCTTTGTCGAGGCGGTGCAGGAACTGCAGCAAGCAGGAGGGACGCCGGCATGAAGCGCATTGCTGCTGGCTTCTCCAGTCTGCTTGGCCGCCAGGATGCCAGCGCGTCCGTGGCCGGCGACATCCCGATCCACCTGTCGAGCCGCGACTACGCGCGCGGCCGCACCGACCAGTGGGTGCCCAAGCTGGGCTTCGACCTGCAACTGTTCTGGGTCATGGCCGGCCTGCTGTGCTTCGGGCTGGTGATGGTCTACTCGGCCTCGATCGCCCTGCCCGACAATCCGCGCTTTGGCAACTACATGGCCGGCCATTTCGTGCTGCGCCATGGCTTCGCGATCCTGATCGGCGCCTTGATGGCGCTGCTGGCGTTCCAGGTTCCCATGAGCAGCTGGGAGCAATGGGCGCCCCGGTTGTTCCTGTTCGCGCTGCTGCTGCTGGCGCTGGTGCTGGTGCCCTTCATCGGCAAGGGCGTCAATGGCGCGCGGCGCTGGATCGCGCTCGGCATCATGAACTTCCAGCCTTCCGAGCTGGCCAAGTTCGCGACCGTGCTCTATGCGGCCGGCTACATGGTGCGCAAGATCGCGGTCAAGGAAAGCTTCATGCGCGCCATCCTGCCGATGGGGGCCGCCGTGATCCTGCTGGCCGCGCTGCTGCTGGCCGAACCCGACATGGGTGCTTTCATGGTGGTCGCGGTGATCGCGATGGGCATCCTGTTCCTGGGTGGCGTCACGATGCGCATGATGCTGCTGATCGTCGGTCTGTTGATCTCGGCCTTCGTGGTGATGATCGCGACCTCGCCCTGGCGTCGCGCCCGTGTCTTCGCCTACCTGGATCCCTTCAGCGAGGACCATGCGCTCGGCAAGGGCTATCAGCTGTCGCATTCGCTGATCGCGATCGGCCGCGGCGAGATCTTCGGCGTCGGCCTGGGCTCGAGCGTCGAGAAGCTGCACTGGCTGCCCGAGGGCCATACCGACTTCCTGCTGGCCGTGATCGGCGAGGAGTTCGGCCTGGTCGGCGTGCTGGCGCTGGTCCTGACCTTCTTCTGGCTCACGCGCCGCATCATGCAGATCGGGCGCCAGGCGATCGCGCTCGACCAGCTGTTTGCCGGCCTGGTGGCGCAGGGCGTGGGCCTGTGGATGGGCTTCCAGGCGCTGATCAACATCGGTGTCTGCCTGGGCGCGCTGCCGACCAAGGGCCTGACGCTGCCGCTGATGAGCTACGGCGGCTCGGCGATCCTGATGAACCTGGTCGCGCTGGCGGTCGTGCTGCGCGTCGACCACGAGAACAGACAACTCATGCACGGAGGCCGGGTATGAGCCGTCAGCCCTGCGCGCTCGTGATGGCTGGCGGCACCGGTGGCCATATCTTCCCCGGCCTGGCCGTGGCCGAGGCGCTGCGCGCGCGCGGCTGGCGCGTGCACTGGCTCGGCGTACCCGGCAGCATGGAAGACCGGCTGGTGCCGCCGCGTGGCTTCGCCTTCGAGCCGGTCGAGTTCGGCGGCGTGCGCGGCAAGGGCCTCAAGACGCTGGCGTTGCTGCCGCTGCGGCTGACGCGCGCGCTCTGGCAGGCCCTGGGCGCGGTCAAGCGGGTCCAGCCCGATGTCGTGCTCGGCCTGGGTGGCTACATCACCGTGCCGGGCGGCCTGGCGGCCCGGCTCAGCGGTCGGCCGATCCTGCTGCACGAGCAGAACTCGATCGCCGGCATGTCGAACCGCTGGCTGGCCAAGCTGGCCGAACGTAGTTTTAGCGCCTACCCCGCTGCGCTGCCGGGCGGCGAGTGGGTTGGCAATCCGCTGCGGGCCGAATTCCTGCAGCAGCCCGCGCCGGCCGCGCGCTTCGCGGGCCGCAGCGGCCCGCTGCGCCTGCTGGTGGTCGGCGGCAGCCTGGGCGCGCAGGCGCTCAACCAGGTATTGCCGCGCGCGCTGGGACTGATCCCGTTCGAGCAACGCCCGATCGTGACCCACCAGGGTGGCGAGAAGCAGATCGATGCGCTGCGCGCCGCCTATGCCGAAGCCGATGTGCCGGCGACGCTGACCCCCTTCATCCGCGACACGGCGCAGGCTTTTGCCGACGCCGATCTCGTGATCGCGCGTGCCGGCGCCAGCACCGTGACCGAACTCGCCGCGATCGGCGCGGCGGCGGTGTTCGTGCCTTTCCCGCACGCGGTCGACGACCACCAGACCCACAACGCCCGCTTCCTGGTCGATGCCGGCGCGGGCTGGCTGCTGCCGCAGACCGAACTTACCCCCGAACGGCTGGCCGGCCTGCTGCAGGGCCTGGACCGGACCGAACTGCTGGCCCGCGCCGAAAAGGCCCATGCCCTGCGCCAGACCGATGCGGTCGAGGCCATGGTCGCTGCCTGCGAGCGCCTGCTGGAACAGAAAGAGAGAACCTGAACATGAAACATGCCATCCGGCATATCCATTTCGTCGGCATCGGCGGCGCCGGCATGAGCGGCATCGCCGAAGTGCTGCTGAACCTGGGCTACCGCATCTCGGGCAGCGACCTCGGCGACAGTGCCGTCACGCGCCGCCTGATCGAGCTCGGGGCCCGCGTGCACCAGGGCCACAACGCTGCCTACATCGAGGGCGCCGACTGCATCGTGACCTCGACCGCGGTCAAGGCCGACAACCCGGAAGTCCAGGCCGCGCGCGCCAAGCTGATCCCGGTGGTGCCGCGCGCCGTCATGCTGGCCGAGCTCATGCGCATGAAGAAGGGCGTCGCGATTGCCGGCACCCATGGCAAGACCACCACCACCAGCCTGGTCGCGAGCGTGCTGGCCGCTGCCGGCTTCGATCCGACCTTCGTGATCGGCGGCAAGCTCAACAGCGCGGGCGCCAATGCCCGCCTCGGTTCGGGCGACTACATCGTGGTCGAGGCCGACGAGTCCGATGCCTCCTTCCTCAAGCTGCTGCCGGTGCTGGCCGTCGTCACCAATATCGACGCCGACCACATGGAGACCTACGGCCATGACTTCGGTCGGCTCAAGGACGCCTTCGTCGAGTTCCTGCACCACATGCCCTTCTACGGCGCCGCCGTGGTCTGCATCGATGATCCGGTCATCCGCGAGCTGCTGCCGCGCATCGAGCGCCCGATCACGAGCTACGGCACTGCCGAGGACGCGCAGGTGCGCGCGCTCGACATCCGCGCGGTCGATGGCCAGATGCAGTTCCGCGTCCAGCGCCGCAACGGCATCGAGCTGCCCGAGCTCGAGGTGGTGCTGAACCTGCCGGGCCACCACAACGTGCTCAATGCGCTGGCTGCGATCGCGGTCGCGGTCGAGCTCGGCGTGCCCGACGCGGCGCTGCTCGAGGCGCTGGCCCAGTTCAAGGGCGTGGGCCGGCGCTTCCAGCGCTACGGCGAGGTCGCGCTGCCTTCGGGTGGCCAGGCGACTGTGGTCGATGACTACGGCCACCATCCGGTCGAGATGGCCGCCACGCTGGCCGCCGCGCGCGGTGCCTTCCCGGGCCGGCGCCTGGTGCTGGCCTTCCAGCCGCACCGCTACAGCCGCACGCGCGACTGCTTCGAGGATTTCGTCAAGGTGATCGGCCAGGCCGATGCGGTGCTGCTGGCCGAGGTCTACGCCGCTGGCGAGGCGCCGGTGGTGGCCGCCGACGGCCGGGCCTTGACGCGCGCGCTGCGCGTGGCGGGCAAGGTCGAGCCGGTGTTCGTCGACCAGATTGCCGACATGGCGCAAGCCGTGCTCGACAACGCGCGCGACGGCGATGTCGTGCTCTGCATGGGCGCGGGCACGATCGGCGCGGTGCCGGCCCAGGTGGTGGCGCTGGCCGCCGCGACCGCAGGCAGCAAGGAGGTGGCAGCATGAGCGCGACGGTTCGAATCGACCCCAAGGCGATGGGCAAGGTCGCGGTGCTGATGGGCGGCCATTCGGCCGAACGCGCGGTCTCGCTGATGTCGGGCCAGGGCGTGCTGGCCGCGCTGCTGGGCCAGGGCGTCGACGCGCAGGCCTTCGACCCGGCGCAGCGCGACCTGGGCGAGCTCAAGCGTGAAGGCTTTGATCGCGCCTTCATCGCCCTGCATGGCCGCTTCGGCGAGGACGGCACGGTGCAGGGCGCGCTCGAGCTGATGGGCATTCCCTACACCGGCTCCGGCGTGCTGGCGTCCAGCGTCGCGATGGACAAGATCATGACCAAGCGCATCTGGCTGGCCGAAGGCCTGTCGACGCCGGCCTGGCGCCAGGTCGACAGCATCGAGCAGACGGTCGCGGCGCTGGCCGAGCTCGGTGCGCCGATGATCGTCAAGCCCGCGCGCGAGGGTTCGAGCCTGGGCCTGACCAAGGTCACCGATGCGGCGCAATGCGCGCAGGCCTATGCGCTGGCCGCGCGCCACGACCCCGAGGTGCTGTGCGAGCAGTTCGTTGCCGGTGACGAGGTCACCTGCCCGGTGCTCGGCACGGGTGCGCAGGCGCGCGCCTTGCCGGTGATCCACATCGTCGCGCCCGACGGCAACTACGACTACGAGCACAAGTACTTCACCGACGACACCCATTACATCGTGCCCTGCGACCTGCCCGCGGGCGAGGAAGCCGTGATCCAGGCGCTGGTGCTGAAAGCCTTCCGCACCCTGGGTTGCCGTGGCTGGGCCCGTGCCGATGTCATGATCGACGCCCGCACGCGCCAGCCCTATCTGCTCGAGATCAATACCTCGCCCGGCATGACCAGCCACTCGCTGGTGCCGATGTCGGCGCGTGCGACCGGCATGAGCTACGAGCAGCTCTGCCTGCAGCTGCTGGCCTCGGCCAGCCTCGACAACCCGCTGCCCGCTCGCACCGGAGACTGAGATGGCAAGCCGTTCCGCCCTGCCGTTTGACGTCCGCATCATGAACGGGCTGGCCAATGCCCTGTTCCTGGGCGTGGCGCTGGCCGCGCTCGGCACGGCGGTCTGGTGGGTGGCGCATCACCCGTCCTGGTCCCTGGGCCGCATCGTCGTCGATGGCGAGGTCGAGCACCAGAGCGAGGAGAGCGTGCGCGCCTACCTGGCGCCGCAATTGCGCGGCAGCTTCCTGACGCTGGACCTGCAGGAGGTCAAGCGCCTGTTCGAGACCCTGCCCTGGGTGCGCCAGGCCGTGGTGCGGCGCGAATTCCCGAACCGCCTGCATGTGACGCTGCAGGAGCATGAGGCGGTCGCTTGGTGGGGCGAGGTCGGCGGCGGCAAGCTGGTCAACCGCCAGGGCGCGGTGTTCGAGGCCGATCCCGACCCCGACCAGCAGCAGTCGGAAGCCTGGCCCGAGCTGATCGGCCCCGAGGGTGGCTCGGACCGGGTCTATGCGCTCTACCGCCAGCTGCAGCCGGTGTTGCAGCCGCTCGGCCAGCCGCTGAGCCAGCTCGAGCTCGGCGCCAGCGGCCATTGGCAGGCCCGGCTGGCCGGCGGCGCGCTGATCGAGCTCGGTCGCGGCAGCGCGGCCGAATTGCTGGCGCGTACCGAGCGCTTCAGCTCGACCGTGCCCCAACTGACAACGCGCTACGGCGGCCGTGCCCTGGAGGCCGCCGACCTGCGCTACCCCGACGGATATGCCGTGCGCATGCGCGGCGTCCAGACTGTCACAGACGACAAGGCCGCGGCGGCGCTCGCCGCCCGGGTCCGTAAAAAGTAATCGAGGCAACAGTACATGGCCAAGGAACAGAAAGACATCGTGGTCGGACTCGACATCGGCACCGCCAAGATCATGGCGCTGGTTGCCGAGGTCCAGTCCGACGGACAGCTCAAGCTGGCCGGGCTCGGCGTCGCGCCGAGCAATGGCCTCAAGCGCGGCGTGGTGGTCAACATCGACGCCACCGTCGCCAGCATCCAGCAGGCGCTGAAAGAGGCCGAGCTGATGGCCGACTGCCATATCGCGCGCGTCTACACCGGCATCACCGGCAGCCATATCCGCGGCATGAACTCGAGCGGCATGGTGCCGATCAAGGACCGCGAGGTCATGCCGGCCGACGTCACGCGGGTGGTCGAGGCCGCCAAGGCGATCAACATCCCGAACGACCAGCGCCTGCTGCTGGCCGAGCCGCAGGAATTCATCATCGACGGCCACGAGGTCAAGGAGCCGATCGGCATGAGCGGCATCCGCCTCGACGCCCGGGTCCACATCGTGACCGGCGCCCAGAGCGCGGCCGAGAACATCATGAAATGCGTGCGCCGCTGCGGCCTCGAGGTCGACCGGCTGATGCTCAATCCGCTCGCCTCCAGCCACGCCGTGCTGACCGAGGACGAGAAGGAGCTCGGCGTCGCGCTGGTCGACATCGGCGCCGGCACCACCGATGTCGCGATCTACTCGGGCGGCGCGATCCGCCATACCGCGGTGATCCCGATCGCCGGCGACCTGATCACGAGCGACATCGCGATGGCGCTGCGCACGCCGACCAAGGACGCCGAGGAGATCAAGGTCGAGCATGGCTGCGCCAAGCAGTTGCTGGCCGATCCCGAGCAGCGGGTCGAGGTACCCGGCCTGGGCGACCGCGCGCCGCGCATGCTGAGCCGCCAGGCGCTGTCGGGCGTGATCGAGCCGCGGGTCGAGGAAATCTTCGCGCTGGTGCAGCAGGTGATCCGCGAGTCGGGTCACGAGGAACTGCTGTCGTCCGGCATCGTGCTGACCGGCGGCAGCTCGGTCATGCCGGGCATGGTCGAGCTCGGCGAGGACATCTTCCTCAAGCCGGTACGCCGCGGCCTGCCCCAGTACGCGGGCGCGCTCAGCGACATGGTCGCGCAGCCGCGCTCGGCCACCGCCATGGGCCTGCTCGAGCAGGCCAGGCTGGACCGCCTGCGCGGTCACAAGGTGGCGCAGAAAACCGGTTCGGTCCAGGGCACCCTGGGCCGGATCAAGGATTGGTTTGTCGGTAACTTCTGAGCGGGCGCTCAGGCTGGTGTTTTTTGGGTGGTTCTAGTTTCAGGTTCAAACGGCATTTAAGGAGTATTGACATGAGCATCGAGATGATTGAAGTCGAGGAGTTCAACCGGGGCACCCAGATCAAGGTGATCGGTGTTGGCGGTGGTGGCAGCAACGCGGTCGATCACATGATCCGCTGCCAGGTGCAGGGCGTCGAGTTCATCTGCGCCAACACCGACGCGCAGGCGCTCAACAAGACCGCCGCGCACCGCACGATCCAGCTCGGCCAGTCCGGCCTGGGCGCTGGCAGCAAGCCCGAGAAGGGCCGCATCGCCGCCGAGATGGCCGAGTCCGACATCCGCGCCGCGATCGAAGGCGCGCACATGCTCTTCATCACCGCCGGCATGGGCGGCGGCACCGGCACTGGCGCCGCGCCGCTGATCGCCAAGCTGGCCAAGGAGATGGGCATCCTGACCGTGGGCGTCGTGACCAAGCCGTTCGACTGGGAAGGCAAGCGTCGCACCGACAACGCCGAGACCGGCCTGGCCGAGCTCGAGGCCAATGTCGACTCGCTGATCGTCGTGCTCAACGACAAGCTGCTCGAGGTCATGGGTGACGACATCAGCCAGGACGAGGCCTTCGCCGAGGCCAACGACGTGCTCAAGAACGCCGTCGGCGGCATCGCCGAGATCATCAACGTCGAGGCCATGGTCAACGTCGACTTCGAGGACGTGCGCACCGTGATGGGCGAACCCGGCAAGGCCATGATGGGCACCGCGGTCGCCAGCGGTCCGGACCGCGCCCGCATCGCGGCCGAGCAGGCTGTCGCCTGCCCGCTGCTCGAAGGCGTCGACATGCGCGGCGCCAAGGGCGTGCTGGTGCTGATCAGCGCCGGCAAGGGCTCGCTCAAGCTGGCCGAATCCAAGGTCGCGATGAACACCATCCGTGCCTTCGCCTCGCCCGACGCCCATGTGATCTACGGCACCGCCTACGACGAATCGCTCGGCGACGCGATCCGCGTCACCGTGGTCGCGACCGGGCTGAACCGCCAGGCCGAGCGCCAGCCGCTGACCGTGGTCCAGAGCCAGCCCGGCGTGCGCACCGGCACCGATCCGTTCGTGCTGCCCGACTTCCGTCAGCCCAGCGGCCATTCGGGCCTCGGTGGCGCGGCCAGCCTGGCCGGTGGCGACCTCGGCGTGCCCAGCATCTGGCGCAAGCCGACCGACCGCACCACGGCCGCCTCGCGCGTCGATGCGCTGTCGGCTGGCGGCATGGACGACATCGAGATCCCGGCCTTCCTGCGTCGCCAGGCCGACTGAGGTTTGAGTCAGCGCAACGACCAGGGCTCTGCCCTCTGGCGCTGCTTCGAGCAGCGCATCGATCCCTACCCGACCGCCGCGCCGCGCACGCCGCCGCGCGGCTTCGCGGCCTTCCTGTGGGAAGGCACCCGGGGCTTGCGGCCCTACATGCTCGGCATGACCCTGCTGACGGCTGCCATCGGTGCCTTCGAGGCGCTGCTGTTCGCCTGGCTGGGCCGGGTCGTCGACTGGCTGGGCCGGACCGCGCCCGGACGGCTGTGGGAAGAGCAGGGCCCGGCCTTGCTGCTGCTGGGGGCCATCGTGCTCGGCAGCGGGCTGCTGGTCGCCTTGCAGACCCTGCTCAAGCACCAGACGCTGGCGGGCAATTTCCCGATGCGGCTGCGCTGGAACTTCCATCGCCTGATGCTGGGCCAGAGCATGGCCTTCTACCAGGACGAGTTCGCCGGCCGGGTCGCGGCCAAGGTGATGCAGACCGCGCTCGCGGTGCGCGACACCTGCATGACGCTGACCGACATCCTGGTCTTCGTCACGATCTATTTCGTGACCATGGCCGCGGTGCTGGGCGGCTTGGACGCCTGGCTGCTGCTGCCGTTCCTGGGCTGGGTGCTGCTCTACGCCCTGAGCCTGCGCTGGTTCGTGCCGCGGCTGGGCCGGGTCTCGCGCGAGCAGGCTGGCGCGCGCGCGCTGATGACCGGGCGCATCACCGACGCCTATACCAATATCGCGACCGTCAAGCTGTTCTCGCACGCCGGGCGCGAGGCCGCCTACGCCCGCTCGGCGATGCAGGAGTTCATGCACACCGTGCACGCCCAGATGCGTCTCGTCAGCGGCATCGAGGTCGTCAACCACCTGCTCAGCATGGGGCTGATCCTCAGCACCACCGGCGTCGCGCTCTGGTCCTGGAGCCAGGGCCAGGTCGGCATCGGCGCGGTCGCGGCGGCCACGGCGATGGCCTTGCGCCTCAACGGCATGTCGCACTGGGTGATGTGGGAGATGGCCGGCCTGTTCGAGAACGTCGGCACGGTGCAGGACGGCATCAACACGCTGGCGCAGCCGCAGCAGGTGCTTGACCGGCCCGACGCGCCGCCGCTGCAGGTGCCGCAGGGCGAGATCCGCTTCGAGGGCGTGGGTTTTGCCTACGGCCAGTCCCAGCTGGCTGCTGCGGAGGGTCAGACGCGCTGGGTCATCGACCGGCTCGACCTGACCATCAAGCCGGGCGAGAAGATCGGACTGGTCGGACGCTCCGGCGCCGGCAAGTCGACCCTGATCAACCTGCTGCTGCGCTTCTACGATGTCGAGGCCGGCCGCATCCTGGTCGACGGGCAGGACATCGCGAGCGTGGCGCAGAACAGCCTGCGCGAGCATATCGGCATGGTGACGCAGGACACCTCGCTGCTGCACCGTTCGGTGCGCGACAACATCCTCTACGGCCGGCCCGACGCCGGCGACGAGGCGATGGTCGAGGCCGCCAAGCGGGCCGAGGCGCACGAGTTCATCCAGACACTGAGCGATCTCCAGGGCCGGCGCGGCTACGACGCGCATGTCGGCGAGCGCGGCGTCAAGCTCTCGGGCGGCCAGCGCCAGCGCATCGCGATCGCGCGCGTGATGGTCAAGGACGCGCCGATCCTGCTGCTCGACGAGGCCACCAGCGCGCTCGACTCCGAGGTCGAGGCCGCGATCCAGGCCAGCCTGTACCAGCTGATGGAAGGCAAGACCGTGGTCGCGATCGCGCATCGCCTGTCCACCATCGCGGCGATGGACCGCCTGATCGTGCTCGATCAGGGCCGCATCGCCGAGCAGGGCAGCCATGCCGAGCTGCTGGCGCAGGGCGGGCTCTACGCGCGGCTGTGGGCCAGGCAGAGCGGGGGCTTCCTGGGCGAGGAGGCCTGAACCTCCTGCGTCCCTGCGCTGGGTCCGGCCGGACCCAGCGCGCCGCGCCTGCAAGGTCAAGCGGGAGCCGGTCGGCAGGAAACTGCCCCGGCTCTTAAAATCGGCCTCATGATCGCGCAACGTACCCTCAAGACCCTGACCAAGGCCGTCGGTGTTGGCCTGCACAGCGGCCAGCGCGTCGAGCTGACGCTGCGCCCGGCGCCGCCCGACACCGGCATCCGCTTTCGCCGCGTCGACCTGGCCGAGCCGGTCGAGATCCCGGTCACTGCGACCTCGGTGACCGATACCCGGCTGGCCTCGACCATCTCGCACGGCAAGGCCAAGGTGCACACGATCGAGCACATCATGAGCGCCTGCGCCGGCCTCGGGATCGACAACCTCGTGATCGACATCACGGCCGAGGAAGTGCCGATCCTCGACGGCTCGGCCGCCTCCTTCGTCTACCTGCTGCAGAGCGCGGGCAGCGTGGCGCAGGACGCGCCGCGCCGCTTCATCCGCCTGCTGAAAACCGTCGAGGTGCGCGAGGGCGAGGGCCGCAGCCTCAAATGGGCCCGGCTCGAGCCCTATCACGGCTTCAAGCTCAGCTTCCAGATCGAGTTCGATCACCCGGCCGTCAGCGCGACCGGGCAGGCGGTCGAGTTCGACCTCGGCAGCGGCCAGTATTCGCGCGAGATCGCGCGCGCGCGCACCTTCGGCTTCACGCGCGATGTCGAGATGATGCGCTCGCATGGCCTGGCGCTCGGCGGCGGGCTCGACAACGCGATCGTGCTCGACGACTACAAGGTGCTCAACGCCGACGGCCTGCGCTACCAGGACGAGTTCGCCAAGCACAAGATCCTCGATGCGATGGGTGACCTCTACATCGTCGGCAAGCCCTTGCTGGCGGCCTACAGCGCCTATCGCAGCGGCCATGCCATGAACAACCAGCTGCTGCGCGCGTTGCTGGCCCAGCCCGACAGCTACGAGATCGTGAGCTTCGACAAGGAAAGCCAGGCGCCCAAGGGCTTCGCGCAGCTGGCCATGTCCTGGTAGACGCGTTGCCGGGTCAGTAGATCCGGCCGTCCTTGTAGGCCGCGTGCGTGCGCGCCTGCAGCTTGCCGACCTGGCGGATGGCGCCGAGGGTGCGCGCCACCTGCGCATGCGTGATGCACAGGCCCAGCGCGTCTGCGGCGTCCTTGCCCGGCAGTCCGGGCAGCTCGAGCAGGCGGCGCACCATCTCCTGCACCTGCTCCTTGGCTGCCTTGCCGTGGCCGGTCACGGCTTTCTTGAGCTGCAGCGCGGTGTATTCGGCTACCGGCAGGCCGTTGGCGACCAGCGCGGTCAGGCAGCAGCCACGCGCCTGGCCCAGGATCAGCGTAGCCTGCGGGTTGACGTTGACGAACACGATCTCGCAGGCAGCGACCGTGGGCTGGTAGCGCTGCACCACCTCGCTGATGCCGTCGAAGATGATCTTGAGCCGCTCGGGCAGCAGCGCACCCTCGCCAGGGCTGGTCCTGATGGTGCCGCTGGCCACGTAGTCCATGCGGGGGCCATCGACGTCGATCACGCCAAAGCCCGTGGCCTGCAGGCCGGGGTCGATTCCTAGGATTCTCATGCGCCTATTGTCGGCGCTTGCTGGCTTATTGGCCGCTGCGGTCAGGGCAGGGCGACCGAACCCATGCGCGCGCTGATGGTCGAGGCACGCCCGGTCAGATAGGCCGAGTTGGGCCGCTTCTCGTAGCGCTTGGGCGCCGGCAGCATGACCGCCAGCCGCGCCGCCTCCCAGCCATTGAGCTGGCTGGCCGGCTTGCCGAAATAGCGCCGCGCGGCGGCCTCGGCGCCGAACACGCCTTCGCCCCATTCGACGCTGTTGAGGTAGATCTCGAGGATGCGGCGCTTGTCCAGGCAGGCCTCGAGCGCCAGCGTCAGCACCAGCTCCTGACCCTTGCGCAGCAGGCTGCGTTCGCCCGACAGCAGCAGGTTCTTGGCCAGCTGCTGGGTGATGGTCGAGCCGCCGACCACCTTGGCCGGCTTGACCTGGTTCGGGTCACGCGCGCGCGCCGCCTGGCGCTCGGCCTGCTGCGCACGCTGTTCGTTCTTGAGCCAGGCTGATTCAAGCGCGTCCCAGTCCACGCCCTCGTGCGCGGTGAAGCCGCCGTCCTCGGACGCGATCACGGCCCGCTTGAGCTGGGGCGAGATCTGTTCGTAGCTGCGCCATTGCTGCGACCAGCGCCACTGGCCCGAGCTGGCGAGCCGCCAGGCCTCCGAGCGCTGGAAAGCCGTGCTCTGCGGGTCGATGACCGCCATCAGCGCGATGCGGCCGACGAAGAACAGCTGCAGCGCGACGAAGGCCGCGAGCAGCCAGAGCAGCCAGCGCCGCAGCAGAGCCATCGCGCCGCCTTACTGCGCGTCCGGCCCGGGCGCAGCGCTAGCGGGGGAGACTGGTGCCGTGCCAGCCGCTTCTTCCTCGCCGAGATCCATCTGGATCGCGATCGGCGCGGCCAGTTCGGTGTCCTCCTCGGCTTCCTCGGCCAGTGCCTCCTCGGACAGCGCGGGCGCTTCGAGACGCTCGATCACGGTGCCGCCGACCTCGAGCGAGATGTCGTCGATCCGGCCCAGGCGCACGCGCACCTGGGCGCCGCGCGGCAGGCCCTCGGCGCCCATCACGGCCAGCACCAGCGGCAGCTCGTCAGAGCGCACCAGCCCGTCCTTGATCACGCTCGCGGTCAGCTCGGTGATGCCATGCTGCTGCAGGTAATGCAGCGTCCAGTAGCGCTCCATGCCGTTCTGGAACTGGTTGTAGGCGCCATAGGCGGCGTCGAAGGCGCTGATGACCGCGAACAGCTGCGCGTCCTTGGGCCGGAACGGCGCCGCCAGCGCGGCGGTCTTGCCATGGCGCACGCAGGCGATGATCTGCCACTGGTTGACCAGGTCGGTGTAGCGGCGCAGCGGCGAGGTGCTCCAGGCATAGGCCGGCACGCCGATGCCGGCATGCGGCAGCGCCCGGGCGCCCATGCGCACCTTGACGCCCGGCGCCAGGCTGGCCTGGCTGCGGTAGATGCCGGGCACGCCGCATTCGGCCAGCCACATGCCCCAGGTGCTGTTGGCCAGGATCATGGCCTCGGCCACCATCAGGTCGAGCGGCGCACCGCGCGAGCGGGTGCCAATGATGACGGTCTCGTCGCCATGCGGCTCGTCGCCCGCCACGCCTTCGAGCTTGAAGGTGTAGTCGGGGCGGGTGAAGTTCTCGGGCTTGCCGCGCACGACTTCGCGCCGCGCCTTGCAGACCTTGGCCAGACGGAACAGCAGCGACAGCTCGGGGCGCAGCGCGGCGATCTCGTCCGACAGTTCGGCGCCGGCCGGCGCGGCCGGGTTTTCCAGCCAGTCGGCCGTGATCGCCCGGTCGAGCTGGTCGTGGCGCAGGTTGTGCGCGATCGGCACCAGCTCGAGCCTTGTCTCGCTGGCCTGCACGGTCAGCTCGGCCTCGTCGAGCGTCAGATAGAGCGACAGCGCTGGCCGGTTGCCGCCCGACTCCAGCGTGTAGGTCTGCACCACCGCGTCGGGCAGCATCGTGATCTTGTGGCCCGGCATGTAGACCGTCGACAGGCGGTTGCGCGCCACCTTGTCGATCGCGTCGTCGGGCTGGATCACCAGGCCCGGTGCCGCGATGTGGATGCCGACCTGGATCTGGCCGCTGCCAATGCCCCGCACCGACAGCGCATCGTCGATCTCGGTCGTGCTCGAATCGTCGATCGAGAACGCCTGCACCTCGGCCAGCGGCAACTTGTCGCCGATCGCCTTGGCTTCCAGCGCCGGGAAACCCGTGCCCTTGGGGAAATGCTCGAACAGGAAGCGCTGCCAGTGGAACTGGTAGGCGTTCTGGATCGCGCCGGCATTCTGCAGCAGCGTCAGCGGCGGCAGATGGGTCTCGTGCGCGGCATGGGCGACCGCCTTGTACTCGGGCGCGTTCTTGTCGGGCTTGAACAGGATCTTGTAGAGCTGGTCGCGCACCGGCTGCGGGCATCGGCCCTCGGCCAGCTCGGCAGTCCAGGCCTCGATCTGGGCCTGCACGGCCTTCTTCTTCTCGATCGCGGCCAGCGCCAGCTGCAACACCTCGGCCGGCGCCTTCTTGTAGCGGCCCTTGCCGGCGCGGCGGAAGTAATGCGGCGCCTCGCTCAGGCGCAACAGCGCGGCGACCTGCTGCTCGGTCGTCGGCGGGTCCTGGAAATAGTCGGCCGCCAGGTCGGCGAAGCCGAATTCCTGCTCGGACGCGAACTCCCAGGCCAGGTCGAGCTCGATCTGCTCGCTCAGCGCCAGCGCGCTGCTCATCAGCGCGGCCGGTGCCGGCTTCTCGAACTTGAGCAGCAGGTTGGCGGACTTGACCTTGACGCGCTTGCCGCTGTCGAGCTCGATCTGGAGCGAGCTGTCGGCCTCGGACATCACACGGCCGGTCATGAACTTGCCGGCTTCATCGAACAATGCAAACAATGTGGGGGCTTTCGGTAGGTATCGGGTGGCAGCGCCCGTGGCGCCGACGGTGCCCCGAGTTTACTGGCGCCGCTGGCGCACGGAAGCCCTTGCGTGGTTCAGCGGTAGCCGTCCGGGTTGCCGCTCTGCCAGCGCCAGGTGTCCAGCATCATCCGGTCCAGGCCGCGCGTGGCCTGCCAGCCCAGTTCGGCCTGCGCCTTGCTCGCGTCGGCCCAGTATTGCGCCAGATCGCCCGAGCGGCGCGGCGCAATGCGGTAGGGCACCGCCCGACCCGAAGCCTGCTCGAACGCGCGCACGATGTCGAGCACGCTGTAGCCGATGCCAGTGCCCAGGTTCCAGCTGCTCATGCCGCTCCCGGTCGCCAGCGCCTGCAGCGCCTTCAGGTGACCGTCGGCCAGGTCGACCACATGGATGTAGTCGCGCCGGCCGGTGCCGTCAGGCGTCGGATAGTCGTCGCCGAAGATCGCGAGCTCCTTGAGCTTGCCGACCGCGACCTGGCTGACATAGGGCAGCAGGTTGTTCGGAATCCCGTTCGGGTCTTCGCCGATCAGGCCGCTCTCGTGCGCGCCGACCGGATTGAAATAGCGCAGCACCGCGATTGCCCAGCGCGGATCGGAGTGATGCAGGTCCTGCAGCAATTGCTCTACCATCAGCTTGGAGCGGCCGTAGGGGCTGGTCGGCTGACCGGTCGGCTGGTCTTCGCGGTAGGGGACCGGATTGTGCTCGCCGTAGACCGTGGCCGAGCTGCTGAACACCAGCCGGAACACACCGGCGGCGGCCATGGCCTGGCACAGGGTCACCGTGCCGGCCACGTTGTTTTCGTAGTAGGCCAGTGGCTCGCGCACGCTCTCGCCGACGGCCTTGAGCCCGGCGAAATGCAGCACGGCGCCGATGTCGTGGCGCTTGAGCACCGCCTCGACGAAGGGACGGTCCAGCACGTCGCCGCGCTCGCAGATCACGGGCTGGCCGGTGATGCGCTCGAGCCGGTTCAGCACCTCGGGCTGGCTGTTGGCGAAATTGTCCAGGATCACGGGCTTGTAGCCCGCCTCGAGCAGCGCCACATAGGTATGGCTGCCGATGTAGCCGGCGCCGCCGGTCAGTAGGATGTTCATGAGGTTCAGGCTCTTCCGTAACGGTCTTCAAGGCGCACAATGTCGTCCTCGCCCAGGTAGCTGCCGACCTGGACCTCGATCAGTTCGAGCGGGATCTTGCCCGGGTTCTCGAGCGCGTGTACCGCGCCCACCGGCAGGTAGATCGACTGGTTCTCGGTCAGCAGGTGGTCCTGGCCGTCGAGCGTGACGCGCGCGGTGCCGCTGACCACGATCCAGTGCTCGGCGCGGTGGTGGTGCATCTGCAGCGACAGCTTCTGGCCCGGCTTGACCGTGATGCGCTTGACCTGGTAGCGTGACCCGTTGTCGATGCTGTCGTACTGGCCCCAGGGCCGGTAGACCTCGCGGTGGATCTGGTGCTCGTTGCGCCCGCTGGCCTTTAGCTGGGCCACGATCTGCTTGACCTCGCTGACGCGGTCGCGCGGCGCCACCATCACGGCGTCCTTGGTCTGCACCACCACATGGTCGCGCAGGCCGACGGTGGCGACCAGCGCGTTCTCGGCGAAGACCAGGTTGTTGTGGCTGTCGTGCGCCAGTACATCGCCGCGGTGCACATTGCCGTTGGCATCCTGTGGCAGCACTTCCCACAGCGCGGCAAAAGCGCCGACATCGCTCCAGCCGGCGTCCATCGGCACCACCACGGCGGCATCGGTCGGTTCCATCACCGCGTAGTCGATTGATTCGTCGGGGCAGGCCTGGAAGGCGGCCGCGTCGACGCGCACGAAGTCGAGGTCGGGCTGGGGCTGGGCCATCGCCGCACGGCAGGCGGCCAGGATGTCGGGGCGGTGGCGCTCCAGTTCCTGCAGGTAGCGGCTGGCCTTGAACAGGAACATGCCACTGTTCCAGTCGTAGTCGCCGCTGGCGACATAGGCCTGGGCGAGTTCGAGCGCGGGCTTTTCGACAAAGCGCTCGACCGTCCAGGCGCCATCGGCTATTGCCGTGCCGCGCTTGATGTAGCCGTAACCCGTCTCGGGCTGGCGTGCGACGATGCCGAAGGTCACGAGTGATCCAGCCTCGGCCAGCGGCAGGGCGGTGCGCACGGCGGCCTGGAAGGCCGGCGTGTCCTGGATCACATGGTCAGCGGCCAGCACCAGCAGCAGCGGGTCTGCTCCTTCAGCCGTGGCGTGCAGCGCAGCCAGCGCCACGGCCGGCGCGGTGTTGCGGCCGGCCGGCTCGAGCAGGATGTTGCGACCCAGGGCCTCGACCTGACGCAATTGCTCGGCGACCAGAAAGCGGTGCGCCTCGTTGCAGATCACCAGCGGCTGTATGCCGGTCAGGCCGTTCAGCCGCGCGACGGTAGCCTGCAGCATCGACTGCTTGCCGTCCAGTGCCAGGAACTGTTTCGGAAACAGTTCGCGCGACAGCGGCCAGAGCCGGGTGCCGGAACCGCCGGCCATGATCACGGGAAGCAGCAAATTATTCTTCATCAGGGTGTGACAGTCGGGTTCAGTTCAGCGCTGAAAAGTCTTATTCGTACAAGTCGGCCTGTGCCAGCGTCCTGGCCGCCGCATCCTTGGCCGCCAGCTGCGGCTCGAAGTCGATCGGCCAGGCTATGCCGATCGCCGGATCGTTCCAGAGCAGGCTGCGTTCGTGCTCGGCGTACCAGTAGTCGGTGGTCTTGTAGAGGAATTCGGCCGATTCGCTCAGCACCACGAAGCCATGGGCAAAACCTGGCGGTATCCAGAGCTGCTTGTGGTTGTCGGCGCTCAGGTGCACGCCCTCCCACTGGCCGAAGGTCGGTGAACTGCGGCGCAGGTCGACCGCGACGTCGAACACCTCGCCCTGCACCACGCGCACCAGCTTGCCCTGGGCATGCTCGACCTGGTAGTGCAGGCCGCGCAGCACGCCACGGGCCGACTTGCTGTGGTTGTCCTGCACGAAGTCGACCTGCAGCCCGGTGGCCTGGGCGAAGTCCCGCGCGTTGAAACTTTCAAAGAAGAAGCCGCGCGCATCGCCAAAGACCCTGGGCTCGAGCACCAGGACTTCGGGGATGGCGGTGGGGGTGACGGTGAATGGCATGGCGTAGGACAGTAAACGGTTTACTTGAGCAGGCTCAGCAGGTATTGCCCGTAGCCGTTCTTCTTGAGCGGCTCGGCCAGTTGCTGCAGCTTGGCGGCGTCGATCCAGCCCTGGCGGAAGGCGATTTCCTCCGGACAGGACACCTGCAGGCCCTGGCGCTTTTGCAGCGTCGCGATGAAGCTGGCGGCCTCGAGCAGGCTGTCATGGGTGCCGGTGTCGAGCCAGGCGTAGCCGCGACCCATGATCTCGACGTTGAGCTGGCCCAGTTCCAGGTAGCGCTTGTTGACATCGGTGATCTCGAGCTCGCCGCGGTGCGACGGCTTGATGTCGGCCGCGATGTCGCAGACCTGCTGGTCGTAGAAGTACAGGCCCGTGACCGCGTAGTTCGACTTCGGGTGCTGGGGCTTTTCCTCGATGCTCAGGGCGCGGAAGTCCTGGTCGAACTCGACCACGCCATAGCGCTCGGGGTCGTGCACATGGTAGGCAAACACGCTGGCGCCCTGGGTGCGTGCATCGGCGTTGTGCAGCTGCTTGCCCAGGTCATGGCCGTAGAAGATGTTGTCGCCCAGCACCAGCGCGCTCGGGTGGTGGCCGACAAAGTCCTTGCCGATGATGAAGGCCTGGGCCAGGCCGTCGGGGCTGGGCTGGACCGCGTACTGGATGTTCATGCCCCATTGGCTGCCGTCGCCCAGCAGGTCGGCAAAGCGCGGCGTGTCCTGCGGCGTGCTGATCAGCAGCACGTCGCGGATGCCGCTGAGCATCAGCGTGCTGAGCGGGTAATAGACCATCGGCTTGTCGTAGACCGGCATGAGCTGCTTGCTCACGGCCTGGGTCACGGGATAGAGGCGGGTGCCGGAGCCGCCGGCCAGGATGATGCCTTTGCGATCAGTCATGATGAATTCGAGGGTTGGAGGTCAGAGGATTTCGGCCAGCAGGCGTTCGATGCCCTGTTGCCAGGGCGGCAGCGTCAGGCCGAAGGTCTGCTGCAGTCGGGTCGTGTTCAGGCGCGAGTTGTGCGGTCGCCGGGCCGGGGTCGGGAAGGCGCTGGTCGACACCGGATCGATCGCCTGCACCTTGAGCTCGAGCTCGGGCTGCAGCCGGCGCACGGTCTCGACCACCTGGCTGGCATAGCCATGCCAGGAGGTTTCACCGGCGGCGGCCAGGTGGTAGATGCCCTGGCCAGCACCGGTGCGCAGGACCTGCCGGACGGCATGCGCGGTCACGTCGGCGATCAGCTCGGCGCCGGTCGGCGCACCGCGCTGGTCGTCGATCACGCTCAGGCGCTCGCGTTCCTTGGCCAGGCGCAGCATGGTCTTGGCGAAGTTGCCACCGCGCGCCGCGTAGACCCAGCTGGTGCGAAAGATCAGATGCCGCTCGCAGGCTTGGGCGATCAGCTGTTCGCCTTCCAACTTGCCGCGGCCATAGGTATTGAGCGGGCCGGTCGCATCGGCTTCCTGCCAGGGTTGGTCGCCACTGCCATCGAAGACATAGTCGGTGCTGTAATGCACCAGCCAGGCGCCGACCTCGTTCGCGGCCTGTGCCAGCGCCTGCGGCGCCAGCGCGTTGATCAGCCGCGCCAGTTCGGGCTCGCTCTCGGCCTTGTCGACCGCGGTATGCGCGGCGGCGTTGACGATCACCTGCGGCCGCAGTGCGCGCACGGTGGCCTGCAGGCCTGCCAGGTCGGACAGGTCGCCGCAGTAGTCCGTGCTGTGGTGGTCCAGCGCCACGACCTGGCCCAGGGGTGCCAGGCTGCGCTGCAGCTCCCAGCCGACCTGGCCGCTCTTGCCCAGCAGCAGGATCGTCGGCGTCTTGTCTTGGTCGCTCATGCCGGCTGGACCTCGTTGGCGTATTGCTTGGCGACCCAGTCGCGGTAGCTGCCGCTTTGCACATGGGCGACCCAGTCCGGATTGGCCAGATACCATTCGACCGTCTTGCGGATGCCGGTCTCGAAGGTCTCGGCCGGCTTCCAGCCCAGCTCGCGCTCGATCTTGCGCGCGTCGATCGCGTAGCGGCGGTCATGGCCCGGGCGGTCGGTCACATAGGTGATCTGGGTCGCGTAGGAACTGCCGTCGGCCTTGGGGCGCAGTTCGTCGAGCAGGGCGCAGACCCGCTGCACGATCTCGATGTTGGGCTTCTCGTTCCAGCCGCCGACGTTGTAGGTCTCGCCCAGGCGGCCGCCTTCGAGCACGCGGCGGATCGCGCTGCAATGGTCCTTGACATAGAGCCAGTCGCGGATCTGCATGCCGTCGCCATAGACC
>JAPLPQ010000004.1 GCA_026400105.1 Burkholderiales bacterium
TCGCCGTAGATGATGGCGGTGCGGTCGGGGTAGACCCGGGCGGCGCGTTCGAGGTAGCTGATCGGGGACAGGGCGACGAAATTGGCGTCGTTCTTGTCCAGCCCCTGGTCGTAGGGATTCAGTCGGGTCACGGTGTCTCCTCTTGTGTTCAGCGAATGCCTGGTCAGGTGTTCCAGGCTGCATCACTCGTTATCATCGGTAACCTTCTTTGCACCAGTCTTCTTCAAATGTGACGAATGTTTGCAAGGCACGCAGTGGGTAATGCCGCAATCCTAGAATCCGTCAAGATTGACCATGCCTGTGCGAGAAACCATGGACGCAGAAGTCCAACATCACCATCCACTGCCCGATGAGCCGCAGCGCTGCGAGGCCTTGCAGGCGGCGCTCGATCTGATCGACCAGGGCATCACTCTGGTCGACAAGGATCTGAAACTCGTGGTCTGGAACCGATGCTTCCTGCGTCTGTTCGATTTCCCGCCCGAGATGGCCTATCCGGGGGCGCCTTTCGAGAGTTTCATTCGCTACAACGCCCTGCGCGGCGAATACGGCCCTGGCGACCCGCAAGCGCAGACGGCTGAGCGCGTCGCCATGGCCAGAAGCTTCGAGGAGTACGACCTCGAGCGGACGCGCCCGAACGGCACCGTGCTGAGCGTGCGCGGCATGGCGGTTCCAGGCCGGGGTCTGATCACCTTCTATGCCGATGTCACGGAGGCCAGACACCGGGCGGCCTTGATCCGTGAGCAGAACGCCTTGCTCGAAGCCCGGGTCGCCGAGCGCACCGCCGAGCTGCTGCAGACCAATGCCCATCTGCGCCAGGCACTCGAGCGCAATGAGGCGATTGCGCTGTCGCTGGTGCGCAGCGAGGGCCGGATGCGGCTGATCACGGATTCGATTCCCGCGCTGCTGGCCTATTTTGGCCATGACCGCCACTACCATTACGTCAACCGTGGCTATCGCGACTGGTTCGGCATCGATCCGAGCAAGCCGGAATCGATCAAGGCCAGGTCTTTCCTCGGCGAGGACACCTATTCGAGGATCAGGCCCTATGTCATGCAGGCCGTCAGGGGCAGCGCCGTCACCTTCGAGTACGAAGTGCAGACGGTACACCGGGGGTTGCGTGTCGCGCGCACCAGCCTGATCCCCGAGACCAGCCCGCAGGGCGAGGTCGTCGGCTGCTTCGAGCTGACCTTCGATGTCACGGACGAACGGCTGGCGCATGACCGCATGGCGCAGGCGCAGAAGATGGAAGCGCTCGGACTGCTGACTGGCGGTCTGGCGCATGACTTCAACAACATCCTGGCCGTGGTCCAGGGCAACCTGACTGCGCTGGCCGAAATCCCCGCCCTGCGCCCCTACCTGAACGACTACCTGAAGCCGGCGCTCGATGCCGCGCTGCGGGGGTCTCACCTTATCCGAGGCCTGCTGTCCTTTGCGCGCAAGCATCCCCTGAGCAGCCGGGTCGAGGACCTCAACCTGTGCCTGGCCCATACCGCGACGCTGTTGCGCGGCGTGCTGCCCGACAGCCTGAGCTTCGTCACCGAGCCCTGGTCGCAGCCGCTTTTTGTCTGCCTGGACCCGAACCAGCTGCAGGATGCCCTGCTCAATCTGGCGCTCAATGCCCGCGACGCGACCGGAGGCAAGGGCCGGATCACGATCCGCTGCAGCCTGACCACCTTGGGCCCCGAAGCCGCCGCCAAGCTTGACCTGGCAGCCGGCCAGTACGCCCGCATCAGCGTCGAGGACGACGGCTGCGGCATGGACCAGTTGACCATGGACCGGGTCTTCGAACCCTTCTTCAGCACCAAGGCGCCAGGGCAAGGCAGCGGCATGGGCATGGCCATGGTCTACGGTTTCGTGCAGCAGTCGGCCGGTGCGATCGAGCTGCGCAGCCAGGTCGAGCAGGGCACGACCGTCTCGATCTTCTTTCCGCTGCCGGGCAGCGTGACCTTGCCGGCAGATCCGGTCGATGCGCCTCCGTCGGCGGCAGAAATCCCGTCCGAGGGCCGGCGCGGCCTGGCCCTGCTGGTCGAGGACGATCCCGGCCTGCGCCAGTTGCTGCGGCGCGAGTTGCTCGACATCGGCTTTTCGGTCATCGAGGCGGAAAACGGCGCCGAAGCCCTCGACCTGATCGACCACACCCAGGGCATCGAGTTCCTGCTGTCCGATGTCGTGATGCCCGGCTCGATCGATGGCCTGCAAGTCGTGTCCCATGCGCGTGCCAAGGGCTCGATCCCGCGCATCGTGCTGATGAGCGCGTTCGTGCCCAACGGCGCGGCTGCGGCAGAAGTGCCCTTCCTGCAAAAGCCGTTCTCGCGCGCCGAATTGCTGCATGCCCTCTCGGGTGCCCGGCCATGACTGAACCCACAGCCATCCCGAGGCCAGTCGCCTCCAGCCCGCTGATCTTCGTGGTCGAGGACGATATCGGCGTGGCGCAACTGGTCGTCAGAATGCTGGAGTCGTTCCAGTTCCAGGTCCGGCGCTTTGGCGACGGCGGCTCCGCCTTGCACCATGTCCGGGCCGAGCATCCGGCGCTGTGCATTGTCGATCTCGGCTTGCCGGACATGGACGGGATCGAACTGGTCCGGCAGATCGGCCAGATCAGTTCATGCGGCGTGCTGATCCTGACCGGGCGCGACCATCCGGTGGACCGGGTGATGGGGCTGGAGCTCGGCGGAGATGACTACATCACCAAGCCGTTCGACCCGCGCGAGCTGGTGGCACGGGTGCGCAGCATCCTGCGCCGCCGCCAGCCCCAGGAGCCCGCGCCCGAGGCCCGGCAGCGCCGCTACGCCCGCTTTCTGGACTGGAGCTGGGATTGCGCCGCCAACACCCTGCGCGACCCTGCCGGCGAGGAGCATGTGCTGGGCAATGCCGAGTCACGGGTGCTGAAGGCCTTCCTGGAGCGCCCGCACCAGATCCTCACGCGCGAGCAGCTGCTCGGTCAGCGCGACCTGTCCCCGATGGACCGCAGCATCGACGTGCGGATCTCGCGCATCCGGCGCAAGCTCGAACCCGATCCGCAAAACCCCAAGATCATCAAGACCGTCTACGGCGCCGGCTACATGTTCACGGCCGCCGTCATCTGGTCATGATCACACTCAATCGAAAACAAGCATGAAGACACCTGCAACCCTGCTCGAACAATACGGCCCGCGCGAGGCGATGGAATACGACGTGGTGATCGTGGGCGCCGGCCCGGCCGGCCTGGCGACCGCGATCCGCCTGAAGCAGCTCGCCGCTGAAAAAGGCAGCGAGATCAACGTCTGCGTGCTCGAGAAAGGCTCCGA
>JAPLPQ010000069.1 GCA_026400105.1 Burkholderiales bacterium
CCGACGATCAGCTGGTCGACCTTGGACGCCAGCGTCTTGAGGATGCTGAGCTTGGTCGAGACCTTGGAGCCGCCGACGATCGCCACCAGCGGGCGCTTGGGCTCGAGCAGGGCCTGGGTCAGCGCGTCCATCTCGGCCGCCAGCAGCGGGCCGGCGCAGGCCACCGGCGCCGTCTCGGCGATGCCGTAGGTCGTGCCCTCGGCGCGGTGCGCGGTGCCGAAGGCGTCGTGCACGAAGATGTCGCACAGCTTGCCAAGCTTGGCCGCCAGCTCGGGCTTGTTCTTCTTCTCGCCGACGTTCAGGCGGCAGTTCTCCAGCAGCACCAGCTGGCCCGGCGCGACCTCGAAGCCGCCGTCGACCCAGTCCGACACCAGCGGCACCTCGCGACCCAGCAGTTCGCCCAGGCGCTTGGCGACCGGGGCCAGGCTGTCCTCGGGCTTGAACTCGCCCTCGGTCGGGCGGCCCAGGTGCGAGGTCACCATCACGGCGGCGCCGGCGTCGAGCGCCAGCTGGATCGCCGGCAGCGAGGCGCGGATGCGGGTGTCCTCGGTGATGTTGCCGTCGTCGTCTTGCGGCACGTTGAGGTCGGCGCGGATGAAGACGCGCTTGCCGGCGGCCTGGCCGCTGGCGCAAATGTCGGAGAAACGCAGGAATTTCATGATTTTGGTGCAAGGGCGTGATGAACACCCCATTGTAGGAGGCGATGGATAGCGCCTATCAATCCTATAAGCAATTCCGATTTCATTTTGCAAATGAGAATCGACGCCATCGTCTGATTCACCCATCACCCATCACGCAGGAGGCGCTTCATGGCCTGCAGGCTCACCACTGCACCTTGTGCTGGGTCTGGTGGCTAGCCTGGACTGACGCTGGCGCCCCTGGCCTGTCCCAGGCCCGGGCGCGGGCTGGGTTGGTAGCGGTCCAGTGCCAGCCCCTCGGTGCGGATGGCGGGGCAGCGCCCCAGCATCAGATCGGCCAGCAATTGGCCCGAGCCCGCCGCCATGGTCCAGCCCAGCGTGCCATGCCCGGTGTTGAGGTAGAGCTGGTCGTAGCGGGTGGCGCCGATCAGGGGCGTGCCGTCCGGCGTCATCGGGCGCAGGCCGGTCCAGAACTCGGCGCGCGCCAGGTCGCCGCCCGGGAACAGGTCGCGCGTCACCATCTCCAGCGTCTCGCGCCGGCGCGGGTTCAGCCGCAGGTCGAAGCCGCCCAGCTCGGCCATGCCGCCGACGCGCAGCCGGTCGTCGAAGCGGGTCAGCGCGATCTTGTGGCTTTCGTCGAGCACGGTGGATTGCGGCGCCAGCGCCGGGTCGAGCAGGGGCATCGTGAGCGAATAGCCCTTGACCGGATAGACCGGCAGGTCCAGCCCGAGCGGCGCCAGCAGCTCGCGCGAATAGCTGCCCAGCGCCAGCACATAGCGGTCGGCGCGCAACAGCTCGCGCTCCGGCCCGGCGAGCTGCACGCCCGTGATCTGTCCGCCTTCGCTGCGGATCGACTCGATCGCCGCGCCGAAGCGAAACTGCACCCCCAGTGCGCGCGCCTGTTCGGCCAGTGCCTGCGTGAAGCGGTGGCAGTCGCCGGTTTCGTCGTTCGGCAGCCGCAGGCCGCCGACCAGCCGTTCGCGCGCCTGCGCCAGGCCGGGCTCGGCGCGCACCACGCCATCGCGGTCCAGCAGTTCGTAGGCCACGCCGCATTCCTGCAGCACGGCGATGTCGCGCGCCGCGGCGTCGAGCTGGGCCTGGGTCCGGAACAGCTGCAGCGTGCCGCCCAGGCGCTGCTCGTACTCGATGCCGGTGTCGGCGCGCAACTGGCGCAGGCAGTCCCGGCTGTATTCGGCCACTCGCATCATGCGTTCCTTGTTGACGCGGTAGCGTTCGGGCGTGCAGTTGCGCAGCATGGCCGCCATCCAGCGCCACTGGTACAGGCTGCCGTCGGGCCGCACGGCCAGCGGGGCATGGCGCTGCAGCAGCCATTTCATGGCCTTGAGCGGAATTCCCGGCGCGGCCCAGGGCGTCGAATAGCCGGGCGACACCTGGCCCGCATTGGCGAAGCTGGTTTCCAGCGCCGGCCCCGCTTGCCGGTCGAGCACGACCACTTCGGCGCCGCCACGGGCCAGGTAATACGCCGTGCTGACGCCGATGACGCCACTGCCGAGAACCAAGACTTTCATGCCAACCCCTCTGTCGTTGCGCTATAAAGAGCAAGTCTATGGATTTTGTGCAGCAAACTTTGCTGAATTTCCATGGGTTGCCAGCAGCTTTCACGGCCGATGTGGCCGTCATCCCAGCCTCGACAGTGAAATGCCCGAACTCGACCGACTGGACCGGAAAATCCTCGATGCCCTGCAACGCAACGGGCGCATCACCATGACCGAACTCGGCGAGCAGATCGGCCTGTCGACCTCGCCCTGCGCCGAGCGCGTGCGCCGGCTCGAGCGCCAGGGCGTCATCACCGGCTACCACGCGCGCGTCAATCCCCAGGCCATAGGCCGGACCCTGCTGGTATTCGTCGAAATCACGCTGACCTCCAAGTCGGGCGAGGTGTTCGAGGCGGTGCGGCGCGAGATGCTGTATCTGCCCGAGGTGATGGAGTGCCACCTGGTGTCCGGCAGCTTCGACTACCTGGTCAAGGCGCGTCTGCACGCCATGTCGGACTACCGTGATCTGCTCGGCAGCATCCTCAAGAAGATCCCGGTGCCGGCGCAGTCGCACAGCTATGTGGTGATGGAGGAGGTCAAGGAGTCCTCCTACCTGTCGGTCGGGAACTGATCAGGGCCGGACGGCCTGGCACAGCGGCCTTGCTATTCGGTACACTGGATCGGCTGCCAGCGTATCCGACAGGCTGGCCCTGCTAGGGGGATGAGAATGAAGATCTTGCGTTGGGGCATGGCCCTGATCCTGACGGCCGCGCTGACCGGCTGCGGCTACAACGACTTCCAGCGCCTCGACGAGCAAGCCAGCTCGGCCTGGTCCGAGGTGCTCAACCAGTACCAGCGCCGCGCCGACCTGGTGCCGAACCTGGTCGCGACCGTCAAGGGCGAGGCGAATTTCGAGCAGGAGACGCTGACGCGCGTGATCGAGGCGCGCGCCAAGGCGAGCTCGATCCAGCTCACGCCGCAGATGCTCGAGGACCCGCAGGCGATGCAGCGCTTCCAGGCCGCGCAGGGCCAGCT
This sequence comes from Burkholderiales bacterium, assembly GCA_026400105.1. Lineage (GTDB taxonomy): Bacteria > Pseudomonadota > Gammaproteobacteria > Burkholderiales > Burkholderiaceae_C > Malikia. The sequence continues at coordinate 3,170 of JAPLPQ010000069.1, forward strand.
CGGCAGCGCGCTGAGCCGCTTGCTGGTGGTGTCCGAGCAATATCCCGCGCTGAAGGCCAACCAGGCCTTCAGCGACCTGCGCGTGCAGCTCGAAGGCACCGAGAACCGCATCACGGTCGCGCGCAACCGCTATATCCAGTCGGTGCAGGAGTACAACGTGCTCGCGCGCAGCTTCCCGAGCAACCTGACCGCGATGGTCTTCAGCTACCGGCCCAAGGCGGGCTTCACCGTGGCCGACGAGGCCGCGATCAGCGCGCCGCCCAAGGTCGACTTCGGCGGCAAGTGATGGCCAGCGTTTTGCGCTCCATCTGGATCTGGCTGCTGTGCTGCCTGCTGGCCTGGCCGCTGGCCGGCCTGGCACAGTCGCTGCAGCCGATTCCGCCGCTGAGCGCGCGCGTTATCGACCAGACCGCCACCCTGACCGATTCGCAGCGCCGGGCGCTGGAGGACAAGCTGGCCGCCTTCGAGCGCGAGCGCGGCAGCCAGGTCGTGGTGCTGCTGCTGCGCAGCACCGCGCCCGAGGACATCGCCGACTACACCCAGCGCCTGGGCGACGCCTGGAAGATCGGTCGCAAGGCCATCGGCGACGGCGTGCTGCTGGTGGTCGCCAAGGATGACCGGACGCTGCGCATCGCGACCGCCAAGGCGGTCGAGGGTGCGATCCCCGACCTGATCGCGCACCGCATCATCGACGGCGCGATCACGCCGCACTTCAAGCAGGGCGATTTCTATGCCGGGCTCGATGCCGGCGTGGACCAGATCCTGGCGCGGCTCAAGGGCGAGGAATTGCCGCTGCCTGATCCTGGCAATGCGGCGGCGTCAGGCACCGACTGGCGCGAGCTGCTGATCTTCATCGGTCTGGCCGCGCCCGTCATCACCCGCGTGCTGCGCGGCATCCTGGGCCGGACCCTGGGCAGCCTGGCGGCGACCGGCATCGTGGGCGGGATCGCCTGGTCCTTCACCGGCTCTATCTTCATTGCGCTGGCGGCAGCCCTGCTGGCGGGCGTCATGGGCCTGCTGATGGCCCGCTTGCCGCGCGGTGGCGGCGGTGGCGGCTCTGGGCCTGGCGGTGGCTGGGGTGGCGGATCGGGAGGGGGTTTCTCTTCCGGCGGTAGCTCTCGTGACAGCGGGGGCGGTGGTGGTTTTTCCTCGGGCGGCGGCGGCAATTTCGGTGGCGGCGGTTCATCCGGCCGCTGGTGAGCGGCTGCCGGCCGGATCGCTGGTCATGATCGGCCTGTGGCAAGCCACAGGTACCCAGTCGGCGGCAGGGCTCTCCAGCCCTGCAATAATGCGCGACGAAGCCCGCTGCACCATGTGGCGGCTTCTTTCACCTGATGGAGAAGACTGCCATGCCGCAACAGGAAGACAAGCGCGCCGAACTGCGCCGCGCTGCCCTTGAATATCACGAGTTCCCGACTCCGGGCAAGGTGGCGATCGCCGCCACCAAGCAGCTGACCAACCAGCGCGATCTGGCGCTGGCCTATTCGCCCGGCGTCGCGGCACCCTGCGAGGAAATCGTCGCCGACCCCAACAACGCCTTCAAGTACACCAGCCGCGGCAACCTGGTCGGTGTCATCACCAACGGCACCGCGGTGCTCGGCCTGGGTGACATCGGCCCGCTGGCCGCCAAGCCGGTGATGGAAGGCAAGGGCGTGCTGTTCAAGAAGTTCGCCGGCATCGACGTGTTCGACATCGAGATCAACGAGAAGGACCCGGACAAGCTGATCGAGATCATCGCTGCGCTGGAACCGACCTTCGGTGGCATCAACCTCGAGGACATCAAGGCGCCCGAGTGCTTCTACATCGAGAAGAAGCTCAAGGAACGCATGAAGATCCCGGTCTTCCACGACGACCAGCACGGCACGGCGATCGTGGTCGGCGCGGCGCTGCTCAACGGCATCAAGGTGGTCGGCAAGGACATCAAGAGCGTCAAGCTCGTGACCTCGGGCGCTGGTGCCGCCGCGCTGGCCTGCCTGGGCCTGATGGTCAAGCTCGGCCTGCCGCGCGAGAACATCTATGTCACCGACCTGGCCGGCGTGGTCTATCAGGGCCGCACCGAGCTGATGGATGCCGACAAGGAGCAGTATGCGCAGCCGACCGACGCGCGCACGCTGCGCGAGGTGATTGCCGGCGCCGACATCTTCCTCGGCCTGTCGGCCGGTGGCGTGCTCAAGCCCGA
>JAPLPQ010000027.1 GCA_026400105.1 Burkholderiales bacterium
ACTGGTGCTTCGACTGCGGTTCCTCGCTGGCCGAGTTCGAGATCGAGTACCAGGACAAGAAGAGCGACACGCTCGACGTCGCCTTCCTGGCCGACGACAACGCCAAGCTGGCCGCCGCCTTCGGCATCGACGCCGCGCAGTTGAGCCAGGCCTTCGCGGTGATCTGGACCACCACCGCCTGGACCATTCCGGCCAACCAGGCGCTCAACGCCCACCCCGAGTTGGTCTACGCGCTGGTCGAGACCCCGAAGGGCCAGCTGATGCTGGCCGAGTCGCTGGTCGAGAAATGCCTGGAGCGCTACGCGCTCGAAGGCCGCGTGATCGCGACCGCCTCCGGCGACCAGCTGGCCGGCCTGGCCTTCCGCCACCCGCTGTTTGACGTCGATGCCGGCTACCGCCGCCTGTCGCACGTGATGCTGGCCGACTATGTCAGCGCCGACGACGGCACCGGCATCGTGCACTCGGCACCAGCCTATGGCGTCGACGACTTCAACACCTGCGTCGCGCATGGCCTGGCCTATGACGAGATCCTGAACCCGGTGCAGGGCAACGGCCAGTACGAGGCCGAGTTGGCGCTGTTCGGCGGCCTCAACATCTGGAAGGCCTGCCCGGTCGTGATCGAGGCCCTGCGCGAGCACGGCCGCCTGCTGGCGACCAAGGCCATCACGCACAGCTACCCGCATTGCTGGCGCCACAAGACGCCGGTGATCTACCGCGCCGCCGCGCAGTGGTTCGTGCGCATGGACGAAGGCGACGGCATCTTCGCCACCGACAAGGCACCCAAGAGCCTGCGTGCGCTGGCGCTGGACGCGATCGAGCACACCCAGTTCTACCCCGAGAACGGCCGCGCCCGCCTGCGCGACATGATCGCCAACCGGCCCGACTGGTGCATCAGCCGCCAGCGTTCCTGGGGCGTTCCGCTGCCCTTCCTGCTGCATGTGGACAGCGGCGAGCCGCATCCGCGCACGCCCGAGATCATCGACCTGGCGGCCGAGGTGGTCGAGGCCGGTGGCATCGAGGCCTGGAGCAAGCTGTCGGTCGCGGACATCCTGGCGCGCATCGGCGACGACGCCGACGCGGCGAGCTACAGCAAGAGCACCGACATCCTGGAAGTGTGGTTCGACTCGGGCTCGACCCACACCACGGTCCTGAAGGGCAGCCACGCCGGCAGCGCGCATGACCATGGCCCGGAAGCCGACCTGTACCTCGAAGGCCATGATCAGCACCGTGGCTGGTTCCACAGCTCGCTGCTGCTGGGCTGCGCGCTGTACGACCGCGCGCCGTACAAGGGCCTGCTGACGCACGGCTTCACGGTCGACGGCCAGGGCCGCAAGATGAGCAAATCGGTCGGCAACGTGGTGGCACCCCAGACCATCAGCAGCAAGATGGGCGCCGAGATCATCCGGCTCTGGGTCGCGATGACCGACTATTCGGGCGACCTCGGCATCGACGACAAGATCCTGGCACGGGTGGTCGACGCCTACCGCCGCATCCGCAACACGCTGCGCTTCCTGCTGGCCAACATCAGCGACTTCGACGCCGCGACCGATTCGGTGCCGTTCGAGCAGCTGCTCGAAGTCGACCGCTACGCGCTGAGCCGCGCCTCGGCCTTCCAGGCCGACCTGCTGGCGCATTACCAGGTCTACGAGTTCCACCCGGTGGTGTCCAAGCTGCAGGTCTACTGCTCGGAAGACCTGGGCGCCTTCTACCTCGACGTGCTGAAGGACCGGCTCTACACCACGGCGCCCAACAGCCTGGCGCGCCGCTCGGCCCAGACCGCGCTGCACCAGATCACGCATGCGATGCTGCGCTGGATGGCGCCCTTCCTGTCCTTCACGGCCGAGGAAGCCTGGGCGATCGTCGGTCACACGCCGTCGATCTTCACCGAGACCTACCTGCCGCTCGAGACGCCGAACGAGGCGCTGATCGCCAAGTGGAGCCGCGTGCTCGAGCTGCGCGGCATCGTCAACAAGGCGATCGAGGCACGTCGCGTCGCCGGCGAGGTCGGCTCGTCGCTGCAGGCCAATGTGGTGCTGACGCTGGGCGCCGAGGACCTGGCGCTGCTGCAGTCGCTCGGTGATGACCTCAAGTTCGTCTTCATCGTGTCCCAGATCGAACTGGCGGCGGGCGCCGACGTAGCGGTCGAGGTCAAGGCCTCGGGCGCGCAGAAATGCGAGCGCTGCTGGCATTACCGCGACGATGTCGGCCATGACGCAGCGCACCCGGGCATCTGCGGCCGCTGCACCAGCAACCTGCACGGCGCGGGCGAAACCCGCAGCGTAGCCTGAGATGGCGCGCCGCCCCAACGCGGCTGCCGGCCGCACGACCAAGGCCCTGCCGCTGCAGCCTGTCAAGGGCGCGCCAGGCCCGGGCCTGCTGTTCTGGCTGGCGCTGGCGCTGCTGATCCTGGTCGCCGACCAGCTCAGCAAATGGCTGATCCTGGGCAGCTATGTGCAGCACGAGACCACGGTCGTGACCAGTTTCTTCAACCTGGTGCGGGTGCATAACCCGGGCGCGGCGTTCTCCTTCCTGGCTGATGCCGGCGGCTGGCAGCGCTGGTTCTTCACCGCGCTGGGCCTCGGTGCGGCCGGCTTCATCGTCTGGCTGCTGCGCGCTCATGCCGGCCAGCGCCTGTTCTCGTTTGCGCTGTCCTGCGTGCTGGGTGGCGCCCTGGGCAACGTGATCGACCGCATGCTGCATGGCTATGTGGTCGACATGCTCGACTTCCACTGGCGCTGGCTGGAGTCGATGTTCCCGGCTGGCCATTTCCCGGCCTTCAACCTGGCCGATGTGGCGATCAGCATCGGCGCAGCCGGGCTGATCCTGGACGAGCTGCTGCGGGTGCGAAGGACGCGCTGAGCGGTTCAACAGATGAGACAGGGATAGAGGGCGCTACGGCGCCCTTTTTTGCGCCCCGCTGACTACCCTGACAATTCTTCGAGCTCATACCCCGTGCTGCGCCCCCCGCCCCCGGTCTTGCGCAGCACCCCGCACGCCAGCAGGTCGCTGATGTCGCGCAGCGCCGTATCAGGCGAACATTTGGCGATCGCCGCCCATTTGCTGCTGGTCAGCTTGCCGTCGAAGCCATCCAGCAGCCGGTTCAGCAGCTTGATCTGCCGCTCGTTGAATGGCAATTCAGCCCAGCGCTGCCAGCTGCGCGCCTTGACCAGCACCGCATCGAGCGTGACCAGCGCCTGATCGACCGCTCGCTGCAGCGCAGCCAGGAACCAGAGCAGCCATGCGGTGACATCCAGGCTCCCTTTTTGTGCCCGCTCCAGCATCTCGTAGTAGGCCTGGCGCTCGCGCTGGATCTGGGCCGACAGGCTGTAGAAACGCTGCGGGCTGCCGTCCGCACGCGCCAGCAGCAGGTCGCCGATCGCGCGTGCGATGCGGCCATTGCCATCGTCGAACGGATGAAGGGTGACGAACCACAGATGGCCCAGGCCGGCCCGGATCAGTGCGGGCTCCCGGGGCGGGCCGTTGACCCAGTCAATAAAACGACTCATCTCGGCTTCCAGTCGCTGCGCCGGCGGCGCCTCGAAATGCACCCGCTCGCGTCCGATGCGGCCGGACACCACCTGCATCGGGCCGCCGGCATCGTCGCGCCAGTCTCCGACCTGGAGCTTTGACAGACCCGAATAACCGGTCGGGAACAAGGCGGCATGCCAGCCGAACAGGCGCTCGCGGGTCACAGGCGCCTGGCTGTTGGAACTGGCGTCGAGCACCATCTCGACCACGCCCTCGACATGGCGATCCACCGGTGCCAGCGCACCGATGTCCACGCCCAGACGGCGGGCGATCGACGACCGCACCGATCCGACATCGAGTGGTTCGCCCTCGATCGCGCTGGTCTTGACCACGTCTTCGGTCAACGCGGCCAGACTGGCCTGATCGCGCAGGGCCATGCCGATATCGGCCAACCGGCCCATCAGCAGGCCCTGGGCCAGACTGACCTCGGCCATGGGTTGAACCAGCGCGGCCAGGTCATAGCGCCAGTTTGGCCAGTCACTGGCCTGCCAGACATAGATGCAATCACCGCTATTCATGCGGAGATTATGAACCTTATTCACCGCAAGCCTTCTCGCCTCTACACTGGCCGCCTGGGCGCTAACGCATCGTCGGATGCCATGTGCGCAGGGAGGAGACAGCCATGAGGAATCCCGTCAGAAGCACGACAACGATCATGCTGCTCGGACTGTCGCTGGCCTTGCCGGCCTGTTCCGGCCTGGGCCAGCCGACCGCCCCAGCCGGCCATGTCAACTCGCTGGGCATGCGTTTCGTGCGGATACCGGCGGGCGAATTCCTGATGGGCAGCGACGAAGCCCCGGAACGGCTGGCGCGGGATTTTCCAGCCTACGAGCTCAAGCGCTTCTTGCAACTGGGCGACGAGCAGCCGGTGCACCGGGTCCGGATCAGCCAGCCGTTCTGGCTCGGACAGCACGAGGTCACCGTGGGCCAGTTCCGGGCCTTCCTGCAGGCCTCGGGCCATGTGCCCGAATCGGTCGCCGACGGCAGCGGCGGCTACGGCTACAACCCCGACTACGATCCGGCCAGCACGACGCGCGGCGACGCCTTCGAGGGCCGGGACCCGCGCTATTCCTGGGACCAGCCGGGATTTGCCCAGACCGACCAGTCACCGGTGCTCAACGTGACCTGGAACGATGCCGTGGCGCTGGCGCGCTGGCTGAGCCTGAGAGAGAACCGGGTCTACCGCCTGCCGACCGAGGCCGAATGGGAATACGCCTGCCGCGCCGGCAGCCGGACCCGCTATCACCAGGGCGACGATCCGCAGTCACTGGCGCAGGTGGCCAATGTCTTCGATGCCGCTGCCCTGCCCTACTGGCCGCGCTGGCAAGCCTATGCCCTGGCCGGATCGGATGGCCATGCCTTCAGCGCTCCGGTCGGCAGCCTGGCACCCAACGCCTTCGGGCTGTACGACATGCTCGGCAACGCCTGGGAATGGGTGGCCGACTGGCACGACCCGCAGTATTACGCCAGCTCCCCGAACACGGACCCACAGGGGCCCGAGGATGGAGGGGTCAAGGTCAGGCGCGGCGGCTCCTGGCACAGCTGGGCCCTGTATGCGCGCTGTTCGTTCCGCAACTGGAACAGCCCGCAGACCCGCTACACCCTGGTCGGCATGCGCTTGCTGCTCGAGGTCGAAGCTGACAGCGAGCGGCGCTAGCGCATGCCCCCGCCCGGGGCAACAGGCGCGGCATGCCTCGAAGCCTGGTTACAGCCGGACTACGCTGCGCGGAAGCGGACATGCTGCCGGGCAACGACCTGGGTGGCGAAATCGGCGTCATCCGGAATCTGCACCTGGAAGAAATCCCGCTGGAAGACAGGGAATCGATCGAACTTTTTCGACCTGAATATCCCGCGATTGCGCTTCAGTTCGCTGTAACGGTCACCGACAAACTCCTTGTGGATCGCAGTGAACGGCAGGATGTTTTCAGCGAACTGCTCATTCACGCCATTGCGAGGGTCCTGCTGGAACCGCTCAAAGGCAGAAAACTGATCGGCACAAATCACCTGGATCGCAGTCTCCGGCATGCGGTACCTTGGCGACCACAGCACATGCCAGCCGGACGAAACTTCGTTGATGAAATCCGCCAACGGTTGACTCAGGATGTAGGCATCCGATTCGATGTGAACGATCTTGCTCGCCCCCGTCAAGCGCGCCAGTTGCAGGGAATGGAAGAAGCTGCGCCACCAGCCAGGGTAAACCGCAGCAGCTTGACGCCCCAGGTTGTCCGGAAACCGGGCCACCAGCTTGTCTTCTGCAGGCACAGGGAATCCAGCGCTCGCCGGAAAACTCCTTATCAGCTGCGCATTCGGCACATGAGGCGAACCGTCATCAATCAGGAACATCCGATTCCAATCGATCGGACCGTCCTCGTAGTAGTCAAGCCAACGCTGATACCTCGACTGCCAGGCAGTCTCGTCTCTGGCATAGCAGGTACAAAACAGCAGGGTATCTATCTTTGCTGCGGGCATCTCGTTCAGATATGAGGCGGTTTCGAGTCTGGGGCGACAGGCCGGCGCCCGATCACGATCCGCGCGATGCAGGACTGCACGGTCTCGCCTTGCTGGTTCGAGGTCGTGATCAGGACCCGGACCATGCCGCGGTCGGGCTTGGATCGCGACGGAGTGATCTCGAGCACCTCGATCCCGACGCTGAGCCGGTCGCCGGGACGGGTCGGGCGCGGCCAGCGCAGCTCGTCGATGCCGGCGCCGACCATGCCGCCGACCGGCTTGAAGTCGCTGTCGACCAGCAGCCGCATCGTCAGCGACGCAGTGTGCCAGCCGCTGGCGGCCAGGCCGCCGAACAGCGTCGAGCGGGCGGCCTCGTGGTCGAGGTGGAACGGCTGCGGATCGTAGCGGGCGGCGAACTCGCGGATCGCATCGGCGTCGAGCTCGAGGCTGGCCGAGGCAAAGCGCTGGCCCAGGCTCAGGTCTTCCAGATAAAGGGCGGGCGTCATCGGCAGGCTCTTTTGCTGGTGGATCAGGGCAGCAGGATGCTGGAGCCGGTGGTCAGGCGCGCTTCGAGGTCGCGATGCGCCTGCGCGGCCTGATCCAGCGGGTAGCGCTGGTCGATGTGGATCTTGACCTGGCCGCTCAGCACGACCTCGAACAGCTCGTCGGCCATGGCCTGGACACGCTCGCGGGTGCGGGCGTGGCTGAACAGCGTCGGTCGCGTGACATAGAGCGATCCTTTCTGTGCCAGCACGCCGGGGGCGAACGGCGGCACCGCGCCCGACGAGTTGCCGAAGCTGACCATCAGGCCCAGCGGCTGCAGGCAGTCGAGCGACTGGCCCCAGGTGTCCTTGCCGACCGAGTCGTAGACCACCTTGACGCCCTCGCCGCCGGTGATCTCGCGCACGCGGGCGACGAAGTCCTCGCTGCGGTAGTTGATCATGTGCGCGGCGCCATTGGCCAGCGCCAGCGTGCATTTCTCGTCGCTACCGGCGGTGCCGATCAGGCGGTAACCGAGCGCTTTCGCCCATTGGCAGGCAATCAGGCCGACACCGCCGGCCGCGGCATGCCACAGGATGTAGTCACCCGGCTCCAGCCCCTCGGCCGGCAGCGTGCGCTTGAGCAGGTATTGCGCGGTCAGACCCTTGAGCATCATGGCCGCGCCGGTCTCGAAGCTGATGGCATCGGGCAGGCGGCAGACGCTCATGGCGGGCATGACGCGCAGGTCGCAGTAGCTGCCGGGCTGGCCGCTGCCGGCATAGGCGGCGCGGTCGCCGACCTGCAGGTGGGTCACGCCCGCGCCCACCGCCTCGATCACGCCGGCGCCCTCGCCGCCCAGGGTCAGCGGCAGGGTCATCGGATACAGGCCCGAGCGCTGGTAGGTATCGATGAAGTTGAGGCCGATCGCGTGATGGCGGAGGCGGACTTCGCCCGGGCCGGGCTCGCCGACATCGGTATCGACAAGCTGCATCTGCTCGGGGCCGCCGTGCTGGGTGATGCGGACGGCGCGGCTCTTGAAGGTGGCCATGAAAAAAGCTCCTGCTGATTGGATTCGGTGCAAGCCTGCCATCCTGCCATGAAAACCGGGGCATTCAGGCCGGCAGGCTTTTCACGACACGGGCAATTGGCTACAGTTTGCCCAGCAGTCGCCACGAGACAGCGACTGCGCAGGGAGGACAGGCATGACAATCTTGCCAGCAAGATCCGCCAGCAGGCACTGGCTGAGCAGCGGACTGGCTCGAGTCCTGGCCATGGGCCTGGCCGCGACCTGCCAGGCCGGCATGGTGGTCAAGACAGATCCGCCAGCACGGCAAGCCAGTCCTGCCAGCGCCCCGGCGGCATTGGAGACACCGGTGGCACCCGCCACCCAGAAGACACCGGCGAAAACGGCTGCCCCAGCGCCATCAATTCCACCGGTGCCCAGCCCATCGGCACCCGCCGCGCAACGGCCCAGCCCGATCCGCGCCAGCGGCAAGACTGCGCCGCCGACTGCGGATCGTCCGCTAACGCGACCCAATGACCGAGCGGGCTGGCCGGCCTGCATCCGGCAGCTCAATGCCGCCGCCCTGTCCGAGCACTGGGATGCCGAGCAGCGCCAGGCCCTGCTCGAGCAATGTCCGTGATGAAACGCCGTCAGGAGCCCGCCATGACCCGCCAGCCCTTGCGCCTGTGCGTCCTCCTCTGCCTGCTGCTGCTGGGCGCCTGCTCGACCTTCAAGGTCAGCACCGAAGCGGCCCCGGATTCCCAGATCGCCAATGCAGGGGCGGGCCTGGATCAGCCGCTGGTGGATGACGACAGCGGGGCGGCAGCAGCTGCGCCGACCGACGCAGAGCCATCGCTGCTGGCCCGGCTGCTGCTGGCAGAAGGCGAACGGCTCGAGGCCCAGGACCGCTGTCGGGACGCCCTGCAGCATTACGAACCCGCAGCGCGGCCACCCGGCCCGACACAGGGCCAGGCGCTGGCGGCGGTCTATCGGTGCCAGTGGCAACTGCAGCAGCCCAAGGCCGCGCAAGCCACATTCGGCCGCTTCATCGCACATGAACTGGCGCGGGGCCGGCTGCCGCTCAAGCTGCTGTTCCAGCCCGGGGAAACCCGCTACCTGGCCGACCCCAGGGTCAGCGGCCCCTATGGCATGTGGCTGCGCCAGCTCGCCGGCCCCCTGCTCGCCAGCCCAAGCTGCCTGAGCCTGATCGGCCACGCCGGACCGAGCGCGCTCGAGCAGGAGACGACCGAGCTGCCGCTGCGGCGGGCGCAGGCGGTGCAGCGCCAGCTCGAGGCGCTGGCACCCGCGCTGGCCGGACGACTCAGGTCAGAAGTTGCCACGCCGGACGAAATCCTGGTCGGCAGTGCCAGCGACGACTGGCGCGATGCGCTGGACCGGCGGGTGGACTTCAAGCTGCGCCCCTGCTGAACGGCCTTGCATCGGCAGCGCCGGGCGGGGCTTGCTACAGTCAAGCCATGAACGCCTCACCGCATCGCCTGGACCTGACGACCCTCCTGCTGCTCACGCTCGCGCCCCTGCTGTGGGCCGGCAATACCATTGTCGGTCGCCTCGCGGCCGGCTGGATTCCGCCCATGACCTTCAACCTGCTGCGCTGGTCGATCGCGCTGCTGGTGCTGCTGCCGCTGGGCGGCTGGGTGCTGCGGCGCTCGAGCCCGCTCTGGCGCGAATGGAAATACTACGCCCTGCTCGGACTGCTGGCGATCGCGGGCTACAACTCGCTGCAGTATCTGGCGCTGCACAGTTCGTCACCGCTCAACGTGACGCTGGTGGCCGCCAGCATGCCGGTCTGGATGCTGCTGGTCGGACGGCTGGGCTTTGGCGCGGCGGTCAGCGGACGCGCGCTGCTGGGTGCCGCGCTCTCGCTCGGCGGCGTCGGCGTGGTGCTGACCCAGGGCGAATTCGCGCGCCTGCTGCAGCTGAGCTTCGTGCCGGGCGACGGCTGGATCCTGCTGGCGGCCTTCGCCTGGGCCTGCTACAGCTGGCTGCTGACTCGGCGCCAGGGCGCGGCCGCAATCCGGCAGGACTGGGCCGCCTTCCTGCTGGCGCAGATCGCGTTCGGGCTGGTCTCGTCGGCGGCGCTGACAGCGGGCGAATGGCTGCTGCCGGCGCAGGCGCCGCAGATCATCTGGAGCTGGAAGCTGGCGGCTGTGCTGCTGTTCGTCGCGCTGGGTCCGGCGCTGATCGCCTACCGCTGCTGGGGCGCGGGGGTCGGACGCGCCGGCCCGACGCTGGCGAGCTTCTTCAGCAACCTGACGCCGCTGTTCGCGGCCTTGATGTCGGCCGCGCTGCTCGGTGAGCCGCCCCAGCTTTACCACGGCCTGGCCTTCGCGCTGATCGTCGGCGGCATCCTGGTGTCGGCACGGCGCTGAGGCGCCCTCCGGCGGCGGGCTCAGGGCTTGGCGCGCGTGACCCACAGCACGCCGGCCAGCACCAGCACGGTGCCGGCCAGCACCCAGCCATCGAGCGGCTCGCCCAGCAGCCAGACCCCCATCGCGATCGTCGACAGTGGCCCGACCATGCCGATCTGCGCGGTCAGGCCCGAGCCGATGCGCTCGATCGCCATCATCACCATGATGACCGGCGCCGCCGTGCAGGCCAGCGCGTTGAGCAGGGACAGCCAGATCACCTCGGGCGCGACGATGGCGGCCGACAGCGGGCGCAGCAACAGGAACTGCAGCAGGCAAAGCAGACAGGCCACGCTGGTGGCCAGTCCGACCAGGCGCAGCGAGCCCAGGCGCTTGACCAGCTCGCCGCTGTAGACCAGATAGAGCGCGTAGCTGATCGCGCTGGCGAACACCAGGCCGCCACCGATCAGGGTCGCGCGGCCCTCGAAGCTCAGCTCGTGACCGAACACCAGCAGCATGCCGCCATAGCTCAAGGCCATCGCGCCATATTGCCGGGCGCGGATCGGACGCCGGTACAGCAGCCAGCCCAGGACCAGCACCAGGGTCGGGTTCAGGTACAGGATCAGTCGCTCGAGGCTGGCGCTGATGTACTGCAGGCCCCAGAAGTCCAGCATGCTGGCCGCGTAATAGCCACTGAATCCCAGCCCCAGGATGCCGAGCCAGTCCCGCCGCGTCAGCGGGATGACCGGTTTTGCCGAGCGATAGGTCGCCCACCAGCTCAAGCCCAGGAACAGCGGCAGCGCGAACAGCATGCGGTACATGATGAGCGTGACCGCGTCGACGCCGTGGCGGTAGGCCAGCTTGACGATGATGGCCTTGCCGCTGAAGGCGATCGATCCGGCCAGCGCCAGCAGCAGGCCGGCCCTGGCGGTGGAGCTGCGGGTCGCTGCGCTCATGGCTGCGCCGGCTTGAAGACCTTGAGCCACTTGGTCGCCGGCAGGCCCCAGCGCTCCTGCACCACCTCGGCACGCGCGAGCAGCTCCATGCGGGTCGGGTGGCTGGGTATGCGCTGCGCCAGCACGATGGCGTTGCCGTCGCGGGTCGGCTTGAAGGCCCAGACCGCTTCGGCACCAAAGGCGGCCCGGATGCTTTCGACCGAGCGCTCGTAGCTGGCGTCGCGGCCGAACAGGTTGACCGTCATGCAGCCCTCGTCGGTCAGCAGGTTGCGGCAGTCGGCATAGAAATCGGGGCTGTCGAGCACCGGCGCGGCGGCCTCGTGGTCGTAGAGGTCGACCTGCAGCGCGTCGATACTGCCGTGAAACGGCGCGTGGCGCACCACTTCGGCCGCATCACCGAGCAGCACGCGCAGCTTGGCGCTGTCGGGCGGCAGCTTGAACCAGGTGCGGCAGGCCACGACCACCTGCGGATTGATCTCGATCGTGGTGGTGTCCATCTTCAGCTTCTTGAAGTGGAACTTGGTCAGCGCGCCCGAGCCGAGGCCGAGCTGCATCGAACGGCGCGCGGACACGCTGTCGGGCTCGACGAACAGCAGCCAGGCCATCATGCGCTGGACATACTCGAGCTCGATCTCGAACGGGCTGTCGATGATCATGCTGCCCTGGATCCACTCGGTGCCCAGATGCAGGAAGCGGACCTCGCCGTCCTCCGAGATCGTGACTTCGGGCAGCGCGTTGGGGTCGGTCTTGGTACGGGTACGGGTCCTGGTCGCCATCATGCCTCCTGCGGCTGGGTCAGGCCGTGGCAGGCGAACACTTCGCGCCAAGCCGCGAGCTTGCGCTCGAAGGTCCAGCTGGCATGGGCCGGGCTGGTCGAGGGCAGGCGGTAGACCGGCAGGCCCAGCGCGCGGGTGTGCCGCGCATGCTTGAAGCTCTCGCCGCCATTGTGGGCGATCGCCTGCAACCTGGGACAGCGGCTCCTGAGGCCCGCGAGGTCGTTGAGCTGCGGCTGGACGATCGCGCTGTCGAGGCTGCCCTCGCGCTCGCAGCTGGCGTAGACGTCCCAGACGCCCAGGCCATGGGCGCGCAAGGCGTCGGTTCTTTCTTGGTAGTTCATGTCTTGCAGCGGCAGGCCCCAGAGGGCGCCGAGGATTTTCCAGAATTGATTCTGCGGGTGCGCATAGTAACGCTGCGCCTGCAGCGAGGCCCGGCTCGGGAAGCTGCCGAGCACGATCAGACGGGTGCCGGCATCGAGGATCGGGGCCAGGCCGTGCAGGCGAAGGGAAGGCAGCGGGGTAAGGGTCATGAGGCTTCAGTGTTGCTGGCGGCGCCGGCAAGAGACATGGCTGCCGCCGCTTGATCGGCTTGATCGAGCGCAACTGCCGCTGCCGGCAGCAGCGCCGCCAGCCTGGGCAACGCCACGAGGGCATTGGCGGTCGTCAGCTCGGCCAATACGGTAGCTGACAGCCCGCGCAGGCCGGCCAGCTCGGCGGCGATGCGCGGCAGCTCGGCCGGGCTGTTGCGGCCCTGCGGCTGCCCGGCGGCGCGCAAGGCGGCGTTGACGTAGAGCCAGCAAGGCGGCATGTCGGGCGCATCGGTCTCGAGCACCAGCGCCTCGGGCGGCAGGGTGGCGAACAGCTGGCGCAGCTGGCGCGCGCTGTCGAAGGTGGCGGCACCGCCAAAGCCGAGCTTGAAGCCCAGCGCCAGCAAGGCCTGCGCCTGCTGCGCGCTGCCGTTGAAGGCATGCGCGATGCCGCCGGCCACCGGACGGCCGCGCGCGGCCGCCTCGCGCAGCCCCTTGAGCAGCCAGTCGGCCGAGCGCCGCACATGCAATATCACCGGCAGGCCGTGGCGCTGCGCCAGCCGCAGCTGCTCGCGATAGCACTGCCACTGGCGCTCGCGCAGCGCGGGCGTGCAGAGTTCGGGCACGAAGAAGTCGAGCCCGATCTCGCCGACCGCGACCAGGCGCGGGTCATCGGCGCGCTGCTCGAGTTCGGCGGCCAGCGCCTGCAGGTCCTCGGGACCGGCGCGCGGCACGAAGAGCGGGTGGATGCCGAGCGCGTAGGCGTCGCCGGTCCGGTGCGCGAGCTCGCGCACGGCGGCGAAATTGGCGCGCTCGACCGCCGGGTAGACGCACATGCCCACGCCAAGGGCACGCGCGTGTTCGCGCGCCTGCAGGCCCAGGATGTGATCGGGGCCGAATTCGGCCGCGTCGAGATGGCAATGGGTGTCGATCCACATCAGGCCGATTATTCCCGCTCGGGCCGGCCGGCGCACAGCGATGCCCGCAGCAAGGCTGGCAGGCGCTGGCGATCCCTGGCCGGACCCGCTATCCTGCTGGCATGACTCAGATGCCTACTCAAGACCTCACGATCCTGACCGGCGCCTCGCGCGGCATGGGGCTGGCCATGGCGCGCCAGCTGCTCGGGCCGGGCCGGGTGCTGCTGTGCCTGTCGCGCCATGTCAACCCGGAACTCGAGCACGAGGCCCGCGCCGCCGGCGTCCACCTCGAGCAATGGGTGCAGGACCTGGGCGATGCCGGCGAGGCGGTCGAGCGGCTCGAGCGCTGGCTGCACAGCCTGCATGCGCCGTCGATCAGCAGCGCGACGCTGATCAACAACGCCGGCCTGCTGCCGACCATCGTCCCGCTGCAGGATTGCCCGGCCGACGAACTGGCCCAGGCGCTGCGCGTCGGGCTGGAGGCGCCGATGCTGCTGTCGGGAGCCTTCCTGCGCGCGACCCAGGCCTGGGTCGATGCCGGCTGGCAGGGCGAGCGCAAGCTGCTCAACATCTCGTCGGGACTGGGCCGGCGCGCCATGGCGGCGCAGTCGCCCTACTGCGCGGCCAAGGCCGGGCTCGATCATTTCAGCCGCTGCGTCGCGCTCGAGCAGGCGCAGCAGCCGCATGGCGCCAAGGTGGTTTCGCTGGCGCCAGGCGTGATCGCCACCGGCATGCAGGTCCAGATGCGCGCGGCCGATCCGCTGCAGTTCCCGGACCGGGCCCGCTTCGTCGATCTGCACCAGCAGGGCCAGCTCGCCAGCCCGGAACAGGCGGCGGCCCAGGTACTGGCCTGGCTCGAGCGGCCCGATTTCGGCCAGAGCGTGATCGCCGATGTGCGTGACGCGGACTGATCAATCCCTGACCCAGATCAGAAGCTGCTGACGGGCGGATTGGGATAATCAGCGCCTATACCGTACCGGAGCCGAAAGATGAGCCACTTCGTCGATGCCAGCCTGATCGCCGCCGACAGCGCGCTGCGGACCTTGTTCGCACCGCACCGCGCCAGCCGCCCCACCCCCGTTGCGACCACGCTGGAGGCCGTTCCGGGCGAACTGTCCGAGGCCGACCAGGCGTTGTCGGGCGCGCTGATGCGCGTCAACCATGTGGGCGAGATCTGCGCCCAGGCGCTCTACACCTCGCAGGCGCTGGCCGCACGCCTCGGTTCCGGCCCCTGGCCGGAGCGCGAAGCGCTGGCGCGCCACCTCGAGGCCGCCGGCCAGGAGGAAACCGACCACCTGGCCTGGTGCAAGCAGCGGCTCGACGAGCTCGGCGCCCGCCCCTCGCTGCTGAACCCGCTCTGGTATGCGGGCGCCTTCGGCATCGGCCTGCTGGCCGGGCGGCTCGGCCGCAAGGTCAGCCTGGGCTTCGTGATCGAGACCGAACGCCAGGTCGAGGCCCATCTCGACAGCCACCTCGACTTGCTGCCGGCGCAGGACCATGCCTCGCGCGCGGTGGTGCAGCAGATGAAGGCCGACGAGATGCGCCACGCCGACGAGGCCCAGGCCGCCGGCGGCATGGAGCTGCCGACCCCGGTCAAGCGGCTGATGCTGGGCTCGGCCAAGGTCATGACGACGATCGCGCACCGGCTCTGAAACCGCGCCGGCCGGATCAGTCGCGGCCCGGCCGGCCGCAGGATCAGGCGACCTCGATCAGCTCGAAGCCGGTCGTGATCTCGGCCGTCTTGGCCAGCATGATGCTGGCCGAGCAGTACTTGTGGTGGCTCATCTCGATCGCGCGCTCGACCGCAGCGGCCGGAATGCCCTTGCCGGTGACGGTGAACTGCATGTGGATCTTGGTGAAGACCTTGGGTTCGGTCTCGGCGCGCTCGCTGCTGAGCTTGACGCTGCAGCCGCGCACATCGTGGCGCCCGCGCTTGAGGATCAGTACCACATCGTAGGCGGTGCAGCCGCCAGTGCCGGCCAGCAGCGTCTCCATCGGACGCGGCGCCAGGTTGGCACCGCCGTTCTCGGGCTTGGCTGCGTCGGGCGCACCGTCCATCATCAGCACATGGCCGCTGCCGGTCTCGGCCACAAAGCCCATGTTCGAGCGGGTACCGGCGCCGCCGGTCCAGGTCACGGTGCATTCCATCGGGGGATATCTCCAGAAAATTCGGCTTTTCTGCAAAAAACGCTTGCAGGGAAAAAACCTAGGGTTTATACTGACACCATTGTATGCAACAGATATCGTTTCAGATTCTGCTGCATCGCCCGGAGCTAGGCTCCGCTGACGATTGTCTCCTCTGCCCTCTATGGGTGGTTCTAGCCCGGATCTCTGATCCGGGCTTTTTTTTATCCCGGCCGAAGGTTATCATCAAGCAGATTAAAAGCTTAATGCAGAATGAACCCAGTCGGCCGCGGATTGACCCGCTCAACGCTTTCACATTGCCTGACAGCAGCTGGCCTGCTGCTCATCTGCGCGCTCTGCGGCCACCCAGCCAGCGCCCAGTCCAGGACGACAAGCGACACCACCCGACGCACCACGGCAGCGGCGACGCAGTTCATGCTGCAGATCGGTGGCGCCATCCACGCGCCCGATGGCGCTCGGTTCATCGAGCTCGATAGCGCCGCGCTCAGGGCATTGCCCCAGCAGACCGTGACGACCCATACCCCCTGGCACGATGGCGTAGTGACCTTCAGCGGGCCCAGGCTGTGGGACTTGCTCGAACCGCTCAAGCCGGCAGGCAAGACGCTGCACCTCACGGCGCTGAACGACTATTCGGTCGACATCCCCCTGTCCGACCTGCAACGCTACCAGCCCGTGCTCGCCTGGCAGCTCAACGGCAAGGCGCTCAGCGTGCGCAACAAGGGGCCGCTGTTCCTGATCTACCCCTTCGACGCCTATCCCGAACTGCACAATCCGCTCTATTACGGACGCGCGATTTGGCAGATCAAGATGATCACGGTCAAATGAAATCGCCAGCCACGGCTCACTCGCGCGCGCTGATGACGATCGCGCTGGTGATGACGCTGTTGCTCGGTGGAGTGGGCTGGCTCCAGCTGCAGGAATGGCGGGCCGTCGAGCGCTCCCTGGTTGTCACCCGATCCGACATACCCTGGAACTATTACCAGTTCGAACTGGAATACCTCAAGCTGCTCAACCAGCTCAAGGACACGCTGCGCGAGGGGCGACGCAACGCCGACATGGCCGAGCTTGCGCTGCGCTACCAGATCCTCGCGAGCCGCTTCGAACTGCTGCGCCAAGGCGATGCGGGCGAACAGCTCAGGAAACAGATCGAATTGGCGCCCGCCGTCGCCAGCCTCGAACAGCTTCTGGCATCCCTCGATCCCTACCTGGGTAATGAATCGAGTTCGCCGTCCTTCGACGCCGACAAGCTGAGGCGGATGGAGCCGCTGCTGACCGGAAAGATCAGCACGGTCAGACAACTGGTCCTGGGCAGCTCCTCAGCCCAGAATTACCGGACCACCGAGCACCTGCATGTCATCCGCGAGCAGCTCAGGACCACCACGGTCTCTTCGTCCACACTGGCCCTGCTGGTGCTGGGCTTCGCCTTCCTGAGCCTGCGCCAGCTCCGGCTCGCGCACCGGCGCAACGACGAGCTCGGCACCCTGCACGCCGAGATGAGTCACCGCGCCACGCACGATGCCATGACCGGACTGAGCAACCGCGACGAATTCGAACGCCGGCTGGATCTGAGGCTGGCCTCGCTGCGCCCGCCACAGGCCGAGACTGAGGACGGGGTGCTGATCATCGACCTCGACCGCTTCAAGATGGTCAACGACGCCTGCGGCCACCATGCCGGTGACCAGCTGCTGCGCGAAGTGGGCCAACTGCTCGGTGCGAGCCTGAGCCCGGGCGATACCCTGGCCCGCCTGGGTGGCGACGAGTTCGGCGTGATCCTGCACGAGCACTCGCAGCAGCAGGCGCTGCGCGTTGCCGAACAGCTCTGTGCGCGGCTGGACGACTATCGCTTCGTGTTTTCCGGGCAACGCTTTCGCATCGGTGCCAGCGTCGGCCTGGTGATGCTCAACGGGCGCTGGACCAGTGCGGGCGCCGTGCTGCAAGCGGCGGACTCGGCACGCTATGTGGCCAAGGCCATGGGCAGCAACCGGGTTCATCTGTACCGCGAAAGCGACTGCGACATCGAGGCCTACCGCGACCAGATGCACTGGATGCAGAGGCTGGACAACGCGCTCGACCAGGACCAGCTGCGCCTCTACTGGCAGCGCATCGTGCCGCTGCGCGAAGGCCAGCTGGCGCGCGGCATCAAGGGCGAGGTGCTGTTGCGGCTGCAGGAGGGTGCGCAACTGATCGGACCGCAGAAACTGCTGCAGGCGGCCGAGCGCTTCGGCATGAGCAGCCGCGTCGACTGCTGGGTGATCGGCGCCACGCTGGACTGGCTGGAGCAGCACCGCAGCGCCCTCGATCACGTGGCGGAACTGGCGATCAACCTGTCCGGGCAGTCGGTCAGCGACAAGGCCTTTCACCGCTTCCTGATCAACGAGCTCGAACGGCGCTGCCTGCCTGCGGGCAAGCTGGTGTTCGAGATCACCGAGACCGCCGCGATCGCTGACATCGACGCCTCGCGGACCCTGATCAAGACCCTGCAGGGACTGGGCGTCAAGGTCGCGCTGGACGACTTTGGCAGCGGCATGTCGTCCTTCGGCTACCTCAAGAGCCTGCCGGTGGACTACCTCAAGATCGACAGCCAGTTCATACGCGAGCTGGCGCATGATGCCTACGACCAGGTCGCCGTGCAGGCGATCTGCAGCGTGGCCAAGGTCACCGGCAAGCTCACGATCGCCGAGGGCATCGAGGACGCAGCGGTCGAGGCGCTGCTGCGCGACTACGCGGTCGATTTCGGCCAGGGCTACCACTGGCACCAGCCCGAACCCCTGGCTGCCCTGCTGCAGGCGAGCGTCACAGCCGAGCCGGCAGCGCCCCCGGCGCGGGAACCAGGATCTGGCCGGATCTGTCCGTGACGAGGTCGGATTTATGATGGAGGGCTGGCGCTGCCTGCCGCCCGACCTCGCGCCGCCATTCCCAGATCCGTCCGCCCAGCCAGCCCAGCCCGCTTAATGCCCCGCACCATGCCCCAGACGACCCCCGCCCTGACCCCCGCCGACTACCTCAAGAAGATCCTGACCGCACGCGTCTACGACGTCGCGGTCGAGACCGCGCTCGAGCCGGCCCGCAACCTGAGCCGACGCCTGCGCAACCAGATCCTGCTCAAGCGCGAGGACCAGCAGCCGGTGTTCAGCTTCAAGCTGCGCGGTGCCTACAACAAGATGGCGCACCTGACGCGCGAGCAGCTGGCCAAGGGCGTGATCTGCGCCTCGGCCGGCAACCACGCGCAGGGTGTCGCCCTGAGCGGGCGCAAGCTCGGCACGCGCGCCGTGATCGTGATGCCGACCACCACGCCCCAGCTCAAGATCGATGCGGTCAAGGCGCTCGGCGGCGAAGTGGTGCTGGCCGGCGAGAGCTATTCCGACGCCTACGACCATTCGGTCAAGCTGCAGCAGGAACAGGGCCTGACCTTCGTCCACCCCTTCGACGATCCGTATGTGATCGCCGGCCAGGGCACGATCGCGATGGAGATCCTGCGCCAGCTGCAGGGCCTGGGCTCGGACCGGCTCGATGCGGTCTTCGTCGCGATCGGCGGCGGCGGACTGATCGCGGGCGTGGCCAACTACATCAAGGCGCTGCGGCCCGAGATCAAGGTCATCGGCGTGCAGATGAACGACTCCTGCGCGATGATGCAGTCGGTCGCGGCCGGGCATCGCGTCACGCTGTCCGAGGTCGGGCTGTTCTCGGACGGCACCGCGGTCAAGCTGGTCGGCGAGGAAACCTTCCGCATCGCGCAGCAGCTGGTCGACTCCTATGTCACGGTTGACACCGACGAGGTCTGCGCCGCGATCAAGGATGTCTTCGTCGACACCCGCTCGATCGTCGAGCCGGCCGGCGCGCTGGCCGTGGCCGCGATCAAGAAATATGTCGCCGAGCACCAGACCGAGGGCGAGACCTACGCCGCCATCCTGTGCGGCGCCAACATGAACTTCGACCGCCTGCGCTTCGTCGCCGAGCGCGCCGAGGTCGGCGAGGAGCGCGAGGCGCTGTTTGCCGTCACCATCCCCGAGGAGCGCGGCAGCTTCCGCCGCTTCCTCGAGACGATCGAGCATCTGCCGGGCGGCCCGCGCAGCGTGACCGAGTTCAACTACCGCATCGGCGACGCCAAGGTCGCGCATGTCTTCCTGGGACTGACCACCTCGGCCAGGGGCGAGAGCGCCGAGATCGCGGCCAGCTTCGGCCAGCAGGGCTTCTCGACCCTGGACCTGACGCACGACGACCTGGCGCAGGAGCATATCCGCCACATGGTCGGCGGCCATTCGCCGCTGGCGCAGGACGAGCGCCTGCTGCGCTTCACCTTCCCCGAGCGTCCGGGCGCGCTGCTGAAGTTCCTGAGCCTGATGCGGCCGAACTGGAACATCAGCCTGTTCCACTACCGCAACCAGGGCGCCGACTACGGCCGCATCCTGGTCGGGCTGCAGGTGCCGCAGGCCGACGGCCAGGCGTTCGAGGACTTTCTCGCCACGCTGGGCTACCCGCATGTCGAGGAAACACAGAACCCGATCTACCGCCTGTTCCTGCAGGACTGAGCCGGCCTGAGCTGCCTGCGCCACCTTGGCCGCGGGCGGGCCAAGCGGGCTGCTCGCGGACCAGACTGGCCAGGTGGATGAATATCAGCGCTTGGCCGGCAGGCTCAGACGCTGCGTGACTTCGCCCTCGGCCGGGCCCAGCAGCGCCTCGCGCGGCGTGAGCTCGCGCAACCGCAGGCCGCCGGGCAGCTCGGCGCCGATCCGGTAGGGCTTGGCCGGCTTGCCGTCGCTGGCGATCAGCGCCGCGCCGCGGCCGGCGGCATCGCGCACCACCCCGAGCAGCACAAGGCTGCTGGCCTCGACCGGCTCGCCTTCGCCCTGGACCGCGACGGCGCTCACGGCACCGAGGCCGCGCGCGACCGCCTGCGGGTCGACCGCGACCGACTCGGCCGCCGGCGCCGGCACGCTGACCAGCTCGGCATCGCCCCAGGCGCGCAAGCCCCAGTAACTGGCCGACAGGCCCGCCAGCAGCCAGAGGCCGGCAGCCAGCCAGCGCGGCGCCGCCGAGACGGGTATGGCGGGACGCAGGGAACGGAGCGATGTCATGTTGTGCTGAACTCTGGTGTCATGATGGGCCCTTATCATAGGGCCCGGTCATTGCTTTCATTTGACGGGTCGCTGCGCGCTGTGCGCGCCCCCCACGGAGATATCCCTTGCCCAGTCCTATCAATTTCTCATTGCGCCGTCACCCGGCTGCTGGCGCGCGCTCGCGCGGCTTCACCCTGATCGAGCTGATGGTGGTGCTGGTCATCATCGGCGTGCTGGCCGCGCTGATCGTGCCCAATGTGCTCGACCGCGCCGACGACTCGCGCGTGACGGCGGCCAAGACCGACGTCAACAACCTGATGCAGGCGCTCAAGCTCTACAAGCTCGACAACCAGCGCTTCCCGAGCAGCGAGCAGGGCCTGCAGGCGCTGGTGGCCAAGCCCGGCACGGCCCCGGTGCCGGGCAACTGGCGGCCCTATCTCGACAAGCTGCCGGCCGACCCCTGGGGCAATGCCTACCAGTACCTGAGCCCGGGCCTGCATGGCCAGGTCGACGTGCTGTCGCTGGGTGCCGATGGCCAGGCCGGCGGCGAAGGCCGCGATGCCGACATCGGCAGCTGGCAGTAAAGCGCGATGCCCAGACGCCAGCGTGGCTTCACGCTGCTCGAGCTGCTGGTGGTACTGGCCATCATCGGCCTGGCCACGGCGGGCGTGACCCTGTCGCTGCCCGAGGCCAAGCCGCTCGAGCGCGATGCGCAGCGCCTGGCCGCCCTGCTCGAATCGGCACGCTCCCATGCGCGCGCCAGCGCCGCGGCGCTGGAGTGGCGCCCGACCGCACGCGGCTTCGAGTTCACCGGAGCGAACCGGCCCGCCAGCGGCGAAGAGGCGCTGGCCGCGCGCGACTGGCTGGCCCCAGGGGTGCAGGCCCGGATCGAGCGGCCTGCCGGGGCCCGCACACTGCGGCTCGGGCCCGAGCCGCTGATTCCGGCCCAGACCCTGGTGCTAAGCCTGGACGGACGCAGCCTGCGCCTGGTCAGCGACGGTTTCCTGCCCTTCAGCGTGCAGGCTGCCGACCCCGGATCGCCCTGACCACGATGCGCAACAACCTCACGCACCAGCGCGGCTTCACGCTGGTTGAAATCCTGGTGGCGCTGGCGATCGTGGCGGTCGCGCTGAGCGCCGGCCTGCAAGCCACCGGCGCGCTGACCCGCATGGCCGAGCGCCAGCCCCAGCAATGGCTGGCCCAGCTCTGCGCCGAAAACGAGCTGACCCGGCTGCGCCTGCTGCGCCAGCTGCCGCCGGTCGGCGAATCGAGCTCGAGCTGCGAGCAGGCCGGCCAGACCCTGACCATCAGGCTGCGGGTCAACCCGACGCCGAATCCCAGCTTCCGGCGCGTCGAGGCCGCGATCGACAACCCCGATCCGGCCGCTGGCGGCGGGCGCCTGCTGCAGCTGAGCACGATCATGGGGCGCTACTGATGCGAGCCGGAACCCGCCCTCGGCCGATGCGCGGCCTGACGCTGATCGAACTGCTGGTCGCGCTGGCATTGCTGTCGCTGCTGGCGCTGCTGAGCTGGCGCACGCTCGACGGCATGACGCGCGCGCAGTCGGTCACGCAGGAGCAGCTCGATCGCTGGAGCAACTGGCAGACCGCGCTGGCGCAATGGGATGCCGACCTCGATGCCACGCTCGCGACCGAGCAGGTCCCGCCGCTGGACTTCGACGGCCGCGTGCTGCGCCTCACGCGCAGCGACCCGGACCGGGGCCCGGACAACGGGCTGCGCGTGATCGGCTGGAGCTTGCAGGCCGATCCGCAATCGGGCGCGCTGCGCTGGGCGCGCTGGACCTCGGCGCCGCTGCGCCGGAGCAGCGAACTCGAACAGGCCTGGCAGCAAGCCGCGCAATGGGGCCGCAACCCGAGCGCGCAGGACCGCCTGCAGCAGGTCCTGCTGACGCCGGTCACGGCCTGGCAGCTGTTCTACCACCGCGGCGGCGCCTGGAGCAACCCGCAATCGGCCGAGGGGTCGGCCGATCTGGCGCAGACTCCGGCCACCAAGACGCTGCCCGACGGCGTGCGCCTGCTGCTGACGCTGCCGGCGGGTGGCAATCCCGGCGGCCAGCTGGTGCGCGACTGGGTCCGCCCCAGCCTCGGGGGGGAAGGTCAGTGAGACCAGTGAAACCCGCCCTGCCGGCCCGCCAGCGCGGCGCCGCGCTGCTGCTGGCCATGCTGACCGTGGCCCTGGTGGCCTCGATCAGCGCGGCCGCCTACTGGCAGCAGTGGCGCAGCCTGCAGCTCGAGCAGACGGCGCGCGAGCGCGCGCAATCGCTCTGGCTGCTGACCGGGGCGCTCGACTGGTCGCGGCTGATCCTGCGCGAGGACGCGCGCGCCAGCAGCGTGGACCATCTGGCCGAACCCTGGGCCATCCCGCTGCAGGAGACCCGGCTGTCGAGCTTCCTGACCGGGGCCGAAAGCGCCCAGATCGACGACGGCGCGCTCGATGCCCGGCTCTCGGGCGGCATCAGCGACGAACAGGGCAAGCTCAACTTTCGCAACCTGATCGAGACCACGGGCGAACAGGTCGGGCTCGCGGCGGTCGAACGCCAGTCCTTCGTGCGGCTGTTCGCCGCGCTGGGCCTGCCATCGACCGAACTGCAGCAGCTGATGCAAGGCCTGCTGGCAGCCTACGATACCGATCCGGCGACGGCGGCGCAACGGCTGCTGCGACCGCAGCGCCTCGAGCAGCTGGTCTGGTTCGGCCTGTCGCGCCGGACGCTCGAACGGCTGGCGCCCTACGCCAGCTGGCTGCCCGAGCCGACCCCGCTCAACCTCAACACGGCCAGCGCGCTGGCCCTGCATGCCAGCCTGGCCGGACTCGATCTGGGCCAGGCCCAGGCGCTGGTCGCCCAGCGCGAACGCCAGCATTTCGCCACCATCGCCGAACTCGGCGAACGCTTGCCGGAAGTCGCGGCCCAGCTCAAGCCCCAGCGCCATGCCGTCTCGAGCCGTTACTTCCGCGTGCGCGGGCTGCTGCAGATCGACGGCGCGACGCTCGAGCAGGACGCGCTGGTGTTGCGCAACGGCATCCAGGTCCGGGTGCTCTGGCGCGCCCACGGCGGCCTGCAGCGTCAAATACCGGTTCTAGAATGAACCGCTGCTGGCCTTGCGCTGCGACCCCCTCCCTCCATCCCCTCCCCGGAATCCGATGTGCTGCTGCTGACCCCTGTTGAAAACGCCTCGACCGGCTCCGAGCCCGGGACCGCCTGGCGCTGGGCCCAGTCACCCGATGGACTGAAGCTGGCCCGCCAGGGCCTGTCACCGCTCGCCGATCTGCCGCAGGAGGCGGAATGCGTGCTCGTGATCCCGCCGGACCAGCTGTCCTGGCACCGCGTCAGCTGGCCCAAGATCGCGCCGGCCCGCCTGCGTGCCGCGCTCGAAGGCCTGCTCGAGGAGCATCTGCTCGACGACCCCGCGCTGCTGCATTTCGCGCTCGAGCCCGGCCTCAAGCCCGGATCGGCCGCCAACGGCTGGGTGGCGGTCTGTCACAAGGCCAGGCTGCATGCGCAGCTGCAGGCGCTCGAACAGGCCGGCCGCCCGGTCGGACGCATCCTGCCGGCCGCCTGCCCCCAGCCCCAGGAGCAACTCTGGCTCCAGGGCGAGGGCGACCGGTCCTGGGGCATCGCCACCGGGCCGGAAGGCGTGCTGGTGCTGCCGCTGGCTGACCAGTCGCAGACCGACCCGAACCGGGCCGAACCCGCCATCCCGGCGACCCTCAGGTTGTGGCTGGCGCAGCGCGCGCCCGCTGACGCAGCGAGCCGCCCGGCGGCCAGCGCCGACGCCGCCCACCTCGCGCTGGCCGAACAGGCCTGGCCCGAACTCCAGTGGAGCGTGGCGACAGCGCCAGAGCGCTGGCTGCAATCGCTGCGCCAGGGCTGGAACCTGGCCCAGTTCGATCTGAAGCTGTCGGCCAGCCAGCGCCGGGGCCAGTGGCTGCCGCGGGCCTGGCGCACGCTGGCACGCGACCCGGCCTGGCGCCCGGTGCGCTGGAGCCTGGGCGTGCTGCTGGGCCTGCAACTGCTCGGGCTCAACCTGCTGGCCTGGCAGGAGCAAGCCGCCGAGCGGGCGCAGAAAGCCGAATTGCAGACGCTGCTGACGCAGACCTTTCCCCAGGTCAAGCTGGTGCTGGACGCGCCACGCCAGATGCAAGCCGAGCTCGAGCGCCTGCGCCAGCAGCAGGGCGAACTCGGCGGCGGCGACCTCGAGAGCCTGCTCGCGGCCCTGGGCGCCAGCGGCCAGCCGGTCAGCTGGCAGAAGATCGAATTCGGCTCCGGCCAGACCCGGCTGATCGGCGTCAGGCTGGACGCCGCCGCCGAGCAGTCGCTGCAAGGCGCGCTGCAGGCGCGCGGCTGGCGCGTCGAGCCCAACGGCAACGACTGGCGCCTGGAATGGGAGAGAAAATGACCACGAGCTTGAACACCCGCTGGCAAGCCTGGCTGGCGACGCGCGCGCCGCGCGAACGACTGGTCCTGCAATCGGCGGTCTGGCTGCTGCTGGCGGCGCTGATCTGGAGCCTGGCGATCGCACCGGCCTGGCGCGTCCTGCAGGCGGCGCCCGCCAGGCAGGCCGCGCTGGTGCCGCAGCTGCACCAGATGCGCGCGATGGCGACCGAAGCCAAGACCCTGCAGCAGTCCGAGAGCGCCCGGCCGCCGGGCTGGTCCGAGCGGCTGCGCGCGCTCGAGTCGACGACCCAGCGCCTGCTCAAGGACCAGGCCCAGCTCAACCCTGCGGGCGAGCAGGTCACTGTCACGCTGCGCGACGCCACGCCAACCGCGCTGGCGCAATGGCTGCAGGAAACCCGCGTCAACGCCCACCTGCGCCCGACCCGGGTCCAGCTCGAGCGCAGCGGCCCGGCCGGCGCATGGCGCTGGCAGGGTACGCTGGTGCTGGGCGACCCGAACGGGGCCGGGGCATGAAGCCAGCCCATCCGGGCGCCAAGCCCAGAACCCGACGCGGCAGCGGCCTGTTCCTGCTGGCGGCGGCACTCGGTCTGACGGCCGGGGCGATCGCCTTCGCGCCGGCACGCGCGCTGGCGCTGCTGGTGCGCGAAGTCAGCAACGATCAGGTCCGGCTGCTCAACGCGCGTGGCACGGTCTGGCAAGGCCGGGCCGAATGGGTGCTGACGGGCGGCGCGGGCAGCCGTTCGTCCGCCGCCCTGCCCCAGGGCATGGGCTGGAAACTGGCGCCGGCCTGGTCCGGCGGACCGGCGCTCAAGCTCAAGCTGTCGGCGCCCTGCTGCGCGCCGCAGGGCATGGACCTGCTGCTGGCCTGGCGCGCGGGCTCGGCCCGGCTGGAACTGGGCCGCCAGCAAAGCCTCTGGCCGGCGAGCTGGCTCGCGGGACTGGGCGCGCCCTGGAACACGATCCAGCTGCAGGGCAGCCTGCAATTGCAGACCGAGGGCAGCGGCATCGAATGGGCCCAGGGCCGAGCGCGCCTGACCGGCCCGTTCGAGCTGCAGGCGCTCGACATCGGATCGAGCCTGTCCACGCTCAAGCCGCTGGGCAGCTACCGGATGCGCTTCGAGCCCGATGCCGGCGGCAGCCCGCAGCTGCGGCTCGAAACCCTGCGCGGCGAGCTCAAGCTCAGCGGCGAAGGACGCTGGACCGGCGGCCGACTGCGTTTTCGCGGTGCCGCCGAAGCCGCAGCGGGCAGCGAGCGCGCGCTGTCCAACCTCTTGAACATACTGGGGCGGCGCGATGGCGCGCGCGCCCACATCAGCCTGGGATGAAGTCATGAAGAATCCGTTTAACTCCGCTACCCGCGGCATCCTGGCCCAGGCCATCGCACTGAGCCTGGCCGTCAGCGCCCTGCCAGTCGCCTGGAGCCAGACCGGCAGCCCGACGCTGCGCGCCGGCGAGCCGATCACGCTCAACTTCGCCAACGCCGAGATCGAATCGGTGGCGCGCACCATGGCCACGCTGACCGGACGCAACCTGGTGGTCGACCCGCGCGTCAAGGGCCAGATGAACCTGTCGACCGACCGGCCGGTCAGCCCGGCCGCGGCCTTCGAGCAGTTCACCGCCGCCTTGCGGCTGCAGGGCTTCGCGCTGGTCGAGGCCCAGGGCCTGTACAAGATCATGCCCGAGGCCGAAGCCAAGCTGCAGGCGCCCACGGTGGTGACGGCCAACAGCGTGGCCGCCGGCGGCCAGATCGTGACCCAGATCTTCCGCCTCAACCACGAGAACGCCAACAACCTGGTCACGGTGCTGCGCCCGCTGATCAGCCCGAACAACACCATCAACGTCACGCCCGGCAGCAATGCGCTCGTGATCACCGACTACGCCGACAACCTGCGCCGGATCGGTCGCATCGTGGCCGCGCTCGACACCGCGACCGCCAGCGATGTCGAGGTGCTCCCGCTCAAGCACGCGCTGGCCAATGACCTGGCGCCGCTGGTGCAAAAGCTGATCGAGGGCGGCGCCGCCACCCCGGGTGCCACCGGCCAGGGCGCGGAGAGCAGCTTCAAGACCGTGATCCTGCCCGAGCCGCGCAGCAATGCCCTGGTGCTGCGCGCGGCCAATCCGGCCCGGGTCGCGCTGGTACGGGCGCTGGTCGACAAGCTCGATCGCCCGAATGCGGCCGGCAGCCAGGGCAATATCCATGTGGTCTACCTGAAGAACGCCGACGCGAGCCAGCTCGCGATCACGCTGCGCGCCGCGCTGGCCGCCGACAGCGCCACGCCTGGCAGCGCGGGCGCGACGGCTGGCGCCATCAGCAACACCAGCGCGGCGCGGTCGACTGGCGCGAACGCCGGCACCACGGGCGCCAGCGCTCCGCTGTCCGGACCGGCCCAGCCCTCGGTCGGCGGCCAGATCCAGGCCGACCCGGCGACCAATGCCCTGATCATCAGCGCGCCCGAGCCGCAATACCGCCAGCTGCGCAGCGTGATCGACCAGCTCGACGCTCGGTCTGATCGGCAACAACTCGAGCACCGCGGGCGCCAACATCCTGGGCCTGACCGCAGGCCTGGCAGCCGGCGGCACCGCGCTCGGCACCGCGGTCAACTCGCTCGGCGGCGGCCTCAACCTGGCGCTGGCGCCAAGCTTCAACGGCCAGCATTACCTCGGCGCGCTGGCCAACTTCCTGCAGAGCACGGGTGACGGCAACGTGCTCTCGACGCCGAACCTGCTGACGCTGGACAACGAGGAAGCCAAGATCGTGATCGGCCAGAACGTGCCGTTCGTGACCGGCCAGTACACCAACAACAACACCGCCAACGGCTCGGTCAACCCGTTCCAGACCATCGAGCGCAAGGACGTCGGCCTGACCCTGCGCGTGCGGCCCCAGGTCAGCGAGAACGGCACCGTCAAGATGACGGTGTTCCAGGAGGTCAGCAGCATCTCCGACACATCGACCGCCGGCCTGATCACGAACAAGCGCTCGATCGAGTCGAGCGTGCTGGTCGAGGACGGCAGCATCGTCGTGCTCGGCGGCCTGCTGCAGGACGACTACTCGGGCAAGCAGGACAAGGTGCCCGGACTCGGCGACCTGCCGGTGTTCGGCAACCTGTTCAAGAGCGAGCAGCGCAAGCGCAAGAAGACCAACCTGATGGTCTTCTTGCGTCCGGTCGTGCTGCGCGACGGACGCCAGACCGAATCGCTGACCATGGACCGCTACGAGCTGATGCGCGGCAACCAGATCCAGCAGCAGCCCCAGGCCAACAGCGTACTCGGCATCAACCAGTCGGCGCAGCTGGCACCGCTCGACCTGAGCCAGTCAAGGCTGCCGCTCGGGACGGCCGCGCCGAACGCCCCGGCAGCGCAATGAGCGGGACCCGCGCATGAGCACGACCTACCCCCTGCCCTACGCCTGGGCGCGCGAACACCGGCTGCTGCTGCAGCAAGACAGCGACGGCAGCACGCTGTGGGCGCCGCCGCCGAGCGCCGACAACCGGCTGGCGCTGGCCAGCGCCCTGGGCGAGGTGCTGCGCCGCCATGGCCCGAGCCGCCTGCAGACCGAGGACGAGACCGCGCTGGTGCAGCGCATCAGCGCCGCCTACGCCAACCGGGGCGACGCCAGCGCTGCCGATGTGGTCAGCGAGGTCGAGAGCGACGCCGACCTCAGCCGCATGATGCAGGACCTGCCCGCGATCGAGGACCTGCTCGAGACCGCCGGCGACGCGCCGATCATCCGCATGCTCAACGCGCTGCTGACCCAGGCCGCGCGCGACGGCGCCAGCGACATCCACATCGAGCCCTATGAGCGCCATTCGAGCGTGCGCTTTCGCGTCGACGGCACGCTGCGCGAGGTGGTGCAGCCGAACCGAGCGCTGCACGCGGCGCTGATCAGCCGCCTGAAGATCATGGCCGAGCTCGACATCGCCGAGAAGCGGCTGCCGCAGGACGGGCGCATCAGCCTGCGCCTGGGCACGCGCGCGATCGACGTCCGGGTCTCGACGCTGCCGAGCGCGCACGGCGAGCGCGCGGTGCTGCGCCTGCTCGACAAGTCCGAGTCCAAGCTCAACCTGGAGGCGGTCGGCATGCAGGGCCAGACCCTGGCGCGCCTCGAGCACCTGATCGGCCAGCCGCACGGCATCATCCTGGTCACGGGCCCGACCGGCTCGGGCAAGACCACCACGCTCTACGCGGCGCTGCAGCGGCTCGATGCGTCCCAGCTCAACATCATGACGGTCGAGGACCCGATCGAGTACGAGCTGCCCGGCGTCGGCCAGACCCAGGTCAACGCCAAGATCGACCTGACCTTCGCCAAGGCGCTGCGCGCCATCCTGCGCCAGGACCCGGACGTGATCATGATCGGCGAGATCCGCGACTTCGAGACCGCGCAGATCGCGATCCAGGCCTCGCTGACCGGCCACCTGGTGCTGGCCACGCTGCACACCAACGACGCGGCCAGCGCGGTCACGCGCCTGACCGACATGGGGGTCGAGCCCTTCCTGCTGGCCTCCTCGCTGCTCGGGGTGCTGGCCCAGCGCCTGGTGCGCAAGCGCTGCATCCATTGCCAGGGCGAGGGCTGCGCGCATTGCGGCCAGACCGGCTACCAGGGCCGCACCGGCATCTACGAGCTGCTGGTCGCCGACGACGCGATCCGGGCCCTGATCCACCGCCAGGCCGCCGAGAGCGAGATCCGCGCCCACGCGCTGGCTGGCGGCATGGTGCTGATGCGCGACGACGGCGAGCGCCTGGTGCAGACCGGCGTCACCAGCCGCGAGGAGTTGCTGCGCGTTACCCGGGATTGAGCACGGGTCTGCTGGTGTGTCTAGGGCGTGTCATCAATTGAGCCAGATACGGCAACAGCGATCTGGATGACGCCCAGGCAGTCGCGTGGCGGGAAACTCCTCGGTTTCCCATTTCCACACCCGCTCGGGGTCTTGTTGCCAGGCAACGGTAGAGCGGCTTCTGCACCGTGCTGCCAGCAGCGACATCACAGGGCTGACCGAGGACAGGGTCAGCGACTGCATCTGAGGCGCGTCGAGCTTGGGCGGGCGACCCGGAATCGGTTTGGCCTTGAGCCCCTGCTCACCGCCCTGGTAGAAATCGGTCAGCCAGCGAAAGACGATGCGGCGATGCACGCCGTAGGCACGCGCCAGGTCAGTCGCTTTCACTCCAGCTTTGACCGCTTCGACGGCACGTAGGCGCATGGCTTCGAGCGTGGCATGGCCCAGTTGGCGGGCGTCGGTCTTCTTGTCGGTGGTCATGCCATTTTCCACGTAAGTGACTTTACTTTCGGAAAATTTAGTCAACCGTCACGTGGATTGATGACACGCGCTGGTGTTTTGAAACACAGCACCTGACTGAACCGCATTCATTAATGACATGAATACGTCACTATTACTTCTTTAATATGTCATCAATGGCAATTTTAATATCTGGACTATTTTAATTCACGAAATCGTTCATGAACCGTACTGATGCCCCTGTAATCAACGTCAATTCCTCGCGCCGCAAGCTGCTCAAGGGCAGTTTGGCTGCGGGTCTGTTGTCCAGCGTGGGCGCCATCGGCCTGAGCGCCTGTGGTGAGGGCTCCAACAGCTGGCGTCCCAAGCGCACAGTGATCGTCATCCTCGAGAACAAATCCTTCAGTGACCTGATCGACAGCAAGGACAGCAGCGGGAATGTGTTGATGCCCTATTTGAACCAGCTGGCTGCAGCGAGCGCACTGATGACCAAGTCTTACGCTGCACCTACGCCGTATGGCATCGTGCCCACTGGCGGTGCTCCAATCGCGGCCGACCCGACCAACCTTGCGACCACCACCTGGACCAAGGGACCGGCGTTCACGCATCCGCTGGCAGCGCGAGGCAGCCAGACCAATTATTTTTACCAGTTCTCCGGACACAACCAGGGCTTCCTGCCCGATTGGTTCCTGCAGCCTGGTTCCGGCCGCACGCTGGGCACCACGGCGCCGAACAACGCGGCGTTCCAGGACCAGTATGGCAACTTGCTGGTCGACAGCAATGGTCAGCCCAAGCCCAGCTTCAGTGGCGAAATCGGCTTGTCCAACGAACTGGTGACCTCGTTCCCGAACGTCAGCCTGCCGTTTACCACCCCCAACCTGGGAGCGTCGCTTATCAGCGCCGGCTTTTCCTTCGCGACTTTCTCGGAATCACTGCCGTACCCGTCATACAACGACAAGGCGGCTGTCGCTGTGTCCAATGGCCAGACGGATGGCTATGCCCGCCGCCACAACCCGGCGATCAACTGGATCAATTTCGCCACTTACAGCAAGACGGTATCTGCAGACAAGCAGCGCTTCACGTTGCCTCTGGCATCCAATCTGGCCATGGCCAACACGACTGATCCAGACGGCACCAAGTACCCGGGCTTTGCAGTTGACAAGAATGGCCTGCCGGCTGCATTCGACCAGCTGCCCACCGTATCGCTGGTCGTGCCCGACAACCAGAGCAATATCCACACCGGCACCAAAGCCGCGTGCGATGCCTGGCTGGCCAAATATATCAAGCCCTTCGCTGACTGGGCTGCACAGAACGACAGTCTGCTGATCGTGACCACCGACGAAGACGGCTTCACCGATGCAGGCAACGGCGTGTCCAACGTGGGCATGGACGGCCTGATTGCCAAGTACTACGGTGGCAAGGGCAGCTACATGTACGGTGTCGACAACATCACGACGATGTTCTTCGGCCCCGCCAACCGCATCAAGGCCGGCCGTGTAGACACCAAGGTCGACCATTTGAACGTACTGGCAACGGTGCTCGACATGTATGGCACCCTGGAAAACTTCAAGGCCGATTTCCAGACAGCCTGGAGCGCTGCGGTGCATCCCATCAACAGCAAGTGGGTGGGGGGCGCTGATCCGGTGCGCCAGAAAGAGCTGACGTCCCAACTGGCCAACCTGACGCCAATCAGTACCGTGACGGTCTGAGAACGTGTTCGAAGTCTCTGCACTGTGAGACGCGCGTGGGGTGAGAAAAGGCTAGCCAAGCGATGTCAAGCGCGAGCAATTGAGGCATCCAGCATGCTCCATGTCTCGGGCCCCACGATGCCATCCGGCACGATGGCGTGGGCGCGCTGGAAACGGCGCACCGCCGCCTCGGTTTCGGGGCCGAAATTTCCGTCACAAACCATCCCGACGCGCGCCTGAACGTGACGCACCCAGTCACCCTGGCTAGCGCGGCGCAATGTTGGCCGGGACGGTCGGTCGGGATCATCAGGATGTGAAGGTTCTTGCGCCGGGATCAGATCAGGCCGAGACGGATTTGCCAGCATCTCTGCCACGACTTGGCGAAAGGTGAGCATGTCGAAGTCGGGATCTGGCTTGCGTCCCTTGGGCAGCGCATATTCCTTGTGGCCAGCGCAACAATCCGCCGGCAGGCGAAGATGGTGCAACAGGGCAGCCACCCCACGCCGATAGGCATCCATCTGGACTTCAGGCCAGGGATCATCGCTACGGCCCGTGTTCTCCGCCTCGATACCGATGAAGCAGGAGTTGCCGTTGTTGCTGTCCTGCCAGCGACCGGCTCCGGCGTGGTTGCACAAGCCGGCAGCGATGACGTAGAAGGTGCCGTCACGACCGAGCCCCAGCTGCGCCAGCGGTCCTGCCAGATCGGACCGACCCTCGACCAGCAGGCCCAGGCTGGGCATGTTGCCGCGCACTGCGCCCGCCGTGTGATGGCACAGCACGCCCTTGACCTGCCCCATCTCTCGCCGGCCTCTCGACTGCCAGCCGGGGACCTCTGCCACCTTGAGGCCGGCCTGCTCAAGCACGTCGGCCAGCCATGTCAGCGAATAGTTCATTGCACACCTCCACGAGCCGGCGGCAGCTCCTCGTCAACGGTAGGGCTGACGGTCATGTCGATATCCCCGCTGTCCTGTGGCGACTTGGTCTTTGGCTGAGCACCAAAAAAGACAGGAACGGCGCCAGACACGGGAGGAGCGCTCGCGCTATCGACCACATTGCTCTTGCCTGCCACGATGGGCTTCAAGGTGGCGCGCACGGTCATCACCCGGCTCAGAATGTCGAACCAGAACGGCGCTCCCAGCATCGTGGCCAGCGCGGTCAGCAGCCAGCCG
>JAPLPQ010000074.1 GCA_026400105.1 Burkholderiales bacterium
CGCGGCGATCCGCGAGAGCTTCGAGGAACTCGGCCTGCTGCTGGCCTGCCATGCCGACGGCCGCTGGGTCGAGCAGCAGGACATCGACGCGCTCGACCGCCAGGGCAATTTCGCCGAGCAATGCGCCGCGCACGGCCTGACACTGGCGGCGGACCGGGTCTACTGGCTCGCGCACTGGATCACCGACCGCGACCTGCCGATCCGCTTCGACGTGCCCTTCATGGTCGCGCGCATGCCCGACGGCCAGCAGCCGGTGGCCGACGGGAGCGAGCAGTTCGAGCCGGTCTGGCTGCGGCCGCAGGACGCGCTGGCGCGCCACGCAGCCGGCGCACTGCATATGATCCACCCGACGATACGCACGCTCGAATGGCTGCGCTCGCACGCAAGCGTGGACGCCGTGCTGGCACTCAGCGCCACGACCGAGCAGCCGCTCTGGACCAGTTGCCCGCGCGGCGGCTGGCTTGGCGGGCGCAAGATCTCGGTGATGGAGCATGAGCCGGCCTATGGCGAGCTCGAACTGAGCTGCCCCGAGGGCCAGCTGCTGCACCGGCTGGACTGGCAGAGCGAGCAAGCGGTCGGACTGCTCAGGAACGTGCAGCGCCTGACCGCAGCCAACCCTGGCTTCATGACCGGCCCCGGCACCAACAGCTATCTGGTCGGCGACCCGGCAACCGGCCATGTCGCGATCGATCCGGGCCCGGACTTGCCCGAACATATCGAACGGCTCTGGCGCGCAGCCGGCGGCGACATCCGCGCGATTGTCTGCACCCACTCGCACCCGGACCATTCACCCGGCGCGGTGCGGCTGCAGCAGCTGGTCGAGCAGACCGGTCGCCCCAAGCCGCCGATCCTGGGCCTGGGCAGCGGGCCGCATTCGCGCCACGACAGCCAGTTCACGCCCGAACGCGAACTGGCCGATGGCGAACGGCTGTTGCTGTGCGGCCCTGCGGGCGAGACCAGGCATGCGCTGCGCGTGCTGCACACGCCGGGCCATGCCGCCAACCACCTCTGCCTGTTGCTGGAAGAAGACGGCCTGCTGTTCAGCGGCGACCATGTACTCAACGGCAGCACGACCGTGGTCGCGCCGCCCGACGGCAACATGGACGATTACCTGGATTCGCTCGACCGGCTGCTGGCGGCCTGCGCCGAATGGCAGGTCGACTTCATCCTGCCGGCGCATGGCCATGTGCTGGGCCATGCGGCGCAGGTGATCGAACGCCTGAAGGCGCACCGGCTGGCGCGCGAGGCCAAGGTGGCCGCCGCGATGCGCGCCCTGCCCGACGGTCAGCTGGACGACTGGGTCCGGCTGGCCTATGACGACGCGCCCGAACGACTCTGGCCGGTGGCCAAGCTGTCGCTGCAGGCGCATGTACAAAGAATCGAAAGCCTGGGAGGCTTCAATGTCTGAACCGTATCAAAAATCCGATGGCGAACGCCTGGCCAAGCGCGTCGCCGCGCTGCAGGCCTGCTCGCGCGCCGAGGCCGAGCGCCTGATCGAGGGCGGCTGGGTCCGCGTCGACGGCCGCGTGGCCGACGACCCGGCGCAGCGCGTGCTCGACGAAATGATCGAAATCGACGCGCGGGGCCTGGGCGAGACGCTGCTGCCGGCCACCCTGCTCTGGCACAAGCCGGTCGGCATCGCGCTGACGGAGGGCCAGCCGCTGGCCGGGCTGGTCGAGCCCGAGGGCCTGTTGCGGCCCTGGCATGTCAAGCATCTGCGCTGCGTGAGTCCGATGCCGGCAGCCTGCAGCGGGCTGGCCGTGTTCGCGCAAAGCCCGGGCGTGCAGCGCAAGCTGCATGAGGACGCACTGCTGCTGGAACATGAATGGATGCTGGACCTGGCCGGCGCGGTCGCGGCCAGCCGGCTCGAGGCGCTGGAACAGGCGGTGGACCAGTTGGCACCCGGGCCGCGCACACCCTACCTCAAGCTCAGCGTGAGCAGCCGCAGCGACGAACGCACAAGACTGCGACTGGCGCTCAAGGGCTACGCGCCCGAACGACTGCCGTCCTGGCTGGCGCAAGCCGGCCTCAAGCCGCAAGCGCTGCAGCGCATGCGGCTGGGCCGGGTCGCGCTGGGACAGGTGGAAGCCAGCGGCTGGCGCCTGCTCGGCCTGCACGAACGGTTCTGAAGCCGGACAGCCAAAGCCAATTGGACCGATTGGGTCGATTGCCAGCGAATCGCTGCCGTCAGCAGGGTGCCGAGCGAGTCACTGTCGCCAGGGTGGTGCCGGGCGAGTGGCCGTCGGCAGGGGGATGCCGGGCGACGATTTCTGCTCGCAGTATGAGGAGCCCGGCATCCC
Organism: Burkholderiales bacterium; assembly: GCA_026400105.1. Classification (GTDB taxonomy): domain Bacteria; phylum Pseudomonadota; class Gammaproteobacteria; order Burkholderiales; family Burkholderiaceae_C; genus Malikia. The sequence continues at coordinate 2,301 of JAPLPQ010000074.1, forward strand.
CCTGACGGCGGCAGCGGCAGCGGCAGCGGCAGCCAGATCAAAAAACAAAAAGCCAGGCGCGCTGCTCGCGGGCCTGGCTCTGGAATAAGTTGTGAAGTCTGCCGATACGCCGGATTCTGTGCGTCGAGGTTGCCCCCGACGTGACCGCCATTCATCTTGGCCATCGATCACCCGATGGCTCGGTGCCACCTACCCGCCAGCTCTGCGGATACTTGGTGTTGCTGCGCGTAGAGATTGCCCGTTTCACCCCCAAGGCTCCTGCCGCCGGAGCGGATGGTTCCAAGGGACTCGTCTCTGTTGCTCTGATCCTCACCTCGCGGTGGAGAGCCGTTAGCTCCTACGCTGTCCTATGCAGTCCGGACGTTCCTCCAGCGCGCCCTTTCGGGACTTGCGCCAGCGGCGGCCTAGCAGACTTCACAGGCGGGATTATCGCGCTTTCCACATGAGCTTATGCGTACAACACGCTATCGATTGGGCCAAAATGGAATTTTTCATCTTTTCCCCACCGGAGACTCCATGAAAGCCGACCATATCCTGGCCACCATCGGCAACACGCCGCATGTCCGCATCAACCGACTGTTCGCCGAATTCCCGCAGGCCCAGGTCTGGATCAAGTCCGAGCGCAGCAACCCGGGCGGTTCGATCAAGGACCGCATCGCGCTGGCCATGGTCGAGGACGCCGAGCAGCGCGGCCTGTTGCAGCCCGGCGGCACCATCATCGAGCCGACCTCGGGCAACACCGGCATCGGCCTGGCCATGGTCGCCGCGGTCAAGGGCTACCAGCTGATCCTGGTCATGCCCGACAGCATGTCGATCGAGCGCCGCCGCCTGATGCAGGCCTATGGCGCCAGCTTCGACCTGACCCCGCGCGAAAAGGGCATGAAGGGCTCGATCGCGCGCGCCGAGGAACTGGTCGCGCAGACGCCCGGCGCCTGGATGCCGATGCAGTTCGACAACCCGGTCAACACCGAGATCCACAGCCGCACCACGGCGCAGGAAATCCTGGCCGACTTCCCCGAGGGGCTCGACGCCATCATCACCGGCGTCGGCACCGGCGGCCACCTGAGCGGGGTCGCGCGCGTGCTCAAGGCCGCCTGGCCGCAGCTCAAGGTCTACGCGGTCGAGCCGAGCGCCTCGCCGGTGATCTCGGGCGGCGCGCCGGCACCGCACCCGATCCAGGGCATAGGCGCGGGCTTCATCCCGAAGAACCTCGACACCACGCTGCTCGACGGCGTGATCCAGGTCGAGGCCGAGGCGGCGCGCGAATACGGTCGCCGCTCGGCACGCGAGGAAGGCATGCTGGTCGGCATCTCGTCGGGCGCGACCCTGGCCGCGATCGCGCAGCAGCTGCCCGAGCTGCCGGCAGCGGCCCGCGTGCTGGGCTTCAACTACGACACCGGCGAGCGCTACCTGTCGGTCGAAGGCTACCTGCCAGCCTGAGCGAGCCACTGAAGGGCAGCGGCCGACCCCGCTGCCCCGGCCAGCAGAAAGCGGCGGAGCAGGCCCGGGAAGTTGCAAAACATTGCATTCGTAACCGGCGGTAAACCTTAACTCTGCGCTAAGTCTGGGCGATCAGCATTGAGCTTGTCAGGGATGTCCCTGATTCACCACCAAGAGGCCCGCACCATGAAAAAGTCCCTGTTCGCCCTGTTGTCCGCCGCCGCGATCACCCTGAGCGCCCAGGCACAGACGCCTGCCACGCCGGCTGCTGCAGCCCCGGTTGCCGCGAAGACTGTTGGCGCTGAAGCCAAAGCCCCCGCCGCGCAAGGCAAGTCGGTCGAAGTACACAAGCCGGCTCAGAAGAAGCTCAAGAAACAGGTCCACAAGAAGGTTGCAGCGCCTGCGGCTGCCGTTCCGGCAACCCCGGCAACTCCCGCGAGTCCCGCAGCCGCCGCTGCTCCCGCTGTCCCCGCCAAACCGGCGCAGAAGTGAGCTCGACGGTGAGTGGGCTTGAAATAAGCCCGCCTGGTGTCACATTGCTTGTGAGCGGGAGCGGGCCGGAGGTCCGCTCCGCCACGCACCTCACCCAGGATCTCGCCCGAAAATGACGTCCCGCTTCGCTACCCGCTGCAAAGGCCTGCTGGTCGGCAGCCTGCTCTGTCTGTCGACTTGGGCGCTCGCGCTGCCCAGCCCGAAGGACATCGAGGCCTCGGTGCAGGCTGGTCAGTTCGACCGCGCAGAGTCTCAACTGCGCGAGGTGCTGCGCGAGAAGCCCTCGAGCGCGCGCGCGCAATACGAGCTCGGTCAAGTACTGGCCCGCGAGGGCCGCTACCTGGAAGCCGAGCAGGCGCTGCGCCAGGCGCAGAAGCTGGAGCCCTCGCTCAAGTTCGCCCATTCGTCCCAGCAGTTCAACGACCTGCTGACCAAGCTCGAGGCAAAAACCCGAGCACCGTCAGCCTCCGCCGGTGCGCCTACCTTGCACGCCTCGGTTGCGCCCGCACTAAACCCACTCGAACATCAGGCACCAGCTCCGTCAACACCCGCCCTACCCTGGGGCTGGCTGCTGCTGGGTGGCGGTGCGCTCGCCGCGCTGGTAATCTGGATGCGCCGCGCCGCCACGGCCCAGCGCATACCGGCTGCCCCGGCCGCCGCATCGCCCTTCGACATGCCAGGCTACGGCCGAAATGGCAACGTCCCACCGTCCTATTCCGGCCCCTACCCGGGCGTCCCGGCAGCTCAATCGGCTACGGGAGGCGGCATGGGATCAACCGTGACCGGTGCCGTGGTCGGCGGCATCGCCGGCTTGGCGGCTGGCTATGCGCTGAACAAGGTGCTCGAGACCGATCACGGTGGCGCTTCGCCGTCTTCCCATTCTTCCCATGCTGCCGTCGACAGCCCTGTGGCCTATGACAGCCCGTTCGAGCCAACGCGCAGCAGCCAGCCCGACTTCGGCGCCTTCGATGCCGGCAACGGCGCGGACTGGGACAACACCGACATTGACACCGATTCCGGTTCAAGTTCGGACTCCGGCTCCGATAACTGGTGATCTAGGCCGTAGCTGGCCCTGATCACTTGGAACCGTTCATGACGCGACTGAAAACCTGGATCTATCGGCCCGGCTGCACAAAATCCTTATCATCGGCGGCTCGATTGCTTGATCACCACGAGCCAACATGATCCGAATCTCAGAACTCAAACTCCCGCTGACCGCGTTGCCGGTCGAGACCCGTCGCGCCGCCGATGCCCCGGCCGAAACCGATGCCGACCGCAGCCCGACACCGCACCCCATCGCGGCGCTGCGCGCACTGGCCGCGCAGGCGCTCGGCATCGCCGAGGGCCAGATCGCCGAGCTGCAGGTCTTCAAGCGCAGCTTCGATGCGCGCAAGGCCGAGCTGCTGGCGGTCTTCATCTGCGACCTGAGCCTGACCGAGCCGGCACAGGAAGCCGGCCTGCTGGCGAAGTTCGACAAGAACCCGCATATCCAGCGCACGCCCGACATGAGCTGGCAGGCACCGGCCCATGCGCCCGCCGGCTGGCCGGCCGATCCGGCCGAGCGGCCGGTGGTGGTGGGTTTTGGCCCCTGCGGCATCTTCGCGGCGCTGGCCTTGGCGCAGCTGGGCCTGAAGCCGATCGTGCTCGAACGCGGCCGACCGGTACGCCAGCGCACCAAGGACACCTGGGGCCTGTGGCGCAAGAAGGTGCTGACGCCCGAATCGAACGTGCAATACGGCGAAGGCGGCGCCGGCCTGTTCTCGGACGGCAAGCTTTACAGCCAGATCAAGGACCCGCGCTTCCTGGGCCGCAAGGTGATGCAGGAATTCGTCGACGCCGGTGCGCCGCCCGAGATCCTCTACATGGCGCACCCGCATATCGGCACCTTCAAGCTGGTCAAGGTGGTCGAGGCCATGCGCGAGAAGATCATCGAGCTCGGCGGCGAGATCCGCTTCGAGCAGCGCGTGACCGAGCTGCTGCTCGAACCCGCGCCGACTGGTGCTGCCCCCGCCGGCTTCCCGCCGCAACGCGTGCGCGGCCTGAAGGTGCAGGACCTGGCCTCGGGCGAAGTCCACGAACTGGCGGCACGCCGGGTCGTGCTCGCGCTCGGCCACAGCTCGCGCGACACCTTCGCGATGCTGCATGACGCCGGGGTGTTCCTGGAGCCGAAACCGTTCTCGATCGGCGTGCGCATCGAGCATCCGCAAAGCGTGATCGACCAGTCGCTCTGGGGCCGGCACGCCGGCCATCCGCTGCTGGGCGCGGCCGCCTACAAGCTGGTGCACCACGCCGACAACGGCCGCGCGGTCTACAGCTTCTGCATGTGCCCGGGCGGCACCGTGGTCGCCGCGACCAGCGAGCCCGAGCGCGTCGTCACCAACGGCATGAGCCAGTACTCGCGCGCCGAGCGCAACGCCAACGCCGGCCTGGTGGTCGCGATCGACCCGTCCGACTATCCGCTCGATGCCGCGACCTGGATCGCCGCCTTTGGCGCCGCCGATGGCGCGCGCTACGCCGCCGAGGCACAGGCGCTGCAGGCCAAGGGCCAGACCCATGCGCTGGCCGGCGTGGTGTTCCAGCGCCAGCTCGAGAGCCGGGCGTTCGAAGTCGGCGGGCGCGACTACCAGGCCCCGGGCCAGCTGGTCGGCGACTTCCTGGCTGGCCAGCCGTCGCAACAGTTCGGCGCGGTCCAGCCCTCCTACAAGCCCGGCGTCAAGCTCGGCGACCTGAGCCAGGTGCTGCCCGTTTTCGCGGTCGCCGCCATGCGCGAGGCCCTGCCCGTGTTCGGCCGCAAGATCAGGGGCTATGACATGGCCGACGCGGTCATGACCGGAGTCGAGACCCGCACCAGTTCGCCGCTGCGCATCACGCGCGGCGAGGACTGCCAGAGCCTGAACATCGGCGGGCTGTACCCGGCTGGCGAAGGCGCGGGCTATGCCGGCGGCATCCTGTCGGCTGGCGTCGACGGCATCAAGGTCGCCGAGGCCATCGCACGCGCCGCCGTCGGAACGCCTGAACCTGCCTGAGGCGCGACGCTTCCATGCAAAAGGCCGGCATGCAAGCCGGCCTTTTTTGCGTCAGTGACCCGTGGATCAGGACTGCTGCAGGCGCGCGATGCGCTCTTCGAGCGGCGGGTGGGTCGAGAACAGCTTGCCCAGGCCGCCGGCAATGCCCATCGCCGCCATGCTCTGCGGCAACGCGCCCGGCTCCAGGCCGCCGAGGCGGGCCAGCGCATTGATCATCGGCTGCTTGCGGCCCATCATCTGGGCCGCACCGGCATCGGCGCGGAATTCACGCTGGCGGCTGAACCAGGCCACGATGATGCCGGCCAGGAAGCCCAGCACGATCTCCATCACGAAGCTCGTGATCATGTAGCCGATGCCAGGACCGCTGCTCTCGCGCTCGTCGCCCTTGCGCAGGAAGCTGTCGACCGCGTAGCCGACCACCCGGCTCAGGAACACGACGAAGGTGTTCATGACACCCTGGATCAGCGTCATCGTCACCATGTCACCGTTGGCGATGTGCGCCACCTCATGGCCGATCACGGCCTCGACCTCCTCGTGCGTCATGCCGTGCAGCAGGCCGGTCGAGACCGCCACCAGCGAGGCGTTCTTGCTGGCGCCGGTCGCGAAGGCGTTGGGCTCGCCGTCGTAGATCGCGACCTCGGGCATCGCGATGCCGGCCTGGCCGGCAAACTTCTGCACCGTGTTGACGAGCCAGGCCTCGTCGGCGTTGCGCGGCTGGTTGATCACGACCGCACCGGTGCTCCACTTGGCCATCGGCTTGCTCATCAGCAGCGAGATGAGGGAGCCGCCAAAGCCCATGATCAGCGAGAAGCCCAGCAGCGCGCCGAGGTTCAGGCCGTTGGCGGTCAGGAAGCGGTCCACCCCCAGCAGTCTGGCGGTGACGCTCAGGACCAGCATGACCGCCAGGTTGGTCAGGACGAAAAGCGCAATGCGTTTCATGACAGGAAAGACTCCCAGGTTGAAAAAATCAGTCGGGCCGCCAGCTGTCCGCTCAAGGCCAAGGCTGCGATCCCTTTCGTCATGATATGGGGACGAGCGCGGACCGCTTCAAGCCGCAAACCTTAGCATGCGTCGGTGAATGGCGTGCAGGCAGACCGCGTGCGCGCGGGACGGAACACCTGGGTATCGGCGTAGAAGGCAGGGTCCTGGTTGGCGGGCCACCAGCCTGGCGTGCCGAGCACCGGCAACGGCGTGTAGGGCTTGGTCGCCAGCCATTCGGGCGTGAGCTGGTCGGCCAGCCAGTCGTCCCAGGGGTGCAGCACGGCTGCGCTTCCACCTTGCGGCAACCCAACGCCTCCGTCCAGCTGACGATCCCACTCGTCAGCCGGCCAATCGGTCGGCACCGGCAGCCGCAGCACATGGGCCGTGATCGACTTGTAGGGCGCGACCAGCTTTTCGGTCAGCGCATGGCCGAACAGCAGCAGCGTGGACTGGGCCCAGAGCGGGCGCAGCTCGACGAACAGCCGGCTCCAGTCGCGCGCCAGCAGCGCCTGCCAGACCGGCTCGGGCGCCTGCAGCAGCGCGGCGTTCTCGTCGAACAGCGTCAGCGCATCGCGCAGCGGCCCGCGTCTTGTACCGACGCCGCCCGCGGCCTCGATCGCCTGCGCCTGCAGGCGGTTCAGCCGCAGCTTGGTGGCGGGAAAACGCATCCAGCACAGCGCGTTAAAGAAATCGTGCAGGCCTTCGCGCGTCGGCACGCCGCCGGTGTCGAAGATATGCGCCTCGTAGGCCCGCCCTTCGGGCAGCTCGGCCTGCGGCACGAAGCGCAGCGGAGCCAGCCCGGCGGCATTGAGCGCCGCCGGCAGGTCGCCGCCAGCCAGCGCGGTGGCCGCGATCGGCTCGCCCAGCCCACGCCAGGGCGCCAGCCAGGGCTCGGACCAGTCGATCAGGCGCGAGAAATGGCTCAGACCAGCTTCCAGGGCAGCGCCTCGCCCGCGCGCAGCGGCTTGAGCTCGGCTTCGCCGAAGGCAAACGAGGCCGGCGGGGTCCAGCTTTCCTTGCGCAGCGTGATGCGGCCGGTATTGCGCGGCAGGCTGTAGAAGTCCGGGCCGTTGAAGCTCGCGAAGGCCTCGAGCTGGTCGAGCGCGCCGGCGGCATCGAAGGCCTCGGCGTACATCTCGATCGCGGCATGCGCGGTGTAGCAGCCGGCACAGCCGGTCGCGTGCTCCTTCAGATGCGCCGGGTGCGGCGCGCTGTCGGTGCCGAGGAAGAACCTGGCGTTGCCGCTGGTCGCCGCCGCCACCAGCGCCTGGCGATGGGTCTCGCGCTTCAGGACCGGCAGGCAGTAGTAATGCGGGCGGATGCCGCCGGTGAAGATCGCGTTGCGGTTGTAGAGCAGATGATGCGCCGTGATGGTCGCGCCCAGGAACTGGTCGGCCTCGGCCACGTATTGCGCGGCTTCCTGGGTCGTGATGTGCTCCATCACGATCTTGAGTTCCGGGAAATCCTTGCGCAGCGGCGCGAGCTGCTGTTCGATGAACACCGCCTCGCGGTCGAACAGGTCGATCGACGGGTCGGTCACCTCGCCATGCACCAGCAGCAGCATGCCTTCGCGCTGCATGGCTTCGAGCGTCTGGTAGGTCTTGCGCAGGTCGGTCACGCCGGCATCGCTGTTGGTGGTGGCACCGGCCGGATACAGCTTGACCGCGACCACGCCAGCGGCCTTGGCTCGCGCGATTTCCTCGGGCGGCAGCTTGTCGGTCAGGTAGAGCGTCATCAGCGGCTCGAAGCTCATGCCGGCGGGCACGGCGGCCAGGATACGCTGCTTGTAGGCCAGCGCCTGCTCGGCGGTGGTCACCGGCGGCTTGAGGTTGGGCATGACGATGGCGCGGCCGAACTGCGCGGCCGTGTGCGGCACCACGGTGTGCAGCGCGGCGCCGTCGCGCAGATGCAGGTGCCAGTCGTCGGGGCGGGTGATGGTGATCTGTTGCGTCATGCCGCCATTGTCCCAAATCTGCCGCCTGCCGCCCAACAAAAAGGCGCCGCACGGGCGCCCCGGCCTGCGCTCAGTGCTGCAGGATCTTGTTCAGGAAGTCCTTGGTGCGCGGCTGGCGGTTTTCCGGCTGGCTGAAGAACTCGCGCGTGCTGCAGTCCTCCAGGATCTTGCCGCCGACGTCCATGAAGATCACCCGGTTGCTGACCTTGCGCGCGAAGCCCATCTCGTGCGTCACGCACATCATGGTCATGCCCTCGCCGGCCAGACCGACCATGACGTCGAGCACCTCGCCAACCATCTCGGGGTCGAGCGCCGAGGTCGGCTCGTCGAACAGCATCACGATCGGGTCCATGCTGAGCGCGCGCGCGATCGCGACCCGCTGCTGCTGGCCGCCCGAGAGCTGGCCCGGAAACTTGTCCTTGTGCGCGCTCAGGCCGACGCGGTCGAGCATCTTGAGGCCGCGCCGCTTGGCGTCATCGAGGCTGCGACCCAGCACCTTGACCTGCGCCAGCGTCAGGTTCTCGGTCACGCTCAGGTGGGGAAAAAGCTCGAAATGCTGGAACACCATGCCGACATGGCTGCGCAGCTTCGGCAGGTTGGTCTTGGGATCGTGAGCGGCCTTGCCGTCGACCCAGATCTCGCCCTGCTGGATCGGCTCGAGCGCGTTGATGGTCTTGATCAGCGTCGACTTGCCCGAACCGGACGGACCGCAGACCACCACCACCTCGCCCTTCTCGATCCGGGTCGAGCAATCGTTGAGTACCTGCACCGGGCCGTACCATTTGGACACATGCTTGAGTTCAATCATCGAATTCTCCTTCGGTACCGGCTGTCAGCGCACGATGGCGATCTTGCGATGCAGGCGCTTGACGCCCGCCGACAGCGCATAGCAGATCGCGAAATAAAGCACGGCTGCCGCCAGATAAGCCTCGATCGGACGACCGAAGTTCTTGCCGGCGACCTCGAAGCCCTTGAGCATGTCGTAGGCACCGATCGCATAGACCAGCGAGGTGTCCTGGAACAGGATGATGGTCTGCGTCAGCAGCACCGGCAGCATGTTGCGCAGCGCCTGCGGCAGCACGACCAGCCGCATGTTCTGGCCATAGCTCATGCCCAGCGCCATGCCGGCCTGGACCTGGCCACGCGGAATCGACTGGATGCCGGCGCGCATGATCTCGCTGAAGTAGGCGGCCTCGAAGGCGACGAAGGTGATCACCGCCGACAGCTCGGCCCCGATCGGGCGACCGATCAGCAGCGGCACCAGCAGGAAGAACCACAGGATCACCATCACCAGCGGGATGCTGCGCATGCCGTTGACATAGACCATCGCGGGCGTGGCCAGCCAGGGCCGGCCCGACAGTCGCATCAGCGCCAGCAGGGTGCCGAACAGCACGCCCCCGAGCGTCGCGACCAGGGTCAGCATCAGGCTGAAGCCCAGGCCCTTGAGCACGAAGTTCTGCATCAGGTCCCAGTTGTAGAAGGACCAGTCGAGTTGAAGACCCATCTCAATGCCCTCCCGTGCCAGCGCTGGCAATGAAGCCCGGTACCCGGGCGCGCCGTTCGATGAAGGCCATCACGCGGTTGATCGCGAAAGCCGACAGCATGTAGAGCCCGGTCACGGCCAGGTAGACCTCGACGCCGCGCGCGGTTTCCTCCTGCGCCTGCATCGCGAACATGGTCAGCTCGGCGACCGAGACCGCGAAGGCAACCGACGAGTTCTTGAAGATGTTCATGGTCTCGCTGGTCAGCGGCGGGATCACGATGCGCAGCGCCATCGGCAGCAGCACATAACGATAGGTCTGCGCCGTGGTCAGGCCCAGCGCCATGCCGGCCATGCGCTGGCCGCGCGGCAGCGCCTGTATGCCCGAGCGGACCTGCTCGGCGATGCGCGCCGAGGTGAACAGGCCCAGCGCCAGCACCACCAGCACGAAGCCCGGCACCGCCTGCAGCGTCGGAAACAGCGTGGGCAGCACGTGGTACCAGAGAAAGATCTGCACCAGCAGCGGAATGTTGCGAAACAGCTCGACCCAGGCATTGCCCAGGCGCACCACCCAGGGGCTGTCGGGCAAGGTGCGCAGCGTGCCGACCAGGGCGCCGACGACCAGCGCCAGCAGCAACGCCAGCAGCGAGACCGACACTGTCCAGCCCCAGGCCGACAACAGCCAGTCCAGGTAGGTGATGTCACCGCCCTGACCAAAACAGCTCGAACCCGCCTCGCGCGTGAGGGTGTCCTCGCAGAATACCTGCCAATCCCAGCTCATGCGGACCTCCTCATGCTGTGAAATGAAACCAGCCCCGACCGGCGGGGCTGCACTTGGCGCGATTACTTCTTCGCGTACTCTTCCATCGGCTTGTCGTTCGGGTTGGCCCAGGCGGCCTTGGTGCTTTCAGTCAAGGGCATCTTGAGGTTGACGTTGGCCGGTGGGATCGGCTGCATGAACCACTTGTCGTACAGCTTGGCCAGCGAGCCGTCCTTGATCTGGCGCTTGATGCTGTCATCGACCGCCTTCTTGAAGGCCGGGTCGTCCTTGCGCAGCATGCAGGCGATCGGCTCGATGCTCAGCACGTCGTCCAGGATCTTGAAGTCGGCCGGATTCTTCGACTTGGCGATGTTGGCTGCCAGGATGGACTTGTCCATCACGAAGGCTTCGGCCCGGCCCGATTCGAGCAGCAGGAAGCTGTCGGCATGGTCCTTGCCGTAGACCTCCTTGAAGTCGATGCCATCCGCACGCTCGTTCTTGCGCAGCGTCTGGACCGAGGTGGTGCCGGTGGTGGTGGCGACGGACTTGCCGTTCAGGTCCTTGATATGGTGCACGTTGGAGTTGGTGCGCACGGCAATGCCCACTTCCTCGACATAGGTGGTGACGGCGAAGGCGACATCCTTCTGGCGCGCGGCGTTGTTGGTGGTCGAGCCGCATTCGAGGTCGACCGTGCCGTTCTGCAGCAGCGGAATGCGGTTCTGCGAGGTCACGGGCTGGTATTTCAGCTCGAGCTTGCTCAGCCCGAGCTGCTTTTGCAGGTCGGCCACGACGCGCTCGCCCATTTCGGTATGGAAACCCACGTACTTGCCATTGCCCAGGGTGAAGCCCAGGCCCGAGGATTCGCGCACGCCCAGGGTCACGTTGCCGCTGCCCTTGATCTTGGCCAGGGTGTCATTGCTCTGGGCCCAGACGGAACCGGCACAGGTGGCCGTCAGGGCAATGGCCAGGAGGCTCTTCTTCATGTCAAGGTCCTTTATCGGTCGAGGGGAAACAGTTGTGCCCCATTCTAGGGCGCGTATCGCGGGACCGCCATAGGATCTACCCGGCCCCGGACTGGACGACGCTATCGAGCAAAAAGCGCGCCAGCGTGGCTGCCATCAGCTCGATCGGGCCTGCGCGGCCGCCACGTCGTCCCAGAACTTCTGCGCCGCGCGCTTGGGCCGGCGCGCGCCAGGGCGCTCGCGATAGAGCCGGATGTCCAGCCTCGCCTCGCAGGCCAGCTCGGGGCCGGCAGCGGCGACCAGCTGGCCGTCGCGCAAGGCTTGCTGGACCGAGCTCGCCGGCAGGAAAGCCACGCCATGGCCGGCGATCGCCATCGCCTTCAGGCTCTCGGACATGTCGGTCTCGTAGACCCGCTCGGGATGAAAGTTGGCCCCGCCCTGCTGCAGCACCCAGTCGACCACGCGCCCGAGATAGGCGCCCGGCGCGTAGGCCAGATAGGGCCAGGGCTGCTCGGCGCTGCCGGGCAGGCGGTGCAGCAGCGCGCCGTTGTCGCCGGGGCGGACATAGGGTGCCAGCACCTCGTGCCCGAGCGACAGCATCTCGTAGCGCTCGGCGTCGAGCTGGATCGGCTGCGAGGTGTGCTGATAGGTGATCAGCAGGTCGCAGCTGCCCTCCATCAGGCGCAGCACCGCGTCATGGACGTTGAGGGCGATCAGGCGCGTCTTGACCGGCCCGACCACCTCGCGCAGGCCCGAGAGCCAGGCCGGAAAGAAGGTGAAGCCCAGCGTGTGCGGCACCGCGAACGCGATCTGGTCCTGCCCGGTCGGGCAATACTGGCGCAGCATGGTGCGGGTAGCCTGCAGCGCGTGCAGCATTTCGAGCGCCTGCTCGTAGAGCGTCTGCCCCGCCGGCGTGAGCCGGGTCGGGTAGCTGCTGCGGTCAACCAGGTCGGTGCCGGCCCAGGCCTCGAGCGACTGGATGCGGCGCGAGAACGCCGGCTGCGTCACATGGCGCAGCTGGGCCGAGCGGCTGAAGCTGCGCGTCTCGGCCAGGCTGACGAAATCCTCCAGCCATTTGGTATCCATCTCAGACCCCCGCCGGCGCCACGACGGCTTCCTCGGCGCCGCTTTGCTGCAGCGCCCACATCTGGGCATAGCGACCGTTGCGCGCCAGCAGTTCGGCGTGGGCGCCGCGCTCGACGATATGGCCATGCTCGAGCACGATGATCTCGTGCGCGTCGACCACGGTCGAGAGCCGGTGCGCGATCACGAGCGCGGTCTTGTCGCGCGCCGCGCTGCGCAGTTCGGACTGGATCGCGCGCTCGTTGGCCGAGTCGAGCGCCGAGGTCGCCTCGTCGAAGATCAGGATCGGCGGGTTCTTCAGCAGGGTGCGCGCGATCGCGACGCGCTGCTTCTCGCCGCCCGACAGCTTGAGGCCGCGCTCGCCGACCACGGTGTCGTAGCCCTTGGGCAGCTTCTCGATGAAGTCGTGGATATGCGCGGCCTGGGCCGCGGCGACCATGTCCTCGCGGCTGGCGTCCGGGCGGCCGTAGCGGATGTTGTAGCCGATGCTGTCGTTGAACAGCACCGTGTCCTGCGGCACGATGCCGATCGCGCGTCGCAGGCTGGACTGCGTCACCTGGCGGATGTCCTGGCCCGCGACCCGGATCGCGCCGGCCGCCTCCGGCGCTATGGCCGCGCCACCGATGTCGTAGAAGCGGTACAGCAGGCGCGCCAGCGTGGACTTGCCGGAACCGGACGGACCGACCACCGCCACCGTCTTGCCGGCCGGCACCGTGAAGCTGATGCCGTGCAGGATCTCGCGCGCCGGCTCGTAGGCAAAGCGCACCGACTCGAAGCGGACCTCGGGCGGCCCGTCCAGCGCCAGCTCGGGCGCACCCGGCGCATCGGCGATCTCGCGCTCGCGGTCGAGCAGCGTGAACATCTTGTCGAGGTCGGTCAGGCTCTGCTTGATCTCGCGATACAGCACGCCCAGGAAGTTGAGCGGGATGTAGAGCTGGATCATGAAGGCGTTGATCATGACCAGGTCGCCCAGCGTCATGCCGCCCTGGGTCACGGCGCTGGTGGCGCGCCAGAGCATGGCGACCAGCGCGGTCGCGATGATCAGCTGCTGGCCGGCATTGAGCAGCGACAGCGTGGTCTGGCTCTTGACGCGGGCGCGGCGCAGGCGCTCCAGGCTCTCGCCGTAGCGACTCGACTCGAAGGCCTCGTTGTTGAAATACTTGACGGTCTCGTAGTTAAGCAGCGAATCGACGGCACGGGTCTGGCTGGCCGACTCGAGCTCGTTCATCTCGCGCCGGTACTGGGTGCGCCACTCGGTGACCTTGACCGTGAACAAGACATAGGCCGCCAGCGCAGCCAGCGTGGTCCAGACATACCAGAGCTCGAACTTGATGCCCAGCAACGCCAGCACCAGCACCACCTCGAGCAGGGTCGGGAAGATGCTGTAGAGCGAGTAGGAGATCAGCGACTGCACCCCGCGCGTGCCGCGATCGACGTCGCGCGTCATGCCGCCGGTCTGGCGCTCGAGGTGAAAGCGCAGGCTCAGCCCGTGCAGATGGCCGAACACCTGCAGCGCGATCGCGCGCGTCGCGCCCTCGGTCGCCTTGGCAAAGATCAGCTCGCGCAGCTCGGTGAACAGGCTGGTCGAAAAGCGCAGCAGGCCGTAGGCCAGCAGCAGGCCCAGCGGCACCACCAGCAGCGCGGCCTGGCCCGGCGCCAGGCCGGTGCGCGGCGTCAGCGCGTCGACCAGCTCCTTGAGCAGCAGCGGCACGCCGACGTTGGCTAGCTTGGCGCCGACCATGAAGGCCAGCGCCAGCGCAACGCGCCAGCGGTACTGCCAGAGATAGGGCAGCAGGCGGCGCAGGGTGGCGGCATCCGAGCGCTCGGGCTGGGCGGCGGCGGACCCGACAGGGACGGTGGAGGCGGTAGGGCTGGAGTGGGCGAGGTGGCGCATCGGCAAAACGATCAAGGAACGCGCCGATTGTGCGCCCATCCTCGGGCTACCGGCCACATCCTGGCGTGATGTCCCGCATGAGGCAGGGCGTAAGCGGCCAGGTGAGCGGCAAAAAAAACGCCGCCCAGCTGGGCGGCGGCAAGTCCTAGAGGACGTCGTTGGAATCTGGTAGGCGGGTCGTGACCGGCGTCTTGGCGCTTTGTCCACCCGCGGCAACTGCCTTGTCCTAGGCCAGTGTGACAGCAAGTCCATCCATTGTGCACCAGCCACAGGGCCGGGCCGGGCAACTGCGCGGAAAATCCAGGGAAAATCCCTAGCCAGATGTCCTGGCCTGTACCCGGGATGCCAGCCAGACCAGCAGCAGCACCGGCAGACCGAGCAGCGCCGTGCCGACGAAGAAGCTGCTGTAGCCATAGGCATCGACGAAGACTCCCGAATAGCCGGCCAGCCACTTGGGCGCGAGCAGCATCATCGAGCTGAACAGCGCGTATTGCGTGGCCGAATAGCTCACATTGGTCAGGCTCGACAGGTAGGCGACGAAGGCGGCCGAGGCGATGCCAGAGCTCAGGTTGTCGGCGGCGATCACCGCGATCAGCGCCACCAGGTCATGACCATGCCAGGCCAGCCAGGCGAACAACAGGTTGCTGACGGCGCTCAGCAGCGCCCCCAGCATCAGCACCCGCATCACGCCCCAGCGCAGCGCCAGCGCGCCGCCAGCAAAAGCCCCGACCAGGGTCATGATGACACCATAGACCTTGGTGACGGCGGCGACCTCGTCCTTGCTGTAGCCCATGTCGACATAGAACGGGTTGGCCATGATGCCCATCACCACGTCGCTGATGCGGTAGATCCCGATCAGCGCCAGCAGCAGCAGGGCCTGGGAGCCGTAGCGCTGCAGGAATTCGGCGAAGGGCTCGACCAGCACCTCGCGCAGCCAGGCCGCGAGGTTGCGCGCCGGCGGGATGACGCGCCGCACCGGCTCGGGCGAGAGCAGCACGGTCAGCAGGCCGATCACCATCGAGCCGGCCATGACCAGATAGGCGCTGCTCCAGGCCGCCTGCTGATAGCCGGCCGCGATCGCGGGCGCCAGTTCGGCACGCGCGGCCAGCCAGAGCACACCGGCACCGGCCCAGATCATCGCGAGCCGGTAGCCGGTCTGGTAGTAGGCGACCAGCGTGCCCTGGTGCCGGGCATCGGCCGACTCGATCCGGAACGCGTCGAGCGCGATGTCCTGCGTCGCCGAGGCAAAGGCCACCAGCAGGGCGTAGCCCACCATCGCGTGGAGGTCGGCGCGCGGGTCGGTCAGCGCCATGCCGACCAGGCCGGCCATGATGACCAACTGCGACAGCAGCAGCCAGGCACGGCGCTGACCGAGCCAGCGGCTCAGTCCCGGCAGCGGCAGCCGGTCGACCAGCGGTGCCCAGCACCACTTGAAACCGTAGGCCAGGCCGACCCAGCTCAGGTAGCCGATGGTGGCGCGGTCGAGACCGGCCTCGCGCAGGCGAAAGCTCAGCGTGCCGAGCACCAGCAGCAGCGGCAGGCCGGCGGCGAAACCGAGCGCGAACAGGCGCAGGCCAGCGGGCTGCAGGTAGGCGCGCAGGGTGGCGCGCCAGGAGAGCACCGGCTCGGACGGCGGCTCGACGACGGTGGACGCGGGACGGGAATCGGATAGGGGCATGTCGGGCTTGAAACAGAAAACCTGCGCAGGCGGCAGGCTTTTGTCTATTATTGGCGCATGTGCTGGCTTTGCGACGCGAAATCCTCCCTTTCGGCTCCGGCCGGGATTCATGACGAACCGGGTGCCGGGCGCTGGTCGCCGCGGCGCGGCTTCCTGCTGGCCGGCGCGGCGGCCGCCACCGGACTGGTCAGCGCCACGGCGCAGGCCCAGGTCGATGTCGGCGAGGCCTCGGCGCTGCGCAATCTGGTGCCGGCCGAGGAGCTCGAAGGCGCGGCGCGACAGCAATATGGGGAAATGCTGGAGCAGGCCCGGGCCAAGGGGGCGCTGGCGCCCGACCAGCACCCCCAGCTGCAGCGGCTGCGCCAGATCGCGCGCCGCCTGATTCCCTTCACCGCGCCGTGGAACTCGCGCTCGCGCAGCTGGCAATGGGAGGTCAACCTGATCGGCAACTCCCAGGTCAACGCCTTCTGCATGCCGGGCGGCAAGATCTGCTTCTACACCGGCATCCTCGACAAGCTCAAGCTCGGTGACGACGAGGTGGCGATGGTCATGGGCCACGAGATGGCGCATGCCCTGCACGAGCATGCGCGCGAGCGGCTGGCCAAGACCCAGGCCACCAGCCTGGGACTGTCGCTGGGCGCGCGCCTGCTGGGCCTGGGCGAGCTGGGCAATGTCGCGGCCGACCTCGGCACCCAGCTGCTGAGCCTCAAGTACAGCCGCGATGACGAGACCGAGGCCGACCTGGTCGGACTCGAGCTCGGCGCGCGCGCGGGCTACAACCCGCAGGCCAGCGTCTCGCTCTGGCGCAAGATGATGGCGGCCAACGGCCGCGGCGGTCCCGGCTTCCTGTCGACCCACCCGAGCGGCCCGAACCGGATCCAGGAACTGCAGGACAACCTGCCCCGGGTCAGGCAGCTCTACGAACAGGCCAGGGGCTGAAGCCAGGCCCTGGCGGCGGCGCGATCAGGTGCCGCGCACGTAGGGATTCACGCGCCGCTCGCGACCGAAGCTGCTTTCGGGACCGTGACCCGGAATGAAGACGGTGTCGTCGCCCATCGGCCACAGGCGCTGCGTGATGCTGGCGATCAGCTGCTCGTGGTTGCCGCCGGGGAAATCGGTGCGACCGATGCTGCCGGCGAACAGCACATCGCCGACGAAGGCGCGCTTGGCCTCGGCCGAATGAAAGACCACATGGCCCGGCGTGTGACCCGGGCAATGGCGCACCGCCACCTCGCTGTGACCCAGCTGCAGCCGGTCGAGGTCATGCAGCCAGCGCGTCGGCGTGAAATGGCCGGCCGGCGGAAAGCCGAACTTGACGCTCTGCATCGGCAGGCCGTCGATCCAGTACTGGTCGCCCTCGTGCGGGCCGATGATCGGCAGCTTGAAGCGCTGCGCCAGCTCGGCCGTGCCGCCGGCATGGTCGATATGCGCGTGGGTCAGCCAGATCTGGCCGAGCTTGAGTCCGAGCCGGTCGACCTCGGCCAGCACCCGCTCGAGATCGCCGCCCGGATCGATCACGGCGGCCTCCAGGGTCTGGTCGCACCAGACGAGCGAGCAGTTCTGCTGGAAGGGCGTGACGGGTATCGTGAGGTATTGCAGCATGCGCCTCATTGTAGGCAAGCCGGGCGGCTCACATATTGGTCGCGGCGATCACCTCGGCCAGATCGGTCAGGCCGGCCACCACCTTCTCGATGCCGTCCTGGCGCAGCGTGTGCATGCCGGCTGCGAGCGCACTGTGGCGGATCTCGCCGGCCGGGGCGCGGTGGCGGATATGGTGGCGGATCTGGTCGTCGTTGAGCATCAGCTCGTAGATGCCGAGCCGGCCCCGGTAGCCGCGCTGCTCGCAGGCCTCGCAACCATGCCTGACGAAGCTGCTGAGTTGCCGGATACCGAAGGCATCGGGCCGGCCATGGTCGCGACGCCAGCGCTCGATCAGCGCGGCAACCTCGCGCGGGTCATGCTGCGACTGGCCGTTAAGGTACTGGTTGGCCAGGGCCTCGATCTCCTCGGCAGTGGCCGGACGGACTTCGACACATTGCTGGCACAGCCGGCGCACCAGGCGCTGGGCCAGGATGGCCAGCAGGGAATCCGAGAAGTTGAACGGATCGAGCCCGATCTCGAGCAGCCGCGCGATGCTCTCGGGCGCCGAGTTGGTGTGCAGGGTCGACAGCACCAGGTGGCCGGTCAGCGAGGCCTCGACCGCGATGCGCGCGGTCTCCTCGTCGCGCATCTCGCCGATCATGATCACGTCGGGGTCGGCGCGCAGGAAGGTCCGCATCGCGTTGGCGAAGGTCCAGCCGATGCGCGGGTTCATCTGCACCTGGCGCAGGCCGTCCTGGGTGATCTCGATCGGGTCCTCGGCAGTCCAGATCTTGCGGTTCTCGGTGTTGATGTCGCTGATCAGCGAATGCAGCGTGGTGGTCTTGCCGCTGCCGGTCGGGCCGCAGACCAGCATCAGGCCATAGGGCTTGAGCGCCATCCGGCGCAGCTCGGCCAGATTGCCGGCACTCAGGCCGATCGAGTCGAGCGGCATCGGCTTGGAGCCGGCCAGCAGCCGCAGCACGACATCCTCGAGTCCGCCATGGGTCGGCACGGTGACGACGCGCAGTTCGGTCTTGCTGCCGCCGAAGCGGGCGAAATCGATCTTGCCATCCTGCGGCTTGCGGTGCTCGGAGATGTCCATGCCCGCCATGATCTTGATGCGCGCGACCAGCGCATAGCGAAAGCGCGACTCGACCTCGAGGTAGCGCCGCAGTTCGCCGTCGATCCGGAACCGGATCCTGACCTTGCGCGGGGCGGGCTGGGTCTCGATATGGATGTCGGACGCCTTCTGCGCGATCGCCTCGGCGATCAGCGAGTTGATCAGCCGCACCAGCGTGTTGTCGGACTCGCTGACGACATCGGACTCGGGTTCGCGGCCGACTTCCGCGCCGGCCTGCAGGTCGTTGACCAGGTCGCGCGACGAGGCACGGTTGACCTCCCTGGGCCTGGGCAGCTCGCCCGGACCGACCTGCGGCTCGTAGGCGCGCGCGACCGAGGGCATCAGCGTGCCGGGTGCCGCCAGCACCGAGACGATGCGGCGCTGGGTCATGAAGCGCAGTTCATCGAGCAGCCGCTTGTCGAGCGGATCGGCCATCGCGAGCACCAGGATGTCGTCCTGCAGCAACAGCGGCAGCACCGCCTCGCGCTCGGCAAAGCTGCGCGGCACCAGCGCGAGTGCCTCCTGGTCGAACAGGTAGACCGAAGGGTCGAGCACGCGGTTGCCGAGCCAGCCCGCGATCACATGGCGCAGCTGGGCCTCGGTCAGCAGACCGCTCTCGACCAGCTGCTGGCCGAGCTGGCGGTGGATGCCGAGCGAGCGCTGCTCGGCCTGGGTCGCGAGCGCCTTGGACAGCTGCTCGGCAGTCAGGGTGCCGCTGCGCACCAGCGCATCGCCGAGATGGCGCGCGCCATGGGCGGAGGACTGCGGGTTCTGCAGCAGCTGCCAGAGCTCGTCCGGCATCCTGGGCCTGGGATAGGCCGAGCTGGCAGAGACCGGAGCGGCAATATCGGAAGGAAGGTCTGACAAGTTCTGGCCCGGATCGGAAACGAGCGACGGGCCCGATGCCCGACGGCTGCTCGGTTCATTGTGCCGATTTTTCGCTGCCGGGTCACGGGCACCCGATCCGTGCCAGCCATTCTCCTGCTGGATGGGCGCAGAAGCCCGCCCCGGGTGCGCCTGCGCGCCGGTGCCGCTCAGTACTGCTTGTAGGGCAGGAACTTGCCGGACAGCACCACGTTGACCCGGTCGCCCTTGGGGTCCTGCTGGCGCTGGATGTCCATGCTGAAGTCGATCGCGCTCATGATGCCGTCGCCAAACTCCTCATGGATCAGCTCCTTGATCGTGCTGCCATAGACGCTGACGATTTCGTACCAGCGGTAAATCAGCGGGTCGGTCGGCACCGGCGTCGGCAGCGAGCCCTTGTACGGCACCACCTGCAGCCATTTGCGTTCCTCTTCGGTCAGGTCGAAGATGTCGCCGATGATGGCAGCCTGGGCGGCATCAAAGGTCATCTGGCCCAGGCAGCCTGCGGTCGTCCACTCCTTGGACAGGCCGACCTGCTGGGCTACCTGCTCCCATTTGATGCCCTTGGCTACCTTGGTGCTGATGATTTTTTCGGTGACGTCGATGCGGTTCATGAGTGCTCCAGTTTTGACGAATGAAACCAGGAAAGGCGTTGACAGGAAAAGGGGGCTGGCCCGATCACCATCAAGGTGCCCCGGCCTTGCGTGTGGTCGAAGGCATTTCGCCAAACAGCTTGCGGTAGTCGCTGGCGAACTGGCTGAAGTGCCAGAAGCCCCAGTTCACGGCCACGTCCTGCACCGACTGCTGGCGCAACGCGGCCTGACGCAGGTGGCGGCGCACCCCGTTGAGCCGGATCGCGCGCAGGTATTGCAGCGGGCTCAGGCCCAGCACATCCTCGAAGCAGTACTGCAGGGTCCGACGGCTCACATGCAGCTGCTCGCAGAGCTCCGGCACGGTCACGGCCTGGTCAGGCCGGGCCAGCACCAGTTCTCGGGCCTGGGACACGACACGTTGCCGTTTCGCCAAGCTCTGGCGCGGACCCGGGTCGGCAATGCCGTGTTCGAGCAGGCCCACCACCATGTCAAGCAGTTCGGCCTGCAGGGCCTGCACATGCTGCACCTGCGAGGCGGGGCTCAGGCCCACGGGAGTGTGGGCCAGTGCCGCCTGCAGCAGGCGTTGGCCGTGCGCGCGCGCAGCTTCGCCCGCATGCAGCCAGTGGGCCTGCTGCAAGCCGGCCCAATCGATGCGGCGGCCCTGGCGTTCAGCCGCTGCTTGCAGGGCCTGCCGCTGCACCACCACGCCGAAGATGCTGTGCGCCGGAGGCGTCAGCAGCTCAAAGGGCTCGTCACCCGGCCGCAGCATGATGTCGTGGTCCGCATTGAGCCGGCCATTGATGCGGATATGTGCCGCGCCCGCCGTGCCCGCCGTGGCGGACATATCGGGCAGGCCCAGCCACAGGGCGTCGGACCACAGGGTGCACGACTGGCGTACCGACTGGTTGACGCGCTCGCGAAACAGCTGCATCTGCGGCAGGTGCAGCTCCAGCAGCTCCCCGCTGAACGCGCCGCAGCTCAGCTGGTCGTAGTGCTGATCCCAGCCGGTCAGCTGGCTGGCTTGTTCGTCGGCATCGTGCACCAGTGACGACCGCAGGGCCACGGCAGGCGACGGGTGGCACCAAATGGAGGCGCTCGGCGCGCGAAACGCAATCGACGGCGTGGCAGTGGGCATGGGGGCGGTTTGCAACTTTGCCAATTTCCGATAACGCCCGACTCGAGCGTTTTCTTACAGTGGCTCAAGCAATAACCATTCCCTTCATCTGCCATGACCACAACTTCCTCATCCAGTGCCCCGGCACTGCAATCATGAGCCGCGCGCGCTATCGGCACCAGGTGGGGGTGCAGACCTTCACCTTCCGTGATCTCAAGGATCTGATGGCCAAGGCCACGCCCGCCCGGTCGGGCGACTTGCTGGCGGGCGTGGCGGCTCAGACCGCGCAGGAGCGCGTGGTGGCACAGATGACGCTGGCCGAGCTGCCGCTGCGCACCTTCCTGAACGAGGCCCTGATCCCGTATGAAGAGGACGAGGTCACGCGCCTGATCATGGATACGCACAGCGCAGAGTCCTTCGCGCCGATCGCGCACCTGACCGTGGGCGACTTGCGCAACTGGCTGCTGGCCGATGACACCGATGGGGCCGCGCTGGCGGCAGTGCGTGCCGGCATCACGCCCGAGATGGCTGCGGCAGTCAGCAAGATCATGCGCCACCAGGACCTGATCCTGGTGGCCAGCAAGTGCGAGGTGCGATCGGCTTTTCGCAACAGCATCGGCCTGCCGGGACGCCTGTCCACGCGCCTGCAGCCCAACCACCCGACCGACGACAGCAGCGGCATCGCTGCCAGCCTGCTCGACGGGCTGCTGTACGGCAGCGGCGACGCGGTGATCGGCATCAACCCTGCCACCGACAACGTAGCCCAGGTCATCCGGCTGGTGTCCATGATGGCCGAGGTGATCGAGCATTACGGCATCCCGACGCAGTCCTGCGTGCTGACCCATGTGACCAACACCCTCCAGGCCATCGAGCGTGGCGCGCCGGTGGACCTGGTCTTCCAGTCGATTGGCGGCACCGAGGCCACCAACCGCAGCTTCGGCATCACGCTGGACCTGCTGGCCGAAGCGCGTCAAGCAGCGCTGTCGCTGCAACGCGGCACGGTGGGCAACAACGTCATGTACTTCGAGACCGGACAGGGCAGCGCCCTGTCCGCCAACGGCCACCATGGCGTCGATCAGCAGACCTGCGAAGCCCGCGCCTACGCGGTGGCACGCCACTTCAAGCCGCTGCTGGTCAACAGCGTGGTGGGCTTCATCGGGCCCGAATACCTGTACGACGGCAAGCAGATCATCCGCGCCGGGCTGGAGGACCATTTCTGCGCCAAGCTGCTGGGCCTGCCCATGGGCTGCGATGTCTGCTATACCAACCATGCCGAGGCCGACCAGAACGACATGGACGTGCTTCTCACGCTGCTGGCCACGGCGGGGTGCACCTTCGTGATGGGCATCCCGGGGTCGGACGACATCATGCTGAACTACCAGACCACGTCCTTCCACGACGCGCTCTATGCCCGCCGCCTGCTGGGCCTGCGCCCGGCGCCCGAATTCGAAGCCTGGCTGGCCCGGACGCAGATCTTCAGCCGGCCCGATGCCCAGTTCCGCCTGCACGACGGCCTGCCGCCCATGTTCCAGCCCGCCCTTGCGCACACCGGGAGAAGCTGAGCATGGCCGACCCCAAAGACCCCACCATGCCACTCGTCACGGCCAATCCCTGGTCGGCCTTGCGCCGCTACACCGATGCGCGCATCGCGCTGGGCCGCGCCGGCGTGAGCCTGCCGACGCAAGCGCAGCTGGCCTTTCAGCTGGCCCATGCCCAGGCCCGCGATGCCGTGCATCTGGCACTCGACCCGACAGCCTTGCGACAGGCGCTGGCTGACCTGGGCCACGAGGCTGTCGCACTGCACAGCGCTGCCGCCGACCGGAACAGCTACTTGCAGCGTCCCGACCTGGGCCGGCGCCTGGGCGCCGAGTCGCGTGCGCTGCTGATGTCCAGGCTGAGCGCGCCCCAGCAGGCGCTCGTGTCACCGCAGGCCAGCGTGCTGGACCAGGCAATCGTCGAGCGCGTGCACGATGTGGCCTTCGTGGTGGCGGATGGCCTGTCCGCCCTGGCCATCTGCCGCCATGCCGTGCCTTTTCTGCAGGCACTGCTGCCCCGCCTGCTGGACGAAGGCTGGCAGGTGGCACCCCTGACGCTGGTCAGCCAGGGCCGCGTGGCGGTGGCCGACGAGGTGGGCCAGTTGCTGCGCGCGCGCATGGTGGTGGTCCTGATTGGCGAGCGGCCAGGTCTGAGCTCGCCCGACAGCATGGGCCTGTACCTGACCTGGATGCCCCGCGTCGGCCAGAGCGACGCGAACCGCAACTGCATCTCCAACGTGAGACCTGCGGGCCTGCCCTATGACGAGGCCCTGCGCAAGCTCCACTACCTGATGACCGAAGCCCGGGCCCGTGCCATTTCGGGGGTGGCGCTCAAGGATGAAGCGCCGAGCAGCGATGCCAGCCTGGCCCTGTCCGCGCCCTCCCATTTCCTGCTGCCCGACCCGCCACAGGTTGAGCGCGACCGGCTGCCTGGGCCGCCGGAGCAAGCGGTTCCCCAGGCA
Source organism: Burkholderiales bacterium (assembly GCA_026400105.1). Classification (GTDB taxonomy): domain Bacteria; phylum Pseudomonadota; class Gammaproteobacteria; order Burkholderiales; family Burkholderiaceae_C; genus Malikia. The sequence continues at coordinate 25,820 of JAPLPQ010000074.1, forward strand.
GGCAGGCGAATATTGCCCGCCGAGGCGATCCAACCCAGATGAGAACGGCTGGACCAGGGTCGGCTGCGGCGACAATCCCGGCATGAGATTCCAAAGCATTTTGTTATGGGCCGGCGTGGCGGCGCTGCTGGTACTGGCGCAATTCCAGTTCGGCTGGCCCGGCGTGGCTTTCGCGGGCGCCGGCCTCGTGATGTGGCTGCTGTTGCATTTCACGCGCCTGATGGGCGTCATGAAGCGCGCGGCCAACCGGCCGGTCGGTCATGTCGACAGCGCGGTCATGCTCAATGCGAAGCTGCAGCCGGGTCGCACCTTGATGCATGTGATCGCGCAGACGCGCGCGCTCGGCGAGCGCCTGTCGGCCGAGGGCGCCCAGCCCGAGATCTACCGCTGGAGCGACGAATCGGGCTCGAGCGTGAGCTGCGAGTTCGAGGGCGGCAAGCTCGCGCGCTGGCAGCTGGTTCGACCGACGCAGGACTGAGGCGCAAGCGCGCGGTCAGAGCGTCCAGTCGTACTCGATGGTCAGCGGCGCGTGGTCGCTGAACCATTGCTGCTTGTAGATGCTCGCGCGACGCGCGTGCTCGGCCAGCGCCGGGCTCGCGAGCTGGTAGTCGATGCGCCAACCCACATTCTTGGCGCGCGCCTGGCCGCGGTTGCTCCACCAGGTGTAGCCGCCCTCGCCCTCCTCGGGGTGCAGATGGCGGTAGACGTCGACCAGGCCGGCCTCGCCCAGCAGCCGGGTCATCCAGGCGCGTTCCTCGGGCAGGAAGCCGCTGTTCTTGAGGTTGCCCTTCCAGTTCTTGAGGTCGATCTCGCGGTGCGCGATGTTGACGTCGCCGCACAGCACGTAGTCGCGCTCGGCGTTCATGCTCGAGAGATGGGGGTAGATCAGCTCGAGGAAGCGGAACTTGGCCAGCTGGCGCTCCTCGCTCGACGAGCCGCTCGGGAAGTAGCAGCTGATGAGGCTGCGCTTCTTGCCGAGCGTGTCGAAGCGCAGCTCGACATAGCGACCCTCGGCGTCGAACTCAGGCTCGCCCAGGCCGACGATCACGTCGCTGGGCTCGTGCCGGCTGTAGAGCGCGACGCCCGAATAGCCCTTCTTCTCGGCGTAATGGAAGTAGCCCTGCAGGCCGGCGAGCTGCTCGAAGCGGCCGGCGACATCGGCGCCTTGCGCCTTGAGCTCCTGCACGCCAATACAATCAGGCGCCTGGGCCGCGACCCAGTCTTCCAGCCCCTTGGAAGTGGCGGATCGGATGCCGTTGAGGTTGAGGCTGGTGAGTTTGAACAAGGAATTTCCCATGGTGGTTGAAGCGAACAAGCCGGCGTCAGACGACGCGCTGGCGCTGGAATTTGTGCAATTTTCCGTCGAATCGGGCGTGTTGCGCTTTGGCGAGTTCAAGACCAAGGCCGGTCGCCTGAGCCCCTATTTCTTCAACGCCGGCCTGTTCGACGACGGCGCCAAGCTCGGCCGGCTGGCGTCCTTCTACGCCCGACGCATCCAGGCCAGCGGCATGGAGTTCGACATGATCTTCGGCCCGGCCTACAAGGGCATCCCGCTGGCGGCGGCGGTCGCGATCGAACTCGCACGCCTGGGCGTCAACAAGCCCTTCGCCTACAACCGCAAGGAAGCCAAGGACCATGGCGAGGGCGGCAGCCTGGTCGGCGCGCCGCTCCAGGGCCGGGTGCTGATCATCGACGACGTCATGAGCGCGGGCACCGCCGCGCGCGAGTCTATCGCGCTGATCAAGGCCGCCGGCGCCACGCCGCATGCGGTGGCGATCGCGCTCGACCGCCAGGAAATGGCGACCGAGACCACTGCGGATGGCGTGCGCGACGTGCCCTACAGCGCGGTGCAATATGTGCGCGGACAGCTCGGCCTGCAGGTCTGCGCGATTGCGCAACTGTCCGACCTGCTGCATTATCTGCAGCAGCAGGTGGGCGGCGAGATGACCGAACACCGCGATCGGGTCCAGGCCTACCGCAACCGCTACGGCGTGGCCTGAGTCCAGGGTCCGCCCGTCTCGGCGGAAGCCAACGACGAAGGGACAGGCAGCATGGCAAACCAGCCGATCGGGTCGGAGCGCAGCCTCAAGGTTGCTGCCTGGCTGATCCTGGTCCTGGCCGGCTACCCGGGCAGCCCGGGTCGGTTGTGGGCCCAGGCCCAGGAGGGCAGCTACGCGACCGGCGGACAGCCCAGCATCTATGTCTGCATCGACCCCAGGGGTCGGCGCATCACCGCCGACCGGCCGATTCCCGAGTGCATCGGAACGGGCCAGCGCGAGCTCAAGGCCAGCGGCGACCTCAAGCGCGTGATTCCCCCGCTGCTGACCGCCAGCGAGCGGGCTCAGCAAGCCGCGCGGCTTGAACAGGAAGCGAATCTGCAGGCCCAGATCCAGGAGGACCAGCGCCAGAACCGCGCGCTGGTGCTGCGCTACCCCGATCCGGCCGCGCATTACCGGGCCAGGGCCGAACGGCTCGAACAGCAAGACGGACTGATTGCCGCGGTGCGAGTACGCGCAGCCGAGCTGAACCGGCAACGCCAGAGCCTGGCCACCCGACTCGAGTTCTACCGCCAGCAGCCCGACCAGGCGCCGGCCGAGCTCAGGCAGCTGGAGCAGGAGAACGCCCGCCAGCGCGCCTTTCAGTCCGCCCAGCTCGAGGCACAGCAGCGCGAGCGCCAGCGCATCGAGCAGCACTTCGACGAGGAGCTTGCAAGGCTGCGCAAGCTCTGGATGCAGGAAGCGCGCTGACAAGCGGACTGACACCAGCGCCAGCGGGCGCCTGGCCTGACAGGCCCGGCAGCCGCCGGGAACTGTGGCGGATCAGCCCAGGCGGGCCTTCAGGACCTCGTTGACCTGGCCCGGGTTGGCCTTGCCCTTGCTGGCCTTCATGACCTGGCCAACCAGCGCGTTGAAGGCCTTTTCCTTGCCGGCGCGGTACTCGGCGATGTTCTTCTCGTTGGCCGCCAGCACCTCGTCGACGATGGCCTCGAGCGCGCCGCTGTCGTTCATCTGCTTCAAGCCCTTGGACTCGATCAGCGCGTCGACCTGAGCCTGCGGCTCGCCCGCGATCGCCTCGCCGGCCCAGAGCGCCTCCATCAGCTGCTTGCCGGCGTTGTTGCTGATGGTGCCGTCGGCGATGCGCGCGACCAGCGCGGCAAGCTGGGCCGCGTTGACCGGGCTGGCCGCGATGTCGAGCTCGCCCGCGTTGAGGCGGCGCGAAATCTCGCCCATGATCCAGTTGCTGACCAGCTTGGCCTGTCCGCTCAGCTGGGCCGCCTGCTCGAAGTAGGCGCCCATGGCCAGGCTCTGGGTCAGCGTGGTGGCATCGTATTCGGGCAGACCGTAGTCGGCGACGAAGCGCTCGGCCTGGACCCGCGGCAGCTCGGGCATTTCGGCGCGCACGCGCTCGACCCATTCGCGCTCGATCATGAGCGGCGGCAGGTCCGGATCGGGGAAATAGCGGTAGTCGGCCGCGTCTTCCTTGGTCCGCATGGCGCGGGTCTCGCCGCTGTCGGGGTCGAACAGCACGGTGGCCTGCTCGATCTCGTAACCGTCCTCGATGCGGTCGATCTGCCAGCGGACCTCGAAGTCGATCGCCTGCTGCATGAACTTGAAGCTGTTCAGGTTCTTGATCTCGCGCCTGGTGCCCAGCGGCGCGCCAGGCTTACGCACCGAGACGTTGGCGTCACAGCGGAACGAACCTTCCTGCATATTGCCGTCGCAGATGCCGATCCAGGTCACGATCTTGTGCAGCTCCTTGGCATAGGCCACGGCCTCGGCGCTGGAGCGGATGTCGGGCTCGGTCACGATCTCGAGCAGCGGCGTGCCGGCGCGGTTCAGGTCGATGCCCGACAGGCCGTGGAAGTCCTCGTGCAGCGACTTGCCGGCGTCCTCCTCGAGGTGGGCGCGCACCAGGCGCACGCTCTTCTTCTCGTCGCCGAGGAAGAACGACACTTCGCCGCCCTGCACCACCGGGATCTCGAACTGGCTGATCTGGTAGCCCTTGGGCAGGTCGGGGTAGAAGTAGTTCTTGCGCGCGAAGATGCTGCGCTCGGCGACATGCGAGCCGACCGCCAGGCCGAACTGAATCGCGCGCTCGACCGCGCCCTTGTTCATGACCGGCAGCGTGCCGGGCAGCGCCAGATCGACCGCGCAGGCCTGGGTATTGGGCTCGGCGCCGAAGGCAACCGAGGCACGGCTGAAGATCTTGCTGTTGGTCGAGAGCTGGGCATGGGTCTCGAAGCCGATCACGACCTCGTAGCCCTGCACCAGCAGGGAGGCTTGCTTCTTGCTCATGCGAAGTCCTTCGGAGCGCGGGTGTGCCAGTCGGTGGCGCACTGGAAATGATGGGCGGCACCCAGCAGGCGCGCCTCCTGGAAATAGTTGCCGATCAGCTGCAGGCCGACCGGCATGCCATCGGAACCGAAGCCGGCCGGCACGCTCATGCCCGGCAGGCCCGACAGCGAGGCCGGCAGGGTGTAGATGTCGGCCAGGTAGGCCGCGACCGGGTCTTCCGACTTGGCGCCGATCTTCCAGGCCACGCTGGGCGCGACCGGACCGGCGATCAGGTCGCATTGCTCGAAGGCGGACTGGAAGTCCTGCGCGATCAGGCGCCGGATCTGCTGCGCCTTCAGGTAGTAGGCGTCGTAGTAGCCGTGGCTCAGCACATAGGCACCGGTCAGGATGCGGCGCTGCACTTCCTCGCCGAAGCCCTCGCTGCGCGACTTCTTGTACATGTCGCTCAGGTCGGCATAGTCCTTGGCGCGATGGCCGAACTTGACGCCGTCGAAGCGGCTCAGGTTCGAGCTGGCCTCGGCCGGGGCGATGATGTAGTAGGCCGGAATCGCGAGTTCGGTGCGCGGCAGCCGGATCTCGACCAGGGTCGCGCCGAGCTTTTCGTATTCGGCCAGCGCGGCATGCACCGCGGCCAGCACATCGGGCGCGCAGCCGGCGCCGAAGAATTCCTGCGGCAGGCCGATGCGCAGGCCCTTCAAGGGCTGGGCTGCCGTGGCGTCAGGCGACAGCGGCAGTCCGAGCGCGGCGGCGTAATCCTCGGCCGGGCGGTCCAGGCTGGTCGAGTCGCGATCGAGGTCGGGGCCGACCATCGCCGACAGCAGCAGCGCGCAGTCGCGCGCGCTGCGCGCCATCGGGCCGGCCTGGTCCAGGCTGGAGGCATAGGCCACCATGCCGTAACGCGAGCAGCGGCCGTAGGTCGGCTTGATGCCGGTGATGCCGGTGAAGCTGGCGGGCTGGCGGATCGAGCCGCCGGTGTCGGTGCCGGTCGCGGCTGGCGCCAGGCGCGCGGCCACGGCGGCCGACGAACCGCCCGAGGAGCCGCCCGGCACCCGGGTCTTGTCCCAGGGGTTGAGCGCAGGGCCGTAGGCCGAGTTGTCGTTGCCCGAGCCCATCGCAAACTCGTCGCAGTTGAGCTTGCCCAGCGTCACGGCGCCAGCGGCGGCCAGCTTGGCCACCACGGTCGCGTCGAACGGGCTGCGGTAGCCTTCGAGCATCTTCGAGCCGGCGGTGGTCGGAAAGTCCTTGGTGACGAAGATGTCCTTGTGCGCGATCGGCACGCCCAGCAGCGGCGCGCGCTCGCCGGCGGCCAGACGGGCGTCGGCGGCGCTGGCCTGCGCCAGGCTGATTTCCTCGTCGAGCGCCAGGTAGGCGCCGAGGTCGGCGTTCGCCTTGGCGCGCTCCAGCAGGGCCTGCGTGACTTCGACGCTCGAGACCTCGCGCGCGGCCAGCTTGGCGGCCAGCGCGCTCACATCCAGTTGATACAGCTCGCTCATTCGATCACCTTGGGCACGAGGAACAGGCCGTTTTCCACGGCCGGGGCGCTCTTCTGATTGGCTTCGCGCTGGTTGAACTCGCTCACCACATCGTCGCGCAGGCGCAGCGCAACCTGGCCGATCACGGCGGTCGGATGCGCGAGCGGCTCGACGCCGGCGGTATCGACCGCTTGCATCTGCTCGACGAGGTCGAAAAAGCCGTTGAGCCGGCTCAGCATGCGCTCGGCGTGCGCCTGGTCGAGCTCGAGCCGCGCGAGATGGGCGATGCGCCCGATATCTGGCAGGGTCAGGGACATTGCGGGGTCCAGAAAGTGAGACAGATCCAGCTTCGCAGCCGGAACTTCGTTACAAAAAAGCTTGGCGCCAAAAGGCCTTAGAGACAGGCCATTGCGGTATTATCCCCCGTTTGGCGACCGCTGCAGCTGCCGCGTTCTCGCGCGCCAAGCACTGATATCGGCCAGCCCCAATCCAGCTACAACCCCCCCATACTAGGCGCTGCCGCGCCACAGCCTCCGGCAGGCCTCACAGGATATCCAGACATGTTCGAAGTTTTCCGTCGGCATTTCTCCACCGACCTGGCGATCGACCTCGGCACCGCCAACACCCTGATCTACATGCGCGACAAGGGCATCGTGCTCGACGAGCCCTCGGTGGTCGCGATCCGTCACGAAGGCGGCCCGAGCGGCAAGAAGACGATCCAGGCCGTCGGCCGGGAAGCCAAGGCCATGCTCGGCAAGGTGCCGGGCAACATCGAGGCGATCCGCCCGATGAAGGACGGCGTGATCGCCGACTTCGTGGTCACCGAGCAGATGATCAAGCAGTTCATCAAGATGGTGCATCCGCGCAGCCTGCTGACCCCGAGCCCGCGCATCATCATCTGCGTGCCCTGCGGCTCGACCCAGGTCGAGCGCCGCGCGATCAAGGACGCGGCCGAAGCCGCCGGCGCCAGCGCGGTCTACCTGATCGAGGAGCCGATGGCCGCCGCGATCGGTGCCGGCCTGCCGGTGTCCGAAGCCTCGGGCTCGATGGTGATCGACATCGGCGGCGGCACGACCGAAGTCGGCGTCATCAGCCTGGGCGGCATGGTCTACAAGGGCAGCGTGCGCGTCGGTGGCGACAAGTTCGATGACGCCATCATCAACTACATCCGCCGCAACTACGGCATGCTGATCGGCGAGCAGACCGCCGAAGCGATCAAGAAACAGATCGGCTCGGCCTTCCCCGGCTCCGAGATCAAGGAGATGGAAGTCAAGGGCCGTAACCTGTCCGAAGGCGTGCCGCGCAGCTTCACGATCAGCAGCAACGAGGTGCTGGAAGCCCTGACCGACCCGCTCAATCAGATCGTGTCGGCGGTCAAGATCGCACTCGAGCAGACCCCGCCCGAACTGGGCGCCGACATCGCCGAGCGCGGCATGATGCTGACCGGCGGCGGCGCGCTGCTGAGCGACCTCGACCGCCTGCTGGCCGAGGAAACCGGCCTGCCGGTGCTGGTGGCCGAGGAGCCCCTGACCTGCGTCGTGCGCGGTTGCGGCATGGCGCTCGAGCGCATGGATCGCCTGGGCGGCAGCGTCCTGTCCCACGAATAAGCCCTGAGCGGCTCGGGCCATGCCGAAGGCGACCGTAGACCGCAGACCTCCGCCGCTGTTCCGGCAGGGCCTCACGCCCCTGTCCAAGCTGCTGCTGCTGAGCGCGCTGTCGGTGCTGCTGATGGTGGTCGATACCCGCTTGCAGCTGGGCGCGCCGGTGCGCGCGGCCGTCGCCACGGCGCTGACGCCGCTGCAATGGCTGGCGCTGGCACCGATACGTGCCTTGCAGGCCGGCAGCGGCTACCTCGGCAGCCTGCAGGCGGCACAGCAGGAAGCCAGCGTCGCGCGCACCGAGCTGACGCGCCAGGTCCAGCGCGCGGCCCAGGTCGAGCACCTGGGCCAGGAAAACCGCGAGCTGCGCGCCCTGCTCGGCATGCGCGAGCGGCTGACCGTGCAGGCGCATGGCGCCGAGGCCCTGTATGACAGCGCCGATCCCTATACCCGCAAGCTCGTGATCGACCGCGGCGAGGCCCAGGGCATCAAGCCCGGCTCGCCGGTCATGGACGGCTACGGCGTGCTGGGCCAGGTCACGCGGGTCTACCCGCTGGTGTCCGAGGTCACGCTGCTGACCGACCGCGACCAGGCGATTCCCGTGCTCAACACCCGCACCGGCCAGCGCAGCGTCGCCTACGGCCAACCCCGGCAGGGACTGCTCGAGCTGCGTTTCATCGCCGCCAGCGCCGACCTCGAGGTCGGCGACCTGCTAACCACCAGCGGCGTCGATGGCATCTACCCACCCGGGCTGCCGGTCGCCCATGTGCACAGCATCACGCACCAGGGTGACGGCGGTTATGCGCGCGTGCTCTGCGAGCCGATGGCCCGCCCGGAACATTCGCTGCAACTGCTGGTGCTGGAGCCCTTGAACGACAAGCTACTGCGCAGCCCCGAAGGGAGCAAGCGATGATCATGCCGGCTGGCCAGCCCCTGCTGCTGCCCGTCAAGCCCTGGTTCATTGGCTTGAGTCTGGTGCTCGCGCTGCTGCTCGAAATGATGCTGGGCATGGGCCTGAGCGGCCGTGCCGCCTGGCCGCCCGACCTGCTGGCAGTCGCGCTGCTGTTCTGGGTCGTGCACGAACCGCGCCGGCTCGGCATCGGAGCCTGCTTCGCCTTCGGCATCGCGCTGGACGTGCACCAGGGCGCGCTGCTGGGCCAGCATGCGCTGGCCTTCTCGGCGCTCGCCTTCCTGGGACTGCAAGTGCACCGGCGCCTGCTCTGGTTCGCGCTGCCGACCCAGGCCCTGCATGTGCTGCCGCTGCTGCTGGCCGCGCATGCGCTGCAATGGCTGGTCAGACTACTGACGGGATCGGGCTGGCCCGATTGGAGCGCGCTGCTGGCGCCGCTGATCGAGGCCGCGCTCTGGCTGCCGGCCAACTGGCTGCTGCTGGCGCCGCAACGGCGCGCGCACGACCCCGACGACAGTCGTCCGCTCTGAGCCGTCATGGAGTTGCGCAACCTAGAGCAGCAACTGGCCCAGTTCCGTTCCCGGGTCTGGGCTGCCGGCCTGTTCGCCGCGTTCTGCTTCAGCCTGGTGCTGGCACGCATGTTCTACCTGCAGGTGATACGGCATGAAGACCTGCTCGAGCAAGCCGAGTCGAACCGGATCGCCGTGCTGCCGGTGGTGCCGCATCGCGGCCTGATCACGGACCGCAACGGCGTGGTGCTGGCCAACAACTACTCGGCCTACACGCTCGAGATCACGCCGTCCAAGGCTGGCAAGCTCGACGAGGTTCTGGCCGAACTCGGCAAGATCGTCGAGATCACCCCGCGCGACCTGCGCCGCTTCAAGCGCCTGTCCGAGGAGTCGCGCCGCTTCGACTCGATACCGATCCGCACGCGCCTGAGCGACGAGGAAATCGCCCGCTTCGCGGCCCAGCGCTACCGCTTTCCGGGCGTCGAGATCCAGGCCCGGCTGTTCCGCCACTACCCGCTGGGCGAGACCGCCAGTCATGTGATCGGCTACATCGGCCGCATCAGTGCGCGCGAGAAGACGCAGATGGAGGACTGGACTGACGAGGAGATCGCCAACTACCGTGGCACCGAGTACATCGGCAAGCTCGGGGTCGAGCAGAGCTACGAGCAGGTGCTGCACGGCCTGACCGGCTTCCAGCGGGTCGAGACTTCGGCCGGCGGCCATGCGGTGCGCAAGCTGGCCGACTCGCCCGCGACGCCAGGCAACACGGTCCGGCTCACGATCGACATCAAGCTGCAGAAGATGGTCGAGGACCTGTTTGGCGATCGCCGCGGCGCGCTGGTCGCGATCGATCCGCGCAATGGCGAGCTGCTGGCCTTCGTCAGCAAGCCGACCTTCGACCCGAACCTGTTCGTCGAGGGCATCGATGTCGAGAACTGGAAGGCGCTCAACGAGTCGATCGACAAGCCGCTGCTGAACCGCGCGCTGCGCGGCACCTACCCGCCCGGATCGACCTACAAGCCCTTCATGGCGCTGGCGGCGCTGAGCCTGGGCAAGCGCAAGCCCGAGACCGTCATCAACGACCCGGGCTACTGGGAGTTCGGCGGCCACCGCTTCCGCAGCCACGACGCTGGCGGACTCGGGGCGGTCAACATGCGGCGCAGCATCGTGGTGTCGAGCAACGTCTATTACTACATGCTCGCCAACGATCTCGGCGTCGATGCGATCCACGATTTCATGGAGCCATTCGGCTTCGGCCAGATCACCGGCATCGACCTGCGCGGCGAGGTCCGCGGCGTGCTGCCGAATCAGGAGTGGAAGCGTAACACCTACAAACGCCCCGAGCAGCGCAAATGGTACGCGGGCGAGACCATCTCGCTCGGCATCGGCCAGGGCTACAACAGCTTCACGATGCTGCAACTCGCACACGCGACGGCCACGCTGGCCAACGGCGGCATCAAGCACAAGCCCCATGTGCTGCTCGCGACCCAGGACGTGGTGACGCGGGCTGAAACCCCGGCCCAGGTCGGATCGGGTCAGTCGCTCGGCCTCAAGCCCGAGCATGTCGCTGTCGTGCTCAACGCGATGGAAGGCGTGACGACCGAAGGCACCGGCACCCGGGTCTTCGCCGGCGCGCCCTACCGCAGCGGCGGCAAGACCGGCACCGCCCAGGCCGTGACGATCGGGCAGAAGGACAAGTACAACGCCGCGCGAATGGCCGAACGCCAGCGCGACCACGCGCTCTATTCGGCCTTCGCGCCGGCGGACAAGCCGCAGGTCGCGCTGGCCGTGATCGTCGAGAACGCCGGCTTCGGCGCCGCCAGCGCCGCGCCGATCGCGCGCCGCGTCTTCGACTACCTGCTGCAAGGCCGCTACCCGAGCGAGGACGACATCCGCGCGACCCGGCTCGGCCAGTCAGCCGGTCCGATCGGGCCGTTCCGGTCGGCCAGCGAAGTCGAGTGGCCTCCGGCTGCGCTACGCTGAGCGCCCCGCGCCGGCAGCGTGACTGAGCCTTCAGTCGCAGCCGGCCTCAGCCCCCCAGACATCAGCCGGTCCAACCAGCCAGCAGGGCTGCGGCTGCCCCGCGCAGCTGCTCCAGGCTGCCGTCATTGCGCAGCACGCGGTGTTCGGCCGCCCAGTCGGCCGGGACCGCCTCGACCGACTCGCGCTGGCGCAGCAGCACCTCGATGCCGGCATCCGACGCATCGGTGCCAGCGGCCGCGCGCTCTTGCAGCCGGTGCTCCATCAAGGCCGGATCGGCGCGGCATTCGACCAGCTGGCAAGGCGCATGGTGCCGCCGCGCCAGCTGCCGCAGCGCGGTGCGCTCGGACTGGCGCAGCAAGGCGGCATCGACCACGACCGAGTGGCCGGCGGCCAGCAAGCCATCGGCCAGCTCGACCAGGCGCGCGTAAGTGGCCAGAGTCGCCGCAGCGCCGTAGAGATCAAGCCCCGGAGTCGGCCGCTCGGTCGCCGCCAGCCCATGGAGCCGCTTGCGCTCGACATCGGAGCGCAGCCTGATCGCCCCCGACTGCTCGGCCAGCAGCGCCGCCAGCGTGGACTTGCCGGCACCGCTCAGACCCATGACCAGCAGCAGGCGCGGCGGCGCCGGATCGGCCGCCAGCATTTCTGCCAGCGGCCAGTAGCGCAGGAACCCCTCGGGCTGGCCCGACAGCAGGGCCACCTTGGCCCGCACCAGCGCGCGGTAGGCGGCAAAGGCGCGCAGGCCCGTCAAGCCGTCGAAATCGCCGCTGCGCTCGACATAGCCGTTGACCAGACGCCAGGCCAGCTCGACCTGTCCCCAGGCCAGCAGATCCATGAAGGCGAAGGCGAGGTCGTTGATCAGGTCGATGCAGCGCAGCGCGGGTTCGAACTCGATCGCATCGAAAGCGACCACTGCATCCCGCCACAGCACCAGATTACCCAGATGCAGGTCGCCATGGCACTCGCGCAGGAAACCGCCCTGCAAGCGGCGCGCGCGCCAGCCGGCCTGTGCCGCGAGCAAGGCCAGCAAGCGCTCGCGCAGGGCCTGGACCCGCGCCTGGTCGACTGCGGGCGGGCGCCCGGGATTGGATTCGGCCTCGTCCAGGCTCTCGCAGGTCCAGGCGACAACATCCTTGATGGGTGCATCGGCAGGCGCCAGCGCAGGCAGGCGGCGATGGAATTCGGCCACATGCTCGGCCAGCGCGTCGATGTGGCCGGACTGCAATCGACCGGATGCGGCGAGCTCGGACAGCAAGGCCCCGGCGGAAAAGCGCCGCATGCGCAGCACCCATTCGATCGGTTCGCCCGCGCCGCCCAGCACGGGGACAGAAGCGCCGCCCGTGACCGGCAACAGGTCGAGGTAGAGGTCGGGCGCGGTGCGCCGGTTCAGGCGCAGCTCCTGCGCCAGAAAATGCCGGCGCAAGGCCAGCGTCGAGAAGTCCAGGAAAGGCAGCTTGACCGGCTTCTTGAGCTTGTAGGCGTAGTCGCCAGCGAGCCAGACGGTCGAGATATGGGTGTCGATCCGGACGGCGCCGGGCAGGCAGAGGCTTAGGTCCATGGCTGGATTGTGCCGCCCGCCCGCGGCGCCTGCTCATTGATGGACAGCAAAAAGCCTGACGGCTTGCGCAGTCAGGCTTTGGCTTTTCTTCAGACCAGCTGGCTCACGCCAGCGGGAAATCAGAAGGCGTGACGGACGCCAACGGCGAATTGCTTCTTCTCGCCTTCCTTGACGCCAGCAGCAGCCTTGTCGGTCACGCTCTTGTAGCCGGTGTACAGGTCGGTGCGCTTGGAGAGCGAGTAGACAGCCAGCAGGTCGTAGCCATTGGACTCGCCAGTCTTGACGCCAGCGACTTCAGCCTTGGCGTGAGCGTAGCCAGCGAACAGAACAACCGGACCGACCGGAGCGGAAACGCCGAGTTGGTATTCGGTGTCTTCAGCGGAAGCAGCAGCCTTGACCTTGTTGTAAGAACCGGTCAGCTTGGCAACGCCGAAATCATAGGAAGCGCCGAGCAGGTTGTACTTGGTCGAAGCGACGCCGGCCAGTTGCTCTTCGGTCTGGTGTGCGTAGCCGACAGCCAGCGGGCCGTTGACATACTTCACATGCAGAGCGATGTTGTCGGTCGCGTCTTGATTGAGGTTACCAGCAGCGTTCTTGTTTTCACCCAGGCCGTAGGCCAGAGCACCGCTGAAACCGTTGTAGGTGGCGCTGTCGAAGCGGATCGCGTTGTTGAAACGGATAGCGTAGTCGCCCTTGCCGGAAGTGTTCCAGACGTCGCGGGTCACGGCAACGTTGTGGTCGGCGGTGTTGTTGGTCAGAGCGCGCAGCGAATCGTAAGCCGAATAGACACGACCCAGCTTGACTTCACCGAAGTTGCCAGACAGGCCGACGTTGGCTTCACGGTTGAAGCCGTCGGCGCTACCCGAAGTATTGGCAACCGAGCCCTTGTCCATGTTGATGCCCTGCTCCAGGACAAAGTTGGCTTTCAGGCCGTTACCCAGGTCCTCGGAACCCTTGATGCCCCAACGGCTGTTGCGCATGCCGCTGCTTTCGACGACATTCTGACGGTTGGTGATCTTGGTGGAGGTAGCGCTCAGGGTGTCCTTCAGGCTGCCGACGGAAGCATCGACAACGCCATACAGGGTCACGGAGGATTGAGCGGAAGCGGCACCAGCAGCGGCCAGCAGGGCCAGAACGATCAGATTCTTTTTCATGGGGTTATCTCCAAAAATTGATTTACTTCGATCACGGCATCCTGCCGCGCCTGACTTCAAGCTAGAGAAGCTGAATGAATTAAAGCAGAGAGCCCCGTCCCCACCAAGGATCGAGACGGCGTCATACCCAGAAAATGTTGCAAGCACACAACAAACTAGGGTTAACCATAGGGTGGGTGAGAGAGGGCAGACCTGGCGGCGCGCTTTGCAGCTTGCGGCGCTAAAGCCAGCGGCTTGCGATGGCCCGTTGCTGACGGGACTTGCAGCCGCCGTTGTGCGCCCATGCCATGCTGGGCGCCATGAAAAAAGCCAGTCGGCGAACCGACTGGCTTTTGGCTTGTGATCAACAGCGGGCTAGCCCGCCGCAAGATCAGAAGCTGTGACGGACGCCGACGCCGAAACGGCTGTCAGGAGCGCCAACAAGAACGGCTGCGTCGTTGCCATTGGACAGACCAGCGTACACGGTGGTGCGCTTGGACAGCAGGTAGGCAGCGGCCACGCTGGTCACGCTTGCACGCTCTTTACCGTCAGCCTTGTAGGAGCCGTAGGCAGCCGACAGCACGATGTTGGAAGCGACCGGGTAGTCGACAGCCAGGTTGTAACCGTTGGCCTTCACGCCAGCACCCAGGTTTTCATGCTGAACGGCGCCCAGCAGCTTGACGATACCGAAGTCGTACGAAGCGTTGACGAAGGTCAGCTTGTCGCCGGTGGTCTTCTTGTCCTGGAAAGCGACGCCAGCAGCGATCGGGCCGTTTTCGTACTTGACGTTGGCCGAGGCGACGTCTTGCTTCACCAGCTTGGATTCGTCCAGGCTGTAGGAAACGGCACCGGTGAAACCAGCGTAGGTCGGGGTGATGTACTTCACGCCGTTAGCAGCTTGGTCGGCGTAGTTGTTGCCGAACAGTTGCTTGGCGGGAGCCAGCACGCTGGCGTCGAACACGCCGAAGCCGCCGAAGGCGTCGTCATAGGCGGTCCAGGTCTTGCCGATTTGGACTTCACCGAAGCCGCCGGACACGCCGACCCACGATTCGCGGCTGAAAGCCTGGCCGGCAGTGGTCGAGCCATTGTCAACGTTGAAGCCTTGCTCCAGCTTGAAGTTAGCCTTCAGGCCGCCACCCAGATCTTCGGAGCCCTTCAGGCCGAAGTTGCTGGAACCCACGCCACCGCTGGTCAGCGCAACGCTCTTGTCCTTGTCCTTGTGCAGGATGGCGTCAACGGTACCGTACAGCTGCACGGAGGATTGGGCGGAAGCGGCACCAGCGGCGGCCATCACGGCCAGAGCGATCAGAGACTTTTTCATATCGAATTCCTCTTGAGGTTGGGGTTGGACGCATCAAGGTGCGTCTGGCAAACTTTCATCACAGGAAATGAAAACGCAAAGCAATTTCACCAGATAACGAGCCAAAAATCCAGGTTTACCCTTGGTTTTGCGGTGGACCGTGTCATAAAAACGACACTTTTTTCCGCTAGCGTCCCAAGGGTTTACCCGAAACCAACAAGCCCCCTGACTGCCCCACCCAAGATCAGGTGAGGCTCACCGGCAGGCGCCAGGGTTGGCCTCGGGCAGGAACGTTTGAGCGGCGCTTGACCCCACACTTGAAAACCCGGCGTCCAGCCCTTATGATTAGCACTCGATGGCAACGAGTGCTAACAGCACCCGGGGCCAGCCCTGACAACCCCTGTGTCTTTGAATTCGGAGTGAATCCCATGAAACTGCGTCCCCTCGCCGATCGCGTGATCGTCAAGCGCCTGGAAAACGAAACCAAGACCGCATCGGGCATCTACATCCCCGACAACGCCGCCGAGAAGCCCGACCAGGGCGAAGTGCTGGCCGTCGGCCCGGGCAAGACCAATGACAAGGGCGAAACCAAGGCCCTGACCGTCAAGGTCGGCGACCGCGTCCTGTTCGGCAAGTACAGCGGCCAGACCGTCAAGATCGACGGCGACGAGCTGCTGGTCATGAAGGAAGACGACCTGTTCGCAGTCGTCGAAGCCTAAGGTTCATGGGGACTGCCCTGGCACAGCCAGCCCGGTCCCCATCTGACCGTGGCGCGACAGACCCGGCGATGCGCATCGCGCAGGCCGGCTCTGTCCCCAACCGAATAATCTTAGTATCTAAGGAATCTGAAAAATGGCAGCAAAAGACGTTGTTTTCGGCGCTGACGCACGCGCTCGCATGGTCGAAGGCGTGAACATCCTGGCCAACGCGGTCAAGGTCACCCTGGGCCCCAAGGGTCGCAACGTGGTGCTGGAGCGTTCCTTCGGCGCCCCGACCGTGACCAAGGACGGCGTGTCCGTGGCCAAGGAAATCGAGCTGAAGGACAAGCTCATGAACATGGGCGCCCAGATGGTCAAGGAAGTCGCTTCCAAGACCTCTGACAACGCTGGCGACGGCACCACCACCGCCACCGTGCTGGCCCAGTCGATCGTGCGCGAAGGCATGAAGTATGTCGCCGCCGGCATGAACCCGATGGACCTGAAGCGCGGCATCGACAAGGCGGTTGTCGCCACCATCGATGAGTTGAAGAAGATCTCCAAGCCCTGTTCGACCAACAAGGAAATCGCTCAGG
>JAPLPQ010000032.1 GCA_026400105.1 Burkholderiales bacterium
CAGATCGCCGGTGTCGCCAAGGTGCTGCACGCCGACGGCGCCAGCCTGGCGCACGGCCTGGCCGAGAACGTCGCGGCGCAGGTGCTGACCATCGCAGCCGGCTACAGCCATATCCTGTTCCCGGCCACCGCCGGCGGCAAGAACGTCGCGCCGCGCGTGGCGGCCCAGCTTGATGTCGCGCAGCTCAGCGACGTGACCAAGGTCATTTCCGCTGACACCTTCGAGCGCCCGATCTACGCGGGCAACGCGATCGCCACCGTGCAAAGCGCCGATGCGGTCAAGGTGCTGACCGTGCGCGGCACGGCGTTTGACGCCGCAGCGGCACAGGGCGGCAGCGCAGCGGTCGAAGCCGTGGCGGCCGTGGCCGACAGCGGCCAGAGCGCCTGGGTCCGCAGCGAGATCGCGCAGAACGACCGCCCGGAGCTGACGGCAGCCAAGATCATCGTCTCGGGTGGCCGTGCCCTGGGCAGTGCCGAGAAGTTCAACGAAGTCATCACGCCGCTGGCCGACAAGCTCGGCGCCGCGATCGGTGCCAGCCGCGCCGCAGTCGATGCCGGCTACGCCGCCAACGACCTGCAGGTCGGCCAGACCGGCAAGATCGTCGCGCCGCAGCTCTATGTTGCCGCCGGCATCTCGGGCGCGATCCAGCATCTGGCCGGCATGAAGGACTCCAAGGTGATCGTGGCGATCAACAAGGACGCCGAGGCGCCGATCTTCTCGGTCGCCGATTACGGGCTGGAGGCCGACCTGTTCACGGCAGTGCCGGAGCTGGTCAAGGCGCTCTGAGCCCAGCCCCCTGAGAAGCAAGAAGGCATCGCTTGGCGATGCCTTCTTGCATTGGTGCGCCTGATCCTGCTCCGGGCAATTGCGGCTGCAGATGCACGATTTGTCCGCTTGTTGGCTGTGATCGTGAAGAACTGTTCGGGCTCCAAGCTTCATGATTCCTTACATAAAACATAAGGAGACAAGAGCATGAGCCATGAATCGGGCCAGACCGCCGAACCGGCAGCTGGCAGTTCCCCTCGTACGCCCGCGGTGGCTGTCATCACCGGCGCGGCCGACGGCATAGGCTGGGCCACGGCCCAGGCCATGGCGGGGCAGGGCTGGCGCGTGGCGCTGCTCGACCTGCGCGCCGACAGCGTCAAGGCGCGCGCCGCCGAGCTCGGGTCCGGGCATCTGGCGCTGGCTTGCGACGTGTCCGACGCCGACAGCGTCCAGGCCGCTGTCGACAGCATCGGCGCGCGCCTGGGTCGCATCGATGCCTTGATCAACAACGCGGGCATTGCCGACCAGTCCGCGCCGACCCTGCAGCAGAATGCCGCAGCCTTCGATCGCGTGCTGGCCGTGCATCTGCGCGGTGCCTTCCTGATGAGCCAGGCCGTGATTCCCCACATGCTGTCACAGCCGCGCGACGCCCGCGGCAACCGGGGCTCAGTAGTCAACCTGGGCTCGATCGCCAGCCTGGGTGGCATTCCGGGGCGCAACGCCTACAGCGCGGCCAAGGCCGGCATGCTGGGCCTGACCCGGGCCCTGGCTTCGGAATGGGCGCGCTCGGGCATCCGCGTCAACGCGGTCGCACCGGGCTATGTCGCGACCGAACTGGTCGTGGGTCTGGCGCAGCAGGGCGCGATCGACACCGATGCCATCGCCCGTCGCACCCCGCTCGGACGCCTGGCCGATCCGGCTGAAATCGCTGCCGCGATCGCCTTCCTGGCCTCGCCGGCCGCCAGTTATGTCACCGGGGCCATCCTGTCGGCTGACGGCGGCTGGAGCGCGTTCGGCGCGCCGGAATCGGCGCTGGGGCCACTGGGCAGCGACTGAATCCGCCATCCAGAAGCAAAAAAAGGAGACAAAGAAATGCTTGCGATCAACCTGTTCAACGGTCTGGTCTATGGCGCGCTGCTGATCGTGATGTGTTCGGGCCTGGCCCTGATCTACGGTCTGCGGCGTGTCGTGAACTTTGCCCACGGCTCGCTCTACATGATGGGGGCCTACCTCGGCTACACCATTTCCACCCAGAGCAACTTCTGGGTCGCGCTGCTCGCGGCGCCGGCGATCATGGCGCTGGTCGGCGTGCTGCTCGACCGCTACTGCTTCCGGCTGCTGCAGGACCGCGAGCCACTGACCGTGGTGCTCGTGACCTTCGGCCTGCTGCTGATCATCGAGGACCTGGTGGTCAGCGTCTGGGGCAAGAGCAACCTGTCGGTGCCCGCGCCCGAGCTGCTCAACTTCAGCCTCGAGTTGTTCGGCGCCCAGGTGCCGGCCTACCGGATCGCGGTGATCCTTGTCGGTGCCGCCGTCGCGCTGGGTCTGAGCCTGTGGCTGCGCTACTCCAAGGCCGGGCTGTTCGTGCGCGCGGCCAGCACCGATCCGGTCACGACCTCGATGCAGGGCGTCAACACCGACCGGCTCTCGGCCGGTGTCGTCGGCCTCGGCACGGCGCTGGCCGGCCTGGCCGGTGTCGTCGCCGCGCCTTTCCTGTCGCTCTCGCCCTCGATGAGCGCCGACGTGATCATCGACTCCTTCGTCGTGGTCGTGATCGGCGGGCTGGGCTCGCTGGCCGGTGCCTTCATCGCCGCGATGGTGCTGGGCATGGTGCAGGCGATCGGAGCGGTCTACCTGCCCGACGCGGCCGTGCTGCTGCCCTTCGTGCTGATGATCGCGATCCTGATCTGGAAGCCGTCGGGCCTGGCCGGCAGCCGCACCTGAGTCGAACCCGCCAGACAAGGAAAGCATCATGAACCTCCCCCGCATTGGCCTGACCACCCTGGTCGCGCTGGCCTTCGGCCTGGCCGTCACCCAGCTCGTGACCTCCGGCACCCTGTTGAGCCTGTTCACCCAGGCCATCATCTACGCGATCTTCGCGATCGGCATCGGCGTGCTGCTGCGCCAGAACGGCATGGTCAGCTTCGGCCACGCGCTCTACTTCGGCGGCGCCGGCTACGGCATCGGTATCCTGCTGCAGGGGCAGCTGATGCCGGCCGAGCTCGCGATCGTCCTGACCCTGGTCGGATTGACGGCGCTGGCCTTCGTCATCGGCCTGATCATCGTGCGCGTGCCGGGCATCGCCTTCGGCATGCTGACGCTGGCGATCGGCCAGATGGCCTTCCTGATGGCCTCGCGCGCCCGTGGCGTCACCGGCGGCGCCGACGGCATGAACATCGACTGGCCCTCGACCCTGTTCGGCCTGAGCCAGTCGGTGCTGCTCAAGCCGGCCAACATGTTCCTGCTGTGCTGGAGCGTGCTGGTGCTGGTGCTGTTCGCGCTGGCCCTGCTGCTGCGCAGCCGCCTGGGCTCGATCACCGAGGCCGTGCGCGACAACGAGGAGCGTGCCCGCTTCATCGGCATCACGACCCTGCTGCCGCGCGCCGGTGTCTACGCGCTGTCGGCGCTGGTGACCGGGGTGGCCGGCATCCTGTCCTCGCTCAACACCGGCTTCGTCTCGCCCGAGAACCTGCACTGGAGCCTGTCGGGCATGACGCTGATGATGGTGGTCGTGGGCGGCGCGCGCGCGCTCTGGGGCCCTGCGCTGGGCGCGGTAGTCTATTTCCTGTTCAAGGACATCCTCGGTGACTACGCGACCCACTGGATGAGCATCTTCGGCCTGGCGCTGATCAGCGTGATCGTGTTCTCGCCGCACGGCATCGCGGGTGCGCTGCAGCGCCTGACCACCCTGGGCAGGCGCGGTGCGCCACTGCCGGCTGCGGCCCGTCCGGCCCACGCGCACTGAAACATTACAAGAAGCGGAGACAAGAATGAGTCACAACTCCACCGCCAGCAGCGGCCCGGCCTATGTGCTGCAAGCCCAGGACGTGGCGATCCACTACGGCGGCGTCAAGGCGCTCGACGGCGCCTCGCTGACGCTCGAGAAAGGCCAGATCCGGGGCCTGATCGGTCCCAACGGTGCCGGCAAGTCGACCGTGATCGACGCCATCACGGGCCGCCGTGCGCTGACCCGCGGCCAGGTCACGCTGATGGGCGAGGATGTCAGCGCCCTGGGCGCGGTCGAACGCCGTCGGCGCGGGCTCTCGCGCAGCTTCCAGCGCACCAGCATCTTCAGCCAGATGGGGGTGCGCCAGCAAGTCGAGCTGGCTTCCTACAAGATGGGAGTGGCCGATTCGCAGGCCGATGCCGACGCCATCCTCAAGGAGCTCGACCTCGACCGCCTGAGCCATGCGACGGCCGAGGACCTCGGCTATGGCGAGCAGCGCCGGCTCGACCTCGCGCTGGCCCTGGTCGGTCGGCCCAAGGTGCTGATGCTCGATGAGCCGATGGCTGGCCTGTCGGTCAAGGAATCGATGGATCTGGCCCAGCACTTGAAGCAGCTGACCTCGAGCTGGGACGTCTCGGTGCTGCTGGTCGAGCATGACATGGACGTGGTGTTCGGCATCTCGGATGTCGTGACCGTGTTCGAGCTCGGCCGCGTCATCGCCAGCGGCGCGCCGGCCGAGGTGCGCGCCAACCCGCGCGTGCGCGAAGCCTATCTCGGGAGCGCTGCATGACCGCCCTGTTGTCACTCAAGAACGTCCAGGCCTATTACGGCTCGGCGCATATCCTGCACGGCCTGAGCCTGGAAGTGAAGGCTGGCGAGCGCGTCGGCCTGATCGGGCGCAACGGCGTCGGCAAGACCACGGTGGTCAACACCATCCTGGGCCTGGCCCAGTTGAAGGGCGGCCAGATCGAGCTCGGCGGCCAGTCGCTGCCGCGTCCGCGTCCCTACCACGCGGCGCAACGCGGCGTGGTGGTGGTGCCGCAGGGCCGGCGCATCGTCGCCAACCTGAGCGTCGAGGAGAACCTGCAGCTCGGCGCCGCCGTTGGCCGCAAGGGTCCCTGGACCGTGCCCGAGATCTACAAACTGTTCCCGATCCTGCAGGAGCGCGCCCATACGCCGGGTACTGCGCTGTCGGGCGGCCAGCAGCAGATGCTGGCGGTCGGCCGCGCGCTGATGGCCAACCCGAGCCTGATCCTGCTCGACGAACCGACCGAGGGCCTGGCGCCGGTGATCGTCGACCAGCTGGCCGAGATCTTCAACCGGGTCGCCGACCAGGGAACGGCGCTGTTGCTGATCGAACAGAATATGAGTCTGGTCGCGCGCGTGGCACACCGCTACCTGGCGCTGGCCAAGGGCGCAGTGGTCGCTCAGGGGCTGGTCGAGAATTCCCGCACGGGCCTCAAGTGCCTTGAAGAGCATGTGATGGTGTAAGTTCAAGGGAAGCCTGAATCCCGCCGGCCGCCGGACCGACTCCGGCAGACAGAAAAAAGATGGAGACAAAAATGTACAAGCTGAAATCCCTGCAACGCTCCCTGGCCGGCATCCTGCTGGTCGCCGCCCTGCCGCTGGCTGTCCAGGCCCAGGGCAAGGAGCCGGTCAAGGTCGGCCTGGTCTCGTCCAAGTCCGGCGTCTTCGCCGAGCAGGGCGAGGAGGTGATCCGCGCGGTCAAGTTCGCGGTCGAGGAAGCCAATGCTCGCGGCGGCGTCGACGGTCGCAAGGTCGAGCTCGCCGAGGGCGACGACGAGGGCACGCCCGACGCCGGCCGCCGCGTGGCCGAGAAGCTGGCGCGCGACGGCCACAACCTGCTGATCGGTGCCATCCCGTCCTCGATCTCGCTGGCGATCGCGCAGAACCTCGAGCGCTGGGACGCCGCCTACTTCGTGCAGGCCTCCAAGTCCGACAAGCTGACCGGCGACAGCTGCAAGCCGCGCAGCATCCGAACCAACCACTCCGACGCGATGGACATCGCCATGATCAACGAGTGGGCCAAGAGCATCAAGGGCAACAACTTCGCGACCCTGGCTGCCGACTATGTCTGGGGCCGCGACTCGGCCGAGTCGTTCAAGAAGGCGGTCGAGTCGCAGGGCAAGAAGGTGCCGCTATCCCTCTACGTGCCGATGGGCACCAAGGACTTCGCGCCCTATATCGCCCAGCTCAAGGACGCCAAGGTCGACGCGATCTGGGTCGCCGAGATCGGCCGCGACCAGATCGCCTTCCTCAAGCAGGCGCAGGAGTTCAAGCTGATTCCCGGCACTTCGATCATCGGCCACGCGATGATCGCCAACTTCGTGATCAACGCCACCGGCAAGACCCTCGAGGGCGTGCCGGGCAACCTGGGCTATTCGCCCGAGCTCGACAACCCGCGCAACAAGGACTTCGTCAAGTCCTTCAAGGCCAAGTTCAACCGCCTGCCGACCGATGTCGAGGGCCAGGCCTACAACGGGGTCCAGGTGATGTTCGAGGGCGTCAAGCTCTCCAAGAGCGTCAAGCCCGAGGAAGTGACCAAGGCGCTGCGTGGCCAGATGCTCGATACCCTCTACGGCAAGGTCCAGTTGCGCGCGGCCGACAACCAGCTGCTGCTGCCGAACTATGTCGGCCGGGTCAAGATGGTCGATGGCTCGCTGCGCCAGGTGATCGAGCAGACCTATCCCGCTTCCATCGTGCCGGCTGCCTCGCCGCTGTGCAAGATGTAATCCATCGTCCCGAGTGAGCGAACCGGCAGAGGCTTGCGCCTTTGCCGGTTGCTGGCCTTCCAGGCGGTGCGGTTACGATTGTCCAGCCACTTCAACATCGATTCAAGGAGTAACAGAAGATGACCATTTTGGTAGCCTATGTGCCGCGTCCCGAGGGCCAGGCCGCCCTGGACAAGGGACTCGAGATCGCGAAACGTCGCCAGGAGCGGCTGGTGGTGGTCAACGCGAGTCCGGGTGGCCGGCAGGAGGACCCATCCCGCGCCGATGTCGCCGATGTCGAGCGGGTCGAGCAGCTGCTGGCGGCCTCCGGCCTCGAGACCGAATTCAAGCAGTTCGTGCGCGGCAAGGACGCGGTGACCGAAATCGACCAGATGGCCCAGGCCCTGGGCGTCTCGGTGCTGATCATCGGCCTGCGCAAGCGCAGCGCGGTCGGCAAGCTGATCCTGGGCAGCGTGGCGCAGGACCTGCTGATGACGGTGGATTGTCCGGTGCTGGCGGTCAAGGCCGCCTGAGCCGCCACCGCCGCCACCATCCGGCCGGTTCAGACTGGATCAGACCGGATCAGTCTCCCGGTCGGGGTCGGCTTCCTGCTCCGGCGCCTCGCTGCCGTGGTCGATGCGCTCCATGTTGTCGAGCAGCTTGAGCAGGTAATGCGAGGTATGGGTCAGGTCGCTGAAGGAGAAACCTTCCAGCGCCGCCTCGTAGTAGGCGTTGATCTTGGGCTTGGCCTGGTCGCGCCAGACCACCCAGCCTTCGTCGGTGATCCGGATCAGGCGCGAGCGGCGGTCGCGCGTGTCCTGCACCACCGCGATCCGGCCATCGCGCTCCATCCGGCCCAGCACGCCCGACAGGTTCTGCCGGCTCACCATCAGGTAGCGGGCCAGGTCGCCCATGCTCATTCCCGCGCTGACCTCGGGCCGCGACAGGGCGCCCAGTATCGCCCATTGCTGCGTGGTCAAGCCCTCGCTTTCGACCGCTTTGGTGCCTGTTTTATGCAACAGGTTGGCGCATTGATAGAGCTTGAAGAACAGCCGGTTAGCCAGTTCAATGCGAGCAGATTCTAGGGAATGGCGTTGATTGACCATGAGAATGGTTTTCTTGTCGGATTTTGATTAGGGTATTCCCTGGGGTGATTCCCATGGAAATTATATCAACTTGTTGACATAATTGTACCGTTTCCCGGGCTTTCTGGGACGACCCCATCTTCCGACTTCATCTACGCAGGCCCGACCGTGACAACTTTCCAACACCAGCAAGACATTGCCGTCATCACCCTGGATCATCCCCCTGTCAACAGCCTGAGCCACGCGCTGCGCAGCCAGATCGCCCATGCGCTGGCGGCCGCCGTGGCCGACCCCGGCATCCGCGCCATCGTGCTGGTCGGCAACGACAAGGCCTTTTCCGCTGGCGCCGACGTCAGCGAGATGGGAAGCCCCAAGCAGCTGGCCGAGCCGATTCTGCCTGAGTTGCTGGCCCGGCTCGAGTCCTGCCCGAAACCGGTCGTCGCCGCGATTGCAGGCGTCGCGCTCGGCGGTGGCCTCGAGCTGGCCCTGAGCTGTCACGGCCGTGTCGCGCTCGCGAGCGCCAAGGTCGGCTTGCCCGAGATCAGCCTGGGACTGATCCCGGGTTCGGGCGGCACCCAGCGCCTGCCGCGCCTGGTCGGTGTCACGACCGGACTCGAGATGATCCTGTCGGGCCTGCCGCGCAGCGCCAGCCAGCTGGCCGACAGCGGCCTGTTCGACCAGGTGGTGGCCGGCGATCTGCTGGCCGCCGCCTGCGCGCGTGCCAGCCAGCTTGCCGCCTTGGGCGCCCAGCTGCCGCGTGCGCGCGACCGCCAGCTCGACGCCGACCGCGTGGCGGCCCAGGTCGAGCAGGCAAGGGCCGGTCTCAATGCGCGCCAGCGGCTGCAGCCGGCCTATTCCGCCGTGCTCGACGCTGTCGCAGCCACCGCCGCGCCGTTCGAGCAGGGCCTGGCGCGCGAGCGCCAGCTGTTCCTGGGCCTGGTGCCCACGACCCAGGCCCGCGCGCTGCGCTACCAGTTCAAGGTCGAGCGCGAGGCGAGCAAGCTGCCCGCCGAGCTGCAGGCAACGCCGCGCCCGCTGCAGCAGATCGCCGTGATCGGCGCCGGCACCATGGGCACCGGCATCGCGATCAGCGCGCTCGACGCCGGCCTGGGCGTGACCCTGCTCGAGCAGGATGGCGCGGCGCTCGAGCGCGGCCGCCAGCGCATCAGCGACCATTACAGCGCTCGCGTCACGGCCGGCAAGATGAAGGCGGCCGTCGCCGCCGCCGCCGAGGCCCGCCTGCAGACCACGCTGGACTGGGCCGAGCTGGCCCGCGCTGATCTGGTGATCGAAGCCGTGTTCGAGGACCTGGCCGTCAAGCAGGAGGTGTTCCGCAAGGTCGATGCGCACGCCCGCGCCGGTGCCGTGCTCGCGACCAATACCTCCTACCTCGACGTCGACCAGATCGCCCAGGTCACCACGCGGCCGCAGGACCTGCTGGGCCTGCATTTCTTCAGCCCGGCCAACATCATGAAGCTGCTCGAGGTGGTGCGCGGCGCTCATACCGCGCCCGACGTGCTGGCCACCGGCATGGAGCTCGGTCGCCGGCTCAAGAAGCTGCCGGTGCTGTGCGGCAATGCCTTCGGCTTCATCGGCAACCGCGTCTACAACGCCTACCGCAAGCATTGCGAGTTCATGCTCGAGGACGGTGCCTGGCCCGAGGAGGTGGACCAGGCCCTGACCGGCATGGGCTTTGCGATGGGCCCGTTCGCGGTCGCCGACCTGTCGGGCCTGGACATCGCCTGGCGCATGCGCAAGGCGCAGGCCGAAACGCGCGATCCGCGCGAGCGCTATGTCGCGATCCTGGATCGGCTCTGCGAGCAGGGCCGGCTCGGGCGCAAGACCGGCGCCGGCTATTACGCCTATCCGGATGGCAAGCAGCAGCGTTCGACCGACGCGACCGTGCGCGCCATCATCGAGCAGGCCAGCGCCGAGCGCGGCCTCACGCGCCAGCCCTTGAGCCCGGAGCAGATCCGCCGCCGCGCGCTGCTGGCCATGGTCAACGAGGCCGCGCTGCTGCTGGCCGAAGGCGTCGCGGTGCGTGCCAGCGACATCGACGTGGTGCTGGTGCAGGGCTACGGTTTCCCGCGCTGGGAGGGCGGCCCGGTGTTTTGGGCCCAGCAGCAGGATCGCGCCGAGCTCGAACAGGAGATCGACGGCCTGGCCGCCATCGTCGGCCACGGCTTCGTGCGCGGCGACCTGGCGCGGCTGCTGGGCTGAGTCACCACCAGATCAAGGAGATATCGCAATGAAAACCCCCAACTACCTGCTTGAGCAGTTCGGCCCGCGCGAGGCGATGGAATACGACGTGGTGATCGTGGGCGCCGGCCCGGCCGGCCTGGCGACCGCGATCCGCCTGAAGCAGCTCGCCGCTGAAAAAGGCAGCGAGATCAACGTCTGCGTGCTCGAGAAAGGCTCCGA
>JAPLPQ010000081.1 GCA_026400105.1 Burkholderiales bacterium
GCAGCAGCCGGCATCACGCTGGTGGGACCCAACTGCATGGGGTTCAGCAACCTGGCCGCCGGCGTTCCGATCACCTTCGAGCCCCTGGCCGCGCGTGAGCGTGAAACCCGTCCGGGCATCGGCATCGTGGCGCAAAGCGGTTTCATGGCGGCCAACCTGCGCGACGCGCTGCTGGGCCGGGGCGTGCCGGTGGCCTGCGTGTTTTCCACCGGCAATGAAGTGTCGGTCTGCGTGGAGGATGTGCTGGCGGCCTACATTGCCGACCAGCAGATCCGCACCATCACGGTCTACGTGGAGCAGATCCGCCAGCCGCAACGCTTTATGCAACTGGCGGCGCAGGCGCGACTGGCTGGCAAGCCGGTGGTGCTGCTGATGCCGGGCCGCAGTGCCCGCGCCCGCGAGGCGGCGCAATCCCATACCGGCGCCCTGGCTGGCGACCACGCCACCGCCATGACCTGCCTGCGCCGCGAGGCGGTGGTGACGGTCGATTCCCTCGATGAACTGCTGGACGTGACTGCGGTGCTGCTGCGCTATCCGCAGCCGCCCGCCGGAGGCACCGCCTTCATGACCGGCTCGGGCGCCATGAAGAACATCGCGCTGGACTTCTGCGACGAGCTGGGCCTGGACCTGCCGGCTCTGAGCCAGCCGGTCGTCGACAAGCTGACCGCCATGCTGCCGGCCTACGCGGTGGCGGAGAACCCGCTCGACTACACCACCGTGAGCGTGCGCAACCCCGCGATCGTGGGCGAGCTGCTGCTGACCCTGCTCGAGGACGAGGGCATTGGCAGCATCGTGCTGGCGATACCCGTCGGGCCCGTGGTGGCGCAGAAGGACAAGGCCGAGCATATCGTCCCCACGGTGGCCAGGGCCAGCAAACCGGCGGTGCTGGTGCTGACGGGTGACGACAGTCCGGTCGAGCCCTTCTTCATCGAGGCCATCAATGCCAGCGGCCTGCCCCTGTTCCGCTCTGCAGACCGGGCGCTGCGAGCGCTCAAGCGGGTGGCCCAGTATGGCGAGGCGCTGCAACGCGCCGCACGCGCCCAGTCCGCCCACCCGCCCGCACTGCCGCTGCCTGGCGCGGTGCCGCCGAACGGCATCTTTGCCGAATACCAGGGCAAGGCCTGGCTCCAGGCCGCTGGCCTGCCGGTGCCTGCCGGTGGCCTGGCCCGCGCTGTCGATGAGGCGGTGCGCATTGCACAAGCCATCGGCTTTCCGGTCGTGCTCAAGGCCCAGGCCAGCGAACTGCCGCACAAGAGCGATGTCGGCGGGGTGCTGGTCGGCCTGGCCGACGAGGCTGCGCTGCGCACCGGGTGGGACAAACTGTTTGCCAACGTGGCGCGACACCGGCCCGAACTCCAGCTCGACGGTGCCTTGGTCGAAGCCATGGGGCCACGCGGACTCGAGCTGGTGGTCGGCGCCAAGCGCGACGCGGACTGGGGTCCGGTGGTGCTGGTGGGGCTGGGCGGCATCTGGATCGAGGCCCTCAAGGACGTGCGACTGATCCCGGCCGACATGGCCGAGGCGGACATCGTGGTCGAGCTCGGTCGTCTCAAGGCGGCCGCGGTGCTGCAGGGCATCCGCGGCGCCAGCGCGGTCGATCTGGCTGCGATTGCCCAGGCGGTGGCCCTGCTGGGGGCCCAGATGCGGGCCAACCCGGCCATCAGCGAAATCGACATCAACCCGCTGGTGGCCTACCCCTGCGGCGCGGCACAAGCCGTGCTGGCCCTCGATGCGCTGGTTGTGGTCCGGCCGGCCTGACCCCGATCCCCCCAGTCACCGGACCAGGAAACGACAAGCATGAAACTGCAATTCACCCCCGAGGAAGACGCCTTTCGCCTGCAAGTGCGCGAGTTCGTGCGCCAGCAGCTGCCGGCGGACATCAAGCGCAAGGTCGAGCTTGGCCTGCGGATCGAGCACGAGGACTACGTGACCTGGTTCCGCATCCTCGAAGCACGCGGCTGGCTCACGCCCAGCTGGCCCGCCGAGCACGGCGGCCCCGGCTGGACCCATGTGCAGCGCTACATCTTTGACGAGGAGACCCAGCTTGGCGGCGCCCCGCGCATCATCGCCAGCGGCATCCAGATGCTGGGCCCGGTGCTGCTGGCTTTTGGCACCGAGGAGCAGAAACGCCGCTACCTGCCCGACATCCGCCAGAGCAACACCTGGTGGGCCCAGGGTTTCTCCGAGCCCGGAGCGGGCTCCGACCTGGCAGCGGTGCGAACCACCGCGGTGCTGGAGCCCGACGGCAGGCATTTCGTCGTCAACGGCCACAAGGTCTGGACCTCCTACGCCCACTGGTGCTCGATGATGTTCGCGCTGGTGCGCACCGATCCCCAGGCCAGCAAGCCGCAGGAAGGGATCTCGTTCCTGCTGATCGACATGAAGTCGCCCGGCCTGACCGTGCGGCCGATCCGCATGCTCGAAGGCGGCGCCGACCTCAACGAGTGCTATCTGGACAACGTTCGCGTCCCGGTGGAGAACCTGGTCGGTGAACTGAACCAGGGCTGGTCCTACGGCAAGTACCTGCTGGGCCACGAGCGCACCGGCATCGCGGGCATCGGCTCCTGCAAGCAGCAACTGGTCCGCGCCCACCAGCTGGCCCGTCAGCAAGGCCTGGGCGACGACCCGCTGCTGCAAGCTCGGCTGGCGCAGTTCGAGGTCGAATTGATGGCGCTCGAGTTCACCGCGCTGCGCCTGCTCAGCCCGCACCAGCAAAGCCGCACCCCCGGCGTCGAGGCGTCGATGCTCAAGGTGCGCGGCACCGAACTGCGCCAGGCCATCTATGAAACCCTGGTCGACATCGCCGGCCCGGATGCTGTGCCCTTCTCGCTGGCCGCGCAGGAGCTCGAGCACCTCGACCAGGCCGCGGTCGAGGCTGACCTGGTCGCGCTGGCGGCCAACTGCCTGGATTCGCGCAAGGTCACGATCTACGGCGGCACCAACGAGGTGCAACGCAACCTGATCGCCCGCGCCACGCTGGACGCCTACTGAACAGCAAACGAGGACAAGACGATGGATTTTTCCCTGAACGATGACCACCTGGCCTTGCGCGACGCCGTGCAGCGCTTTTGCGCCGGCGAATATCCCGCCGAGCAGCGGGGCAACCCCGAGACGGCGGCACAAGGCCGCCAGCGCTGGCAAGCCATGGCCGAGCTCGGCTTGCTGGGCCTGCCGTTTGCCGCCGACCTGGGCGGCAGCGAGCAGGGCGCCGTGGAGTTGATGCTGGTGGCGCAGGAGCTCGGGCGTGCCCTGGGCGGTGGCGCCTGGCTGACCCATACCGTGATGGCGGGCCAGTTGCTGGCCCGCCTGGGCAACTCGTCGCAACAGCAGCAGTGGCTGCCCGCCCTGGCCAGTGGCGAGCGCCAGGCGGCGCTGGCGCTGCAGGAGCAGGGGGCCCGCTACGACTGGCAACGGGTCCAGACCCGGGCCAGCCGCAGCGCCCAGGGCTACCTCCTCGACGGTCGCAAGACCCTGGTGCTGCATGGCGACACGGCGGACCTGTTGCTGGTGGTCGCGCGCACCTCGGGCGCTGACGCCGATCGCCAAGGGCTCAGCGTGTTCGCGCTCGATGCCAACACCCCTGGCGTGCAGGTGCAGGGCTTCGACACCCTCGATGGTCGCCGCGCCGCCCACATCAGCCTGAACCAGGTCGAGCTGGACGCCGGGCAACTGCTCGGTGAGCCCGGCCAGGCGGCCGACGCGATCGAGGCGGTGCTCGATGCCGCCAACGCCACGCTGTGTGCCGAGGCCGCCGGTGCCGTCGAAGCCTTGCTGGTCCACAGCGCCGATCACCTGCGCACCCGCAAGCAATTCGGCGCCCCGTTGGCCAAGTTCCAGGTGCTGCAGCACCGCATGGCCGACATGGCGATCGCGCTCGAGCAACTCAAGTCGATGGCCTGTGCCGCGGCGGCGGCAGTGCAGGGCGATGACATCGCACAACGCCGTCGCGTCGTGTCAGCGGCCAAGGCCTTTGCCAGCCAGCAGGGGCGCCAGATCGGCCTGGCCGCCATCCAGTTGCATGGCGGCATGGGAATGACGGACGAATGCCGCGTCGGTCACTACAGCAAGAGGCTGATGGTCATTGGCCAGCTGTTTGGCGATGCCGCCTGGCACCTGCAGCGGCTGGCCACCCATCAAGCCAATTGATGACAGCTTGCCGACAAAAAACAATCAGGAGACAAAGATGATCACGCGCAAAATCTTCACAGCGTTGACGGCAGCCATGCTGCTCGGCAGTGCCCTCGGCGTACAGGCCCAGTCCGACCCGCCGATCAAGTTCCTGGTTGGTTTCCCGCCCGGAGGATCGACCGACACCATGGCCCGCCTGTTGGCGGACAAGATGTCCACCGTGCTCAAGCACACGATCATTGTCGAGAACAAGCCCGGAGCGGGCGGGCGCATCGCGGCCCAGGCCCTCAAGGGGGCGCCCAGCGACGGCCTGACCTACATGATCGCGCCCAACGCCACGCCGGTGTTCCAGACCTTGTTGTACCCGACCGCGGTGCTCCGCTACGACATGCTGACCGACTTCACCCCGGTCGGGATGATCGCCTCCTACCCCCTGGTGCTGGCCGTCAAGGCGCAAGCCGGCTTGAAGACCGCCAAGGACTATGTGGCCTGGGTCAAGGCCAACCCGAACCACACGACGTTCGGCTCCGCGGGTGCGGGCGGTCACACCCACTTCACCGGCGTGCAGCTGGGCACGACCATCGGAATCAACCTGCAGGTGGTGCCCTATCGTGGCAACGGTCCGCTGGTCTCCGACCTGCTGGGCGGCCAGGTG
This sequence comes from Burkholderiales bacterium, assembly GCA_026400105.1. GTDB lineage: Bacteria > Pseudomonadota > Gammaproteobacteria > Burkholderiales > Burkholderiaceae_C > Malikia. The sequence continues at coordinate 4,784 of JAPLPQ010000081.1, forward strand.
CCGGCCGGCATCATGACGGCCGGCGACATCCTGCCGCACCAGAAGGCGGGAAAAGTCAACCTGCTGGGCGTGTTCGGTGCCAAGCGCTCGCCGCTGCTGCCCGACGTGCCGACCTTCATCGAGCAGGGCATCAAGGTCGATGCCGGCGACGCCTGGACCGGCATGTGGGCCCCGGCCAAGACGCCCAGGCCGATGCTGGAGCGGGTGCAAAACGCGCTGAAGTACGCGCTGGACCTGCCCGAGGTGCGCGACACCCTGATCAACAAGGCCACGCTGAGTCCCGACTTCCGCCCCGCCGCCGAGATGGACCAGATCCAGCGCAAGGAGCTGGCCTACTGGGGCCCGATCATCAAGGCCACTGGCTTCACGCCCGAGCAATGAGATGGCCGTCACGGAGAACCACACCATGAGCTTGAACGGCAAGGCGGCCATTGTCGGCGCCTACGAGCACCCGACGCGTCTGGCGACCCATCTGTCGGTGCTGCGCCTGCATGCCGACGTGGCCAAGGGCGCGCTGGAGGATGCGGGTCTGAGCAAGACCGATATCGACGGCTATTTCTGTGCTGGCGATGCGCCGGGCCTGGGCACCGCCACCGTGGCCGAGTACCTGGGTCTGAAGCTGCGCCATGTCGATTCGACCGAGTGCGGCGGCTCGGCACCGATCCTGCATGTGGCGCATGCGGCCGAGGCGATTGCGGCCGGGCGCTGCAACATTGCCCTCGTCACCCTGGCTGGGCGGCCGCGCGCCATGATGGAGGAGGCCAGGGCGGCGGCTGTAGCAGCAGCGGGGGCACCGGGCAAATCCGGTCCGCCCAGGACCGCATTGAAGGCCCCCGATCCGGATGCCCCCGAGCTGGCGTTCGAGCTGCCCTATGGCCCCGCGACCCAGAACCTGTACGCGATGGTGGCCAAGCGCCACATGCACGAATTCGGCACCACGGCTGAGCAGCTGGCCTGGATCAAGGTTGCTGCCTCGCACCATGCCCAGCACAACCCGAACGCCATGCTGCGCAAGCGGGTCACGGTCGAGGAGGTCGTCAACTCGCCTCTGGTCAGCGACCCCTTGCACCGGCTGGACTGCTGCGTCATGAGCGACGGCGGCGGTGCCCTGATCGTCGCCAAACCCGAGATTGCCCGCGAACTGTCACGCCAGAGCGGTCGCCCGCTGGTGATGGTGCGCGGCACCGGCGAAGCGCTCAAGCACGGCATGGGCGGGCAGATGGACCTGAGCTACTCGGCAGCGGCCTGGTCCGGCCCGCTGGCGTTTGCCGAAGCCGGCCTGACGGCGGCGGACATTCAGTACGCCTCGCTCTACGACAGCTTCACGATCACGGTGCTGATGCAGCTCGAAGACCTGGGCTTTTGCCACAAGGGCGAGGGCGGCCGCTTCGTGATGGACGGCAACCTGATCTCGGGGGTGGGCAAGCTGCCCTTCAACACCGATGGCGGCGGCCTGTGCAACAACCATCCGGCCAACCGTGGCGGCATGACCAAGGTCATCGAAGCGGTGCGCCAGCTGCGTGGCGAGGCGCACCCGGCCGTGCAAGTGCCCGACTGCACGCTGGCCCTGGCCAACGGCATTGGCGGCGCGCTGGCCTCGCGCCACACCGCCGGCACCCTGATCCTGGAGCGTGTCTGACATGAGAAAAATACCTGCACCCCAGGTCCTGCCCGAGACCCAGGCCTACTGGAGCGCTGCCGACGAGGGGCGGCTGCTGGTCAAGCGTTGCAACAGCTGCGGCCAGTTCCACCATTACCCGCGCGACATCTGCCCGCATTGCCTGAGCAGCGACACCGTCTGGCAAGACGCCCTGGGCACCGGAAGCGTCTATTCCTTCAGCACCATGGGGCAGGGCGACGCCGCCTACACCCTGGCCTTCGTCACCCTCGACGAGGGGGTGACCCTGATGACCAACCTGGTCGACTGCGACCCGGCCCAGGTCCGAATCGGCGACCCCGTTCGGGTCCTGTTCAAGCCCTCGCAAGGCGGCCACGCCGTGCCCATGTTCACCCCGGCCTGATGGAGACCGCTGCCATGAATGCTTCCGATACCGCTCGCAAGGGCCCGCTGTCGCACCTGACGATCCTGGATGCCTCGCGCGTGCGGGCCGGCCCTGCCGCCATCCGCACCTTTGCCGACCTCGGCGCGCGCGTCATCAAGCTCGAGATCCCGCCCGGTGCACCGGGGGGCGACGACATGATCGGCGGCCGCGATCACAACCGCGCCGACTACGAGAACCTGCACCGCAACAAGGAAAGCCTGACCCTCAACATGAAGGAGCCCGCAGGGCTGGCCATCCTGCACGAGCTGGTCAAGACCGCCGATGTCTTCATCGAGAACTACCGGCCCGACGTCAAGTACCGCCTCGGCATCGGCCCGGATCAACTGCGCCAGATCAATCCGCGACTGGTCTATGCCAGCATCTCGGGCTTTGGCCAGGACGGCCCCTATGCCAACTGGCCGGGCTTCGACTCGATCGCCCAGGGCATGGGCGGCCTGATGAGCGTGACCGGCCGGCCCGAGGACGGCCCGATGCGGGTCGGCATCCCGATCGCTGACCTGTGCTCCGGCCATTTCTGTGCCCAGGCCATCATGGCCGCCTTGCTCGAACGCGAAGTCTCCGGCGAGGGGCAGTGGGTGCAGACCTCGCTGCTGGAGTCGCAGATCGCGATGCTGGACTTCCAGGCCGCGCAATGGCTGATCGACAAGAAGGTGCCCGTCACCACCGGCAACGAGCATCCGCTGACCGTGCCGACCGGCGTGTTCCAGACCCGTGACGGCTATATCAACCTGGCCGCGATCGGCAACACGATGTTCAGGCGCCTGTGCGTCGCGCTCGAGATCCCCGAGCTGATCGACGAGCCTGGTCTTGGCAGCGATCCCGAACGGGTGCAGAACCGCGCCCGGGTCAATTCGGCCGTGGCGGCGGCCTTCAGGCAGCGCAGCACCGGCGAGTGGACCGACATCTTGCTCAAGGCGGGCGTGCCCTGCGGCCCGATCTACTCGGTGGACCGGATGTTCGAGGACCCGCAGGTCAAGCATCTGGGCATCGCCCGCACGATGCAGCACCCCGAACTGGGGGACATCGAGGTCGTTGGCCTGCCGATGAACTTCTCGCGCTACCCGCGCCAGAGCGGCCCCTTGACCGCCGCGCCCCGGCAGGGAGACCAGACCGAGCAGATCCTGACCGGCCTGGGCTACAGCCCGGCCCAGATCGCCGAACTGCGCACCCGTTTCGTGGTGTGACGCGACCCGACCCGACCCGTTAGCGACCCTTGCGCAGCCCATTGATTCACAGGACCCTGACATGGCACAACTCGTTGCAGCCTTCGGCTCATCGCACAGCATCATGCTGGTCTCGCAGCGCGAGGACTGGCAGCACCACTTCAAGCTGATCGACCCCAAGAACGCCCATTACTACGACAAGCAGGGCAACAAGACCGATTACGCCGCGCTGCTGGCCGCGGCACCGGCCGGCAGCGCGGCCATGGTCACGCCTGACAAGATGAGCGAGCGCTACGACGCCGCCGAAGCCGCGATGGACCAGTTGCATGAACGCATCAAGGCGGCGCGGCTGGACCTGCTGCTGATCGTGGGCGATGACCAGACCGAGCTGTTCCATACCAGCAACAACCCGGCCATCGCGATCTACTACGGCGCGACCATCCGCAACACGGCGCGCGAACCCGCCAGTCCCAGCGACAGCTGGGTCAAGTCGGCGCGCATGTGGCGCCACGAACCCGAGCAGGACCGCGACTACCCGGTCAAGCAGGACCTGGCCGAATGGCTGATCCGCCAGCTCTGCGAGCGCGACTTCGACATCGCGGCCATGGACGGCCTGACGCCGGGCCAGTTCGAGGGCCATGCCTTCCAGTTCGTGCACCGCCGCCTGCTGCAAGACCATGAGCTGCCGGTGATCCCGGTCATCCTCAACACCTTCGATCCGCCGAACCAGCCGACGCCGCGCCGCTGCGTGGCCTTGGGGGCAGCGCTGCGCGAGCTGATCGCGGCCTGGCCCGAGGACCTGCGCGTGGGCGTGATCGCCTCCGGCGGCCTGAGCCATTTCGTGGTCGATGAAGCGCTCGACCTGCAGGTGCTCGGCGCGATCCGGAACAAGGACAGTGCCGCCCTGGCGGCGCTCGACCCCAAGCTGCTGCAAGCCGGCAGCTCCGAAATCCGCAACTGGCTGGTGGTCGGCGAGCTGGCGCGCGATCTTGACCTGGACTGGGTCGAGTACCAGCCCGGCTACCGCACCCCGGCCTTGACCGGCACCGGGCTGGCCTTTGCCGCCTGGAAACCCCTTGCCTGACCTAGAGGAGCCCTAGACATGAGCGACCCGAATATCCAACGCCTGCGCCGGCTCGATGCCTGCGCGGTCTCCGACGCCCTCGACAAGCTGGGTCTGCCCGGCGCGGTCACCGGGCTGCCCTTGCGCAGCGCCGGCCCTGGCGGCAACAGCCGCATCGCCGGCCGTGCCGTGACCATGAAGGTCGGTCCTGGCCAGCCGCCGCCGGGCCCGCCCAGGCACCTGGGCTGCCGCGCGATCGAGCAAGCCGGCCCCGACGACATCATCGTGGTCGAGCAGCGCAGCGGCCTGGAAGCCGGCTGCTGGGGCGGACTGCTGACCCTGGGCGCCAAGATGCGCCGCATTGCGGGCGTGGTGGCCGACGGACCGCTGCGCGATGTGGATGAGGCCATCGGCTACGAATTTCCCATCTACAGCCGCAGCCTGACCTCGCGCACCGCCCGCGGCCGCGTGGTCGAGCTCGGCACCCAGGTGCCCGTCACGCTCGGCGCCGAGCAGGGTGGCCAGGTCACGGTCCAGCCGGGCGACTACCTGCTGGCCGACCGCAGCGCGGTCATCGTGATCGCCGCGTCCCGGATCGAACAGGTGCTGGAGGCGGCCGAAACCATCGTCGCCAAGGAGGCTGCCATGGCCAAGGCCATCCTGGCCGGGACGCCGATCGGCGAGGTCATGGGTGGCAATTACGAACAGATGCTGGAGCAATGAAGATGAGCGATATCCAAGACAAGAACGTGGCGCGCGCCGCCAAACTCGACACCCCCACGCTGAGCGATGCGCTCGACAAGCTGGGCATCCTGGGCCAGTGCTACAAGATCAAGCCGCGCAGCAGCGACTTCCGCATGGCCGGCCGGGCCTGGACGCTCAAGTACGGGCCGGCTGCCAAGCCCTGCGGCACGGTGGGCGACTACATCGACGACGTCGCACCCGGCAGCGTGGTGGTGCTCGACAACAACGGCCGCGAGGACTGTACGGTGTGGGGCGACATCCTGACCGAGATCGCGCACCGGCGCGGCATTGCCGGCACCGTCATCAACGGCATCAACCGCGACACCCACCTGTGCCTGTCGCTGGGCTATCCGGTGTTCTCGATCGACCACTGGATGCGTACCGGCAAGGACCGGGTGCAGGTCGAGGCCACGGGGGTGCCGGTGAACATCGGCGGTGCCCGGGTCGCGCCGGGTGACATCCTCAAGGGGGACACCGACGGCGTGGTGGTGATCCCGAAGGAGCACGAGGACCGTGTGCTGGAGGTGGCCGAGGCAATCGAGGCGGCAGAAAGCCGCATTCGCGAAGCCGCGCGTGGCGGCATGCGCCTCGATGAAGCGCGCCAGCTCAACAAGTACCACAGCCTGCAAACCCGGGAGGGCGCATGAAACGCCACGACCCCGCCCTGACCACCCGGCTCGAGGTGGCGCGCCTGCCCGCCGAACTGATTGCCCACGCCGCGCAGCTGCCGACGGCTACCCTGCATGAAGCCGGCAAGAAGATCGGCGCCTTGCCGTCTGCCATCAAGCCGGTGGCGCCGCAGTTCAGGTTTGCCGGTTCGGCGCTGACCGTGCATTCGCCGCCTGGCGACAACCTGTGGCTGCACCGGGCCCTGGAGCTGGCGCAACCCGGCGATGTGATGGTGGTCTATGCCAACGGTGCCCATGAGCATGGTTACTGGGGCGAGATCATGACCACCATGGCCCAGGTGCGCGGCCTGGCCGGTCTGGTGATCGATGGCTGCGTGCGCGACGGTGCGCTGCTGGGTGAATTTGGCTTTCCGGTGTTTGCCCGTGGCCTGTGCATCCAGGGCACCGGCAAGGACTTCGGCGCCATCGGCTGGATCAACTATCCGGTCACGCTGGGCCAGGTGGTGGTCCATGCCGGTGATCTGGTGGTGGGCGACAGCGACGGCGTGGTGGTCATTCCTCAAGCCCAGGCGGCCGAGGTCGTTGCCGCCAGCCTGAAACGCGAAGCCGACGAGGCCGCCATCCTGGAGCGCCTGCGCCGGGGCGAGTCCACCATGGCCGTCTACGGCTGGAATTGAAGGAGCTGTAGGCAGCCATGGAAACCACAGCCCCAGCGTCAACCAGCCCCCTTCTTGTCATCGAGGACGGGATCGCCACCGCCGCCAATACAACAGGTCAGGGCAAGCCGGTATTCAGTGCCGGCTACCACATCGGTGGCTTCGAGGCAGAGGATGCAGTCCCTGATTTGTTCTCAAGAATACCTGATGCGATTGCGTCGATGCGACCGATCACGGTGTGTGCCCTCAACGGCAGCGTCTATGGCGGGGCTACCGACATCTTGCTGGCTTGCGATATTGGCGTTGCGCTGGAAGGTGCAGAGTTTCGCATGCCTGCTGCAGCATTGGGACTTCATTACTACCCTTCAGGACTGAAAAGATACGTTGCCAGGCTGGGCCAGTCAATGACGCTCAGAGCATTCCTGACTGCACAAGCCATACCGGTTGAAACGCTGAAGGGGGTGGGGTTCTTGACGGAAGTTTTTCCTGAAAAGTCCTGGTCGGCTGCTGTCGAGAACCTGGTGTCAAAAATCAGGGATCTGGCGCCATTGGCGGCCCAGTTGACGAAGCGGTCCATCCTGGAGATATCGCACAGAAACTTCGATATCGAGGCGATCAGAAACAGGGAAGCCCTGACTGCATCCAGTCAGGATTTCCTGGAGGGGCGCCAGGCGTTTGCTGAAAAGCGCAAGCCCAATTTCACGGGGAGATAGGTTTTCAACTCATGGAGGGTGGCTGATTCATGTGATTTCTCAAATATCCATCTGGATTTCTCGCTAAAAACATCGACAGGAGACATGTATGAAAAAAAGTATTCTTCCCTTGCTGGCCTTGTTCGCATCGACCTGCGCCATGGCTCAATCCAACGCGATCCTCTCGGGTGGCGTGGTGATCGGATTGAAGCAGTCTTCGGCCAAGGCCGACGGCACGCCGTCCAAGACTGGCATCGATAACCTCGATGCGGCTGGCAACCACTATACGATCCGCACGACAGAAGACCTGGGCGGCGGCCTCAAGGCCAACGTCCTGCTGAATTACCGCTTCAACCCGGATACCGGGTCTACCGGCAACGGCCATGACTATTTCGCCAACACCAAGCTGGGCTTGAGCGGTGCGTTTGGCGAGGTCTCGATGGGCAGGTTCTGGGGGCCGGTGGACTTTCTGCTGCGTCCAGCGCTGGATATCTATACCCCGCTGGGCCTGGGTGCCACCGTCTATGGTGGTCCGCTGGATGCGCCGACGCGCTACAACGGCACCCTCATGTATGAAACCCCTGAAATCCAGGGCTTCAAGGCCGGCATCTCCTATGTCCCCAAGGCCGAGATGACCAGCAACAAGGTCAACACCACGGAAGTGGCGTTGCGCTATCGCAGCGGACCCCTGGCCCTGGGCGTCGGTTTCACCAAGAATGCCGGTACGGCACCTTCATCGAAGGACAACGCCGAGGGCAAGGACGTCCTGACCGTCGGGGGCGCCTATGACTTCGATGTTGCCAAAGTCGGCCTGACTTACACCCATGTGGACGCCTTCGGCACCACGCCTGAGTCCGAGCGCTGGAGCACGGCGGTACGCGTTCCGATCACGTCGGCTGCCCGTCTGAAGCTGGGCTATGAAGACCAGAAGTTCAAGGGCGGCAGCTCGACCAAGGCGGTGGCTTTTGGTGGCGAGTACACCCTGAGCAAGCGCACCATGGTGTTTGCCGAGATCGGTAAGGTGGACTCCGACCTGGCCAAGTCGGACGAAAAAGATGCGACCTATCTGCTGGGCATCAAGCACAGCTTCTGACCGTAACGTTTCTGGATGGCTCCAAAAATTTGCCGCCCCTTCGGGGGCGGTTTTTTTCAGCCCGGCTCCCGCCCCCGGATACTAAGAAGGCATCGCCAAGCGATGCCTTCTTGCTTGCCGTTGCACGGCGGGGACCCGCGAACCGTCTCAGTCGCCTGGCCTTTCGCTGCGGATCTGCTGGCGCGCCTCTTCGAGCATGCGGTCGAACATGCCGAGCAGGGCGGCCTGCTCGGCCTCGCTCAGGCATTGCAGCAGCGCCTGGTTGCGCTGCTGGATCAGCGGCATCACCCGCTCCCAGTATTGCCGGCCCAGGGCGGTCAGCGTGAGCTGCACGCAACGGCCATCCTCGGGGCTGGGCAGCTTGGAGACCAGGCCGCGTTCGACCAGCAGCTTGGTCGTGCGGCTAACCTGGGCCTTGTCGAGGTTGGCCTCGAAAGAGAGCTGCATGACCGTGAGCTGCCCAGGCTGGGAGCCGATCGCTGCCAGGCAACGCGCCTCCGGCAGGCTCAATCCCGAGCCGGCCTGGTAGAGCTCCTGGCTCATCATGTCGTTGAGCTTGCTCAGGGTATTGAGGCGGTAGGTGAAATGTCGCCTCAGTGCTGGCTGGGCCCGCGGCTCGCTGCTCATCGTCTGCTCATCCCATCCAGTGGACCAGTCCGAGCGAGATGGCCGGGAAGAAGACCAGGAAGCCGATGCGGATGAAGTCCGACGCCAGGAACGGCATCACGCCCTTGGCCGTTTCCATGTAGGGCACGTCCTTGGCCAGCTTCTGGATGATGAACAGGTTCATGCCGACCGGCGGATGCACCAGGCCGATCTCGACCACCATCAGCGCCAGGATGCCGAACCAGACCGACTTGTCGGGCACGCTCATACCAAAGAATTCCAGGCCCATGACCATCGGGTAGAAGATCGGGATCGTCAGCAGGATCATGGCCAGCGAGTCCATCACGCAGCCCAGCAACACGTAGACGCCCAGGATCGCGAACAGCACCAGCAGCGGCGGCATGCCGGAGCTCTTGACCCAGTCGGCCAGCTCGGTCGGCAGCTGGGTCAGCGCCAGGCCGGAGTTGAGCAGGTCGGCGCCCAGCAGCACCAGGAAAATCATGGCGGTGGCATGGGCCGTGCCGATCAGGCTCTTCTTGATGCCTTCCCAGCGCATGCCGCCGGTCAGGATGGCCAGTACGCCGCAGGCCGCTGCGCCGATCGAGGCTGCCTCGGTCGGGTTGGCCCAGCCACCGTAGATGCCGACGATGACGACGGCGAACACGCCCATGACGGGCAGCACGGCCAGGGTGGCGGTCAGGCGCTCGGCCCAGCTGTGCTTTTCGCTGGCGGGGCCGGCCTTGGGGTCGAGCGTGACGATCAGCTTGATGACCAGCATGTAGCCGGTCATGGCGATCAGGCCCGGCACGACGGCAGCCATGAACAGCTTGCCGATCGACTCCTGGGTCAGCACGGCGTAGATCACGAGCGGCACCGAGGGCGGGATCATGATGCCCAGGGTGCCGGCGGCGGCCAGTGTGCCGGTGGCGAGGCGACCCGAGTAGCCGTGGGCCTTGAGCTCGGGCAGGGCGACCTGGGCCATGGTGGCGGCGGTGGCCAGCGAGCTGCCGCAGATGGCGCCAAAGCCGGCGCAGGCACCGGTCGAGGCCATCGCCAGGCCGCCCTTCCAGTGGCCCATGAAGGCCGCGGCGAAGCGGAACAGCGCCTTGGACAGGCCGCCATGGGTGGCGAACTGGCCCATCAGCATGAACAGCGGGATCACCGCCAGGTCATAGTTGGACAGTCGGGCGTAGGCCAGGTGGTTGAGCGTGAACAGCAGGGCCGAGGAGTCCCAGTCGTTCATGGCCATGAAGCCGGCGGCGCCGCCGATCAGCATGCCGACGCCGACATGGATGCGCAGCGCCAGCAGCACCAGCAGGCCAGCGAAAATCGAAAGACCAATAGCCATGCCGCTCATTTTTGGGCTCCAACAGCGGTGTTCAGGGAAAGCCGGGCGCGGTAGAGCGCGGCCAGGGTCAGCAGCGCGAAGCTGGGCACGAGCAGCAGCACGGGCTGCCAGATCGGGATCAGCAGCAGGGTCGAGACTTCCATGTTCTCGTAGCACTCCTCGACGTAGAGGGCGCTGCGCCAGGTGATGACGGCCGAGGCGATGGTCAGCAGCAGGTGGGCGATGACGTCGAGGACGGCGCGGCCCCGCTCGCTCATCCAGGTGGTCAGGGCGTCGACCTTGATGTGGTTGTCGTCTAGCTCGCAGACGGGCAGGAAGGCGGCCGAGCCGATCGCCGCGCCCATCATGAGGAGCTCCATGTCGCCCTCGATCGGGTGCGAGAACAGCTTGCGCCCGACGATGGAGACGATGGACATGATCACGAGGGCGACGAAGACCATGCCGCCGGCGAGCGCCCACCAGGTGATCACGGTGTCGAGCAGGCCGGCCAGGCCGGTGCGCCTGGGTGCTGGCGCGTCCAGGTCGTCAGGAATGAGTTCTGCCATGGGAATGAACCGATAAGGATTTTGAAAACAGCACGACATCCTGTCGCGCCACAAGAAGAAGGCCCGACCCCAGGCTGCAGGTCGAGCCGTAAATCACGCGAGGCCTGGGCCCCGCGTCAGCCTCACTTGCCGAGGTACTTGTTGCCGATGCTGTGGACGTCAGCTGCCAGCTTGGTGCCGTCCAGGCCCTTGGCCGTTGCCTGCTTGATCCAGTCGGCTTCGACGCTGGCCGAGGCCTTGACCATGGCCTTGTACTCGGCATCCTTGATGACCAGTACCTTGTTGCCCTGGGCGGCCAGCTTCTTGCGCGCCTCGTCGTTGCCCTTGTCCCAGACCTTGCCGGCCATCTCGGACAGAGTCTGACCGCTGTTTTTGTCGATCACGGCCTTTAATTCGGGCGTCAGGCTCTCGTACTTCTTCTTGTTCATCAGGATCGTGAACGGAGTCTGCGAGAAGCCGGCCTGATTGGCGGGTCCTTCGATGTGGTACTTGGTGACCTCGTCGATCTTGACCGCCGGCAGGATCTCCCACGGTGCCATCGCGCCGTCGATCACGCCCTTGGAGATGCCTTCGGTCACGGCCGCGACCGGCATGTTGACCGGCGTGCCGCCGAGCGAGCTCAGGAACAGCGAGGTGAAGCGCGACGGGCTGCGCAGCTTCAGGCCCTTGAGGTCATCGGCCGACATGACCGGCTTGCTGGCGGTGCTGATGACGACGTTGGTGCCGCTGAAGATGGCCAGCAGCTTGAAGTCCTTGTAGTCTTCCAGGCCGTGCTTCTGGGTGTAGTCCCACATCGCGCGGGCGCCGGTCACACCGCCCGGGGGCAGCGAGAACGGCAGTTCGAGCGCCTCGGTGCGCGGGAAGCGGCCGGTCGAATAGCTCGGCGAGGTCCAGACCACGTCGGCGACGCCGTTCTTGGCCTGGTCGGCCAGCTGCGGCGGGGTGCCGCCGAGTTGCAGCGCCGGGTAGAGCTGGCACTTCATCTTGCCGCCCGAGTCCTTCTCGATCGCGGCGCACCAGGGTTCGGCGACGCCCTTGTGGAAGTTGGAGTTAGAGGCCAGGAAATGCGAGAACTTGATCGTGACCTGCTGTGCCTGCGCAGCAGAAGCACCGAATGCCAGTGCGATGGCAACCGACAGGGAAGCGAGGGGAGGGTAGATGTTCTTCATGAAAACTCCGGCAAGTGGAACGATCGGAAGTGAATCCGTTGCGAGCGCAACTTTATGTCCGCTTGGTTGAGACATCAACTATCGTTAACCCTAGGTTTACCCTAGGTGCCGCAACCGCCGATGTCAGCTCGCAGCCCAGTTTGCCGCGGCCGGAGCGGTCCGTGTGCTCCGGAGCTTGCCCGGCCCCGGGCTGGCTTGGCGTCAGCCGCTCTCGGTTAGGATCAGCGCCATGCTTTCCATCCTGTCCATCACCGGGCCGATCTATCTGGCCGTGCTGATCGGTTACGCCTGCACCAGGCTGGGCCTGTTCGCCAAGGCGGACATGCGCCTGTTCGGCAAGTTCGTGATCAACCTGGCGCTGCCGGCGCTGCTGTTCAACTCGCTGGCCTCACGCAGCCTGGGCGAGATCCTCAACCCCTCCTACATGGCGGCCTATGCGCTGGCCGGTCTGCTGGTCATCGGGCTGGGACTGCTGGCGACCCGCTGGTTCGCGCGCCAGTCCTTCGGCTATGCGAGCATGTTCGCGATGGGAATGGCCTGCCCCAACAGCGGCTTCGTCGGCTATCCGGTCGCGTTGCTGACGCTGGGTTCGTCGGTCGCCGGCGTCGGGCTGGCGCTCAACATGATGGTCGAGAACCTGCTGCTGATCCCGTTGCTGCTGGCCTTGGCCGACCTCGGGGGCGACAAGGGCCAGGCCGGGCGGGTCGTGCTCAGGACGCTCAAGGGCCTGGCGCGCAATCCGATGATCATCGCGATCGTCGCCGGCCTGCTGGCCTCGCTGGCGGGCTGGACGCCGCCGCCGCTGGTCGGGCGCACGGTCAACATGTTCGCCCAGGCCAGCGGCGCGCTGTCGCTGTTCGTGATCGGCGGCAGTCTGGCCGGTCAGTCGCTGCGCGGCATGGGGTTGCCGGTGCTGCAGATCACGCTGGGCAAGCTGGTGCTGCATCCGCTGATCATGCTGCTCGTGCTGACCTGGCTGGTGCCGGTGGCCGATCCGCAGCTGCGCACCGCCGTGCTGCTGACCAGCGCCATGCCGATCATGGGCATCTACACCATCCTGTCGCAGCGCCATGGCCACGAGGGCATCAGCGCCGCCGCGCTACTGGCCACCACGGCGGCTTCCTTTTTCACGCTCAGCGGCCTGCTTTGGTGGCTCAGGCAGCTGGGCTGGCTGGCCTAGCACCCGGGCACACAGCTCGCGCAGCAGCCGGGCGGCGGCCTGCTGGGTCAGCGTGGCCGGCCGCTGCGCGCTGGATGCCAGCGCGACCCGGGGCCGCAGCGGCGGATCGCTGATGGCGCGCATCTGGTAGGCCGAGGGCCGGATCGTGTTCGAGACCGCATTGCGCGGCAGCAAGGCGTAGCCCATGCCTTCGGCCACCAGATCGAGGATGGCCGGCACGCCGTCGATCTCGAGCGTGATGGTCGGCCGCAGGCCCAGGCCGGCCAGTTCGCGCTCGACATGCATGCGGATCGCGTTGGGTCGGCTCGGGATCACCAGCGGCAGCTCGGCCAGCTCGCGCAGCGCGATCGGCGGCGGCGGCGGGTCTTCCAGCAGGCCGGCCGGCCGGGCCTGCACCAGCAGCAGTTCCTCCTCGAACAGCGGCAGGATCTCGAGCTCGGGCAGCGGCGCGGCATCGTAGAGCAGCGCCAGGTCGAGCCGGCCCTGGATCAGGCTTTCCTGCATGCTGGTCGACAGCCCCTCGCGGATCGAGAGCCTGGCCTCCGGCAGCTCGAGCCTGAAGGCTCGTGTCAGCGGCACCGCCAGCACCCGCGCCAGCGTCGGCGGCAGCCCGACGGCGACATGGCCGGCCAGCGCGCCGCGCACCCGCCCGAGGTCCTCGCGCGCGCGCTCGACCTGATGCAGGATGCCGCGCGCATGGTCGAGCAGCAGCAAGCCGGCCTCGGTCGGCGTGGCGCCGCGCCCGTTGCGCAGCAGCAGGTTCTGCCGCAGCTCGACTTCGAGCAGGCGCACCTGCCGGCTCAGCGCGGGCTGGGCGATGTGCAGCGTGTGCGCCGCGCGGGTGAAGCTGCCGAGTTCTGCGACCCGCACGAAATATTCGAGTTGCTTGAGGTCCATCTGAGGATTTTATATATCGTTGTCCGAGTTATGCAAAAATTCTCTAGCAGCTAGCGTGCCAGCGGCTTGTGACTCAGGCGGTGCGCGCGCACAATTTCGCCAGCCAATATCCATCCCGAAAGAGGAGTTCAACCCCATGAGCAAGAAGCCGCTGATCATCGACGTACATGGTCACTACACCACGGCGCCGGCCGCGCTGGGCGCCTGGCGTGACCTGCAGATCGCCGCGCTGAAGGACCCGAGCCAGCAGCCCGATCCCAAGAGCCTGAAGATCAGCGACGACGAGCTGCGCGAGTCGATCGAGACCAACCAGCTCAAGCTCATGAAGGAGAGTGGCTCCGACCTGACCATCTTCTCGCCGCGCGCGAGCTTCATGGCGCACCATGTCGGTGACTTCGAGACCAGCTCGACCTGGGCCGCGATCTGCAACGAACTGTGCTTCCGTGTCAGCGAACTGTTCCCGGACAATTTCATCGGCGCAGCCATGCTGCCGCAGAGCCCGGGCGTCGATCCCAAGACCTGCATCGCCGAACTCGAGAAATGCGTCAAGGAATACGGCTTCGTCGGCCTGAACCTGAACCCGGACCCGTCGGGTGGTCACTGGACCAGCCCGCCGCTGACCGACCGCCACTGGTATCCGATCTACGAGAAGATGGTCGAGTACGACCTGCCGGCGATGATCCACGTCAGCACCAGCTGCAACAGCTGTTTCCACACCACCGGCGCGCATTACCTGAACGCCGACACCACCGCCTTCATGCAATGCCTGCAGGGTGACCTGTTCAAGGACTTCCCGACGCTGAAGTTCCTGATCCCGCATGGCGGCGGCGCAGTGCCCTACCACTGGGGCCGTTTCCGTGGCCTGGCCCAGGAAATGAAGAAGCCGCTGCTGCAGGACCACCTGCTCAACAACATCTTCTTCGACACCTGCGTCTACCACCAGCCGGGCATCGACCTGCTGACCAAGGTGATCCCGGTCGACAACATCCTGTTCGCCTCCGAGATGATCGGCGCCGTGCGCGGCATCGACCCCGAGACCGGCCACTACTACGACGACACCAAGCGCTATGTCGCCGCCACCCCGAACCTGAGCGAAGAGCAGCGCTACAAGGTGTTCGAAGGCAACGCGCGCCGCGTGTTCCCGCGCATGGACGCAGCGCTCAAGGCCAAGGGTTTGTGATCCTTTTGCGGGACAGACCAGCGTTTGCGCAGCAAACCTGCTCTGTCTCCAACTAACTTTAGTTTTGCGGGACAGACCTTCAGCTCTGTCCTCAACCGTTTAAGTCTCTTTGCGGGACAGACCTTCAGCTCTGTCCCCAACTGAACAAGGAACTGATATGTACGAACTCGGAGTCGTTTACCGCAACATCCAGCGCGCCGACCGCGCTACCGCCGACGCGCTGGCCGCCTTGGGCTCGGCCACCG
This sequence comes from Burkholderiales bacterium, assembly GCA_026400105.1. Taxonomy (GTDB): domain Bacteria; phylum Pseudomonadota; class Gammaproteobacteria; order Burkholderiales; family Burkholderiaceae_C; genus Malikia. The sequence continues at coordinate 20,057 of JAPLPQ010000081.1, forward strand.
TGCACGAGGCCATGGGCCGCGTCGGCCTGATGAAGCCCTACATGCGCCCGATCTATGCCGGCGCCCAGGTCTCGGGCACCGCAGTGACCGTGCTGCTGCACCCCGGCGACAACTGGATGATGCATGTCGCGGCCGAGCAGATCCAGCCCGGCGACATCGTCGTCGCGGCGATCAGCGCCGACAACTGCGACGGTTTCTTCGGCGACCTGCTGGCGACCAGCTTCCAGGCCCGCGGCGCCCGCGCCCTGGTGATCGACGCCGGCGTGCGCGACGTCAAGGAACTGACGCGCATGAACTTCCCGGTCTGGAGCAAGGGCATCAGCGCCAAGGGCACGATCAAGGCGACCCTGGGCTCGGTCAACATCCCGGTGGTCTGTGCCGGCATGCTGGTCAATCCGGGCGACGTGATCGTGGCCGATGACGACGGCGTGGTCTGCGTGCCCGCCGTGCTGGCCGAGCAGACGCTCAAGGTCGCACTGGCGCGCGAAGCCAACGAAGGCGAAAAGCGCCAGAAGCTGGCCGCTGGCGTGCTGGGCCTGGACATGTACAAGATGCGCGAGCCGCTGGCCGCTGCCGGTCTGAAGTACATCGACTGATATCGGAGCAAACAATGTCCAAACCCACTTCCGGTGATTTCACCAAGACCGCTGGCTGGCTCGACTGGTATACCGGTCCGGCCAAGCCCAAATTTCAGCTGCCGGCCGGCGCGGTCGACGCGCATTGCCATGTGTTCGGCCCGGGCGCCGAGTTCCCCTACGCCCCCGAGCGCAAGTACACCCCCTGCGACGCGACCAAGCAAGAGCTCTACGCGCTGCGCGACCACCTGGGCTTTGCCCGCAACGTGGTGGTGCAGGCGACCTGCCACGGCGCCGACAACCGCGCCATGGTCGATGCCTGTCTCTCTTCGAATGGGAAAGCACGAGGGGTGGCGACCGTCAAGCGCAGCATCAGCGACGAGGAACTGCAGGCCCTGCATGACGCCGGCGTGCGCGGCGTGCGCTTCAACTTCGTCAAGCGCCTGGTCGACTTCACGCCCAAGGACGAGCTGCTCGAGATCGCCGGGCGCATCAATAAGCTGGGCTGGCATGTCGTGATCTACTTCGAGGCGGTCGACCTGCCCGAGCTGTGGGACTTCTTCACCGCGTTGCCGACCACCGTGGTGGTCGACCACATGGGCCGCCCCGATGTGTCCAAGCCGATCGACGGCCCCGAGTTCGAGCTGTTCCTCAAGTTCATGCGCCAGCACCCGAACGTCTGGAGCAAGGTCTCCTGCCCGGAACGCCTGTCAGTCACTGGCCCCAAGGCGCTGTACGGCGAGCAGGCGGCCTACCAGGACGTAGTGCCGTTCGCGCGCCGCGTGGTCGAGGAGTTCCCGGACCGCGTGCTCTGGGGCACCGACTGGCCGCACCCGAACCTGAAGGATCACATGCCCGACGACGGCCTGCTGGTCGACTTCATTCCGCAGATCGCGACCACCGCCGAACTGCAGCGCAAGCTGCTGGTTGACAACCCGATGAAGCTTTATTGGCCCGAGGAAACGTCCAAGTGATTGGCGGGACAGTCCAGCAATTGCCTAGCAATTCTGCTCTGTCCCCAACTGATCAAAGGGATTCGACTGACTAAGGAGATTTCAATGGCATTGGACAAACCGTACAAGGACGTGCCCGGCACCATCATTTTTGATGCCGAGCAAAGCCGCAAGGGCTACTGGCTGAACCAGTTCTGCATGTCGCTGATGAAGGCCGAGAACCGCGAGCGCTTCAAGGCCGACGAGCGCACCTACCTCGACGAGTGGGCGATGACCGAGGAGCAGAAACAGGCCGTGCTGGCACGCGACCTCAACTGGTGCATGCGCACCGGCGGCAACATCTACTTCCTGGCCAAGATCGGTGCGACCGACGGCAAGAGCTTCCAGCAGATGGCCGGCTCGATGACCGGCATGACCGAGGAAGAGTATCGCAACATGATGCTCAACGGCGGCCGTAGCGCCGAGGGCAACCGCTACCTGGGCGAGGACGGCGACGCGCAGCCCCAGCATCAGCCGCAAGGCTCGGCAGGAAAGAAAGGCTAAACGACATGGCACGCATCACCGCATCCGTCTACACCTCGCATGTGCCGGCCATCGGCGCCGCGATCGACCTGGGCAAGACCCAGGAGGACTACTGGAAGCCGCTGTTCGCGGGCTATGACTTCTCCAAGCAGTGGATGAAGGACAACAAGCCCGACGTGATCTTCCTGGTCTACAACGACCACGCGACCGCCTTCAGCCTGGACCTGATCCCGACCTTCGCGATCGGTACCGCCGCCGAATACCAGCCGGCCGACGAGGGCTGGGGCCCGCGCCCTGTGCCCAAGGTCATCGGTCACCCCGAGCTGGCCTCGCATATCGCGCAAAGCGTGATCCAGCAGGACTTCGACCTGACCATCGTCAACAAGATGGAAGTCGACCATGGCCTGACCGTGCCGCTCTCCTTGATGTGCGGCCAGCCCGAAGCCTGGCCCTGCCCGGTGATCCCGTTCGCGGTCAACGTGGTGCAGTACCCGGTGCCCAGCGGCCAGCGCTGCTACAACCTGGGCAAGGCGATCCGCAAGGCGGTCGAGTCCTTCGACCAGGACCTCAACGTGCAGATCTGGGGCACGGGCGGCATGAGCCACCAGCTGCAGGGCGCGCGCGCCGGCCTGATCAACCGCGACTGGGACAACGCCTGGCTCGACCAGCTGATCAATGACCCGGACGCCGCTGCCGCCACGCCGCATATCGACTATGTGCGCGAAGCCGGCTCCGAGGGCATCGAGCTCGTGATGTGGCTGATCGCGCGCGGCGCGATGGCCGACGTCGCGGGCGGCCCGGCGCCGAAGCTGGCGCACCGCTTCTACCATGTGCCGGCATCGAACACCGCCGTCGGCCACGTGATCCTGGAAAATCAATAAACCTCTGGCGGGGCAGCGCACAGCGCTGTCCCCCACTGACTAAGGACTCAAACCATGACTATCAAAGTCGCACTCGCCGGTGCCGGCGCCTTCGGCATCAAGCACCTGGACGGCATCAAGAACATTCCTGACGTGGAAGTGATTTCCGTCATTGGCCGCGACCTGGCCAAGACCCAGGAAGTGGCCGACAAGTACGGCATCAAGCATGTGACCGACGACCTCAACGAGGCCCTGAAGATCCAGGAACTCGACGCCGTCATCCTGTGCACCCCGACCCAGATGCACGCCTCGCAGTCGATCGCCTGCCTGAAGGCCGGCAAGCATGTGCAAGTCGAGATCCCGCTGTGCGACGAGCTCAAGGCCGGCCTGGAAGTCGCCCGTCTGGCCAACGAGACCGGCAAGGTGGCCATGGTCGGCCATACCCGCCGCTTCAACCCCAGCCACCAGTATGTGCACAACAAGGTGCAGGCCGGCGAGTTCAACATCCAGCAGATGGATGTGCAGACCTACTTCTTCCGTCGCACCAACACCAACGCGCTGGGCCAGGCCCGTAGCTGGACCGACCACCTGCTGTGGCACCATGCCGCGCACACCGTCGACCTGTTCGCCTACCAGGCCAACAGCCCGATCGTGAAGGCCAATGCGGTGCAAGGCCCGATCCACCCGGTGCTGGGCATCGCGATGGACATGAGCATCCAGCTCCAGGCCGCCAACGGCGCGATCTGCACCCTGAGCCTGTCGTTCAACAACGACGGCCCGCTGGGCACCTACTTCCGCTACATCGGCGACAGCGCGACCTACATCGCGCGCTACGACGACCTGTTCACCGGCAAGGAAGAGCAGATCGACGTCTCGAAGGTGGCCGTGTCGATGAACGGCATCGAGCTGCAGGACCGCGAGTTCTTCGCCGCGATCCGCGAAGGCCGCGAGCCGAACTCGAGCGTGCAGAAGGTGCTGCCCTGCTATCAGGTGCTGCACGACCTCGAGCAGCAGCTCAACGGCTGATCGCCTGCGGTGCCCGGCTTCGCGCCGGGTGCCTGCAACCCAGCAGCAGCGCCCACCCTCCGGTGGGCGTTCTGCCTTGTGGCATCATCGTTTTCCATGCTGAACTTCGTCTGGGTCGCCTTCATCCTGATCGGCTTCGTGGCCGCGCTGGCGCAGTTGCTCCAGGGCGACACCGCCATCTTCGCGCGCGTGCTGAGCGGCCTGTTCGACAGCGCCAAGACCGGCTTCGATGTCTCGATCGGCCTGGTCGGCATCATGTGCCTGTGGCTCGGCATCATGAAGATCGGCGAGCGTGCCGGCGTGATCGACCTGTTCGCGCGCGCGCTGGCGCCGTTCTTTCGCTGCGTCTTCCCGGGCATACCGCGCGGGCATCCGGCCGGCGGCAGCATCGTGATGAACTTCAGCCCCAACCTGCTCGGGCTCGACAACGCCGCCACGCCGCTGGGCCTCAAGGCCATGCGCGAGCTGCAGGAGATCAACCCGAACAAGGCAGTCGCCAGCGACCCGATGGTGATGTTCCTGGTGCTCAATACCGCCGGCATCACGCTGATCCCGACCTCGGTGATCGCGATCCGTCAGAGCCTGGCGGCCGAGCAGGGCCTGGCCGGCTTCAACGGCGCCGACATCTTCCTGCCGACGCTGATCGCCACCTTCATCTCGTTCTGTGCCGGCCTGTTCGCGGTGGCCTGGGTGCAGCGCATCAACCTGCTGCGCGCGCCGGTGCTGGTCTTCCTGGCCGGCTTCATCGGACTGATGGCCGCGCTCTATGCGGCCTTGAGCGGCCTGCCACCGGAGCAGCTGGCGCAGACCGTGGGGCTGCTGGGCAGCGGCGTCATCTTCAGCCTGATCGCGCTGTTCGTCGCGGTCGGTGCCTGGCGCGGCATCGATTGCTATGACAGCTTCGTCGAGGGCGCCAAGGAGGGCTTTGGCGTCGCGCTGCAGATCATTCCCTATCTGGTCGCGATGCTGGCGGCGATCTCGGTCTTTCGCAGCAGCGGCTGCATGGGCTATCTGCTCGGCGCGATCGAGGCGGTCGTGCGCTGGTTCGGGCTCGACACCGACTTCGTGCCGGCGCTGCCCGTGGGCCTCATGAAGACGCTGTCGGGCAGCGGCGCGCGCGGGCTGATGATCGACGTCATGAAGACCTACGGCGTCGACTCGTTCCAGGGCAAGCTTGCCGCCATCATCCAGGGCTCGACCGAGACCACCTTCTACGTGCTGGCGGTCTATTTCGGCAGCGTCAACATCCGCCACACGCGCCAGGCGCTGGCCTGCGGCCTGTTTGCCGATGCGGTCGGCCTGGTCGGCGCGATCTTGGTGGGCTACCTGTTCTACCGCTGATCGCACTCTGATCTCCCTTTGCGCCTGCCGCTGAACTTCCCCTTTCAAGTTTCATTTTTCAATCTGCCATGACAACGACCTATCCGCAACGCCAGCTCGGCCCGTTCCCGGTTTCCGCCATCGGCCTGGGCTGCATGAACCTCAGCCACGCCTACGGCGCGCCGGTCTCGGCCGAGCAGGGCGAGCGCGTGCTGCTGGCCGCGCTCGACGCCGGCGTGACCCATTTCGACACCGCCGCGCTGTACGGCTTCGGCGCCAACGAGAGCCTGGTCGGCCGCGTGCTGGCGCAGCACCGCAGCCGCTTCACGCTGGCGAGCAAATGCGGCATGACTGGCGTCGACCTCAAGGGCGACGGCCAGAAGGTGCGCGTGATCGACGGCCGCCCCGAGACCATCCGCGCGACCTGCGAGGAAGCGCTCCAGCGGCTCAACACCGACGTGATCGACCTCTACTACCTGCACCGCTGGGACAAGCAGGTGCCGATCGAGGACAGCGTCGGCGCGTTGAGCGACCTGGTTTGCGCGGGCAAGATCCGCGCGATCGGCCTGTCCGAGGTTTCGGCCGACACGCTCCGAAAGGCGCATGCCGTGCACCCGATCGCGGCGCTGCAGACTGAGTATTCGCTCTGGACCCGCAACCCCGAGATCGCGGTGCTCGACGCCTGCAATGAACTCGGCGTGAGCTTCGTCGCCTTCAGCCCGGTCGCGCGCGGCTTCCTGTGTGGCGACCTGACCGATGTCGCGACGCTGCACGAGAAGGACATCCGCCGAGCCATGCCGCGCTTTGCGCCCGGCAACTACGCGGCCAACCTGCAGCTGCTGGCCCCTTACCGCGCGATTGCCGATGAGGTCGGCTGCAGCATGGCTCAGCTCGCGCTGGCCTGGCTGCTGCACAAGGACCCCAACATCCTGCCGATTCCGGGCACGACCAGCGTCGAGCATCTGCTGGACGACCTGGGCGCGATGAATGTGCGCTTGAGTGCCGACCAGATGAGCCGGCTCGACGCCTGCATCCACCAAGGCAATGTGGCCGGCGCGCGCTACAACAGCCTGGGCACGAGCGAGGTCGATACCGAGAACTTCGAGGCGGCCTGACTCGATGGATGGCGGTTTCAGAACGGGTATTGCTGTGCGCTCGGCTCGATCGTCAGCCACTTGAGCTCGGTGAACTCATCGATGACGGCGCGGCCATCGAACCGCCCGTAGCCGCTGTCCTTGGTGCCGCCGTAGGGCGCCTGCGCTTCGTTCTGCACGGTCGCTCCATTGCATGCACCGAGCCGTATTCCATCTCCATCGCGACCGCCAGGGCTCGGTTGACGTCGCGACCGAGCACGCCAGAGGACAGTTGCCGGTCTGGGTTGCTCGGGACGGCATATGGTGCCGGCAAAAGCAGCCGCTTTTCATCATCACAGTGAATGCAGTCTATTCCCGTGGATGATGAATATTCTCGCTGACCTGAACCGGGCGGCCTGCCAGGCATTGGCGCTCACACCGGGCTGGGGGCATCGGCGAACAGTTCGACCAGCAGCTGCCTGAGCCACAGGTTGGCCGGATCGCGGTTGTACTTGGCATGCCAGAACAGGTTGATGGCGATTTCCGGCAGCGGGATCGGATGGGGCGAGACGCTCAGTCCGAACGGTTCCCGGCAGCGTTCGGCAAACCGCTCCGGCAGCGTCGCGATCAGGTCGGTCGATTGCAGGATATGCCCGACCGCGATGAAGTGGGGCACCACCAGCCGCATGCGGCGCTTGACGCCGGCGCGCTCCAGCAACTCGTCGATCTCGGCGTGGCCGGTGTTGGCGGCCACTACCCCGACATGCTCGAGCTCGCAGAACTGCTCCAGGCTCATGGGCGTGGCGGCGCTCGCGTGCTGCTGGCGAAAGACGCAGACATAGCGGTGCCGGAACAGGCGACGCTGGAAGAAGCCGGCCTGCAGGTTGGGCTGGTGGCCCAGCGTCAGGTCGACCGAGCCCGACTCCATGTCATCCCTGAGATTGCCGCTGTTGGGGCGCAGCGTGGTGATCTGGATTCTTGGCGCGAGCCGGGACAGGGCCTCCATCAGCGGAGGCATGAAGTACATCTCGCCGATGTCGGTCATGGCGAGATTGAAGTTCCTGCTGCTGCTCAGCGGATCGAAGGTGTCGCGCCGCGCCAGCACGGTCTGCAGCGCATTGAGGGCATACATCACCGGCTCCGACAGGTGCAGGGCGTAGGGGGTCGGCTCCATGCCACGCGAGGTGCGCAGGAACAGCTCGTCCTTCAGCACCGTGCGCAGCCGCTTGAGGGCGTTGCTGACCGCGGGCTGGGTCAGGCCCAGCTTGTCGGCGGCGGTCGAGACGCTGCGGTCGAGCAGCAGTTGATTGAAGACCACCAGCAGGTTGAGGTCGATCTCGCGCAGGTCCATGAAGTCGTTCCTTTATTCACGTTGGTGATTGCGTGTATCAGTTTCTGTTTATCGACTTATATCGCAAGGCTGGACAGAATCGCATTCCAACGGAGACAACGGTAAAAAGAACATGGAACTCGTCGTAGCACCCCTCAATTTGCATCTGAACGTCGAAAGCGGCAGCAACCTGCTCGACGTGCTGCGGGCCCACGCGCTGCCCATTTCCTACAGCTGCATGTCGGGCCGCTGCGGCACCTGCCGTTGCCGCGTGGTCGAGGGACAGGTGCTCGACAGTGGCCCCGAGGCGGGCCGTCCCCAGATCGGCGGCCAGGACGCCTATGTCCTCGCCTGCCAGACCGTGCTGACCGAGAGCTGCACCATCGAGTTGCCCGAGCTCGACGAGGTGGTGGTGCATCCGGCACGCATCATCAAGGGCACAGTCACTGCCATCGAGCAGGCGACCCACGACATTCGCCGCGTGCGCGTCAAGCTGGCCAAGCCGCTCGAATTCAGCCCGGGCCAGTACGCAACGCTGCAGTTCACGCCCGAGCATATCCGGCCCTATTCCATGGCCGGCCTGCCGGGGGACGCGGAGATGGAGTTCCAGATCCGGCTCGTGCCAGGTGGCCGCGTGACCGAGTATGTATTCGATCAGCTGCAAGTCGGTGCCGCGATCCGCGTCAGCGGCCCGCTCGGCACCGCCTATCTCAGGCGCAAGCACACCGGACCGATGCTCTGCGTCGGTGGCGGTACCGGGCTGGCTCCGGTGCTGTCGATCGTGCGCGGCGCGCTCGAGGCCGGCATGGACAACCCGATCCACCTCTACTTCGGCGTGCGCAGCCAGCAAGACCTCTATGACGCCGAACGGCTGCAGGCGCTGGCTGCCCTGCATCCGAACCTCAAGGTCAACCTCGTGATTGCGACCGGCCCCGTCGGGCCAGGGCAGCGCAGCGGTCTGGTGACCGATGTGATCAGGCAGGACTTCGGCTCGCTGGCGGGCTGGCGCGCCTACCTGTGCGGTGCTCCCGCCATGGTCGAGGCCCTCAGCCTGCTCGCCACCAGCCTGGGCATGGAGCCCGGACAGGTCCATGCCGATGCCTTCTACCCGAGCGGTGTCTGACACCCCGCTACCGCTGACAAGAACCTACCTCCAAGGAGACCAAGTGATGAGTGAACCCAAGACCGTGTTCCCCCAGGACCCGAAGTGGCCGGGCGATGGAACCAGCAAGGTGCCTTTCTGGGCCTACACCCGCGAAGACCTGTACCAGAAGGAGCTCGACCGGCTGTTCTACTCCGGCCACTGGTGCTATGTCGGTCTCGAGGCCGAGATCCCGAATCCGGGCGACTTCCGGCGCACGGTGATCGGCGAGCGCTCGGTCATCATGGCGCGCGACCAGGACGGCAGCATCAACGTGATCGAGAACGTCTGCGCCCACCGCGGCATGCGTTTCGTGCGCGAGCGCAGCGGCAACCGCAAGGATTTCTTCTGCGCCTACCACCAGTGGAACTACAGCCTCAAGGGCGACCTGCAGGGCGTGCCGTTTCGCCGCGGCGTCAAGCAGGACGGCAAGATCAACGGCGGCATGCCCAAGGAGTTCAAGCTGGAGGAAAACGGCCTGACCAAGCTCAAGGTCGCGACCCGTGGCGGCGTGGTGTTCGCTTCCTTCGATCATGAAGTCGAGCCGCTCGAGGAGTTCCTGGGCCCGACCATCCTGCAGTATTTCGACCGCGTCTTCAACGGCCGCAAGCTCAAGATCCTGGGCTACCGCCGCCAGCGCATCCCGGGCAACTGGAAGCTGATGCAGGAGAACATCAAGGACCCCTACCACCCTGGCTTGCTGCACACCTGGTTCTCGACCTTCGGGCTCTGGCGTGCCGACAACAAGTCCGAGTTGAAGATGGATGCCAAGTTCCGTCACGCGGCGATGATTTCCACCCGCGGCCAGGGCGGCAAGAACGAGGAAGTGGTCTCGGGCGTCGACAGCTTCAAGGACCAGATGAAGGTCAACGACCCGCGCCTGCTCGACATCGTGCCAGAGCCCTGGTGGGGTGGCCCGACGGCCGTGATGACCACCATCTTCCCGAGCGTGATCATCCAGCAGCAGGTCAACAGCGTGTCGACCCGCCATATCCAGCCCAACGGCCACGGTTCCTTCGACTTCGTCTGGACGCACTTCGGCTTCGAGGATGACGACGAAGAGTGGACCCAGCGCCGCCTGATCCAGGCCAACCTGTTCGGCCCGGCTGGCTTTGTCTCGGCCGATGACGGCGAAGTCATCGAGTGGTCGCAGGAAGGCTTCGAGCAGAAACCGTCCCACCGCACCGTGATCGAGATGGGCGGCCACGACATTGGCGATGCCGACCACATGGTGACCGAGACGCTGATCCGCGGCATGTACGACTACTGGCGCAAGGTAATGGGGGAATAACGATGATCGACTTCAAGACTTACTACGAACTGCTCAATCTCTACAGCGACTACGCCATGGTCTGCGACTCGGCGGAATGGGAGAAATGGCCCGAGTTCTTCGTCGAGGATGGCACCTACCGGCTGCAGCCGCGCGAGAACCACGAGCAGGGCCTGCCGCTGTGCCTGCTGGCACTCGAGAGCCAGGCCATGATCCGCGACCGCGTCTACGGGGTCAAGGAAACCATGTACCACGACCCGTACTACCAGCGTCACATCGTCGGCACGCCCCGCATCCTCTCGGTCGAGCAAGACAGCCACGGCGAACGCATCGAGTCCGAGGCCAATTACGTCGTCGTGCGCACCAAGATCGACGGTGAGTCGACCGTCTTCAATGCCGGCTTCTACCGCGACCTGATCGTGCGCACCCCCGACGGCCTCAAGCTGCAGTCTCGCCTGTGCGTCTACGACAGCGAAATGATCGCCAACTCCATCATCTACCCGATCTGAGGGGCAACGCCATGGCAGAACAATGGATTGATGCCGCCGCGCTGGACGCCGTGCCCGAGGGCGATGTGATCGGCATCCGCGTCGCGGGCAAGGAGATCGCGCTGTACGAGGTCGAGGGCGAGATCTACGCCACCGACAACCTGTGCACCCATGGCGCCGCCCGCATGAGCGACGGCTTCCTCGAGGGGCGCGAGATCGAATGCCCCCTGCACCAGGGCCGTTTCGACGTCTGCAGCGGTAAGGCTTTGTGCGCGCCGCTGACCGAGAACATCCGCACCTATCCGGTCCGGATCGAGAACCTGCGCGTGATGCTCAAGCTCGACTGAGATCGAGCCCCCGGGGTGCCGTCTGGCACCCCGTTTCACGTTGTACGCCCCGCCCGGGGCCATTACCCATCCATCAGGAGACAAGAATGACATCCCGCACCATCTGGAAATTCATGGCCGTCAGCGCGGCGACCTTCGGCCTCTGCGCGGCCCATGCCGACGTCAAGATCGGCTTCAGCGGCCCCCTGTCCGGCCCGGTCGCCGCGGTCGGTCAGGACCAGTACGACGGCTTCATGCTCGGCATCGAGTCGCTGGGCAAGAAGCTCGGCGGCGAGGCGGTGACGGTGCTGCGCGAGGACGACCAGCTCAAGCCCGAGCTGGGCAACCAGATCGCGCGCAAGCTGATCGACCGCGACAAGGTGGACGCCATCGTCGGCCTGGGTTTCTCCAACGTGCTGATGGCCAGCCTGCCGCGCATCGTCGAGTCCGGCACCGTGGCGATCGCGACCAATGCCGGCCCGTCGCCGCTCGCCGGCAGCGGCTGCCTGCCTAATGTGTTCTCGATGTCCTGGCAGAACGACGGCGCGGCCGAAGCCATGGGCAAGTACGCCCAGGACAGCGGCTACAAGCGTGTCTACCTGATGGCGCCCAACTACCAGGCGGGCAAGGACTACATCGCCGGCTTCAAGCGCTTCTACAAGGGCCAGGTGCTCGACGAGGTCTACACCCAGGTCAACCAGCCCGACTACTCGGCCGAGATCGCGCAGTTGCAGGCGGCCGGTCCCGATGCCGTGTTCGTGTTCTACCCGGGCGGCATGGGGGTCAACTTCGTCAAGCAGTTCAGCCAGGCCGGCCTGATGAAGAAGACGGCACTGCTGTCGGCCTTCACGGTGGACGGCACCACCATTTCCTCGCTGCGCGATGCCGCAGTCGGCACCGTTTCCGGCGCCATGTGGGACGTGGCGCTCAAGACGCCCGGCAACGCCGAGTTCATCGCCAGCTTCAGCAAGAAGTACGGCCGCGTGCCCAGCCACTACGCGGCGGTCGGCTTTGATACGGCCAAGCTGCTCGATATCGCGCTGCGCAAGGTCAAGGGCAACACCAGCGACAAGGCGGCCTTTGCCGCCGCGGTGAAGTCGGCCGGCTCCGAGCTCAAGTCGGTGCGCGGCCCGTTTCGCTTCAACAGCAACCACATGCCGGTGCAGAACTACTATGCGTTCCAGACCGTCAAGGACGGCGGCAACGTGACGGTCAAGCAGCTCGGCACGCCGCTGCAGGAGCACCAGGATGTCTACGTCACCCAGTGCAAGCCGAGGTAAGCGATGACGGCTTCACTGTTTATCGCGCAATTGCTCAACGGCCTGCAGTACGGGATCATGCTGTTCCTGCTGGCCGCCGGGCTGACGCTGGTGTTCGGCATCATGAGCTTCGTCAACCTGGCGCACGGCTCGCTCTACATGCTGGGCGCCTATGCGGCGGCCGTGGTCGGCGTGCAGACCGGGTCCTTCGCGCTGGGCGTGCTGGCGGCGGTCGCCACCGGCGTGATCGTGGGCATGGCGCTCGAATGGGTCGCCGTGTCGCGCCTGTACCGGCGCGATCACCTCGACCATGTGCTGGCGACCTTCGGGCTCGTGCTGTTCTTCAACGAGGTGGTGCGCATGATCTGGGGCGCGCAGCCGATGTTCGTCTCGCTGCCTGAGTCGCTGTCCGGCACGGTCGAGCTGTTCGGCTTCAGCTATCCGACCTACCGCTTCCTGATCATCGGGGTCGGCTTGCTGGTGGCGGCTGGCAGCCAGTGGCTGATCCACAAGACCCGGGTCGGCATGCTGATCCGCGCCGGCTCGGTGAACCCGCAGATGGTCGGTGCCCTGGGCGTGAACATCCGCCTGCTCAATGCCATGCTGTTTGCGCTCGGCGCCGGACTGGCTGCGCTGGCGGGTGCCATGGCCGGACCGATCCTGTCGGTGCAAAGCGGCATGGGCGAGCCGGTGCTGATCACGACCCTGGTCGTGATCGTGATCGGTGGCATCGGTTCGGTCCACGGCGCGCTGTACGCCGGCATCATCGTCGGCCTGGTCGACACGCTGGGGCGGACTTTCCTGCCCCTGCTGATGCGCGAGTTTGCCGACCGCGAGGTGGCGCAGGCCGCCGGTCCCGCGCTGGCCTCGATGCTGATCTACCTGCTGATGGCGGCGATCCTGGCCTGGAAGCCCCAGGGGCTGTTCCCGGCACACAAGGGGAAATGATGAGAAACCTTGCTCACCCGGCCCGCAGCGTGCCGGTGATCCTGCTGCTCGCCCTGGCGGTCGTGCCTTCGCTGGCGTCGGCCATGGACGACAACTTCCTGGTGGCCTTCTTTGCCCGGGTGGTGATCTACGCGATTGCCGTCAGCGCGCTGAACATTGCCCTGGGCTTCGGTGGCCTGGTCAGCCTGGGGCACGCCCTGTTCATCGGCATCGGCATGTACAGCGTCTCGCTGCCGGCGTATTACGGCGTGTCGTCGGGCTGGGTCCATCTGGCGCTCTGCGTCGTGACCTGTGCCCTCGTCGGCGGCCTGACCGGCCTGATCAGCCTGCGCACCACCGGGATCGCCTTCATCATGATCACGCTGGCCTTTGCCCAGATGGGTTACTTCGTGATCGTCAGTCTCAAGCAGTATGGCGGTGATGACGGCATGAGCATTGCCGCGGCGAGTCAGTTCTTCGGGCTGACGCTGGACACGCCGGTTTCGGTGTTCTATTGCGCCTGGGTCCTGCTGGCCGCGCTGACCTACTGGGTCTGGCGGCTGCGCAGCTCGCCTTTCGGCATGACGCTGCGTGCCGGCCGGCAGAACGCACGCCGCGTCATGTCGGTCGGGCTGGCCCTGCGCAACTACCAGCTGACCGCCTATGTGCTGTCGGCGGTGCTGTGCGGCGTGGCCGGCATGCTGCTGGCCAACCTCAATGCCTATGCGTCGCCCAGCAGCATGTCCTGGATGGTGTCGGGCGAGCTGATCGTCATGGTCGTGCTCGGCGGACTCGGCAGCGTGTTCGGGCCCTTGCTCGGCGCGCTGACCTTCTTCGGCGTCGAGGAGCTGCTCAAGGCTTATACCGAGCACTGGATGGCCTTGTTCGGTCTGGCGATCCTGGCGGTGGCCATGCTGGGCCGCACCGGGCTGATCGGCTGGCTCGAGCGCTTCCAGCCGGCATCAAGCCGGGACGCTGTCAAGCCCGGTTCAGCGGGTCAGCCGCTCAAGGAGGCCGCATGACGAATATCCTGTTGCAAACCGAGGCCATCACCAAGCGCTACGGCGCCTTGCTGGTGACCGACCAGGTCTCGCTCGACGTCAGGGAAGGGGAGCTGCATGCCATCATCGGTCCCAACGGAGCCGGCAAGACGACCCTGATCAACCAGTTGTCGGGCGAACTGCGATCCGACAGCGGCCGGGTCCGCTTCGGTGGCGAAGATATGTCCGCGCTCGGGATCAACGAGCGGGCTCGCCGCGGCCTGGTGCGTTCGTACCAGATCACTTCGGTGTTCGACGAGTTCACGGTGCGGGAAAACGCCGCGCTCGCGGCCATGGGTGCGCGCCAGCACGCCTTCCGTTTCTGGAACGGGCTGCTTGCCGACCGGCAGGCCTTGGCCACTGCCGAGGAGGCGATTGCTGCGGCTGGCCTGGAGTCGCGGGCGCATCTGCTGGCCGCCGAGCTCGGTTACGGCGAGCGTCGCCAGCTCGAGCTGGCCATGGCCCTGGCGGCGCGCCCGAGGTTCCTGCTGCTCGACGAGCCGATGGCGGGCATGAGCGTGCAGGAGTCGGCGGCCGTGGTCGAGCTGCTCAAGTCGCTCAAGCGTCAGTACACGATCTTGCTGGTCGAGCATGACATGAATGCGGTCTTTGCCCTGGCCGACCGCATCAGCGTGCTCGTCTATGGCCGCCTCATGATCACCGGCACGCCGGACGAGATCCGTGGCAACGACGAAGTGCGCGCCATCTACCTGGGCGATGAGGAGATCCACTGAACATGAAACCCTTGTTGAATGTGACCGGCCTGCAGGCCGGCTATGGTGCGGCTCAGGTGCTGTTCGGTGTCGATTTCTCGGTGTCCGAGGGCGAGGTCGTGACCCTGCTGGGTCGCAACGGCATGGGCCGTTCGACCACCATCAAGTGCCTGTTCGGCCTGCTGGCCGCCAAGGGCGGCGAGATCGAGTTTGGCGGCAAACGGGTCGAGCGCCTGGCCTCGCACCAGATCGCCAAGCTCGGCCTGGGCCTGGTGCCCGAGGGCCGTCAGGTCTTTCCCAACCTGACGGTGGAAGAAAACCTGGTCGCCACGGCCCGCATCAACCCGCTCAACCGGCTCAAGCCCTGGACGCTCGAGCGCGTCTACGGCTTCTTTCCGCGCTTGCAGGAGCGCCGCAGCAACCTGGGCTCGCAGCTGTCGGGCGGCGAACAGCAGATGCTGGCCATTGGCCGCGCCCTGCTGACCAACCCGCGCCTGATCGTGCTCGATGAGGCGACTGAGGGGCTGGCACCCCTGATCCGGACCGAGATCTGGAACGCGCTGGGCGAGCTCAAGGCCGAGGGGCTGTCGATGATCGTGATCGACAAGAACCTGGGGCCCTTGCTCGATCTGGCCGATCGCCATTTCGTGATGGAAAAGGGCCAGGTCGTCTGGTCGGGCGACTCGACGGCCTTGCGGGCCGATCCGCGGATCGTGCATGAATATCTGGGCGTTTGAGCGGGGAGCATTCCCCGCCCTAGAGAGGTGAACCTATGAGCGACTCCAAGTCCATGGCGATCGCCACCATCCGCGCGGAACATCGTGCGCTGGCGGCCGTCATCAACAACATGAAGGGCGTGCTGGCCGAAGTCAAGGCGGGCCGAATGGCGCTGGACTTCCCCCTGTTCTGGTCGATGATCTACTACATCGACGCCTTTCCCGACCGCTTGCATCATCCCAAGGAGGATGACTGGCTGTTCTGTCGTCTCAGGCAACGCACGCACGAGGCCGATGCGCTGATTGACGAGTTGCAGCGGCAGCACCGCAACGAGCCACTGGCGCTCAACGACCTCAGGCGTTGGCTGGGCAACCTGGAAGCGGGCGTTGCCGGCAGTCTGGACGGCCTGGAGCAGGCGGTCAGCGATTACGCTGAATTCACCTGGAAACACCTCAAGTCCGAGGAGCACGAGTTGCTCCCGTTGGCGCAAACGCACCTGACCCCGACCGACTGGAACGAGATCGCGCACGCCTTCGGCCAGAACGGGGACCCGCTGGTCGGCGTCGATGACGACGCGGCCCTGGGCGCCCTGTTTCACGACATCGTCCGGCGTACTCCCGCCCCGCTGGGTCTGGGACCGCGCCAGTCGAGCTGAGACAGCCGACACCACCTGACCATTGAAAGAGTGAAGATGCAAGACACTGGCCGTTTTGACACCCTGGGCCGTCTGGAAGACCTGCCGCAGGACTACCGCGACGAGCTGAGCGCCAACAACCTGGTCCCGCTCTGGCCCAGCCTGCGCGCGGTGCTGCCGCCGCATGTGCCGGCACGCAAGACCCAGCCGACCCACTGGCCCTACGCCAAGTTGCGCGAGCTGCTGCTCAAGGCCGGCGAGCTGACCCCGATCGAGAAGGCCGAGCGCCGCGTGCTGGTGCTGGCCAACCCGGGCCATGGCCTGGAGAAGATGCAGGCCAGCGCCGCCATGTACCTGGGCATGCAGCTTCTGCTGCCGGGTGAACTGGCCCCGGCGCACCGCCACACCCCGAACGCGATCCGCATGGTGGTCGAGGGCGAAGGCGCCTGGACCCTGGTCAACGGCGAGAAATGCCCGATGAGCCGCGGCGACCTGATCCTGACCCCGACC
>JAPLPQ010000087.1 GCA_026400105.1 Burkholderiales bacterium
GACCAGGCCGCCGATGGTGTCGAAGCCTTCGTCGTCGAGCGTGATGCCGAAGGACTCGATCACGCGCTCGACCGGCGTGTCGCCGCTGACGCGCCAGGTGCCATCGGCCAGCGCGAAGATGTCGCCCTCGTCCTCCTCGACATCGAACTCGTCCTCGATCTCGCCGACGATCTGCTCGAGCACATCCTCGATCGTGACCAGGCCGGCGACGCGACCGAACTCGTCGATCACGATCGCCAGGTGGTTGCGGTTGGCGCGGAATTCGCGCAGCAGATCGTTCAGGCCCTTGCTTTCGGGCACGAAGATCACCGGCCGCAGCAAGGCGCGCAGCTTGAGCTCAGGCGCACGCTGCAGCTTGAGCAGGTCCTTGGTCAGCAGGATGCCGATGATGTTCTCGCGCTCGCCCTCGTAGACCGGGAAGCGCGAATGCGCGGTCTCGATCACCTGGTGCAGCAGCTCGTCATAGGGCGACTGGATGTCGAGCGCATCCATGCGCGGCGCCGCCACCATCACGTCGCCGGCAGTCATGTCGGCAATCCGGATCACCCCCTCAAGCATCACGCGTGACTCGGCGTCGATGATGTCGTTGTCCTCGGCCTCGGCCAGGGTCTCGATCAGCTCGTCCTTCGAGTCTGGTCCGGGATGGATGAATTCGGCCAGCTTCTGCAGGAAGCCGCGCTTGTCTTCATGCCGCACGCTGCGCTGCGGCGCCGGACTGGGATGGGGTTCAGCCACTGTGGATCGGGGTAGTTGCGAAGCGCTTAGGATACCCCAAGCCCTTGACAGCGGCGCGACAGAATCAGGGCTTGGTCTGGTCGCGCGCGTCGCGCACGCCCTCGCGGATCTCGTGCATCAGGTCGATCACGCCGCGCACCTGCTTGACGCCGGACTTGAGGTGGTAGTCGGTGCGCGCCAGGCCCTCGGCCAGCAGCTCGCCGACCTGGGAGCCGAAATCGGCCGGCGGCAACTCGAGATAGGCCTGGCTCTCGGAGCCTTCGCGCACGACCGCGGCCCCGGCCTTGCGCGCGATCCTGAGCATCGCGGCGTTCTCGCTCAGCGCATGCACGATCAGGCGCGAGACGCCGTGATTGCGCGCATGGACGACGCAGCGCTCGAACAGCTGCTGGCCGTAACCGCACCCGCGCAGCTCGGGGCTGACGCTGACGCCGAACTCGGCCATATGCTGCTGGCCCGGCGCGTCCAGGTAGGCCAGATGCGCCACCGCGACCAGCTGCAACTCGGCGTCGAAGATGCCGAACAGCTCGTCGCGCCCGAAGTCAAGCTTGGCGACATAGCGGCTGATCTGCTCGTCGATGGCCGGATAGCCGAAGCGCAGATAGCGGTCGTGATCGGACAGCGACAGCAGATGCTGCTCGATCAGCGCCAGCTGCTCGGGGTCCAGGCTGCGGATCAATGCCCGGGACGGGGCGGGACGTTCGGATTCAGTCATGCCACGACTATAAGGGTTTCCCCTTATCCTCGCATCCGACCCGTCCATCGGATCACACCCGCTCGAAAATGGCGGCGATACCCTGGCCGCCGCCAATGCACATGGTCACCAGGGCGTAACGGCCATTGATGCGCTGCAGCTCGTGCAGGGCCTTGACGGTGATGAGCGCGCCGGTGGCGCCGATCGGGTGACCCAGCGAGATGCCCGAACCGTTGGGGTTGACCTTGGCCGGGTCCAGGCCGAGCTCCTGGGTCACGGCACAGGCCTGGGCGGCAAACGCCTCGTTGGCCTCGATCACGTCCAGCTCGCTGATCGACAGGCCGGTCTTCCTGAGCACCGCCTGGGTGGCCGAGATCGGGCCCACGCCCATGATCCTGGGGTCCAGGCCAGTGTGGGCGTAACCCACCAGGCGGGCCATGGGAGCCAGGCCACGCGCCTTGGCGGTGCCAGCCTCCATCAGCACCACGGCGGCAGCCGCGTCGTTGATGCCCGAGGCATTGGCAGCGGTCACGGTGCCGTTTTCCTTCACGAACACGGGCTTGAGCTTGGAGAAATCATCCAGCGTGGCGCCGGTGCGGAAATGCTCGTCGGTGGCGTAGGCCACCTCGCCCTTCTTGCTCTTGAGCATGACGGGAACGATCTGGTCCTTGAAATAGCCGGCGGCGGTGGCGCGCTCGGCGCGGTTGTGGCTTTCCACGGCCAGGGCGTCCTGCATCTCGCGGCTGATGCCGTATTTGGCGGCCACGTTCTCGGCGGTCACGCCCATGTGGATGTTGTGGAAGGGGTCGTGCAGGGCGCCGATCATCATGTCCACCATCTTGGTGTCACCCATGCGGGCACCCCAGCGGCTGCTCAGGCTGGCATAGGGAGCGCGACTCATGCACTCGGCGCCGCCGCCGATGGCGATGTCGGTATCACCCAGCAAGATGGACTGGGAGGCCGAGACGATGGCCTGCAGGCCCGAGCCGCACAGGCGGTTGACGTTGAAGGCAGGTGTGGCTTCGGCGCAGCCACCGCTGATGGCCGCCACGCGCGAGAGATACATGTCCTTGGGCTCGGTGTTGACGACGTGACCAAACACCACATGGCCGACATCCCGGCCCTCGGTGTTGGCGCGGACGAGCGACTCGCGCACGACCAGCGCGCCCAGTTCGGTCGGTGGAATGTCCTTGAGGCTGCCGCCAAAGGTGCCAATGGCGGTGCGTACCGCGCTCACAACGACCACTTCTCTTGCCATGTTGTTCTCCTGTGCTGGGGTTTCGAAAAAATCTTGATGCTTGATGGGTGTGGGGTTTCAATATGACTCGAGAGCCATGTCGCACACGCCTTGGTAGCCACCGACAATGGCGTCGCGCAGACCACCGGTGCGGGTGAGGATGTGATCAGCGTACACACGAGCGGTGTTGATCTTGGCCTGCATGAACGGCACATCATTGCCCGCAGCCAGTTCACGCTCGGCCACCAGCAGTGCGCGACCCAGTTGCCAGCCAGCCATCAGGTTGCCCGCCAGCATCAGGTACGGCACGCTGCCCGCAAACACCGCGTTCGGGCTGGCCTTGATCCGGCCAGCAATGAACTCCACCGCATCCACAAACGCTTCGCGGGCGGCCTTCAGGCGTGCAGCCACGGCCTGTGCATTGGCGCTGCCCTTGGTCAGCTCGGCTTCGGTGGCAGCCACCTGCTGCGCAATCGCCTGGGCGGTCTGGCCGTCGTCGCGCGAAGTCTTGCGACTGACCAGGTCGTTGGCCTGGATGGCGGTGGTGCCTTCGTAGAGGGTCAGGATCTTAGCGTCGCGGTAATGCTGTGCGGCACCGGTTTCCTCGATGAAGCCCATGCCGCCGTGCACCTGCACGCCCAGCGATGTGACTTCCAGGCTCATCTCGGTGCTGTAGCCCTTGACCAGCGGCACCATGAACTCGTAGAAAGCCTGGTTTTGCCGGCGGGTCGCGGCATCCGGGTGAAGATGTGCGGTGTCATAGGCGGCTGCGGCCGCGCTGGCCATGGCTCGGCAACCTTCGATCAGGGCACGCATGGTCATGAGCATGCGCTTGACGTCCGGATGATGGATGATGGGCACGGCGGTGGTCATGGAACCATCGACGGGACGACTCTGCACACGGTCACGCGCATACTGCACAGCCTGCTGATAGGACCGCTCGGCCACGGCAATGCCCTGCAGGCCCACCGTGTAGCGCGCCGCGTTCATCATGACGAACATGTACTCCAGGCCACGGTTTTCTTGGCCGACCAGATAGCCAATGGCGCCGCCGTGGTCGCCGTACTGCAGCACGGCGGTGGGGCTGGCCTTGATACCCATCTTGTGCTCGATGCTCACGCAGTGCACATCGTTGCACGCGCCCGGGCTGCCGTCGGCGTTGAGCAGGAACTTGGGCACGATGAACAGGCTGATACCCTTGACGCCTGCCGGGGCGCCCTGCACGCGAGCCAGCACCAGATGGACGATGTTGTCGGCCATGTCGTGCTCACCATAGGTGATGAAGATCTTGGTACCGAAAATCTTGTAGCTACCGTCTGGTTGCGGCTCGGCGCGGGTGCGCACCGCGGCCAGATCGGAGCCGGCTTGAGGCTCGGTCAGGTTCATGGTGCCAGTCCACTCGCCCGAAATCATCTTGGGCAGGTAGATGGCCTGCTGCTCGTAGGAGCCTGCCGTCAGCAGGGCTTCGATGGCGCCGTCGGTCAGCTGTGGGCACAGTGCAAAGCTGAGATTGGCGCTGTTGAGCATTTCGATCGTGGCGGAACCGATGGTCTTGGGCAGGCCTTGGCCACCGAAGTCCACCGGGTGTTGCAGACCTTGCCAGCCACCTTCGCCGAACTGCTTGAAGGCATCCTTGAAACCGGCGGTGGTAGTGACCTGGCCCTCCTTAAACCAGGACGGATTCTGGTCACCGGCCATGTTCAGCGGCGCCACAACACCTTCGTTGAACTTGGCGCATTCCTCCAGCACGGCTTGTGCGGTCTCAACGCCCGCATCGGCAAACTCTGGAATGGCGGCGGCAATCTGGTCCAGTCCAGCCAGGTGCTGGATGTTGAACATCAGGTCTTTGATGGGGGCGATGTAGCTCATGGGCATTCAAATGGCGGATCAATCAAGAGGGAATCTGTCAAGCGGCCACGGCTTGAATCAGCTGCTGTCTGTCAGACTCGTAATGGCCTGACGCCTTGATGAAAGATAGGGCGGCGAAGACACCGAAGACAGGCATGATCGCCAGCGCGACTTGCAGACCCAGCTCATCGGACAAGATGCCCGCAATGAATGGGCCGGCAGCCAGGCCAAAGAGATTCTGGAACAAGGACAGCACCGATGAGCCTGTGGAGCGGACGCCGGGGTGAACCACGTCAATAACAATGGCGGACACCGGACCAACGGTGCACGTCACGACAAATCCGCCCAGGGCCACCAAGCCGAACTGTCCGGCCAAGTCCGAGGGGGTGCCGAACCATACGCCGATGCCGAACGCGATCCCCAACAGCACCATGGCCAACAGGCACAGCAGCGCCATGGCAAACAACTTGTTGCGTGGACTGCGCAAGCCCACACGGTCCACCACCCAGCCCCAGACCACTGAACCAAGGGCTCCGCACAGCACCACCAGCGCGGCCTTGATCGAGGCTTGATCGGTTGGAAGACCATGAAATCGATTCAGATAACTGGGCAGCCAGGACCAGATGGCCGAAACGACAATCAGCTGGAAGGCTGCACCCACGCATGTCCACAATACGGTCCGGGAGCGCCCCAGCGCCCCGGCAATGAAACGCACCACACCGCCGACGGATTGTGTTGCCGCGCTGTGGCCTGCGGTCAGTTCGACGGTGTGATAGTCCTTGACCTTCAGATAGAGCACAGCCAGCACCAGGCCCGGCAATCCCACAACACCGAAGGCGGTTTTCCAGCCCCAGTGGGCGGAAATCACGCCACCCAGCACCACGCCCAGCACCGAGCCGACCGAGGCGGCAGCAAAAAAACCCGCCAACAGCGTTCCGCGCATGCGAGAGGGAAAGTGGCTGGCAATCAGGGCCGCACCGACGGCGCCATAGCCAGCCTCGCCAACCCCGACCACGGCACGAGCTGTCAGCAGTTGTGCGTAGTTGCGGGTGAACATGCAGGAAATGCAGGCGATACTCCAGGTGAACGCCATGAAGAAGATGCTCTTGACCCGGCTCACACGGTCGGCAAACAATGCGACCGGCACACTGCCCAGCGCTACCGTGATGGACACGATGGAGACCAATGCGCCCAATTGCTTGTCAGAAAGTTGCCATTCCGCCTTGATATGTGGAAACAATGAAACGATGACTTGTCGGTCGATGTAATCGAAAAGCATCAGGCCTACCGTCATCGCAAATGTGAACCAGGCCGTTCTTGGGCTGTAGAGGTAATCGTCCTCCCCATTTTTCGGGGCGCTGCTGTGAATCATCTGCATTTTTGTCTCCTGTCGAATATTGTGATGGCGCAGATTCGTTCGAGCGAATCAATCGCTTATATGGGTACGTTGGGCCGTGAGAGTTGCTGAATCAGGGTGTCAGCCAACGGCCAGTCTCCGTAGCCGGCGGCTGGATTGAGATGACCGACCTGGCCAAGATCGAGGGTTTCACTACCCCAGTCATCTGCCAGCTCAAGCACACGATCGCATGCTCCGAGAGGGTCGTTCTGGCTCAGTGCCACCAGACTGCGGAATGGCAGGCGCTCGCGTGGCACCGGCAACCAGCCTCCGGCGCGCAGCATCTCTATCGTGGGGTAACCCGGGGGCATGGGTTGTTCGAAATCCGGTGGCGTGGCCAACAGGCAGCCCCGTATCCTGGCGGCATGTGCAGTGGTGCGAGCCCAGTGTGCCACCATGATGCAGCCACCACTGTGCGCTATTAGGACGATTGGCCCCGCGATCGCTCCTGCCGCCCGCTCAATGGCTGCCACGCGTTGTGCGCAATCCAGGTTTTCGCGACCCATGGGGGGAACGCTGTGCACATGTACCAGCCGGTTCGCCAGCAAGGTTTGCCAGTGTTCGTCCACATGATCACGCAAGCCAGGAACGAGCAGAACGGTCACGTCGTTGGTCAAGATTGCCATGAAAGTCCTGAAGGTGTTTCGATCGACACTGGGGTACGCCAGTTGCGCTGCATCGCGGCCAGCAGCAGTTCGGCCGGCTGTGCCCCAGACAGGGTTTGGTGCCGGTTGAAGGTGAAATATGGGACGCCTGAGGCAGCCAGCGCCTCAAGCCCTGGCGCCTCGGGTATCGACGCAAGACCATTCAGGTTGACAGCATGATTCTTTGCGATCGCCGCCAGTTCGATCGGATCTCCCAGATTGCGTCCTTGCTGGAAATAGGCGATGAACAGGTGCTGCAATAACGCGCTGAATGCACTCGCCGTGAGCTGCGCCCGCGCATGTGCCAGCAAACGATGTGCCTTGACGGTATTGGGGAAGGTCTGGATGCGGGCAAAGTCGATTTCTAGCCCGACTGCCCTGGCAGACAGAAGCACTTGCTGCTGTCGCTCCTGCACTGCCCTGGCACTGCCGAGGCGACGCTCATAGAACGCCGCAAAAGGCCAACCCTCGGTTGGAACTTGCGGCAGCAACAGTACCGAATGCCAATGCACCTCGACCTGCGCCGATGGATGTGCTTCGGCAAAGAGCGTCAGCGCCTGCTCCAGATACTGCTTGCCTATCCAGCACCATGGACAGATCAGATCAAAGCCAACGTCAATGCGAAGGTGGGAGTGCATGGCTCGGTACCCGGTGTCCGTTCAGACGGCCTTGCGCAGGAAACCCTGGTTTGCGCCGTTGCGGTTGGGCGAAAAGCCATTGGCGGCCAATGTCTCTTCCACGGTGTCATAAAACACGCCGATCTTGCAGATCTCGCGCGCCTCCTTGCCCGTGGCCACCTCCCTGCCAAACTCCCTGGCAAGGCGCACCAGTTGTTCGATCTGCTGCACGGTGGTCATCTTCTCTGTGCGGGACTGGTTCCAGAGGTTGTCTTCGATGCCGCACCTGACATGCAGCCCCATTGCCATGCCCATCATGTTGATGGGCAGGACATTGCGCATGCTGCTCTCCACGGTCAACATGGAACCATCGGGAATGGCGCGCAGGAAGTTGGCCAGGTTGTAGATGTTGGGGGCATCCATTCCGCCGCTGATCGCCACCCAGTTCATGACCAAGGGACCCTTGTAGACACCGCGCCGAATCAGGCGTTCAACCGTCTCGAAGCTGTTGAGGTTGTAGAACTGGAACGCACTCTGGATACCGGCAGCACTGAGGCGACGTACATGCTCTTCCACGAAGCTGGGCGTGGAGGGCACGATCATTTCGCTGTAGGCGCGTCGCCCCTCTGGCGTGGCCATGGAGGTGCCGGCAATATCGGCTTCTTCCATGTGCTCGGTCACGTTCATCTGCGTGGTATTGACGGTCACGGTGACCTGATCCGGCTTCGGATCAAGTTCTGCCAGCATGTGTCGGGTGTCGTCCGACAGCCATTTGGCCACCGTACCGTCTGTTTCAGGAGCGAAGCTGATGGACCCCCCCACCTGGATGATCATGTCCGGCACGGCTTTGCGCACGCCCGCGATCAGTTCGTTGAATTTCGAGAGGCGCTTGGAGCCCTTGCCGTCCAGCTCGCGTACATGCAGATGCAACACCGTGGCACCGGCGTTGTAGCAGTCCACGGCCTTCTGGATCTGTGCCTCCATGGAAACCGGTATGTCATCGGGAAAATCGGAAGGAATCCATTCAGGACCGTAAGGGGCTGCCGTGATGACCAGCTTGTCCTGGTTTTCGGGGAAGAGATGGCCGTCGAGAAAATACATGTCGCGTCTCCGGAAATGATGATGAGTGAAGGCGAGGCTTGACGCCTAGGGTTTTCAGTAAGGCGTGGTTCCGACAATGCCGGCTCGCTCCATCTTGCGGTGGCAAGGCGGATAGTCCATGACTGCGTAATGCTGGGTGGAGCGGTTGTCCCAGATCGCGACGCTGAAAGGCCTCCAGCGCCAACGCACCTGATATTCGGGGATATGGGCCTGGCTGATCAGGTACTGGAGCAGGTCGGCGCCACCCCGGTTGTAGTCCTGTCCGTAGCGCACCTTGGCAGGTATGTGGTAATTGACGAAATGGGTGGCAAAGGCGTTGACGAACAGGATCTTTTCCCCGGTGTCGGGGTGGGTGCGCACCACGGGATGCTCGGCATCGGGGTATTGGCCCTTCATCGCCAGCCGTTTTTCAATCGGCATGGCCGCCGCGAATGACGCGTTGAAACTGTGGTTGGCAATCAAGCCGTCAATTGCTTGCTTCACATCGTGGGGCAGCTTTTCGTAGGCCAGCACCATGTTGGCCCACATCGTGTCCCCACCCACCGGAGGGCACTCGATGCAGCGCAACACGCAACCCAGGGCAGGTTTTTCACGGAACGTGCCATCGGTATGCCAGGAATTCTCGTACCGATCAATCGGACTGTCGGAGTTCTTGTAGATTTGCACCAGCCCGGGGGCTTCCGGGTGGCTGGGTACCATCGGATGGGTTTCCAGTTCCCCCAGCTTTTGTGCAAAAGCCATGTGGTCTAGCCGCGACAGCTTGTCCAGCGTCTGGTCCTTGATGAAAAGCACCCGATGCTGCAGCAGCGCGGCATAGATCTCATCAAAAAGCCCATCATCTCGCACGGCGTCGGCCAGGTTGACATCCAGCAGTTCGGCGCCAATGGCGCAGGTCAGTTGTTCAATGCGCATGTCGGTCTTCTGTCTGGGATCAGATGACGAAAATAGATGAGCCCGTGGTCTTGCGGGACTCGAGATCACGGTGTGCCTGGACGGCATCCTGCAGGGCGTAGTGCTGGTTGATCTCGATCTTGATTCGGCCTGATGCCACGTGATCGAAGATCTCGGCAGCCAGATCGGCCTTCTCTGCCGGGTCCGAGATGTAGTCGGCCAGTGCCGGACGGGTCAGGTAGAGCGACCCCTTCATCGCCAGGAGCTGGGGATCGAATGGCGGGATGGTGCCGCTGGCCGTGCCCACACATACCATCAGACCCCGACGCTTGAGGGAGTCCAGCGATGCCATGAAAGTGGTTTTCCCGACACTGTCGAAAACCACGTTCACCCCAGCACCATCGGTGATTTCACGCACGCGTTTGGCCACGTCTTCGTGGCTGTAGTTGATGGTGTGCGCGCAACCATGGGCGCGGGCGATGTCGGCCTTTTCTTCGGTCGAGACTGTGCCGATGACCGTCAGGCCCAGCAGCTTGGCCCATTGCGACACGATCAGTCCCACACCACCGGCTGCCGCGTGCAACAAGAGCGTGTCGCCGGGCTTGAAGTCGTAAATGCGGCGCATCAGGTAGGCCGATGTCAGCCCGCGCATGGTCATGGCGGCAGCGGTCTCGAAGGAGATGGCCCCGGGCAGTTTGATCAGCGGTGCGGCAGCAATCAGACGTTCCGTGCTGTAGGCGCCCAAGGTATTGAGGAAGCCGGTGTAGGTCACCCGGTCTCCCACGGCCACGTTGGTGACACCAGCACCTACCGCTTGCACGATGCCAGCCCCCTCCACGCCAATGCCGCTTGGCAAGGGAACCGGGTAGGTGCCGTTGCGAAAGTAGGTATCGGCGTAATTCAATCCCACGGCTACGTGGCGCAACCTGACCTGGCCCGGGCCGGGATCGCCCACTTCGGTCTTCTCGACACGCAACACCTCGGGTCCGCCCGTGTTGTGCAGTTTTACAGCAATCGTCATGTGCTGGTCTCCTTCGTTTAATGGGAGCAACTGTAGGTAGCGAGCAAGAATCGCGTTTTGCAATTTACGACATGGTTTTGATAATTCGCGCCAAGATCCCCACAGCCATCCACTGCCACCGTTACTGACTCGAAGGCCACTTGCTGCCGACAGCTACACTTGCTGGCATGAAGCCCAAGCCACCGCACCAGTCCGAACCGCCGCCGGCAACGGCGGTGAAGGTCCTCCATGCGGTCATCGGCGCGTCCTGGCACCGGATGCAAGCGATGCGGCAGCGGCTGCAGCGGCCGATCCACGCCCGAGGGGCCCTGGCCCATGCACTCCGGGGGCGCCTGAATAGCGACGAATCCCCGTCATGAATGGAATGATGAGGGCGGCAGTCCTGACCAATTTCCTGGATGTCGCCAGGGATCTGGGGGGGAATCCTGCAGAGCTGCTTCGAGAGGCGCGGCTGAGCCGTGCCGTGCTGGAAAACCCTGATCAAAGAATTGCGTCCGACACTGCCGTTGCCCTGCTGGAGGCGGCTGCCCAGGCCACCGCTTGTGACACTTTCGGTTTGCGCATGGCCGAATCAAGACAACTGTCGCACATGGGTGTGGTCAGCTTGCTGATCACTCACCAGCCCACCTTGCGCGATGCCCTGGTGACCACGATCCAGTACCGGCATTTGCTCAACAGCTCCCTGGCGATGCGGATCGAGGATGATGGCGAATGGGTGAACGTCAGGGAGGAAGTGGTGACCGACAGGCCCTCCCGGCAGGCGACGGAACTGGCCTTGGCGGTTCTGTTCCGCCTCTGCGCGGCGGTCTTGAACACACGTTGGCGGCCATACAGCGTGAACTTCACCCATTCCGCGCCGCGCGATCTCGCTTTGCACCGGCGCCTGTTCCCGTGCCGACTGGAGTTTGAAAGCGATTTCAATGGCATCGTGTGCCGTGCCGTGGACTTGGATACGCCGAACCCGGCCGCCGATCCAGGGATGGCCCGATGTGTTCGCCAACTGCTGGAGGCCATGCCTACCTTGAACGATCCATCCACCGCGATGGAGGTGCGCAAGGCGATTTACCTGATGCTGCCCGCAGGCAGGGCCAACAGCATTTGCGTGGCCGAAGGCATGGGCCTGAGCGTACGCAGCATGCAAAGGGCATTGGATTCAGCCGGAACCAGTTTCAGCGAGCTCCTGCACCAGGTCCGGGCTGAACTGGCCTCGTACTACGTCGAGAACAAGAACTTGGAGCTGGGGCGTGTCGCCGGCTTGCTGGGCTATGGTTCGCATGCCGCGTTCACACGATGGTTTGTCAGCCAGTTTGGCAAGTCACCGAGTCAATGGCGCAGCAGAGGAATCAGGGGCTGAGCTGCCACCGGGGCAGGAACCGCCTTTTTGCGCCAGTCACTGGCACTGCACCCCATCTGCTGCCGGAACCAGTAGCCAAAGGCACTTGGAGTGGAAAACCCGAGCAACCCAGCGACCACTGACAAAGGCTGGTCCGTGTCGCGTATCTGACGCTGTGCCAACTCCAGGCGCACCTCGTCCAGCAGCCGGGAAAACGTGCGACTTTCCTTTGCCAGGTAGCGGTGCAGGGTACGACGATCTATCCGCAAATGTGCCGCGACCTGTTGGGATGTACAGCGCCCGGCCGGCAACAAGGCGGCAATCAACTGGCGAACCGTTTCTTGCGTGTGATGAAGCTGCGTCTCCAGCGCCTGCTCCAGATACTGGCGTGCCACATGTGCCAGCCCAGGGCCATTTCTTGGCTGAATGGTCTCCAGATCACCGCGTTTGCAGGCAATACCATTGAAGTTCAGGTTGAAAGTCACCGTGGCGCCAAAGAACGCCTGGTGTGGCACCAGATCCGTGGGCGGGCGGTGCGCGAAACCGACACGCAATGGCTGCCATGCTTCACCCAGCAGTTCCCGAAGAATGCGAAACATCACACCCACCGCCAGCTCCATCGCTTGTCGCGTACGAGTGCCAGACGGAAGATGCATTTCTTCCCGGATGGTGATCGTGTCGGCGTTTTCCTCCAGCCTTGTGATCAACGAGGCATTGAGCAAGCGCAGGTAGCGGCACAGTGTCTCCAGTGCCTGGCGCGCGGTGGCTTCTTCCTTCAGCACCAGGCTGATCGGTCCCAGATTGGTGAAGCTGCGCTGGGCAGCCAGCCGCAATGCGAAGTCCTCGCACCCCGAGATTTCCGCACTTTTCTCCAGCAGCAGAACCACGGCCTCCATTGGCAGAGGCATTTCAGACAGTTCCAGACAACGCAGCGGCAGTCCAGCGGATCGCAGCATCGCCACGGCATCCAGACCCACCGATTGGGCCACTTCTCTGTAGCCATGCAGGCTAGCGCTGCGTACGACACGTATAGGGGTTGTCACGGGGGTGTCCCAAATTCGATAGTGTCTGGCATAAATTATCAAGCAACTGGGACTGCTGCTTCATACCATCGCGCTCATATTTTCAGTAATCGGATGCCCAGAAGCGGCAACTCATCCGATTCCACCAGAGGAAAAAGGCAATATGAACGGATTGATGCAACAGCAACCACTGCTGATTTCTTCTTTTTTGCAAAATGCGCAACGTCACCATGGTGAACAACTGGTGGTGTCGCGCCGGGTGGAGGGCGACATTCACCGCTACACCTACCGTGACCTGGCCGCTCGGGCCCGTCGCATGGCCAATGCCTTGGCCGGTCTGGGCGTGAAACCGGCATCCCGCGTGGGTACCATGGCCTGGAACGGTTACCGCCACTTGGAGCTGTACTATTCCGTCTCGGGGTCGGGTGCTGTCCTGCACACACTCAACCCCCGGCTGCACCCGGACCAGGTGGTCTGGATCGCGGACCACGCCGAAGACGAGGTACTGTTCTTCGACAAGACTTTCTTGCCATTGATCGAGTCGGTGGCATCACGCCTGTCCACGGTCAAGCATTTTGTGCTGATGGTGGACAAAGGGCATATGCCCGAGCAGTCTACCATTGCCAACCTGCAGTGCTATGAGGACCTGATTGCCGGTGCCAGTGACGATTATGAATGGCCGGTGTTCGACGAGAACAAGGCGTCGAGCCTGTGCTACACCAGCGGGACGACGGGAAGCCCCAAGGGAGTGTTGTACAGCCATCGCTCCACCGTGCTCCACACCTATGCTTCGGCACTGCCCGATGCGCTGAGCGTCTCCGCCCGGGACACGGTATTGCCCGTGGTACCCATGTTCCATGTCAATGCCTGGGGCTTTCCATATTCGGCCTGCATGGTCGGAGCCAAGCTCGTCTTCCCCGGACCTGGGCTGGACGGTGCCAGTCTTTATGAACTGTTCGAATCCGAGGGCGTGACGGTTTCAGCCGGCGTGCCGACAGTCTGGCAGGGTCTGCTGAACCATGTCCAGAGCAATGGATTGCGGTTCAGCACCATGAAGCGCACCATCATCGGCGGCTCGGCTTGCCAGCCTTCCATGATGGAGACCTTCGAGGACACCTATGGCGTGCAGGTCATCCATGCGTGGGGCATGACCGAGCTGAGCCCGGTGGGGACGGTGGGCATCCTGAAAGGGACGCAGTTGGGTTTATCCAGATCCGAACGCCGGGCGATACAGGCCAAGCAGGGACGTTCGGTCTGCGGCATCGACATGAAAATCGTCGATGTGCAGGGCAATGATCTGCCCTGGGACGGCAAAACCGCTGGCGACCTGTTGGTGCGTGGTCACTGGGTGGTGCAGAACTATCTCAAGGCAGAGGGTTCGCCGCTCGTGCAAAGCGGTCATCACCTGTGGTTTCCGACGGGCGACGTGGCCACGATCGATGCGGACGGCTTCATGAACATCACCGACCGCAGCAAGGACGTCATCAAGTCGGGCGGGGAATGGATCGGTTCGATTGATCTGGAAAACATTGCCATGTCACATCCGGACGTGGTCATGGCGGCATGCGTCGGCGCGCGTCACCCCAAGTGGGACGAACGCCCGTTGCTGGTTGTGGTCAGGAAACCCGGCTCGGAAGTCAGCCGAGAGGAACTGCTGGGCTTCTATGAAGGCAAGATCGCCAGATGGTGGACCCCGGACGACATCGTATTTGTCGATGCCATTCCCCTGGGGGCCACCGGCAAGATGCTCAAACACAAGCTGCGCGACCAGTTCTGGAATTACTTGACCGAGCGCCAGGACTGACGTCATGCGAGTCATGAAACAACTTGTGGTGGAATTGGCGCCTGGCGTCCTGATCGCAGCCATCGTCTCGGTGGCAGCCCTGTCACTGTCCGAGCATTACGGTGCACCGGTGATGCTGTTTGCCCTGCTGATGGGCATGGCAATCAACTTTCTCTCGCAGGAGGGGCGGTGCAAGCCGGGCATCGAATTCACGGCGCGTCAGGTATTGCGTTGGGGTGTCGCATTGCTGGGCCTGAAGATCACCGCTGCCCAGGTGCAGGCCATGGGCTGGCAGCCGGTGGTGATGGTGATGGTGTCGGTGGCCCTGACCATTGTGTTTGGCATCGTGATGGCGAAGCTGATGGGCTTTCAGGCTTTCTTCGGCCTGCTCAGCGGGGGTTCGGTGGCCATCTGTGGTGCCTCGGCCGCACTGGCGCTTTCGGCAGCATTCCCCCATCACCCGCAGAAAGAGCGGGCCACGCTCTTCACCGTCATCGGGGTGAGTACCTTGTCCACCATTGCCATGGTGCTGTATCCGGTACTGGTTCGCGCCTTGGGCCTGGACCCGCTCAACGCGGGGTTCTTCTTGGGGGGCACCATCCATGACGTGGCTCAGGTGGTGGGTGCCGGATACAGCATCGGGCCAGAAACCGGAGATGCCGCCACGGTGGTCAAGTTGATGCGCGTAGCCATGCTCGTGCCCGTGATCGCACTGGCTGCCTGGATGACCCTGCGCCATCACCGTCGCCAACAGGAGAGCAGCGTCTCTGCAGGCGGCAAGAGACCTCAACTGCTGCCCTGGTTCGCGGTCGCCTTCGTGCTGCTGGTCGCCATCAACAGCACGGGGTGGCTCCCCAAGCCATTGGTGAGCGCGGGCAACGAGGTGTCACGCTGGTTCCTGGTCGCGGCCATGGCAGCCATCGGCATGAAGACTCACCTCAAGGACATTCTGACTGTTGGCTGGAAGCCGGTAGCACTGATGGTGCTTGAAACCCTGTTCCTGGCAGGTCTGTTCTACGGATTGATGTGGTTCGTCGGGCTGCACAGCCACGTTTAAGCAGCCGCCTGCGAACCCTTGCAGTGTCGCAGGCGTCGATGTCGGCGTGGTGATCGACATCGTCATGACCAGCGCATCACCAGCGCACCCCTTGTTCCGTTGACAGAGGAGACATAAATGAAAAATTCCAATTTCCCGCGCTTGATCGCAGCCACCACATTCACGCTGATAGGCTCTACCGCCTGGGCGCAGGACGCGACTTCCCAGGTACAACTTTTTGGTTCTGTGGCGGTATCAGCGCTGCGCATCAGCGTCAACAACAATGAAGCCTCCAGCACGAAATTGATATCCGGCCCCTGGAGCGGTCCCAGCGTCGGAATGCAGGGCAGCGAAGATCTAGGGGCGGGACTGAAGGCAAATTTCCGCATCGAGCATGGCGTGGATGCCTCCGACGGTTCGCGTGGACAAACGGCAGTGGCCCAGGCCAAGGCCTTTGACAAGGCCGCTTGGGTGGGAATCGGCAACCAGACCGTGAACCTGACCCTGGGCCGTCAAATCAACGCCGGCATCGACCGCATCGCTACCACCATGGACTTGTTCCAAGCCAGCGCCGATGGGCGCCAGATCCTGTCCATCCTGGCCATCAATGGAACCAACACTTTCGGCAGCTTCGACACCCGTGTTGACAAAAGCGCCAAGGTCCGCGTGAATGCAGGCAACGGATTCAACGGAAGCCTGAGCATCGCACGTGAAGTTCCCGGCACCATCGCTGGGAATAGCTACGCCGTCGATTTTGGCCAGAACACCAGCCAGTATGGGATCGGCGCCTACTACATGAACTACGATGGCGCCGGCGCGCGCGTTGACTTCAGTCAACGCACCTGGGGTGTCGGCGGCAACTATGACTTCGGCGTTGTGCGAGCTTATCTCCAATACATGGATGCCAGGCACGACAAGAGTCCATTCGGGGCCACACAACAGCACGACAAGGTCTGGGGCCTGGGTTTGGCGGCGCCATTGTCTCAGGCCTTCACCCTGAAGGCCGCCTACTACCTGGATCACAGCGATTCCGTCGGGGGTAAATCCCAGGGCGGAAATCGGAATACCGCGATTCTGATGGGAGACTACGCGCTGTCCAAACGCACGACGATTCAATCTGGCGTATACCGCAATGGTGTCTCGGGCGCCTTCTCCAGTGATCCGTTTGCCGTTGCGGTGAACGCATTGGTGGGAATTCCAGCAGGATCTACTGCCGCAACCAACTTCCTGGTTGGATTGACGCACCGCTTCTAACCAGCTTGCCGCCTGATTCCAATTCGAGCGGTCTAACAAGGTAGCCATCATTGCTCGTGAGACATGCAGCGCGTACTTGATCGGAGTACCCTGCGCGTCTGGCCGACTGGCCCCTTTACGGTGAACATGAAGTGGTTCCAGTACGGTGGCCAGTGACAAGTGTTCTTCATCAACTTCAATTGCAGAATTCTATGAATCAAGCAGTCATTGTGTCCGTCGCGCGCATGCCGATTGGCCGAGCGCATGCAAGGGCATCCAATGCCAGCCAATCGCCCACGCTGCCGGGCCTCGCACTGATCGAAGGGCGCCGATGCGGTGTGCGTCATGCGGGGGTGACGATGTGCATGGGGGATGGCATGGGTGTTGCTGGGCGGTCCGAGGTGATGACATGAGCGGCCTCAAGATTGCTCCCGTCACCTTCGGGCGCGAAGGCCGCATCGGCTTGATCCTGATCGACAACCCGCCTGTCAACGCCATCTCCGGCGCCGTCATTGCCGGTCTGACCGAAGCGCTCAACCGCTTCGAGGCGGCTGATGACCTTGACGTCCTGGTGCTGTACTGTGCCGGACGAACTTTCGTCGCCGGTGCGGACATCGCGATATTCGAGGATCCTGGTTTCTCCGCCCAACCGTTCAATACCTTGCTGGCTCGCATCGAGTCCCAGTCGCGTCCCGTGGTTGCCGCATTGCACGGCACCGTGCTCGGTGGTGGGTTGGAACTGGCCATGGCGTGCCACCACCGCGTGGCCCGGCCTGGCACTCGCCTGGGCCTGCCCGAGGTGAAGATCGGCCTCATTCCTGGCTCACTCGGCACGCAGCGCCTGCCGCGATTGGTGGGCGCCGATCTGGCGCTCGAGATGATCACCAACGGGCGCATGATCGACGCGGCGAAGGCGCTGCAGAGCGGACTGATCGATGTCATCACCGATGGTGAGCCGCGCGCCATCGGTCTGGAGGCCTTGACTGCGCTACTGGCGCTGGGTGCGTCGCCACGGCGCACCAGCCAACTGGGCGTGAGGCCGGCGAGCCCCGAGGTGCTGGACAAGGCCGAGGCTGCTGCCTCGAAGAAGCCTGGCTGGCCCCAATTGGCGGCGGCGGTCCGCTGCGTGCGTGCGGCGCAGACGCTACCCTATGCGGAAGGCGAAGTCATGGAGGCCGCCGAGTTCGAGCGTTTACTGTCTTCGCCCTCGTCAAAGGCGCTGCGCCACTTGTTCTTCGCCGAACGCGAGGCGAGCAAGATTCCCGGGCTAGCGCGTGAGACCACGCTGCGGCCCATCCGCAAGGTGGGAATCGTCGGTGCCGGCACCATGGGCGGTGGCATCGCGATGAACTTCGCCAATGCGGGCATCCCGACGGTGCTGGTCGAAGTCAATGCGGAGGCGTTGCAGCGCGGGCTGGATCTGGTGCGAAAGAATTACGAGGCCAGCGCTGCCAAAGGATGGCTGACAGCCGGACAGGTGAGCCAGCGGATGGGCCTGCTGCAAGGGGCGCTGGACTATGCCGCGCTGGCCGACTGCGACTTGGTGATCGAGGCCGTGTTCGAGAACCTCGCGCTCAAGCAGGAGGTCTGCGCCAAGCTGGGGGCGGTGGCCAGACCCGGGGCCATCATCGCGACCAATACGTCCACGCTGGATGTGGATGTACTGGCTCGGGCCACCGGCCGTCCGGCCGATGTGGTCGGCATGCATTTCTTCAGCCCCGCCAACGTGATGCGGCTGCTGGAAGTCGTGCGCGGCGCGAAGACGGAGCCAGACGTGCTGGCCACGGTGATGAAACTGGCTGCAGCGATTGGCAAGGTTGCGGTGGTTTCGGGCGTGTGCTACGGCTTCATCGGCAACCGCATGGCCGAGGTCTATATGCGCGAAGCCGATTTCATGATCATGGAAGGCGCTGAACCGGCCCAGGTGGATGCGGCTGTCGAGTCGCTGGGATTCGCCATGGGTCCTTGCCGGATGTTGGACATGGCCGGCGTTGATGTCGGCGCCAAGGCCGTCATTGAACATGGCAAGGTCGGGGGGCTGCCGGACGATCCCAGCTATCGAGCACTGGTGCAGCAGCTCTTCAAGCTGGGCCGCCACGGGCAGAAGACCGCAAAAGGGTACTACCGCTACGAGGGGCGTACGCCAGCGTCCGATCCCGAGGTGATGACGATGGCACGTGAACTGGCTGACCAGTACGGTATGGTCCGTCAACAGGGGCCCGGAGCAGACGAAATCGTCGAGCGGTTGCTGTATCCGCTGATCAACGAAGGGTTGAAGATACTGGAGGAAGGGATTGCCTACCGCCCGGAAGACATCGACGTGGTCTGGGTGGCGGGCTATGGGTTCCCGGATTTCCGGGGGGGACCGATGTGGATGGCCGACAGCATCGGGTTGGACGTGATCGCCAAGCGCCTGGCGCACTATGCGGCGAGGCGCGGAGACGCGCATGGCTATTGGAAGCCTGCCAAGCTGCTGCTGGAGCTGATTGCTAGCAACAGGCCTTTGGCCAAGTGGGGGCGTTGACGCCACCGGGCTGCGAGAAGGACATTCCGGTCATCGTGGGTGAATCGGGCAGCGCTGGCCTGGCGGCGCTGCCATAAGCTGACGGTCTCACGCGCCGCGCCCACACCATGGGGCAGGCAAGGGGGTGGCCGACCGCTGGCACCCCAGCAGCAAGACCAGCTCGTGCTACGGGCACCAGATCGACCGATCTGCCCAGGCTTGCGCATAAATGAGCCAGCGGCACGGACAAGCGTCAGATGCCCAGCATCAGCTGCAGGTTCTGCACCGCCGCGCCGCTGGCGCCCTTGCCCAGGTTGTCCAGCCGCGCCACCAGCACCGCGTGGCCGTAGGCATCGCTGCCGAACACGCGCAGCTCCAGATGGTTGGTGCCGGCCAGCGCGACCGCGTCGAGCTTGCCGTCCTCGGTTGCCGGCAGCACATTGACCCAGTGGCTGCCCTCGTAGTGCTTCTCGAGTGCGGCCTGCAGGTCGGCGAGCTTGGGGCTACCCGGCAACTGGTCGAGGTGCAGCGGCAGCTGGACCAGCATGCCCTGGGCAAAGTTGGCCACCGCCGGCACGAAGATCGGACGCCGGGTCAGACCGGTGCAGGCCATGATCTCGGGGATATGCTTGTGGCCCAGCCCGAGCGCGTAGAGCTCGAACGGCGTCGCCGTGCCGGCCTCGTAGGCCTCGATCATCGGCCGGCCGCCGCCGGTGTAGCCGCTCACGCTGGGCAGGCAGACCGGGTGCTCGGGCGAGAGCAGACCGGCCTCGATCAGCGGGCGCAGCAGGGCAATCGCGCCGGTGGCGTAGCAGCCCGGGTTGGCGACGCGCTCGGCGCTGCGCACCGCTTCGGCCTGGCCGGCGCAGAGCTCGGGAAAGCCGTAGACCCAGCCTGCGGCCACCCGGTGCGCGGTCGAGGCGTCGATGATGCGCGGCGCCCGGCCGCCCTCGGCCTTGAGCGCGTCGATCATCGCGACCGATTCGCGCGCGGCATCGTCATGCAGGCACAGGATCACCAGGTCGGCCTGGGCCATCAGCTCGCGCTTGGCGGCCGGGTCCTTGCGCCGCTCGGGCGCAATGCTGAGCAAGCCGACCTGCGGCATCTGGGCCAGCCGCTCGCGGATCTGCAAGCCCGTGGTGCCGGCTTCGCCGTCGATGAAAACCTGATGCATCTGTATTCTCCGTATGGTCATTTCAAGGGCTGATATAGGCTGGCGGGCCGATCCGTCGTCAGCTTCGCACAAGCTTTCTATCACTCCATCATGATACATTTGTGTTTTCTTGCGTCTCGATCGCAGGTATTTCGCCGCCGGTGTTGGACTGGCGTAAGGCAAGATGCCGACACTCCGGACGTGTTAATAGACCGACTCCACTGAGAGCAATTCATGAAAATTCACGAGTACCAAGGCAAGGAAATCCTGCGCCAGTTCGGCGTGCCGGTCCCGCGCGGCATCCCGGCATTCACCGTGCAGGAAGCCGTCGAAGCGGCGCAGAAGCTGGGCGGCCCGGTCTGGGTCGTCAAGGCACAGATCCACGCCGGTGGCCGTGGCAAGGGCGGCGGTGTCAAGGTCGCCAAGTCGATCGAGGACGTCCAGCGTCTGGCCGGCGAAATCCTGGGCATGCAGCTCAAGACCCACCAGACCGGCCCTGAAGGCCAGAAGGTGCGTCGCCTCTACATCGAAGACGGCGCCGACATCCAGAAGGAATACTACGTCTCGATCGTGACCGATCGCGCGACCCAGAAGCTGGCCTTCATCGCTTCGAGCGAAGGCGGCATGGACATCGAGGAAGTGGCCCACTCCACCCCCGAGAAGATCGTCACCGAATTCATCGACCCGCTGACCGGTCTGGGCGACGAGCAAGCCAAGAAGATCGCTGACGCGATCGGCATGCCGGCCGACTCCACCGCTCAGGCCGTGGACGTGTTCAAGAAGCTGTACCAGTGCTACATGGACACCGACGCTTCGCTGGTTGAAATCAACCCGCTGAACCGCGACGGCAAGGGCAATGTCACGGCGCTGGACGCGAAGTTCAACTTCGATGCCAACGCCCTGTTCCGCCACCCCGAGATCGTCGCCTACCGCGACCTCGACGAGGAAGATCCGGCTGAAGTCGAGGCTTCCAAGTTCGACCTGGCCTACATCAGCCTGGACGGCAACATCGGCTGCCTGGTCAACGGCGCCGGTCTGGCCATGGCCACCATGGACACCATCAAGCTGTTCGGCGGCGAGCCGGCCAACTTCCTGGACGTCGGCGGCGGCGCGACCCCCGAGAAGGTCACCGAAGCCTTCAAGATCATGCTCAAGAACCCCAAGGTCGAGGGCATCCTGGTCAACATCTTCGGCGGCATCATGAAGTGCGACACCATCGCCACCGGCGTCATCACCGCCTGCAAGGCCGTGAACCTGAGCGTGCCGCTGGTCGTGCGCATGAAGGGCACCAACGAAGAGCTGGGCAAGAAGATGCTGGCCGAGTCGGGTCTGCCGATCATCGCTGCCGACACCATGGCCGAAGCCGCGACCAAGATCGTTGCAGCTGTATCCAAGTAATTTTGCGGGACAGACCGCAGCCCGCAAAGCGGGCAAGCTCTGTCCCCAACTGATTAGGAACTCGCATGTCCATTTACATCAATAAAGACACCCGGGTCATCACCCAGGGCATCACCGGCAAGACCGGTCAGTTCCACACCGAGAAGTGCATCGAGTATGCAAACGGCAAGAACTGCTTCGTCGCTGGCGTGAACCCGAAGAAGGCCGGCGAAAAGATCCTCGACGTGCCGATCTACGGCACCGTCAAGGAAGCCGCCGCCGAGACCGGCGCGACCGTGTCCGTGATCTACGTGCCGCCGGCTGGTGCTGCCGCCGCGATCTGGGAAGCTGTCGAAGCCGACCTAGACCTGGCGATCTGCATCACCGAAGGCATTCCGGTCAAGGACATGCTCGAAGTGCGCAACCGCATGAAGGCCAAGGAAGCCGCCGGTGGCAAGCGCACCCTGCTGCTAGGCCCCAACTGCCCCGGCCTGATCACCCCCGACGAGATCAAGATCGGCATCATGCCCGGTCACATCCACCGCAAGGGACGCATCGGCGTCGTGTCGCGCTCCGGCACCCTGACCTATGAAGCGGTTGCCATGCTGACCGAAGTCGGCCTGGGCCAGTCCTCGGCCGTCGGCATCGGTGGCGACCCGATCAACGGTCTCAAGCACATCGACGTGATGCGCGCCTTCAATGACGATCCGGATACCGATGCCGTCATCATGATCGGCGAGATCGGTGGCCCGGACGAAGCCGAAGCCGCGATGTGGTGCAAGGCCAACATGAAGAAGCCGATCGTCGGCTTCATCGCTGGCGTGACCGCGCCTCCCGGCAAGCGCATGGGCCACGCCGGCGCGCTGATCTCGGGCGGTGCCGACACCGCTGACGCCAAGCTCGCCATCATGGAAGAGTGCGGCTTCACCGTGACGCGCAACCCGTCCGAGCTGGGCCACCTGCTCAAGAGCCTGCTGAAGTAAGCCTTCGGCCCCCTGCCCCGCTGGCCGGGGCAGAAAAAAACCGCAGTCTCGCGAGAGCTGCGGTTTTTTTATTGCCTGGCGCCACCGCTGGACAGCACAGGTCAGGCGATCAGCCCAGCTTGCCGCGGCAGGCCTTGTTCATGGGGCCGGCAAAGGTCGAAAACCGTGCATGGCCTCCCCGATCTGGTTCGCGCGAGCCGCCCCAGGATGCCCCCTGACGCACCGCCACGGAGCCGCTCAGCCCCATTCAGGGGTGTTTTCACCACATGGAATGATTTTTGCTGCTATTGGATTCCGTATTCTTTATCCGCCAGAAAATCCCATGGGTCTCAGCAATCTGAAAATATCGCTACGGCTTGCCCTGCTGCTGGCACTGCTGTCGCTGCTGATAACAGTCGTCGGCATGCTGGGCCTGTCAGGCATGCAGCAAACCAATCAGGGACTGAATTCGGTCTACCAGGACCGGGTGGTGCCGCTGCAGCAGCTCAAGCAGGTCGCCGATCTGTATGCGGTCGACGTGGTCGATACCGCCCACAAGGTGCGCGACGGGGCCCTCAACGCCGCGGAAGGCGTGCGCATCATCCAGCGGGCGCGCGAGCAGATTCGACAGCATTGGACCGACTACCTGGCGACCGAGATGGTCCCGGAGGAAACCCGGCTGGTCCAGCAGTTCGAGCAGCGGCGGACCGTGGCCGATGCGGCCGTCGCCGCGCTCGAAACCCTGCTTCGGGCCGGCGACCTGGAGGCGATCAGGCAGTTCGCGGCCCGGGAGATGTATCCGGCCCTGGACCCCCTGCAAGGCGTGCTCGGCTCGCTGGTGCAGCTGCAGCTGGACACGGCCAGAACGGTGTACGAGCATGCGGAAACCGTCCATGCCGAGACCCGCCTGTGGATCGGGTTCGCCATCGGCACCTGCGTGCTGCTCTCCCTCGGGCTGGGCACGCTGGTGACGCGCAGCATCACGCACCAGCTGGGAGCCGAGCCCCACGATGCGGTCAAGCTGGCCCAGAGCGTGGCACAGGGCGATCTCAGCGTCAGCATCGACCTGCAGGCGGCCGACCAGCACAGCCTGATGGCCCAGCTGCAGCAGATGCAGCAGAGCCTGGCCAGGCTGGTGTCGATCATGCGCCAGGGCTCGGAAAGCGTGGCCACGGCCAGCGCGCAGATTGCCCAGGGCAACAACGACCTGTCGGCCCGCACGGAGCAGCAGGCCAGCGCGATAGAGCAGACAGCCGCCTCGATGGAGCAGCTCACCGCCACCGTACGACATAACGCGGCCCATGCGAGCGCGGCCAGCCAGCTGGCGAACGAGGCGTCCGGGGTGGCACGCCATGGCGGCAAGATGGTGGGCGATGTGGTTCGCACCATGAGCGAAATCAACGAAAGTTCCCGCCAGATCGCCGACATCATTGGCGTCATCGACGGCATTGCATTCCAGACCAACATCCTGGCGCTCAATGCCGCCGTGGAAGCGGCCCGTGCCGGTGAGCTGGGCCGCGGCTTTGCCGTCGTGGCCGCGGAGGTGCGCAGCCTCGCGGGCCGCTCCGCCGAGGCCGCGCGCGAAATCAGGCAACTGATAGGCGCCAGCGTGGCGCGCGTGGAGGCAGGAAGCGTCCTGGTGAACCACGCCGGCACGACCATGACGGAACTGGTCAGCGCGATCCAGCGCGTCAGCGACCTGATGCACGAGATCAGCGCAGCCAGCAAGGAGCAGAGCCAGGGTGTCGATCAGGTCAACAGCGCCATCTCGCAGATGGAT
This sequence comes from Burkholderiales bacterium, assembly GCA_026400105.1. Classification (GTDB taxonomy): domain Bacteria; phylum Pseudomonadota; class Gammaproteobacteria; order Burkholderiales; family Burkholderiaceae_C; genus Malikia. The sequence goes on from JAPLPQ010000087.1 coordinate 24,367, forward strand.
CAGGCAACGCAGCAGAACGCCGCGCTGGTCGAGGAGATGACGGCTGCCACCGCCAGCCTGAAGGCCCAGGCCGGGGACCTGGTCGGTGCGGTCACGGCATTCAAGATCGCAGGGACTGCGAGCACGATGATGCCCCCTGCCCTGCCCACCGCAACGTCTGGCCCGGTGCTACCGCCGGACGCTGCAGCCGCCATGCCGGCCTGAGGCGGGCCGGCGCCGCCCTGGCGAAGCTCAGCTCAGCTTGCCGTGGCAGGCCTTGTACTTGAGGCCGCTGCCGCAGGGGCAGGGATCGTTGCGGCCGACGCGCGGCACCTCCTGGTCCGGCGCGCTCAGCAGGCCGGCGTCGGCCAGGGTCTCGGGCTCGCCGGTCTCGGTCGGCGCGGTGTAGGTCACATGGCTCAGGCGCTCGGCCTGGGTCTCGAGCTGCTCGGCGGCCTGGCTGACCTGCTCGGGCGACTGGATCTTGACATTCATGAGCAGGCGCGTGACCTCGTTGCGCACGGTGTCGAGCAGCATGCCGAACAGCTGGAACGCCTCGCGCTTGTATTCCTGCTTGGGCTGCTTCTGCGCATAGCCGCGCAGGTGGATGCCCTGGCGCAGGTAGTCGAGCGCGCTCAGGTGGTCGCGCCAGTTCGAGTCGATATGCTGCAGCAGCACGACGCGCTCGAAGTTGCCCATCTGCTCGCGTCCGACCAGTGCCACCTTGGCCTCGTAGGCCGCGTTGGCGGCTTGCAGCACATGGTCCAGCACCTCGGCATCTGTGATCTGGCTGGCAGCCGACACCAGGCCCGCGAGGTCGAGCGACAAGCTCCAATCGGTGACCAGCACCTGTTGCAGACCGGCCAGGTCCCACTGTTCCTCGACGCTCTCGGCCGGCACGAAGGCGCGCACGACCTCGGTCATGCTGCCCTCGCGCAGCGACGTGATCTGCGCGCTCAGGTCCAGCGCATCGATGATGTCGTTGCGCTGCTGGTAGATCACCTTGCGCTGGTCGTTGGACACGTCGTCGTACTCGAGCAGCTGCTTGCGCACGTCGAAGTTGCGGCCCTCGACCTTGCGCTGCGCGCTCTCGATGCTGCGCGTCACGATGCCGGCCTCGATCGCCTCGCCCTCGGGCATCTTGAGCTTGTCCATGATCGCGCGCACGCGGTCGCCCGCGAAGATGCGCATCAGCGAATCGTCCAGGCTCAGGTAGAAGCGGCTCGATCCCGGATCGCCCTGGCGACCGGCACGGCCGCGCAGCTGGTTGTCGATGCGGCGGCTCTCGTGGCGCTCGGTCGCGATGATGCGCAGACCGCCGAGCTGCTTGACCTGCTCGTGGTCGAGCTTCCACTGCGCGCGTGCGGCTTCGATCGCGCGGGCGCGGCCAGCGTCGTCCAGGCCCGCATCGGCCTCGATCGCCGCCAGGATCTTCTCGAGGTTGCCACCGAGCACGATGTCGGTGCCGCGGCCCGCCATATTGGTCGCGATCGTGATCGCGCCGGGACGGCCGGCCTGCAGGATGATGTCGGCCTCGCGCGCATGCTGCTTGGCGTTGAGCACCTCGTGCGGCAGTTTTTCCTGTTCCAGCAGCGCCGCGATGATCTCGGAGTTCTCGATCGACGAGGTGCCGACCAGCACCGGCTGGCCGCGACCGTGGCATTCACGGATGTCGGCGATCGCGGCGACATATTTCTCCTGCGTCGTCTTGTAGACGCGGTCGAGCTCGTCCTTGCGCTGGCTCGGGCGGTTCGGCGGAATCACCACGGTCTCGAGGCCGTAGATCTCGTTGAACTCGTAGGCCTCGGTATCGGCAGTGCCGGTCATGCCCGACAGCTTGCCGTAGAGGCGGAAATAGTTCTGGAAGGTGATCGAGGCCAGGGTCTGGTTCTCGGGCTGGATCCGCACGCGCTCCTTGGCCTCGACCGCCTGGTGCAGGCCGTCGCTCCAGCGCCGGCCCGTCATCAGGCGTCCGGTGAACTCGTCGACGATCACGATCTCGTCGTTCTGCACCACGTAATGCTGGTCGCGGTGATACAGATGCTGGGCCTTGAGCGCGGTCACCAGGTTGTGCATCAGCACGATGTTGGACGGGTCGTAGAGCGAGGCACCCTCGGGCAGCAGGCCGGCCTGCGCCAGGATGCGCTCGGCATTCTCGTGGCCCTGCTCGGTCAGGTGGATCTGGTGCGACTTCTCGTCGAGCGTGAAGTCGCCCGGCTTGGTCACGCCCTCGCCGGTGCGCGGGTCTTCCTCGCCCTCCTGGCGCACCAGCTGCGGCACCAGCTGGTTGATCGCGAGGTAGGTCGAGGTCTGGTCTTCGGCCTGGCCGCTGATGATCAGCGGCGTGCGCGCCTCGTCGATCAGGATCGAATCGACCTCGTCGACGATCGCGTAGCTCAGCTTGCGCTGGACCCGGTCGACCGCCTCGTAGACCATGTTGTCGCGCAGGTAGTCGAAACCGTACTCGTTGTTGGTGCCGTAGGTGATGTCGGCCAGGTAGGCCAGCTGCTTGTCCTCGCGCGACATCTGCGGCAGGTTGACCCCGACCGACAGCCCCAGCCAGTGGTAGAGCTTGCCCATGGTCTGGGCATCGCGGCCGGCCAGGTAATCGTTGACCGTGACCACATGCACGCCCTGGCCGGTCAGCGCATTGAGGTAGACCGCCAGGGTCGCGGTCAGCGTCTTGCCCTCGCCGGTGCGCATCTCGGCGATCTTGCCGTAGTGCAGCGCGAGGCCGCCGACCAGCTGGACATCGAAGTGGCGCATCTTCATGACGCGCTTGCTGGCCTCGCGCACGGTCGCGAAGGCTTCGGGCAGCAGCGCGTCGAGCGCCTCGCCCTGTGCCAGGCGCTGGCGGAACTCGGCCGTCTTGCCCTGCAGTTCGGCATCGCTCAGTTGTTCGAACTGCGACTCCAGGCCATTGATGCGCGCCACCGTCTTGCGGTAGGTTTTGAGCAGGCGGTCATTGCGGCTGCCGAAGATTTTGGTCAGGAACTGGATGGGCATACGAGCATCGCTCCCCGCGACAGACAGAAGTCCTGGCGAGGGCTGGTTGGGAATCGGGTCCGCCTGGAAACGCACCAGGCTGCGGTCGGATGGTTACCGTGTGGCTGCATTTTAGCGGGGCAATATGGCGCTGCCATGAGGCGCGCTGTCGCTGCCGGATAATGACGGCACATGGCCACCTCATCGCGTCTCTTCAGTCTGCAACAGGCCTTCCAGGCCAACCCCGAACTGGCCAAGGTGGCCGCGCGCATCCGCCAGTCGCAGCAGATGCTGACCCTGATCCGGCCGCTGCTGCAACCCGGGCTTCGGGCCCAGATCCAGTCCGGGCCGGTCGACGAGGAGTCCTGGTGCCTGCTGGTCAGCAACCCGGCCGTCGGCAGCAAGCTCAGGCAGCTCGCTCCCGCGCTGCTGGCGGCCTTGCGCAGCGGCGGCTTCGAGGTGCAGCGACTGCGCTTCAAGGTCAGGGTGCGCTGAAAGCCTGGCACGCCTCAGTCCGCCGGCGCCGCTGCGACCGCCGTTGACCGGTGGCGGCGCTGCACGATGCGGGTCGACATCCGCGCCAGCCGGTCCAGCAGGCGGATCCGGGCCGCCAGCGGCCACCAGTCGTAGAGGAAGATCTCCATCGGCCGCCACATCGCGACCCAGCCACCGATCAGCAGGCTCTCGCGCAAGATTTCACCCGGGCTGCCCTGGGGCAACCAGTCCTGGCTGAACTCGCCCAGCGCGATCGAGACCGACAGGAAGCTGACACCGATCAGCAAGCTGATGCGCCCGCGTCGGAACAGCTCGCGCAGCCGGGCCCGGTTGGCGCTGGCGCTGGCCGCGAAATGACTGTGGATCGCGCCTTCGAGCTGCGCGAGCTCCTGCTCCTGCGTCAGCGGACGATCGAGGTGGATCACCAGTGCCAGCGGCAGCTCGCGCGGCAGTTCGCGGGCACAGGCGACGATGTAGTCATGCGCCTGCGGATCAAGGTCGCGGGTGTGGAAGGGCGAAGGATCGATCGAGTAGAACAGCTGCTCGATCTGCTCCACATGGACCTCGATCAAGGCCGGATGCACGACAGGGTGGACTCGATGCTGGGCCATGGCAGGAGCATAGAACAGCGAAGCATGCCAAGCTGAAGACAGGCTGAATTTTGTTCAGCAATTCAAAATTGCTGAGGGATTCGCCAAAACTCCCCTGGGCAGAGACCAATAAAGTCGACGCTCAAGGAGTGTAAAAATGCACAATAAATCCCCACAAAATACCCCTAAATGCAAGATGTGCAAGTCGCCGCTTGAGCGAATCCAGCGTGCGCCGCTGATGAAGCTGATCCCGGCTTCCAAACATTACCGCTGCCCGGCCTGCGAGACACATTTCTTCCGCTGTCTCGGCCTTATGCAGCGCTGCTGATGCCGGCAGGCCTTTGAGTCGGCTGCCAGACGGCTGTCGCTCAACCCCATCGTCCAGTTGCAATTGCCTTGCTGCTGGTTCGGTTCACGGCTCAAGCTGTCTCAGGTTCAGTCGTGAAAAAGCCCTCCAAGGTCATGTACCTGGAGGGCTTTTCTTATGGCTTGGTGCCGCCTGTCGGAATCGAACTGACGACCTACCGCTTACAAGGCGGGTGCTCTACCAGCTGAGCTAAGGCGGCAACAGCGATATTCTACTTCACCCGCTTGAGCGCCGGACGGCCGCTGCCGGATGGCGGCGGTTCATCCTGGGGCGGCTGCTCGGACTGGGCCTGTGCCGACTCGCGTTCGGGCGGCGGGAAGGCCATGCCCTGGCCGTTCTCGCGCGCGTAGATCGCCAGCACATGGTCGATCGGCACCCGGATCTCGCGCGCGACGCCACCGAAGCGGGCCTTGAACTCGATCAAGTCGTTGCCCAGCCGCAGATTGCCGGTGGCGTCATAGCTGGTGTTGAGCACGATCTCGCCATCCTTGACGAACTCGCGCGGCACCTGGACCCACTCATCGACCGCCACCGCGATGTAGGGCGTGAACCCGTTGTCACAGCACCATTCGTGAATGGCGCGGATCAGGTAGGGACGGGTGGAGGGCAGATCATCCTGGCTCATGGCTGACGTTTCCAAAGCAGGCCGCGCTTACTTGCGCATGACCTTTTCCGACGGCGTCAGCGCCTCGATGTAGGCCGGACGCGAGAAGATGCGCTCGGCGTACTTGAGCAGCGGCGCGGCGTTCTTGCTGAGCTCGATGCCGTAATGGTCCAGGCGCCACAGCAGCGGAGCGATCGCGACGTCGAGCATCGAGAAGTTGTCGCCCAGCATGTACTTGTTCTTCAGGAACACCGGCGCGAGCTGGGTCAGGCGGTCGCGGATATGGGCCTTGGCCTTCTCGACCGTCTTGTCATTGGCCTTGATGCCGCGCTGCTCGAGCACCGACACATGGGCGAACAGTTCCTTCTCGAAGTTGAGCAGGAACAGGCGCACGCGGGCACGGTCGACCGGGTCGCCGGGCATCAGCTGCGGGTGCGGGAAGCGCTCGTCGATGTACTCGTTGATGATGTTCGACTCGTACAGGATCAGGTCGCGCTCGACCAGGATCGGCACCTGGCCATAGGGGTTCATGACCGCGATGTCTTCCGGCTTGTTGTAGAGGTCGACGTCGCGGATCTCGAAGTCCATGCCCTTCTCGAACAGCACGAAACGGCAGCGATGCGAGTAAGGGCAGGTGGTGCCCGAGTACAAAACCATCATGGCGAAAACTCCTCAATCAGAAAGCAAAAAACAGTGGCGGGCCTGAAGCGGCCAGCCACTGCGGTCTATCCGGCCCAGACTATGGGCCAGATGGTCGTTACTTGACGTCTTTCCAGAACGCTTTGTTCAGGCGCCAGGCCGAGAAGGTGAACAGACCCAGGAACAGCAGGACCCAGACGCCGAGTCGGGTGCGCTGGTGTTGTGCCGGCTCAGCCATCCACTGCATATAGGCCACCAGGTCGCCGATCGCGGCGTCATAAGCCTCGGGGCTCAACTTGCCGGGCTTGACCTGCTCCCAGCCAGTGACCTTGTGGTGCTCGTCGAGGATCGGCTTGCGCTCGCCCTGCAGCTCGTACAGCGCATGCGGCATGCCCACGTTCGGGAACACCATGTTGTTCCAGCCGGTCGGACGGCTGTCGTCACGGTAGAAGGTGCGCATGTAGGTGTAGAGGTAGTCAGGACCGCTGCCGGCAGCGCTGGCACGCGAGCGCGAGATCACGGTCAGGTCAGGCGGGTTGGCACCGAACCATTCCTTGGCCTGGCGCGGGTTGATCGCCGACTTCATGACCTCGCCGACCTTGTCGGTCGTGAACAGCAGGTTGTCCTTGATCTGCTGCTCGGTCAGACCGATGTCCTTGAGGCGGTTGAAGCGCATGAAGGCTGCCGAGTGGCAGTTCAGGCAGTAGTTGACGAAGAGCTTGGCTCCATTCTGCAGCGCAGCCTGGTATTCCTTTTCGCTCTTCTTGCTCAGCTCGGGGGCCTTGTCCAGCGGGAAACCGGCGCCAGCGGCCAGAGCGCCACCGGCCAGACCCAGGGCCATCACGCAGCCCACAATCCACTTTTTCATCTTGTAACTCCTGTAGACGGTTGGGCTCAGTGCGGCTTGAAGGTCACGCGGCTCGGGACCGGCTTGGGCGTGCCCAGGCGGCTCCACCAAGGCATCAGCAGGAAGAAGCCGAAGTACAGCAGGGTGCCGACCTGCGAGACGCGCTCGCCGACCGGGGACGGCGGCTGCACGCCCAGATAGCCCAGGATCAGGAAGTTGATCACGAACACGGCGTAGACCAGCTTGTGCCAGTTCGGACGGTAGCGGATCGAATTGACCGGGCTGTAGTCCAGCCAAGGCAGGAAGAACAGGATCACGACCGCGCCGCCCATGGCCACGACGCCCCAGAACTTGGCATCGATCGACAGCAGCAGGGCGATCACGACGGCGGTGGCGCCGAGGATGGCCACCTTGCCGAGCGCGCCGAGCTTGGCCTTGGCCAGGCCCAGCAGGGCACCGATGACGGCAACGGCGATCAGCACGTAGATCATCTGGCTGGTGATGGCACGCAGCATCGAGTAGAACGGCGTGAAGTACCAGACCGGCGCGATATGCAGCGGGGTCTTGAACGGGTCGGCCGGGATGAAGTTGTTGTACTCGAGGAAGTAGCCACCGAACTCGGGTGCGAAGAAGATGATCGCCGAGAAGGCCATCAGGAACACGCCGACGCCCAGCAGGTCATGGACCGAGTAGTAGGGGTGGAACGGGATGCCGTCGAGCGGGTGACCCTGGGCGTCCTTCGGAGCGTTCGGACCCTTGATCTCGATGCCGTCGGGGTTGTTCGAGCCGACGTCATGCAGCGCCAGGATATGCGCGACCACCAGACCCAGCAGGATCAGCGGCACGGCAATGACGTGGAAGCTGAAGAAGCGGTTCAGCGTCGCGTCGCCGACGACGAAGTCGCCGCGGATCAGCAGCGCCAGGTCCGGACCGATGAAGGGCACGGCGGCGAACAGGTTCACGATCACCTGGGCGCCCCAGAACGACATCTGACCCCAGGGCAGCAGGTAGCCCATGAAGGCTTCGGCCATCAGCGCCAGGAAGATCGCGCAGCCGAAGACCCAGACCAGCTCGCGCGGCTTGCGGTAGGAACCGTAGATCAGGCCGCGGTACATGTGCAGGTACACCACGACGAAGAACGCCGAGGCGCCGGTCGAGTGCATGTAGCGGATCAGCCAGCCCCAGGGCACATCGCGCATGATGTACTCGACCGAGGCGAAGGCCAGGTTGGCGTCCGGCTTGTAGTTCATGACCAGGAAGATGCCGGTCACGATCTGGATCACCAGCACCAGCAATGCCAGCGAGCCGAAGAAATACCAGAAATTGAAGTTCTTGGGCGCGTAGTACTCGGACAGATGCTGCTTGTAGCCAGCAAATGCCGAGGGAAAGCGGTTCTCGAACCAGTTGACGACCTTCTCGCCCGTGGGGGCGTTGGCCGGAAGTTCCTTGAATTCAGCTGCCATGATGTTCCTCAGATTGGTTCTAATCAGGCCTTCTTATCCTCACCGATCAGCAGAACGGTGTCGGACAGATACATATGCGGCGGCACTTCGAGGTTGTCGGGCGCGGGCTTGTTCTTGAAGACGCGGCCGGCCAGGTCGAAGGTCGAACCATGGCAGGGGCAGAGATAGCCACCCTGCCAGTTGTCGGGCAGCGAGGTCTGGGCACCGGTCTGGAACTTGTCCGACGGCGAGCAACCCAGGTGGGTGCAGATGCCGATGCCGACGAAGACCTCGGGTTTGATCGAGCGGTGGCGATTCTTGGCGTATTCGGGTGTCGGATAGGCGTTGCGCTTGGACTCGGGATCGGCCAGCTCGGGCTCGAGCTTTTCGAGCGCTGCGAGCTGCTCGGGCGTGCGCTTCATGATCCAGACGGGTTTACCGCGCCATTCGACCATGAGTTTCTGCCCCGGCTGGATCGCCGAGATGTCGACCTGGACGGCAGCGCCGGCGGCCTTGGCGCGCTCGGAGGGCTGAAAACTGCTCACAAAGGGGACGGCGACGGCTGCGGCTCCCACTGCGCCCACGGCGCCCGAGGTGATGAGCCAGGTGCGGCGGCCGTTGTCGACGGATGCTTCGCTCATGGGGATCTTTCAATGACTGGGAAGGACAAGGGAGCCGACCGGCAAGTCAGCTCTGGTCAACATGGCATTGTACCGGAGCGCACTGTGGGGAAAACGGAAAACCCGTTACCATGACCCTGCAATAGACAGTTTGCGCAACAGGAGCACGACCATGGGCATGATGCAAGAGTTTCGTGATTTCGCAGTCAAGGGCAATGTGATCGATCTGGCGGTCGGCGTGATCATCGGCGGCGCCTTCGGCAAGATCGTCGGCTCGGTGGTCGATGACCTGATCATGCCGCTGGTCGGCATGCTGGTCGGCAACCTGGACTTCTCCAACCTGTTCATCCTGCTCGGCGACCCGCCGGCCGGGACCGCGCGGACCCTGGCCGAGCTCAAGAAAGCCGGCGTGCCGGTGTTCGCCTACGGCAACTTCCTGACCGTGGCGCTGAACTTCCTGATCCTGGCGCTGGCGATCTTCCTGATGGTCAAGCAGATCAATCGCCTCAAGCGCACCGCGCCGGCACCGGCGCCCGCCGCCGCGCCGCCCACGCCCGAGGATGTGCTGCTGCTGCGCGAGATCCGCGACAGCCTCAAGCAAAAGGGCTGAGCCCCTGCCGCAAGCGCCGCTTCCGTTTGCGAGATAGGCGCCGGGACAACCAAGCAGCGGCGGCTTCAGGCCCCCATGGCGGCCCGCACCGCGGCGATCAGGCTGGACGGATCGGCCCGGCCCGTGCCGGCCAGATCGAAGGCCGTGCCATGGTCGGGGCTGGTGCGCACGAAGGGCAGCCCGAGCGTGCTGTTGACGCCATGCTCGAGCCCCAGGTACTTGACCGGAATCAGGCCCTGGTCGTGGTACATCGCGATCACGACATCGAACTCGCCCGCACGAGCGCGCATGAAGACAGTGTCGGGCGCATGCGGTCCGCTGACATCGAGCCCTTCGGCCCGCGCCAGCTGAACCGCGGGTGCGATCTGCTCGATTTCCTCGCGTCCGAACAGGCCGCCCTCGCCCGCGTGCGGATTGACGCCTGCGACCGCGATGCGCGGCGCGCGCCCGAGCTGGCGCGCCAGATGGGTGGCCGTGATGCGCAGGGTCTGCAGCACATTGGCCGTCGTGACCGCCGCGAGCGCGTCGCGCAGCGAGACATGGATGCTGACCAGCACGGTGCGCAGCTCGTCGTTCGACAGCATCATGCGCACCGGCAGCTCAGCGATCGGGCAGCCCAGATGGGCGGCCGCCAGCGCCTGCAGGAATTCGGTGTGGCCGGGATGGTCGATGCCGGCCGCGGCCAGCGCCTCCTTGTGGATCGGCGCGGTGACGACGGCGCCGAGCTCGCCGCGCAGCGCGGCTTGCGCGGCCCAGGCGATGCTGTCGGCGGCGGCGCGACCGGCGCGCGCATCGATCCGGCCCCATGGCGCCAGCTCGTCCATGCAAATGGCCGGCAGCACCGGCAGGCAGCGCGGCGGCAGCCCGAGCACATCGGCAGGCTGCTCGATCACCGCGACCGGCAACAGGCCGCCGGTGACGGCAGCGGCCCGGCGCAGCGTGGCGAGGTCACCGACCGCGAAGCAGCGTTGCGACCATGCGGGCTGCTGGCGGAACAGCTGGGCGATGATTTCGGGGCCGATGCCGGCCGGGTCGCCCATGGTGATGGCGATCGGGAGTGGCGCTGGTACTGTCATGCGGGGTTGTCGATTTCGATGAACTGGTGCTGCAGGCCAAGCTGCGCGGCGACCTGGGCCGCCAGCGCGGGCGCGCCGTAGCGCTCGGTCGCATGGTGGCCGCAGGCCAGGAAGGCGACCCCGCACTCGCGCGCGAGATGGGCCTGCGGCTCGGAAATCTCGCCGGTCAGGAAGGCGTCGGCGCCGGCCGCGATCGCGGCCTCGAAATAGCCCTGGGCGCCGCCACTGCACCAGGCCACGCGCCGGATCGGCCGCGGGCAGGCATCGATCAGCAGCGGCGCTCGACCCAGCGCGCGCTCGACCTGGCGGGCCAGCTCAGGGCCGCTGCAGGGCTCGACCTGCCCCAGGAAACCGAGCTGCTGTTCGCCGAAACGGCCCCAGGCTGCGCCATCGGACGGAACAAAGCCAAGCTGGCGCCCGAGCTGGGCGTTGTTGCCTAGCGTGGCATGGGCATCGAGCGGCAGATGGTAGGCCAGCAGGCTGATGTCGTGGCGCAGCAGCAGCGCCAGGCGCTGCTTCATCCAGCCGGTCACGCGGCCGTCCTGGCCGCGCCAGAACAGGCCATGGTGGACCAGGATCGCGTCGGCATCAGATTCGATCGCGGCCTCGATCAGGGCCCGGCTCGCGGTCACGCCGCTGACGATCTTGCGTACATTGGGGCGCCCCTCGACCTGCAGGCCGTTGGGCCCATAGTCCTTGAACAGGGCCGGCTGCAGCAGGCCGTCGCAGGCCGCGACCAGATCGGTCAGGCTGCAAGCTGCAGCAGAGGCTGGCGGGACGGCTGGCTCAGGAAAAAGAGGAACGGCGGGCGCGGACGATGCGGTCATTTTTGGGCTTGGGCTGGACTCAAACCGCATTGTGACAGTCCCACGGACAAAGCGCCTCTGAGGGGCGCCGCGGTTCAGCGTGGTGCGCGCTGGCTGGCTTGCAGCCGCTGCTGCTCCTGCACCGACTCGTCCATCTTGCGCTTGAAGAAGCGCGAGAACCAGATCGACATGAAGATCACGAACAGGATCACCGCGATGCTCATCAGACCATAGTCGGTCGAAAAAAGGTCCACAATTGCTTTCATGCTGACTCCGTCAATAACCTTGGATTTACCAGGTCATTTCAGCCCAATCCGGCCCCACCTGGCTTGATCCATATCAACAATCCTGTCTGCACATGAAACGCTACTGGCTGCTCTTCTCGCAATCGGTCACGCTGCTGCTGGCCCTCTGGTTCGTGGTCGCCACGCTCAAGCCCCAATGGCTGGAAACGGGCCAGCGGCCGGCCGTGGTGCCGGTGCTCGAATCCACCTCGCCCGCCGCGGCGGCGGCCGCCAGCAGCTACCGCAACGCGGCACGGGCGGCCGCGCCGGCCGTGGTCAGCATCAGCACCAGCAAGGCGCCGGCGCGCAACCCCTATGCGAACGACCCCTGGTTCCGCTTCTTCTACGGCGATCAGGCCGAGTCGCAACCGCAGACCGGCCTGGGCTCGGGCGTGATCGTGAGTCCGGCCGGCTATCTGCTGACCAACCACCATGTGATCGCTGACGCCGACGAGATCGAGGTCCAGCTCAGCGACGGTCGCAAGGCGCCGGGGCGGGTCATCGGCACCGACCCCGAGACCGACCTCGCGGTGCTCAAGATCGACCTCGAACGGCTGCCCACGATCACGCTCGGCGACTCGGAACAGCTCGCGGTCGGCGACGTGGTGCTCGCGATCGGCAACCCGTTCGGCGTCGGTCAGACCGTGACCAGCGGCATCGTCAGCGCGCTCGGTCGCAACCAGCTCGGCATCAACACCTTCGAGAACTTCATCCAGACCGACGCGGCGATCAACCCGGGCAACTCGGGTGGCGCGCTGGTCGATGCGCAGGGCCGGCTGATGGGAATCAACACCGCGATCTATTCGCGCTCGGGCGGCTCGATGGGCATCGGCTTCGCGATCCCGACCTCGATCGCGCGCCAGGTCATGGAGGCGATCCTGCGCGACGGCAAGGTCACGCGCGGCTGGATCGGCGTCGAGCCGCAGGCGCTCACGCCCGAGCTGGCGGCCTATTTCGACACCGAGTTGCGCGAAGGCGTGATGATCACCGGGGTGCTGCAGAACGGTCCGGCGGCGCAGGCCGGGCTGCGCCCGGGCGACGTGATCGTGAGTGTCGCCGAGCAGCCGGTGCGCAATGTGGCCGGTCTGCTGGCGGCGGTGGCGGCGCTGACGCCGGGCAAGCCAGCCAGGCTCGATGTCGTGCGCCGCAATGCACACCAGCAGCTGCAGGTGGTGCCGGCCCAGCGCAAGGCGGCCGTGCCGCGCGAGCAGTAAGCCAGCAACCGGTAACCCGGCAGGACCCGCGCGGCGCGGCGCCGGGCTGCAGACGGGTTCGGCCTCAGTCCGACTTGGCCTGTTCGGCGGCTGCGGGCTCGGATTCCGGGTTGCGGCTGACGCGCGAGAACCAGCGCGAGCCCAGGATGCCGATCTCGTACAGCAGGCACATCGGCACCGCGAGCGCCAGCTGCGAGATCACGTCGGGCGGCGTCAGGATCGCCGCGACGACGAATGCACCGACGACGAAATAGCCGCGATAGGTCTTGAGCTGGGTCACCGTGACGAGCTCGAAGCGCACCAGCAGCATCACGACGATCGGCACCTGGAACGCCAGGCCGAAGGCCAGGTAGAGCGACAGGATGGCCTCGACATAGGAAGCGATGTCGGGCGTCGCGTTGACGCTCTCGGGCGTGAAGCCCTGGATGAAGCCGAACATCTTGTCGAGCACGAAGAACTGCACGAAGGCGATGCCGACATAGGCCAGCAGGCTGCCGAAGATGATCAGCGGCAGCGCGAAGTGCTTCTCGTGGCTGTAGAGGCCGGGGGCGACAAAGGCCCAGATCTGGTACAGCACCCAGGGCAGCGCCAGCAGCAGGCCCGCCATCATCAGCACCTTGAGCGGAATGAAGAAGGGCGTGAAGACGCCGACCGCGATCAGCTTGACATCGGGCGGCATATGGGCCCGGATCGGCACCGCGATCAGGTCGATCAGGCCCGAGGGACCGGGCCAGACCGCCAGCAGCGCCATGGCGATGGCGATGCCGTAGAGGCAGTAGAGCAGGCGGTCGCGCAGCTCCATCAGGTGCTGGACGAAGGGCTGTTCGCTGCCGGCGAGCTCGTCTGCCGGTTCTTGCTTGTCTGACATGGATCAGGGGGTCACTGGAAGCGGGACTTGGGACGAAAGCGCGCCACCCGCGCCGCGCCTGACTGGGCCTTGCTGCGCAGGCCCTGACGGGCCTTGTACCACTGGGGCACTGCCTTTTGCTTGAGCCGGAAGTTCTTCTTCGGATGGCGGTAGACCGGGGGCGCGGGCGTGTAGGCCTGGTCATAGGCCGAGTCATAGGACTGGACCGGGTCGCTGCCGCCGGACACGTTGCGCTCGAACTCGCTGCCGACCTCGCGCATCGATGTCTGGACATCCTGCGCGGCGCTGGTCACGCTGTCCTTCATCTTCTTGAGCTCGTCGAGCTCCATCGAGCGGTTGACCTCGGCCTTGACGTCGGCGACATAGCGCTGCGCCTTGCCGAGCAGGGTGCCTACCATGCGCGCGACGCGCGGCAGCTTCTCGGGGCCGATGACGACGAGCGCCACCGCACCGATCAGCGCGAGCTTGGATATGCCGAGATCGATCATTCGGTTTCAGTCAGGACCGGGCTTCAGCCCTTGGTCTTGACTTCGACGTCGATGGTGGACTTGTCGGCGGCGGCATGCTGCGTGACCTGGGGCGCGGCCTGGGAAGCCGGCTGAGCGCTGTCGTCAGCCGCCTGGTTGCCGCCATCCTTCATGCCGTCCTTGAAGCCCTTGACCGCTCCCCCGAGGTCGGAGCCGAGGTTCTTGAGCTTCTTGGTGCCGAAGACCATGACAACGATCAGCAGGACGATCAGCCAGTGCCAGATGGAAAAACTACCCATTTTGTGAACTCCAGAGCGGGGACTGCGCCCCATCAATCGGTTTGGATTTCACCGCACGCGATTGGTTCACGCGCGGCAATCCTTCATTATCCCCATATGGGGTGACTGTTTCTTGAAATCAAGTCAGCCGCGCGCCCAGGGCCGCGGGCCGCCGATCACATGCAGGTGCAGGTGATGCACTTCCTGACCGCCCTCGTCGCCGGTGTTGGCGATGACGCGGAAGCCGCCAGCCGGATAGGGGTTGCAGCCCTGCTCGAGCGCGAGCTGGGGCGCCAGCACCATCATCTTGCCCAGCAGCGCCGCGTGACCGGCTTCGAGCTGGGCCATCGACGGGATATGCAGCTTGGGGATCACGAGGAAATGCACCGGCGCCCAGGGATTGATGTCGTGGAAGGCGTAGAGCTCGTCGTCCTCGTAGACCTTGCGGCTCGGGATCTGGCCGGCGACGATTTTGCAGAAGATGCAGTCGGGGGAAGCGTTCATTGAGGAAACTCCATGGGTTGGCCCGCGTTCATGCGGACCATGCCTTTGACGATGCGGTAGACGAACCAGGCCGAGATGGCGGTCCAGGCCAGCCAGCCCGGCAGGATGAAGAGCCAGAGCGGCAGCGTCAGCAGGTAGGCCAGCAGGGCGAAGGCCACGGTGCGGATGCGCCAGCGGAAATGGCTTTCGTGCCAACTGCCGCGCGCGTCGTCGCGCTTGACCAGGTCGAGCACCAGCGCCACGATCAGCAGCGTAGGTCCCCACTGGCCGCCCGGGATCAGCGCACCGACGGCAACGATCAGGTGCAGCAGGTAGCTGATCAGCCCGGTAGTACTGAGACTGCGCAGGCGTTCGCTCTGGTCTTGATCCATCATCCGGTCCTGACGGGTCCGCGCTGGCTTACTCGCCCTGCTCGCGTGCCTTGGCCTTGCGCAGCGCTTTTTCTTCCAGGCCGCCCAGGCCCTCGCGGCGCGCGAGCTCGGCCACCACGTCGGCCGGGCTCAGGCCGAAATGCGCCAGCGTGATCATGCTGTGGAACCAGAGGTCGGCCACCTCGCCGACCAGGGCCTTGGCATCGCCGGCACCGTATTGCAGGTCCTTGGCGGCCATGACGGCCTCGCCGGCTTCCTCGGCCACCTTCTTGAGGAAGGCGTCCGGGCCCTTGTGCAGCAGCCGCGCGACATAGCTTTTCTCGGGGTCACCGCCGTTGGCGGGCTTGCGCGATTCGATCACCGCCGCGAGGCGGTCCAGGGTGTCGGTGGAGTGGGTCATTTGTAGATGGTTTCAGGGTCTTTGAGCACCGGGTCGACGCTTTGCCATTCGCCATGGCCTTCGCTGCCTGGCTGGCCGGGCTGGTAGCTCTGGTAGAAGCAGCTGTGGCGGCCGGTGTGGCAGGCGATGCCGGGCTCATGGCCCTGCTGCGTGACTTTCAGCAGCACCACGTCGTTGTCGCAGTCGAGCCGGATGTCGTGCACGGTCTGCACATGGCCGGACTCCTCGCCCTTGAACCAGAGCTTGTTGCGCGAACGGCTGAAGTAGACCGCGCGTCCGAGCTCGGCGGTCTTTTGCAGCGCCTCGCGGTTCATCCAGGCGAACATCAGCACGTCGCCGCTGGCGTTTTCCTGCGCGATCACGGGCACCAGGCCCTTGTCGTCCCACTTGATCTGGTCGAGCCAATTCATGCTGCTGGTCCTCACAGGCGCACCGGGATGCCGCGCGCAGCCATGCGCTGCTTGGCCTCGGCGATGGTGTATTCGCCGTAGTGGAAGATGCTGGCGGCCAGCACCGCATCGGCACCGCCCTGCTGCACGCCGTCGGCCAGGTGGTCGAGGTTGCCGACGCCACCGGAGGCGATCACCGGCACCGGGATCGCGTCGCTGACCGCGCGCGTGAGCGCCAGGTCGAAGCCGGACTTGGTGCCGTCGCGGTCCATGCTGGTCAGCAGGATCTCGCCGGCGCCATGCTCGGCCATCTGCGTGGCCCAGGCGACGGCATCGAGGCCGACGTTCTTGCGCCCGCCATGGCTGTAGACATCCCAGCCCGGGCCGACCGGCCGGCCGTCCAGCCCCAGGCGCAACTCGTCCTCGGGCAGGCGGCGCTTGGCGTCGATCGCGACCACGATGCACTGCGAGCCGTACTTGGCCGAGGCGTCGCGGATCACCTGCGGATTGGCCAGCGCGGCCGAGTTGAAGCTGACCTTGTCGGCGCCGGCATTGAGCAGCCGGCGCACGTCCTCGACCACGCGCACGCCGCCGCCGACGGTAAGGGGGATGAAGACCTGGGAGGCAACCGCCTCGATGATGTGCAGGATCAGGTCGCGGCCGTCGCTGGTGGCGGTGATGTCGAGGAAGGTCAGTTCGTCGGCGCCCTGCTCGTTGTAGCGGGCCGCGATCTCGACCGGATCGCCGGCATCGCGCAGTTCGAGGAAATTGACGCCCTTGACCACGCGGCCGCCGGTCACGTCGAGGCAGGGGATGATTCGTTTCGCAAGCATGGCGCTATTGTCGCAGCACCGCGCCGCCGCTGCCGCCGGCGCCGGGACGGAATCAGCCGAGTTCGAGCTGCTGCCAGCCCAGCCAGGACTGGCCGGGCGCCAGCGTCACGGGCTCGAACACCCGCGCGGCTTCGACGCAGAGCATGTGGCGCCAGCCGTCGACGTCCATGTCGGCCAGCGCGGCGCATTTGGCGACATGCGGGTTCCAGACCACGGTATCGGCCCAGGACTCGCTCTGGCTGATGCGCAAGCCCTGCGCGCCTTCCTGCAGCAGCATCGGCGCTGCCGCGCCGGAGTAGACGCGGTCGAACTCGGCGTCGAAGCGCAGCAGCTCGGCGCCCTGGGCATGGCCATCGGTCAGAGAGTCCCATTCCGGGCGGCCCTGCAGGCCGGACAGGCCGGCCTGGGCGACATCGTCGCAGGCGAAGTAGCTGTGCAGCGCACCCGTGAAGGCCAGCGCCTGGGCGCCGGTGTTGCGCGCGCCCAGCGTCAGGCGCAGCCGGCCGGGTTGCAATTGCAGCGTCAGCGTGAGCTCGAACTCGTGCGGCCAGAGCGCGCGCGTGCGCTCGCTGCTGCACAGCGTGAGCTCCAGGCTGGCGGCATCGGAGCCGAGGTCGTAGGCGGTAGTGAGCCAGGGCAGATTGCGCGCAAAGCCATGCTTGGGGCCATTGCCGCGCTGGTTGAACTGCGGCCAGCAGACCGGCACGCCGCCGCGGATCGGGGCGCTGGCGTCAAGCGCGCTGCGCGGGCTCAGGAACAGGCGCTCGCGCCCGCCCGCGATCCAGGACAGCAGATGGCCGCCCTGCTCGGATACCAGCAGCTTGTCGCCACCCGGCAGGCTCAGCCGCCAGCAGTTCAGGCCGGCGAACGCTTCCGGTACCAGGGTGGCGCGCGCGCTCATGGCATCAGCCGCGCAGTTCGTCGGCCAGTTTCTGGCCGGCTTCGAAGTCGAGATCACCGCTGTAGATCGAACGGCCGCAGATCACGCCCTGCACGCCCTCGTCCTCGACCGCGCACAGATTGCGGATGTCCTCGAGGTTGGACAGGCCGCCGGAAGCGATGACGGGGATGGTCAGCGCCTGCGCCAGCTTGACGGTGGCTTCGATGTTGATGCCCGACAGCATGCCGTCGCGGCCGATGTCGGTGTAGATGATCGACTCGACGCCGTAGTCCTCGAACTTCTTGCCGAGGTCGGCGACTTCGTGGCCGGTCAGCTTGGACCAGCCGTCGGTCGCGACCTTGCCGTCCTTGGCATCGAGGCCGACGATGATGTGGCCCGGGAAGGCGGTGCAGGCATCCTGCAGGAAGCCCGGATTCTTGACCGCGGCGGTGCCGATGATGACGTAGCGCAGGCCGGCGTCGAGGTAGCGCTCGATGGTGTCGAGGTCACGGATGCCGCCGCCGAGCTGGACGTCGATCTCGTTGCCGACTTCCTTCAGGATGGACTTGATCGCCTGGCCGTTGCGCGGCTGGCCGGCGAAGGCGCCGTTGAGGTCGACCAGATGCAGGCGGCGCGCGCCCTTGGCTACCCAGTTGCGGGCCATGGCCGCGGGGTCTTCGCCGAACACGGTGGATTGGTCCATGTCGCCTTGTTTGAGGCGCACGCATTGGCCGTCTTTCAGGTCGATGGCAGGGATCAGGAGCATGGCGGTATCGGGTTCAGAAGGGACGAAAAAATCAGGGATTCCAGTGCAGGAAGTTGCGATAGAGCGCGAGGCCCTGGTCGGCACTCTTCTCCGGATGGAACTGGGTCGCAAAGATGTTGTCGCGCGCCACGGCCGAGCTGAAGCGGCTGCCGTAGTCGGTTTCGCCGACGCTGTGCGCCTGCTGCTGCGGGTGGGCGTGGAAGCTGTGCACGAAGTAGAAATAGGCGCCGTCGGGGATGCCGGCCCAGACCGGATGCGAGTCGCCGCGTCCGAGCTGGTGGAAGACACGGTTCCAGCCCATCTGCGGCACCTTGAAGCGGCTGCCGTCGGGCTGGTACTGGCCGTCGAGGCGGAACTTGATCACGCGGCCCGGAATCAGGCCCAGGCCGTCGGTCGGACCTTCCTCGCTGTGGTCGAGCAGCATCTGCATGCCGACGCAGACCCCGAACAGCGGCTTGGCGGCGGCGGCTTCGAGCACGGCGTCGCGCAGGCCGGAGCGCTCGAGCTCCATCATGCAATCAGGCATGGCGCCCTGGCCGGGCAGCACGACGCGGTGCGCGTCGCGCACCACCTGCGGGTCGGAGGTCACGACCACGTCCACATGGTCGACCGCGGTCGCGGCGTGAATCACGGCCTGTGCGACGGAGCGCAGGTTGCCCATGCCGTAGTCGACCACGGCCACTGTCTGTCGGTTCATCTTGTCGGTTCCGGAACGCTGGCGGGTGAGATCAGAGCGAGCCCTTGGTCGAGGGGATCACGCCGGCCGAGCGCGGATCGAGTTCGAGCGCGGCACGCAGGGTGCGGCCGAAGGCCTTGAAGATGGTCTCGCACTGGTGATGGGCGTTGTGGCCCTTGAGGTTGTCGACATGCAGCGACACCAGGGCATGGTTGACGAAGCCCTGGAAGAACTCGAACACCAGCTGGGTGTCGAGCTGGCCGATGCTGCCGGCGGTGAACTTGCAGTCCATGTGCAGGCCCGGCCGGCCCGAGAAGTCGACCACCACGCGGCTGAGCGCCTCGTCGAGCGGGACATAGGCATGGCCGTAGCGCCGGATGCCCTTCTTGTCGCCGACCGCCTGGGCGAAGGCCTGGCCCAGCGCGATGCCGACATCCTCGACCGTGTGGTGGCCGTCGATGTGCAGGTCGCCCTGGCAATGGATGTCGAGATCGATCAGGCCGTGACGCGCGATCTGGTCCAGCATATGGTCAAAGAAACCGATGCCGGTGTGCAGCTTGGACTGGCCGCTGCCGTCCAGGTTGATGCGGACGGTGATCTGGGTTTCGAGGGTATTGCGGGTGACTTCGGCTTGCCGCATGGCGCACTTGGGCGCGGGTAGCGCCGACTAGAAAAATGGGCCTCATGATACCATCGTCAGCCCGATCGACCGCTGCCCGCGGGCCTGTCGCACTCTGACGGGAAGGCCGCGCAAGCGGCTGTCCGGGCCGGTCCATTCCCTACCGCAGAATCACCGCATGAGCCGCTACTGGAGCGCCGTCGTACACGGCCTGACCCCCTATGTGCCGGGCGAGCAGCCCAAGCTCGACAACCTGGTCAAGCTCAACACCAACGAACATCCCTACGGCCCGTCGCCGAAGGCGCTGGCGGCGATCCGCGCGGCGACCGACGACAGCCTGCGCCTGTACCCGGACCCGAACGCCGACGCGCTGAAGACCGCGCTGGCGCAGCGCTTTGGTGTGCAGCCGAACCAGGTCTTCGTCGGCAACGGCTCGGACGAGGTGCTGGCCCATGCCTTCCAGGCGCTGCTGAATCACGAGCGCGAGCTCTGGTTCCCCGACATCAGCTACAGCTTCTACCCGGTCTACTGCGGCCTGTACGGCGTGGCGCAGCGGCAGATTCCGCTGGCGGACGACTTCACGATCCGGGTCGAGGACTACCTGCCGCAGGGTGACGGAACGGGCGAAAAGGCCGGCGCGATCATCTTCCCGAACCCGAACGCGCCGACCGGTCGCCTGCTGGCGCTCGACGCGGTCGAGCAGATCGTCGCGGCCAACCCCGACGCGGTGGTGCTGGTCGACGAGGCCTATGTCGACTTCGGCGGCGAGAGCGCGGTCAAGCTGGTCGACCAGTACCCGAATCTGCTGGTGGTGCACACCTTCTCGAAGAGCCGCTCGCTGGCCGGCCTGCGCGTCGGTTACGCGATCGGCCACCCGGAGCTGATCGAGGGCCTGGAACGGGTCAAGAACAGCTTCAACTCCTACCCGCTCGACCGGCTCGCGCTGGCCGGCGCCCTGGCATCGGTCGAGGACGAGGAGTTCTTCCAGCACAGCTGCCAGCAGGTGATCGCCACCCGCGAGACCCTGGTGGCGCAACTGGCGCAACTGGGCTTCGAGGTGCTGCCTTCGGGCGCCAACTTCGTCTTTGCTCGCCACCCGGCACGCGACGGCGCCGAACTGGCCGCCGCGCTGCGCGCGCGCGCCATCATCGTGCGCCACTTCAAGCAGGCGCGGATCGACCAGTTCCTGCGCATCACGATCGGCACCGACGAGCAGTGCGCAACGCTGGTCAAGGCGCTGGGCGAGATCCTGGCCGGTTGAGGGGTGAGAGCGGGGCTGCACAGCGAAGCGGCCCCTGCCCCATCAGAAGGTTTCCCAGTCACCCTCTGCCGCAACCGGCTTCTTGACGAACGGCGCTGCTGACGGGCGCTCGGCCCGCAGCGGGACAGAAGACTGCACATCGCCCTTGACGGCTTCGCGCAAGGCCCCGATGCCGGCGACGACCTGCAGGCCAGCCTGATGGAAGGGATGGCCAGGGCCAACCAGCCTCTCGGCTTCTCGCAGCTGGTTCTTGTTGATCAGGTCGCCGATCTTGCCCGCCTCCTGATGGAAGTCGGAGTGATTTTGCAGCAGACGCGTGAAGGCGGGGTTCGAGCCCCAGGCCTGGCCGACCGAGCCGTGCAGCCAGCGCCCCAGGTCACAGCAGTCGTCGCGGCGCAGCCTGTCGACGTCTACCTTGAGCTTGCGCGCGATCGAATTGCGCAGGGTAACCCGCCACTGGTGATGGGCCTCGATGGCCCGGTCGAAGTCGAGATGCGCAACGAGTCCATCGGCTACGGGCTGGCGTTGCTGCTTGCGCAGCTCGACCGCATCCACCTCCGCCAGCGTGGTGTCGCTTTCCACCAGCTTGAACACGCGGATGGTGCTGTGGACCTTCTCGACCTGGTCCTGGAGTGAGGCGGCCCCCGCCGCGAACTCCTCCGCCATCGCGGCATTCTGCTGGGTGATCGAGTCGAGCTGGGTCACCGCCGTGCTGATCTGCGCGATGCCATTCGATTGCTCCTGGGTGGCGCTGTGGATTTCTTCAAGCACCGTAGTCACTTTCTGGACCGAGGTCATGGCTTCATCCATGCGGCTGCGCGCCTCGGCAGCGCGCAGATTGCCGGCATCGACGCGGACTCGGGACTCCTCGATCAACTGCCGGATGGCCTTGGCCTCGTTCGAGGCGCGTTGCGCGAGCACGCGCACTTCGGTCGCCACCACGGCAAAGCCGCGACCTTGCTCACCGGCACGCGCGGCTTCGACGGCGGCATTGAGCGCCAGGATATTGGTCTGGAAGGCCACCCCCTCGATCACCTGGACGATTTCGCCAATGCGCCGGGAAGAGTCAGCGATCTCCTGCATGGTGTCGGCAACGGTCAGCACGGCCTCGTGGCTGCGCTTGGCCACGGCGGCGGTTTCGCGCGCCACCGCAGCGCCCTCGGAAGCCAGATGGGCGGTCTGCCTGATGGTCCCGTTGATCTCTTCCATCGAGGCCGCGGTCTGCTCAAGGTTGCTGGCTTGCGACTCGGTGCGCGAGGACATGTCCTGGCCGCCAGCCGCAATTTCCTGGGCTCCCCCTCTGAGGTTGGCCACCTCGTGGCGAACATCGCGTACGACGGTGCGCACCGAGACGGTCAGCTGGGCCAAGGCCAGTTGCAACTGCCCGATTTCGCCCTTGCTGTTGACCTCGACCAGATGGGTCAGATCGCCAGCGGCCATCTTGTTGGCGGTGGCGACCACCGCCTTGAGCGGCGCGATCGCCAGGCGCAGCGTGCCATAAGCGGCGGTCGAGAGCGACACCAGGCCGGCCAGGGCAATCACCCACCAGGAAGCACCGAGCAGGTCAGCGACGACCGGCGCACCACCCGACCACACAGACAAGCCGATCAACTGGCCCTTGAGCGTGGGGTGCAACAGGCGGGAGAGGGCACTGGTCCAGCTCTTGCGCCGCATTTCGCCATGACGCAGCACATGCAGCTTCCTGCCTGCTTTGGCCTCCGCGCGCATGGTGGAGTACAGGCGCTCGAAAGTCTGGATCTCTTGTGCCGTTGGCTTGGTACGCACCGACAGGAAGCCGACGATGCGATCGCCGTCGCGCACCGGGGTCGCATTGGCACGCACCCAGTAATAGTCGCCATTCTTGCGGCGGTTCTTGACCAGCGCGCTCCAGGGCAGGCCATCGCCCTGAATCGTCTGCCACATGTCGCGGAAGGCTTCTTCAGGCATGTCGGGATGCCGCACGATGTTGTGCGACTGGCCCAGCAGCTCCTCGCTCAGGAAACCGCTGACAGTCACGAAATTGCCATTGCAATAGGTGATGCGACCCTTGAGATCAGTCACGGAGATCAGCGTCAGATCGGCAGGGAAATCGTAGGAATTCGCAGTGATAGGCAGATTAGTTCGCATATTTCAATTGCTGTATTTGTCAGATGAAGCCATCTTCAGGAAATCGCTGACGGCTTGCTCGGCGGCATCCGGATCGAATTGCTCGATCGCCAGCCGCAACGGCTCCCATGTCGCGGCCTGGACGCGGCCATGGCACCTGGACAGGGCTTCGAACCGTTCGAAAACCTCCATGTCGCCGTCACGCAGCGCCGCGAGCAAAGCCGCCAGATCGGACTCGAGAGACTCCAGGGCAGCCCTAGGCGGATCGGCGTCGAGCGGCATGGCGCTGGCGTCCGACAGCCAGCGCGCCTGGACGGCAAGCACCTGCTCCAGTGCCTGGTCAATCGCGTGCAACAGCGAAGCCAGCATGGCCCGGTCGGGCGCAGCCTGATCCGGCCGGGGCCGGTGCGACCAGGCCCTGGCCTGCTGTTCAAACTGGCCACAAGCGGCCGCGAGGCGCTCGGCACCGACAGCCCCCGCTGCCCCCTTGAGCTGATGGGCCACGGCGGCGGCATCGCGGGCTTCGCCTTGGGCGACATGCTGCCTGAGTCGCTGGGCCAGTGGCTGGGCCGAACGCGGGAAGCTCTCGAGCAGGCGGGTATAGAAAACCGGGTCATGACCCAGCCGCCGGATGGCCTGCTCGGCGTCAAGCACCTGTGCGAACCGTTCGGGCCGGGCGAACGGAGCAGAGGCCGAGCCATCGGTGGGGCCGGCCGAGACCAGCCGTCCCGTGTGTTCCAGGATCATGCGCACGAGATGGTTGATCTCGAAGGGCTTGCTGACATGGCCGTTCATGCCCGCGACCGCGCAGGCATCGCGGTCCTCCTGCATGGCATAGGCCGTCATGGCCAGGATGGGCAAGGCCTGGTGGCGCGGATTGCGGCGTATGACCTGGGTCGCCAGCAGGCCGTCCATCTCGGGCATCTGCATGTCCATCAGCACGAGATCGTAGGCAGTCTCGGCCTGGTTGACGGCGGCGACGCCTTCCTGTCCATTCTCGGCCAGATCGACCTGCGCCCCTTCGCGCCGCAGTACCTCCAGTCCGATCTCCTGGTTGATCAGGTTGTCCTCGACCAGCAGCAGCCTCAAGCCGGCCAGACGCTGCAAGGAGGGGGCCGACACTGCCGGCAGGCCATGGGTCGGGCCGCCGAGCCGCAGGTTCGCGACGGCATCAAACACCATTCCCGCCGTGAGAGGCTTGACCAGGGTCACGCAGCGAGCGCCCTCGCAGTCGCGCAACAGGTCGAGCGGAACCGAGGTGATGCTGACCCAGATCGACGGCCGCATCGGCGAAGTTTTCCGGCCATGCCAGTCGTTGCAGCGCTGGCGCAACTGGCTGCCATTCGGCATGCTGGCGTTCATCAGGACGACATCGGGAAAGCTGCCATCGACGAAGCCCGTCTCCAGCCAGGCCAGGGCGGCCGCCTCGCTCGGCAACGCCTGGACCGACCAGCCCAGGCCGCCCAGCATGCGCGCCACGGCTGCGCGCGTCAGCGCGTTGTCCTCGACCAGCAACACGCTCAATCCGCTCATGCGCACATCGGTACGCTGCGGCAGATGGGCCGGCCATTTCTTCGCGACAGGCAGATCGATCTCGAACGAGAAGGTACTGCCCTTGCCCACGACGCTGTCCACGACGAGCTGCCCCCCCATGAGACCGACCAGTCGCTGGCTGATCGACAGCCCCAGCCCGGTGCCGCCGTACAGGCGCGCCGTGGCCGCCTCGGCCTGCGAGAAGCCACTGAAGATATGCTGCTGCTGCTCGCGGGTAATGCCGATACCGGTGTCATGGACCGAAAACGCCACGCACGCCTTGTCGCGGTCACGGCGCTGCAGCTTCAGGCCCAGCACCACCTCGCCCTCGGAAGTGAACTTGATCGCGTTGCCGCAGAGGTTGATCAGGGCCTGCTTGAGGCGCAGGGCATCGCCGACCAGCATGGCAGGGATCTCGGGATCGATGTCGAACACCAGCTCAACCGGCTTGCGGCCTATGGTGCCCGACAGGATGGTCGAGAGGGCACATAGCAGGTCGTCGAGCACGAAGGGCTCCAGGTCGAGCTGCATCTTGCCCATTTCGACCTTGGAATAGTCCAGGATGTCGTTCAGGATGCCGAGCAGCGAGCCAGCGGCATTGCTGGCCTTCTGCACCAGATCGCCCTGCTTGGCGCTCAGTCCGGTGTGCGACAGCAGCTCAAGCATGCCGAGGACGGCGTTCATGGGCGTGCGGATCTCGTGGCTCATGTTGGCCAGGAACTGGCTCTTGCTGCGCGAGGCGGCGTCGGTGGCCTCCAGCGCACGCTGCATGTCGGTGATGTCGATGCGAAAGCCAACATGGAACTGGTCAGGCGTGGTGCGGTCGATCGCCTTGAGCCAGCGGCCGTCGGCCAACTGTTTCTTGTGCTCGGACCTGGGGCGACGGAACGCCTCCAGGCGTTTGGCCGCCCAGCTGCGGTCGTGGCGGTCGACGCCGGGGAAAGCGCCGCGCTCGATGGCGATCTGGAGCATGTCCTCGAAACGCATGCCGACCATGGCCTCGTCGTCGCGGATGCGGTAGATGCCGCGATAGAGATCGTTGCAGAACACCAGCCTTTCCTGGGGATCGAACAGCGCGAAGGCCTCGCCGAACTCGTCGATGGCCGAGCGCAGGATGCGCTGGCTTTCCTCGACGCCGCGCTGGGCCGTGACCTGCTCGGTGATGTCCTGCGCAGCGCCGATCACGCAGCTGGGCTGGCCGTCACGCAGGTCGAGTTCGCCCAGCAGCCGGATGAAGCGCTTTTCTCCCGACGGCAAGCGGAACTCCTCGACCCGTTCGGTCGATCCGGCAACGGTCACGGCCGCCGCCAGTGCGGTAATGGCCGGGGGCTGCGAGCGCGGCTCGAAGTACACCTGATTGACACGGGTCTCGCTGCAGCTGATCGGTTCAAGGCCAAAAATGCTCAGGCCCGCATCGGTCATGAACAGGCGCTGGGTCTGCAGATCGAGGTACCAGCCACCGACTCCGGCAATGGTGGTGGTGCGGGTCAACATATGCTGGTTGGCCAGCATCGATGACATGTCCGGCCTCGAATTGGCGATAGGGTGGCCGACGCAGAGGTATTTCTCCACCTGCCCGTCGGTCGCGACGATCGGCGACACCATGACCTCGATCCAATAGAAGCGTCCGTCCCGCGCGCGGTTGCAGATCTCGCCCTGCCAGGTCCGACCCTGGCTGAGCGTGCGCCAGACCTGCTTCCAGAACAGGGGGGGATGGACGCCTGAGCGCAGGCTGCGGTGCTTCTGGCCGCGCAGTTTCGTCTCGCGAAAGCCACTGAGCTGTTCGAAGCGCTCATTGGCGCGCAGGATGCGGCCCCGCCGGTCGGTCTCGAGCACCAGGGCCAGCTGGCTCATGGCGTGCAGCAATATGTCCACATCGCGCGCCCGGGTCTTGGACAGAAACATGGCTCTAGCCTCCCGTCACCCGGCAGATCTCCGCGCGCAAGCTATCGGCCGCCAGGGGCTTGACCAGAAAGCCGTCGGCACCCGCCGCCAGGAAGCGCTCGACCGTGGCCGGGTCGTTGAAGCCCGAAACCATGATGACCGGCAGGTGGCGCACGCCTTGGCGTTCTCGCTCGCGCAAGGCGTTCAGGGTTTGTGCACCATCCATCTGCGGCATGCTGATGTCGAGCAGCATGAGATCAAATTCCCGCTCGGTGATCAGCTGCAGGGCCTTGTCGCCGCTGGTGACCAACGCCCCGCTGCAGCCTTGTTCCCGCAACAGGCGCGCGGCCACTCTCAGGTTGAGGGCATCGTCATCAGCCACCAAGACTTTGAGCGGGCGAGCCAATCCAGGTTTCGAATTTAGCGCCGGACCAGCTCCTGTTCCACCCATGGTTACCTCGACTCTGAAACTAGAATCTTTCAATTTATCACATGTTTATCTTATTGCTAAAATTTTAGCACTTTGGTTTCCTGGCTCGGACCGCATCGATTTCTGCATGCTTTGCGCGGGGCGCTCGTGCAATGCAATGCAATGCAATGCAATGCGGTGATGGGGTCACGGACGGTGGCAGGGAAATACTGGAATCGACAAGTTCCTGCGCCTCACGATCGGCACCGACGCGCAATGTACAACGCTGGGCGAGATTCTGGCGGGCGAAAGCTGCTGCCGCATCGACCCCAGCGGCCAGGTCAGAGCGACTCGAGTCGCGCCAGCGTGACGGCTGCCTGCTCGCGCAAGGCCTGGCGTGCCTCGGGCGTCATCTTGTCGAGGTTCTTGTAGACCATGGCCAGCCGGTGGTTGCCGCGCAGGCGCCCGGCCTGGCGCTCGAAGAAGTCCCAGTAGAGCGCGTTGAACGGACAGGCGCGCTCGCCGGTTTTCAGCTTCTTGTCATAGCGGCAGCCCTTGCAGTGGTCGCCCATGCGGTCGAGGTAGGCGGCGCTTGACACATAGGGCTTGGTCGCGAGCTGGCCGCCGTCGGCGAACTGGCTCATGCCGAGGGTGTTGGGCGCCTCGACCCATTCGAAGGCATCGATGTAGATGCCCAGGTACCAGCGGTGCAGCGGCTGCGGGTCGAGCCCGGCCAGCAGCGCGAAGTTGCCGATCACCATCAGGCGCTGGATGTGATGCGCGTAGGCCTGCTGCAGTGAAGCCCCAATCGCCGCCGCCAGGCAGGCCATGCCGGTCTGGCCGTTCCAGAACCAGTGCGGCAGCGGGCGCTGATGGCCGAGCGCGTTGGACTCGGTATAGCCCGGCATGCGGGCCCAGTAGACGCCACGCACATATTCGCGCCAGCCCAGGATCTGGCGGATGAAGCCCTCGGCAGCCGCCAGCGGCGCCCTGCCCGCGCGCCAGGCCAGCTCGGCGCGCTGCACCACCT
Source organism: Burkholderiales bacterium (assembly GCA_026400105.1). GTDB lineage: Bacteria > Pseudomonadota > Gammaproteobacteria > Burkholderiales > Burkholderiaceae_C > Malikia. Next base: position 52,199 of record JAPLPQ010000087.1, read on the forward strand.
CGCGCGGATGCAGCATCTTGACATTGAGCGCGAACGACAGCAGCGAGTGGAACAGGCGCCAGCTTTTGCCTGAGAGCGCATCCTGGTAGTCGCCGAAATGCGGCAGCGCGTGCTGGATGAAATCGTCGAGCTGCTGCAGCGCCTCGGCCCGGTTCAGCGGCCAGCGGAAATCGGCTGCCTGCGGCTGGCCCATGGTGACGATGCCAGCCGCCTCGATCTGGCTCCATAGCGCCGAATGGTCATGACGCGGCCGGTGGTCGGCCGGCTCGGGCGGATTGCCGGGCCAGGACTTGCGATTGTCGGCATCGAAGTTCCATTGACCGCCCTGCGGCTGGCCGTCGGCGTCGAGCAGCACGCCGTGGTGCCGGCGCAGGGTGCGGTAGAAATGCTCGAGCAGCCATTGCTTGCGGCCGGCAAAGAGCTCGGCCGCTTCGCCGCGCGCGGTGTAAAAATGCTCGCTGTCCACGGTTCGGCAGGCAATGGTCTGGCGCGATGCCCATTCCGTCAGCTGCACGTCGAGCCGCCATTCGTCGGGCTGCTGCCACTCGACCGCGCTGGCGCCGTAATGGCTGATCAGCGCGTCGAGGTTGGCGCTCAGCGACTGGCGGTTCGAGGCATCGTCGATCGCGACATGGCGCACGCGGTGGCCGGCGGCCTTGAGCTGGCGCGCGAAGTCGCGCATCGCGGCGAAGATCGCAATCACTTTCTGTGCATGGTGCACGACATAGTCGGTTTCCTGGCGCAGCTCCATCAGTATATGAATCCGCTGCGGATCGGGGCGGTCGAACCAGGAATGCAGCGGATTGAGCTGGTCGCCCAGGATCAGGCACAGCGTCGGGCCGGCCGGCGCGCTCGCGGGGGCGGCGGCTGAGCCGATGGCCTGGGCTGCGGTGGGCTCCATGGCGCTCATGGCTGGCCCTGGCCCCAGAGCCGGCGATAGGCGCCGTCGCGGTCGTAGTCCTGCGCCTGCTTGTGAGTGTTGAAGCGGCGGCCGCCACGCGGGTCGGTGCCGCGCCCGGCGATGTAGAGCCAGTTGCCCTGGTTGCTGTGGACATCGTAGTCAAGCAGCTGCGACTCGAACCAGGCCGCGCCGGCGCGCCAATCACCGCCGAGGTCGTGCACCAGATAGCTGGCCACGTTCTGGCGCAGCCGGTTCGACAGGTAGCCGGTGGAGATGAGCTCGCGCATGCCGGCATCGACCAGCGGGTTGCCGCTGCGGCCCTGGGTCCAGCGCTCGAAGCCGCGGACGTTGTGCGCCGGCAGGGGCAAGTCGGACAGCCCGCGCGCGCCGTAGAGCCGTCGCCCATGCTTGCACTGCAGCCAGCGGAAATGGTCGCGCCAGAGCAGCTCGAACCAGAGCCAGTAGCTGCCGTCGTTGGCGCCGCGCTCGGCCTCGAAGGCGCGGATGGCGGCCATGGCCTGGCGTGGCGACAAGGCGCCCGTGGCGAGCCAGGGCGAGAACTTGCTCGAATAGTCGAGCCCCGCCAGGCCGTTGCGGGTGTCCTTGTAGCGGTGCGGCAGGCCGCGCGCGCAGTACTGGCGCAGATGGGCCAGCGCGGCGCGCTCGCCACCGTGGCAGTGAGCGTCCGCATAGGGGAAGGAGCTGCGCGGATCGGCGGCCGGACGCGGGATGTCGGGGCGTGCGGTCGCTGCCGCCAGCCAGGAGCGCAGCGCCGGCGCACCCTCCGCCGCGGAATCGCCTGCCGCGCCGGGAGCCGTTGCCGCGAAGGCTGCCGGCAAGGGCGGCAGCGCGTCGGGCACAGGCAGCGGCGCTGCCTCGCGCGCACCGGCCCGCTCAAGCTGCTGGCGGAAGGTGGTGAAGGTATCGGGCACGGCCTCGGGCGTGAAAGGCAGGTCGGCCGGATCGATCAGGCTGGACTGCCAGACCGTCTCGACCTGCAGCCCGGCCGCGCGCAGCGCCTGCACGGCGTCCTGCTCCTCGGGTGCGGCGATTGCCTCGCAGACCAGCCGGCTGGCACCGAGCTGGCGCATCAGTTCCGGCAGCAGCACAGCCGGACTGCCCTGCAACTCGATCAGATCGCTGCCCAGCGCCTGCAGCCGTGGCTTCAGGTCATCGAGCGCCTGCGCCAGGAAGGCGCGCCGATGCGGCCCCAGCCGCGCAAAGCCCCAGCGCGTGTCAATCTGTTGCTCCGGGTCATGCAGATAGACCGGCAGCAGCCAGCCGCCCGGCTCGCGCGCGCGCCGCGCCGCCAGCAGCAGCGCCGGGTTGTCGTGCAGGCGCAGGTCGTTGCGCAGCCAGTAGAGCACGCCCGCGCTCATGAGCCGGTCCCCTGTGCCTTGGGCGCGCTGCGGCGGCAGCGCTCGGAGCAGTACTTGACCTGATCCCAGTCGCGCTCCCATTTCTTGCGCCAGGCAAAGGGCAGGCCGCAGCAGAGGCAGGTCTTGCTCGGCAGCTCGGTTTTCTTCTTCATCTTCATGGCAAGTCTCTCGATCCGGGCAGCACGGGTTCAGCGCTGGGCACGGGCCTTGAGCCAGCGCATCAAGCCGCCGACCAGCGGCAGCTTTTCATACAGTTCCTCGGCCGCGTCCCAGTAGTCGCGGTGCAGCGTCACCAGCCCGTCGTCATTGAGCTTCAAACGGGTCGCGCCCTCGATGCGCTGCAGCTGATCGCGCCTGAAGCGCTTGAAGCGGAAGGTGAAGTCCCAGCTCAGGAAGGCATCGCTGCCCTGCTGCAGCTGGTGGGTGACGACGAAGCGCGGCTGGTCGAGCGCCTCGAACATGTGGCAGAAGATCCGCGCGATGGCCGGCACGCCGCGCACGTCGTTGAACGGGTCCTTGAAGCGTGCGTCGGCGGCGTAATACCGGTCCAGCCGCGCGACATCGGCCGGCTGCAGTTGCTCGAAATAGCGGACGAAGCGGGAAATGGCGTCAGGTGGCATGGCTCAGAGCCCGGTCAGGCGCCGCACCAGCGCGAAATAGGCGCGGTAGGGCAGCAGCCGCAACAGCAGCATGAAGCGGCTGAAGCGCTTGGGAAAATGGATCATGAAAGTGCCGCGTTCCCAGCCGCGCACGATCTCGGCGGCGGCCTGCTCGGGCGTCAGCAGCGCGGGCATCGGAAAATCATTGCCAGCGGTCAGCGGCGTCGCGACGAAGCCGGGCGTGATCACGCTGACGCCCAGGCCCCGCGGCTGCAGGTCGAGGTAAAGCGATTCGGCCAGGTTGATCAGTGCGGCCTTGGTCGGCCCATAGGCCAGGCTCCTGGGCAGGCCGCGAAAACCGGCCACGCTGCTGACCAGGCTGACATGACCGTGACCCTGCGCCAGCAGCGCCGGCAGCAAGGCCGCCAGCAGATGCCAGACCCCGGTCAGGTTGACCTGCTGGTGGCGCAGCGCGTCGTCGAGGTCGAGCTCCATGGCGCGCATCGGCCGGTAGTGCCCCGCGAGGTAGCAGACCAGATCGAGCGGGCCAGCGGCCAGCAGCCGGTCGGCGGCCAGCTGCAGCGCCGCGCAGTCGGTGATGTCGAGCGCCAGCGCCTGGCTGCCCGGATGGGCCGCGACGAAGTCATCGAGCGCAGGCGCCTGGCGCGCCGACAAGATCACGCGCGCGCCGCGCCCGTGCAGCAGGCTGGCGGTGGCGCGGCCGATGCCGCTCGAGGCCCCGATCAGCCAGACGCGCCGACCGTTCCAGTCGCGAATGCGCGGGTTCAGGTTCATGGCGTGATCCGCAGAAGCGACGGTTTCATGGGGCGCTTCAGCATGGCTTTTGCAGCGTGTACTGACGCACATCAATGTCGCCGGCCCGGAAGCCCGCCTCGCAATAGGCCAGGTAGAACTCCCAGACCCGGATGAAGCGCTCGTCGAAGCCCAGCTGCAGCACCTCCTCGCGCCGGGCCAGGAAGGACTCGCGCCAGCGCCGGCAGGTCTCGGCATAGTCGAGGCCGAAGCCGAACTCGTCGACCACGCGCAGCCCGGCGGCCTCGGCCTGGCGCTTGAACTCCTGCGGACAGGGCAGGCAACCACCCGGAAAGATGTACTGCTGGATGAAGTCGGTCGAACGCAGGTAGCGCTCGAACAGGCCGTCATCGATCACGATGCTCTGGATGCAGGCCTTGCCGCCGGGTTTGAGCAGGCGCTGCACGGTCTGGAAATAGGTCGGCCAGTACTCGCGCCCGACCGCCTCGATCATCTCGATCGAGCAGATCGCGTCATAAGGTCCGTCGTCGATGTCGCGGTAGTCCTGCAGCCGCAGATCGACCCGCTGCGCCTGGCCCTGCTCGGCCAGCCGCTGGCGCGCGAAAGCCAGCTGCTCGGTCGACAGGGTCACGCCTGTCACCGAGGCGCCGAACTCGAGCGTGGCCTTTTCCGCCAGCGCGCCCCAGCCGCAGCCGATCTCGAGCAGGCGCTGGCCCGGTTCGATGCCGCTCAGGCACAAGGCGCGCGCCACCTTGGCATGCTGGGCCTGGCCCAGGTCGCCATCCAGACGACCCTCGAACCAGGCCGAGGAATAGTTCATGCTCGGATCGAGCCAGAGCCGGTAGAACGCATTGCCGAGGTCGTAATGGGCGTGGATGTTCTTGCGGCTGTTGGCGCGCGTGTTGCGGTTCAGCAGATGCTTGATCCGGTACAGCAGCCGGCCGGCCCAGTGGCCGAAGATCACCGCGTCCAGCGCCTGCCGGTTCGCGGCCAGCAGGCCGAGCAGCTCGGCCAGGTGCGGCGTGCTCCAGTCGCCGGCGATATAGCTCTCGGCAAAGCCGATGTCGCCCGACTTGAGCGCGGCGGCGCAGGGCTTCCAGTTGTGCAGGTGGATCACCGCGCAGGGCGCGCCCGACTCGGCCTGGCCGAAATGCTGCAGCTGGCCATCGGGCAGCTGCAGCGTCAGCGCGCCGTGAGGCAGCCGCTGCAGCAGGCCGAACAGGGTACGGGCCGAGGCGGGCAGGTCGGCCGGCAAGGGCTGCAGGCCGGAGGCGCCGAGGGGAACGGTGGAGCTGTTCATGGATGAGGCCTCCCGCAGGTCAGCGGGTCAGGAATCGGTCGGGAGGATTGGGCTTGGCATGGAAGCGCACGCGCTTGCAGCAGAGCTTGAGCGCCTGCCAGTGGATGCGCCACACGATCATCAGGGTCATGGCCGGATAGCCCAGCAGCGCGCGCCGCAGGCTGGAGCGCGTGACGGCTTCGAGCCGGCCGCCGACGCTGGTGCGCAGCAGCGGACCGGCCTCGTCGTCGTGATCGATCCGCACCAGGGTCTGCAGGCTGCCGGCATGCTGGTGGCGCAGGAAGCAAAAGCGATAGCGCCCGGCCACTTCGCAGAAGGGCGAGACGTGAAAGACCTTCTCGGTCTGCAGCTCGATACCGTAGCGCGGGCGTTCGAGCAGGTAGCCATGGCGCTCGCCGAAGGTGTTGTTGACCTCGGCCACGATCGCGCGCAGGCTGCCGTCGGCGCGCTCGCAATACCAGAAGCTGACCGGCTTGAAGCTGTGGCCGAGCACGCGCGGATAGGCATGCAGCCAGACCTCGCCGTCGGCGTCGCTAATACCCTCGGCGCGCAGCAGCTCGTCGAGCCAGGCCAGCGCGCCGCCCTGCTCCGGCCCGCGGCCGTCGCCATGGTCGGCATCGAAGAAGCTGATCAGCCCGGGGCGGTTCAGCGCCAACGCGCCGGCGCTCGACGGGTCAATCGCCAGGCGGCGCATCGGCAGCAGCAGGAACCAGGTCGGGTAGGTGAAGTCGTTGCGGCTCGGCCGCAAGCGGCTGTGATGGACCTGACCGAAAGCGATCAGCGGCCCGGCGTCGGGCCAGCCAGCCGGTTCGACCGCCGCTGATGGAGCCGAGGGTGCCGAAGAGGCCGGCGCGGCCGACAAGCTCATGCTGCCTCCCGCCAGGCCAGCAGCTGCTGCTTGAGCCCGGTCGCCACCGCGAGCCCGGACTTGAGCCCGTCCTCGTGAAAGCCGTAGCCGGTCCAGGCACCGCAGAACCAGGTCTGCTGGCGGCCCTGCAGTTCGCCCAGACGCTGCTGGGCGCGGATCGCCGCTAGGTCGAACACCGGGTGCGCATAGTCGTATTCGCCGATGATGCAGGCCGGATCGATGTCGCGCACCGGGTTCAGCGACACCACGACATCCTGCGCGAAGGGCAGCGGCTGCAGCAGGTTGAGCCAGTAATGCAGGCAGACCCGGGCCGATTCGCGGCCGTCATCGGCGGCGCGCTCGTAGTTCCAGGCCGCCCAGGCGCGCTTGCGCTGCGGCATCACCGCGACATCGGTATGCAGCACGGCCCGGTTGGGCTGGTAGCGGATCGCGCCCAGCAGCTCGCGCTCTTGTGCACTGGGCTGGCGCAGCAGCGCCAGCGCCTGGTCGGAATGGGTCGCCAGCACGACATGGTCGAAGCGCTCGGCGCCGCGGTCGGTCACGAGGCGCACGCCGGCCGCGTCGCGCTCGATCAGGCGCACCGGCGTGTTCAGGCGCTTGTCGGCGATACCGGCCAGGATCTGCTCGACATAGTGCCGCGCGCCGCCGGCGACCGTGTGCCACTGCGGCCGGTTCGTGAGCTGGATCAGGCCGTGGTTGTGGCAGAAGCGGATCATGGTCGCGACCGGGAACTGCAGCATCTGGTCGGTCGGGCAGCTCCATATGCAGCCCAGCATCGGCAGGAAATACCAGTCGCGGAACGCCGCGCCGAAGCGGTGGGCCGAGAGGAACTCGCCCAGCGGCTGCATCAGCTCTGACTCCTGCCCGGCCGCGGCGATGCGGTGGCACAGCGCATTGAAGCGCAGCAGGTCGGCCAGCATGCCGAGAAAGCGCGGATTGAGCAGGTTGCGCTTCTGCGCGAACAGCGCGGCCAGGTTGCTGCCGCTCCATTCGAGCGCGCGGGCGCTGCCGGCCGCCGGCACCTGGACCGAAAACGACATGTCGGACTGGACGGTCTGGACACCGAGCTCGGTGAACAGCGCGATCAGCTGCGGGTAGGTGCGCTCGTTGTAGACCAGGAAACCGGTATCGACGCCATGGGTGACGGGGCGTCCGCTCGCGTCGGGCAGGGTCACGTCGACGGTATGGGTATGGCCGCCGAAATAGTCACCGGCCTCGAACAGGGTCAGCGCCGCCTGGCCCTTGAGCGCATGGGCCACGGCCACGCCCGAGATGCCGGAGCCGACAATCGCGATCTTCATCCGTGCCTTCTTTCAGCGTGTGGCCGGCGCCGGCAGGGCCAGCTGGCGTTCGACCTCGCGCAGCAGGTCCTTGCTATCGGGGCTGGTCATGCTCGAGTAGGAGGCAACCGGCTTGCCGTCGCGACCGATCAGGTATTTGTAGAAGTTCCAGCGCGGCTTCTGGCCAGTGGCTTCGGCCAGCTGGCGAAAGAAGGGCGAAGCCTGGGCGCCGGTGACCGAACTCTTGGCGAACATCGGAAACTTGACGCCGTAGGTGTTGGCACAGAACTCGGCAATCTGCTGGTTGTTGCCCGACTCCTGGGCGAAATCGTTGGACGGAAAGCCCAGCACGACCAGGCCCTGGTCGCGGTAGCGGGCGTGGAGCTGTTCCAGGCCCTCGTACTGGCCGGTGAAACCGCAGTAGCTGGCGGTGTTGACCACCAGCAGCACCTTGCCGCTGTACTGGCAGAGCGACTGCGGCTTCTCGTCCTGCAGGCGCGGGAAGCTGTGCTGCAGCAGGGCCGGGCAGCTGGCAGCCGGCTCGGCGGCCTGCACGGAGGCGCCGCCGAGGGCCAGCATCGCGGCAGCGGCGAAAGGAAGGCTCAAATGCAGGAATTTCATGACGCCCTCTATTTGTCTTGGACAAAGACAAGTATGCTCTATTTATCCGAATCGCGTGCAGCGCCCACGATCAACCCGAATCCCCATCGCCTTGCCTGACATATCCCCCGCGAACATGAATCAGACCGCCGACTGCAGCCAAGCGCCCAACCTCAGGAGCATCGCCGAGATCGAGCGCGACACCGGGCTGGGCAAGGACACCTTGCGGATCTGGGAGCGCCGCTACGGTTTTCCGACCCCGCTGCGCGACGCGCGTGGCGACCGGCTGTACGACCAGCCGCAGCTGCAGCGCCTGCTGCGGATCAAGCAGCTGCTCGACGCGGGCCATCGACCGGGCAAGGTGGTGCCGCTGTCATTGCCGGTGCTCGAAGCCTTGCTGCAGGCCAGCTGCGCTCCGGCTGGTCAGACTGATGCGGCGACCGATCTGGACGACTGGCTCAATCTGCTCGAGCAGGGCCAGCCGGCGCAACTGCGGGCGGCCTTGCAGCAACAGCTGCAGCAGCTGGGCCTGTCGCAGGCGATCGAGCAGTTGCTGGTGCCGCTGGGCCATCGGATCGGCCAGGCCTGGCTGGCCGACCGGCTCTCGATCCATCAGGAGCACCTGTTCAGCGAAACCCTGCAGTCGGTGCTGCGCGAAGCGATCGCCAGCCTGGACGCCAGCAACGCCAGCGATGGTGCCAGTGCCAGCAGCAGCAGCCGCCCGCCGCGCGTGCTGCTGACCACGCTGCCGCAGGAGCAGCATACGCTGGGCCTGCTGATGGCCGAATGCTATTTCGCGCTCGCGCGCTGCGAGCGCGTCGCGCTCGGCCCCCGGCTGCCGCCGAGCGAAATCCTGTCTGCGGTCGGGCATTTCCAGATCGACATCGTCGCGCTCAGCATCAGCCTGCATGCCTCGGTGCGCGAGATCGCGGATCAGCTGGCCTTGCTGCGCGAACAGCTGTCGCCCGAGGTCGAACTCTGGGTCGGCGGCGCCTGGGCCGGCGCCAACCGGCGCCGCCTGCCCAAGGGCGTGCTGGCTGTGATCAATGACGCCCAGGTCAACGCCGGCCTGGCGCGCTGGCGCGCGGCCCATGGCTGATCTGGCTGATCCTCCGCACCAGGCTCAAGACGAGATGCAAGACCACACCGCCCTCCCCGCCCCCTCGATGCAGAGCCTGCGCGCGGGCTATTCGGCCCTGGTGCTGGGCGCCAGCGGCGCCATCGGCCAGGCCTGCGTGACGCTGCTGCAGTCCGATCCGCGCTGCGCCAGCGTGACCGCGCTGTCGCGCAGCAGCCAGCCCGGCTTCGACCTCGGCGATCCGGCCAGCCTGGATCGGCTGGCGCTGGAACTGGCCGGGCAAGGCCCGTTCCAGCTCGTGCTCGACGCCACCGGCGCACTGACCCTGAACGGACGCAGCCCGGAAAAGCGGCTGGACGACCTTGATTCCCAGGCGCTGCTCGACGCGATGAGCGTCAACGCGATCGGCCCGGCACTGCTGCTCCAACGGCTGCTGGGCCGGCTCGCCAGCGGCGAGCGCGTGATCTGGGCCAAGCTGTCGGCCCGGGTCGGCAGCATCGAGGACAACCGCAAGGGCGGCTGGTACGGCTACCGCGCCTCCAAGGCCGCGCTCAACATGCTGCTGCAGACCGCCGCGATCGAGATCGCGCGCCGGCGCCCGCTGGCCGTGGTCGCGGCGCTGCAGCCCGGCACGGTGCGCTCAGGCCTGAGCCAGCCCTTTGTCGGTGAACAGGCACAAGACCCGCTCGAGTCGGCCGGCAGGCTGCTGCGCGTGCTCGACGCGCTCGAGCCGACCGGACGCGCGCAGTTCGTCGACCACGCCGGGCAGTCGATTCCCTGGTGAACTTGAGCCTTACCTGAGGCGCATTTCGGCCGCGCGCGCGTGCGCCTGCAGGCCTTCGCCGTGGGCGATCACCGAGGCGATCCGGCCCAGCGTCTGTGCGCCCTGCTCGCTGACCTCGATCAGGCTGCTGCGCTTCTGGAAATCGTAGACGCCGAGCGGGCTGGAAAAGCGCGCGGTGCCGCTGGTCGGCAGCACATGATTCGGGCCGGCGCAGTAGTCGCCCAGGCTTTCGCTGGTGTAGGCGCCCAGGAAGATGGCGCCCGCATGCCTGAGCAGCGGCTCCCAGCGCATCGGCTCGCTCGACGACACCTCCAGGTGCTCGGGCGCGATCCGGTTGCTGATGGCGCAGGCCTCTTCCATGCTGCGCGTCTGGATCAGCGCGCCGCGCCCGTTCAGGCTCTTGGCGATGATCTCGGCGCGCGGCATCTCGGGCAGCAGACGGTCGATCGAAGCCTGCACCGCCTCGATATAGGCCGCGTCCGGACAGAGCAGGATGCTCTGCGCCAGCTCGTCGTGCTCGGCCTGGCTGAACAGATCCATCGCGACCCAGTCGGGCGGCGTGCTGCCGTCGGCCAGCACCAGAATCTCGCTCGGGCCGGCGATCATGTCGATGCCGACCGTGCCGAACACATGCTTCTTGGCGCTGGCGACATAGGCGTTGCCGGGGCCGGTGATCTTGTCGACCTTCGGGATGGTCGCGCTGCCATAGGCCAGCGCGGCCACGGCCTGCGCGCCGCCGATCGTGAAGGCGCGCGTGACGCCGGCCACATAGGCAGCCGCCAGCACCAGCGCATTGCGCTCGCCGCGCGGGGTCGGCACCACCATGATGATCTCGCCGACACCGGCCACATGGGCCGGCAGCGCGTTCATCAGCACGGAAGATGGATAGGCCGCCTTGCCGCCCGGCACATAGATGCCGACCCGGTCCAGCGGCGTGACCTTCTGGCCCAGCAGCGTGCCGTCCTCGTCGCGGTAGCTCCAGCTCTCGCCGCTGGCGCGCTTTTGCGCCTCGTGGTAGCGGCGCACCCGCGCAGCGGCGACCTGCAGCGCCTCGCGCTGGACTTCGGGCAGGCCGTCGAAGGCCGCCTTGAGCTCGTCCTGAGTCAATTCGAGTCCGGCCATGCTTTCGACCTGCAGGCCGTCGAAGCGCTGGGTGTACTCGATCAGCGCCGCGTCGCCGCGCGCGCGCACATCGGCCAGGATCTCGGCCACGCGCTGCTCGATCGCGGCATCGGTCGCGGCCGACCAGTGCAGGCGCTGCTGGAAGCGGGCTTCGAAATCGGCGTCGGTGGTGCGCAGGAGCAGCGGGGTGGCTTTCATCTTTTCACGGTTTCCGGGTTTCAGGCCGTGGCCTGGGCAAAGGCATCGAGGATCGGACGGATCAGCTCGCGCTTGACCTTGAGCGCGGCCGGATTGACCACCAGGCGCGAGGAAATGTCCATGATCGGCTCGACCTCGACCAGGTGGTTGGCTTTCAGCGTGTTGCCGGTCGAGACCAGGTCGACGATGGCGTCGGCCATGCCGGTCAGCGGCGCCAGTTCCATGCTGCCGTAGAGCTTGATCAGATCGACGTGCACGCCCTTGCTGGCAAAGAAATCGCGCGCGATCGCGACATACTTGGTCGCGACCTTGAGCCGCGCGCCCTGGCGTACCGCGTTGGCATAGTCGAAGTCGGCGCGCACCGCGACGCTCATGCGGCATTTGGCGATCTTGAGGTCGAGCGGCTGGTAGAGGCCGACGCTGCCGGCACCGCCCCACTCGGCCTCGTGCTCGATCAGCGTGTCACGGCCGCAGACGCCCAGGTCGGCGCCGCCGTACTGGACATAGGTCGGCACGTCGCTGGCACGCACCAGCACCACCTGCACATCGGGCCGGTTGGTCGGCAGGATCAGCTTGCGCGACTTCTCGGGATCTTCCAGCACCTCGATGCCGGCGGCACGCAGCAGCGGCAGGGTCTCCTCGAAGATGCGGCCCTTGGACAGGGCCAGGGTCAGTTTGGCCTGGCTCATTGGATTCTTTCGATGTCGGCGCCAAGGGCGCGCAGTTTGACTTCCATCTGGTCGTAGCCGCGGTCCAGATGGTAGATGCGGTCGACCACGGTCTCGCCCTCGGCCACCAGGCCGGCGATCACCAGGCTGGCGGAGGCGCGCAGGTCGGTCGCCATCACGGTCGCGCCCGACAGGCGGCCGGACTCGCCCAGGCCTTCGACCAGCGCGACGCGGCCGTCGGTATGGATGCGCGCGCCCAGGCGCTGCAGCTCCTGCACATGCATGAAGCGGTTCTCGAAGATGGTCTCGGTCACGCTGCTGCCGCCCTGCGCCACGACGTTGAGCGCCATGAACTGGGCCTGCATGTCGGTCGGGAAACCCGGGTGCTCGGTGGTGCGGAAGGTCTGGCCCTTGAGCCGGGCCGCGCCGGGCGAGGCCACGCGCAGGCCGCCCGCGACGGCCTCGACCGTCACGCCGGCATCGCGCAGCTTGTCGATCACCGCATCGAGGTGGTCGGCACGCGCGTGCCGCAGCAGCGCCTCGCCGCCGGTCGCCGCGACCGCGCACAGGAAGGTGCCGGCCTCGATCCGGTCGGCCACCACCGCGTGGTCGCAGCCGTCGAGCCGCTCGACGCCCTGGATCCGGATCCGGCTGGTGCCATGACCCTCGATCCTGGCGCCCATCTTGATCAGCATCTCGGCCAGATCGGTGATCTCGGGCTCCTGCGCCGCGTTCTCGAGGATGGTCTCGCCTTCGGCCAGCGTGGCGGCCATCAGGAAATTCTCGGTCCCGGTGACCGTGACCATGTCGGTCGTGATGCGGGCGCCCTTGAGTCGGGTCCGGCCTGCGGGCAGGCGCGCGATCATGTAGCCATGCTCGACCTCGATCTCGGCGCCCATGGCCTGCAGGCCCTTGATATGCTGGTCGACCGGGCGCGAGCCGATCGCGCAGCCACCCGGCAGCGACACCTTGGCGCGGCCAAAACGCGCCAGCAGCGGGCCCAGCACCAGCACCGAAGCGCGCATGGTCTTGACCAGCTCGTAGGGCGCCTCGGGCTGGATCGGATCGGCCGCCTGCAGCGTGAAGCCGCCGCGCTCGCCATGGGTCTGGGTCTGCACGCCCATGTTCTCGAGCAGCTGGCGCATGGTCGCGACATCGCGCAGGCGAGGCACATTGCGCAGCATCACGGGCTGGTCGGTCAGCAAGGTGGCGCAGAGCTCGGGCAGCGCCGCGTTCTTGGCACCCGAGACATTCACCTCGCCGTTCAGGCGGCGGCCACCGCGGATCAGTAACTTGTCCATCTTCAGCCCTGGGCAGCGGCCCATTCGGCCGGGGTGTAGGCCTTGATCGAGAGCGCGTGCACCTCGTCATTGTGGATGCGTGCGCCCAGCGTCGCGTAGACCTGCTGGTGGCGCGCGATCGGGCGCTTGCCCTCGAAGGCGGCGGACACGACCACGGCGGCCCAGTGGCGGCCGTCGCCCGAGACCTCCAGGTGCTCGCAGCTCAGGCCGGCGGCGATGATGGATTGCAGTTCGTCGGAAGTCATGTTCAGTGTCGGATCTTGTAGCCGGTCTTGAGCAGGTGCAGGGCCAGGCCCGCGACCAGGGCGAAAGCCCCTCCCACTACCCCCAGGCTGAGCCAGGGCGAGACGTCGCCGCGGCCGAAGAAGCCGTGGCGGAAGCCGTCGATCATGTAGAAGAAGGGGTTGAAGCGGCTGAGCTGCTGCCAGAACGGCGGCAGCGAGTGAATGGAATAGAAGACGCCGCTCAGGAAGGTCATCGGCACGATGACGAAGTTCTGGAACGCGGCCATCTGGTCGAACTTCTCGGCCCAGAGACCGGCGACCACGCCCAGCGCGCCGAGCAGGGCCGAGCCCAGCAGCGCGAAGGTCAGGATCCAGAGCGGCTCGGCAAAGCTCAGATGGGCGGTCCAGAAGGTGGCCAGCAGCACGCCGGCACCCACCACCATGCCGCGCACCATCGAGGAGCCGACATAGGCCAGGAACCAGGCCCGGTGCGACAGCGGGCTCAGCAGGATGAAGACCAGGTTGCCCATGATCTTGCTCTGGATCAGGCTCGACGAGCTGTTGGCGAAGGCGTTCTGCAGCACGCTCATCATGATCAGGCCCGGCAGCAGGAAGGCGGTATAGCCCACGCCGTCGTAGACCTCCACATGCGACTCGAGCACATGGCCGAAGATCAGCAGGTAGAGGATGGCCGTCATGACCGGCGCGGCCACGGTCTGGAAGCCGACCTTCCAGAAGCGCAGCACCTCCTTGTAGAACAGGGTAGTCCAGCCCTTCATGCGCTTGCCTCCTGATGGCCGGACATCAGATCGAGGAACACATCCTCGAGGTCGGCCTTGCGGATTTCGATGTCCTCGATCGCGATGCCCTGCTCGCGCAACCGGGCCAGCAGCCGCTCGACCGCGACCGCGTCCTGCGCCGGCAGGCGCACCACGCGCCCGGTCACGCGCGCCTGCGCGGCGAGCGCGGGCGGCAGCGCCTGGTCAGTCTTGAAACAGAGCTGGGTCGCGACCGCGCGCTTGAGCAGCTCGGAAGTCTTGTCGAGCGCCACCACCTGGCCGAGCTTGAGCATCGCGATGCGGTGGCACAGGGCCTCGGCTTCCTCCAGGTAGTGCGTGGTCAGCAGCACGGTGCTGCCCTGCTTGTTGAGCCTGGAGACAAAGGCCCACAGCGTCTGGCGCAGCTCGACGTCGACGCCGGCGGTCGGCTCGTCGAGCACGATCACCGGCGGCTTGTGCACCAGTGCCTGCGCCACCAGCACGCGCCGCTTCATGCCGCCCGAGAGCTGGCGCATATTGGCATTGGCCTTGTCGGCCAGCCCGAGGCCGGCCAGCAGCTCGTCGATCCAGTCGTCGTTGCGCTGGATGCCGAAATAGCCCGACTGGAAGCGCAGCGCCTCGCGCACGTTGAAGAAGGGGTCGAACACCAGTTCCTGCGGCACCACGCCCAGGCTGCGGCGGGCCAGTGCGAAATCGGACTGGACATCGGCGCCATGCACCAGCACGCGCCCGCTGCTGGCGCGCGACAGGCCGGCCAGGATGCTGATCAGCGTGGTCTTGCCAGCGCCGTTCGGACCGAGCAGGCCGAAGAACTCGCCCGGCTCGATGTCGAAACTCACGCCCTTGAGGGCGTGCAGCTCCCCGCGCGAGGTGGCAAAGGTCTTGGAAACGTTCTGGAATGAGACTGCTGGCATGGACCCGGGATTCTAGCCGGGCAGCAGGCTGCCGACCCCATAAAGTACGGCCAGTTCGCGTAAACGCGGGGGTAAGGCCAGCAGGCGCAGCTCGACGCCACGCTCGCGCGCCACGCGCGCCAGCGCCAGCAGCAGCGCCACCGCGGAGGAGTCGAAATCCTGCAGCGCGCCGGCATCGAGCTCGGCCGGCTCGCCGGCGCCAGCGCGACGCAGCTCGGCCTCGCAGGCGGCCAGGCAGGCTGGCGCCTCGGCATGCGTCAGGCGGGAGGGCAAGGCAGGCAGGCGACTCACGGCATCAGCTCTTGCTGCCGATGGGCGGCTTTTCGATGGCATTGCCACGGTTGCGCTGCGCCAGCGCCGCGATCAGGCCGTCGAGGCCCTTGGCATTGATTTCCTGCGCGAACTGGCCGCGATAGGTCTCGACCAGCCAGACACCCAGCACATTGAGGTCATAGACCTTCCAGCCGGCATCGGTCTTCTCGACCCGGTAGTCGAGCTGGACCGGATCGCGACCCGGGGTGCGCAGCTCGGAGCGCACGATGACCTCGGTATCGCCCGGGTTCGCGCGCAGCGGCTTGACGACCAGGGTCTGGTCCTTGACCTGGCTCAGGGCGCCCGAATAGGTGCGCACCAGCAGGGTCTTGAATTCGGCCTGCAGCTTCTGCTTCTGCTCAGGCGTGGCCTGGCGCCAGAAGCGGCCGACGGACGAGGCGGTCATGCGGGTGAAGTTCACATGCGGCAGCAGCCGGTTGTCGACCAGCGCGATCACCCGGGTCTGGTCGCCGTTGCGCAGCGCCGCGTCGGACTTGACCGCCTCGATCAGTTCGGCGGCGACGCGCTGGATCAGCACCTCGGGGCTCTCGCTGGCCTGCGCCATGGCGCTGCCGGCCAGGCCAGCCAGGCAAGAAGCGGCAGCCCAGGCCAGGGCCGTGCGGCGGTCGATGACAACACTCATTTTTTCTTTCCTGTCTGCAAGAGAACCACCCCACCACGGGGCAATTCCATGGTCAATGTAGCCGTGGCAGCGATACCGCGCGCGACCGGCTTACAAATGCCTGCAATTGTTTCATTCGAGGTCGTAGCGTTCCTCGGGCGGCGTCACGCCGATCTGGCTGTGGCGACGCTGCAGGTAGGAATCGCGCAGGAAGCTGTAGGGATCGAGCGAAGCCTCCTGCAGCATGTCGCTGGCGCGCAGCAGGCCGGCGCGCTGGTCGACGACGCGCAGGGCCGTCAATTCATTGCGGGTCGGGATATGGCCGATCTGGCCAATCGCATTGCCCTGTCCGTCGACCGGCAGGGCCACCGTATCGCGCAGCGTCGAAGGGCCGAGCAGCGGCAGCATCAGATAGGGGCCGTCGGGCACGCCCCAGCGACCCAGCGTCATGCCGAAGTCCAGCGTGGTGCGCTCGAGGCCCATTTCCGAAGCGACATCGAGCACGCCGACCAGGCCGAAGGTGCTGTTGACGGCAAAGCGCATGCCGTTCTCGGTCGCCTCGCGCGGACGCAGCTGCAGCACGCCGTTGAAGGCCGACCAGGCATCGCGCAGGTTGCCGAAGAAGTTGTTGACGCCGGTCCGCACCGGGACCGGAACGCCATCGACATAGGCGGTGGCCACTGGCTTGAGCAGCGCGCGGTCCACGCCGTCGTTGAAGCGGTAGAGGCTGCGGTTGAGCGGCTCGAGCGGATCGCGTGGGTCCGCAGCGGGTCCGCTGGCGCAACCGGCAACTGCCAGCAAGCCAGCCAATCCAGCCGCTCGCAGCAGGCTGTTGATAGTTGAGCTCATCGCCATGATCCTTGTTGGCTGACGGCGCTCATGGCGCCGGGGCATTGCCGGCAGAGTTGCCCGCATCGGCCGCCTTGCTGTAGAGGAACTGGCCGATCAGGTTCTCGAGCACCACGGCCGACTGGGTCTGGCTGATCACGTCGCCCTGGGCCAGGTTCTTCTCGTCGCCGCCCGGCTCGATGCCGACATACTGCTCGCCCAGCAGGCCGCTGGTCAAGACCTTGAGCGAGCTGTCCTTGGGGAAAGCATAGCGCGACTCGAGCGCCAGCACCACATTGGCCTGGTAGCTCTTGTCGTCGAAGCGGATCGCCTCGATGCGACCGACCACGACGCCGGCGCTCTTGACCGCCGCCTTCGGCTTCAGGCCACCGGCGTTGTCGAACTTGGCCGTGACCTGGTAGGTTTTCTCGAAGCTCAGGTTGAGCAGATTGGCCGACTGCAGGGCCAGGAACAGGATGGCGGCCGCGCCGATCAGCACGAACAGGCCTACCCAGACATCGACTTTGGAGCGTTGCAATTGGCTCTCCCTTGAATCAAACGGCAAACATCATGGCGGTCAGGATGAAGTCCAGACCAAGGACGGTGAGCGAGGCCATCACCACCGTGCGGGTGGTCGCGCGCGACACCCCCTCGGGGGTCGGGCTGGCCTCGAAACCCTGCTGCAGCGCGATGAAGGTCACCGCGATGCCGAACACCAGGCTCTTGATCAGGCTGTTGCCGACATCGGCCCAGACATCGACCCCGCCCTGGATCTGGCTCCAGAACGAACCGCCGTCGACGCCGATCATCAGCACGCCGACAACCCAGCCGCCGATGATGCCCATGGCGCTGAAGACCGCACCGAGCAGCGGCATCGTGATCACGCCGGCCCAGAAGCGCGGCGCCAGCACGCGGTCGATCGGATCGACCGCCATCATCTCCATCACGCTGATCTGCTCGCCGGCCTTCATGAGGCCGATCTCGGCCGTCAGCGAGGTGCCGGCGCGACCCGCGAACAGCAGCGCGGTCACGACCGGCCCGAGCTCGCGGATC
Organism: Burkholderiales bacterium; assembly: GCA_026400105.1. Taxonomy (GTDB): domain Bacteria; phylum Pseudomonadota; class Gammaproteobacteria; order Burkholderiales; family Burkholderiaceae_C; genus Malikia. The sequence continues at coordinate 69,783 of JAPLPQ010000087.1, forward strand.
AGGCTCAGCGTGACCATCAGGCCCAGCGCGTCGGTGGAGCCGAACTTCTCGAGGATGTTGTAGCCCTGCAGCGCAAAGACGAAGCCGACGAACAGGCCCGAGACGCCGATGATCGCGAGCGAATAGTTGCCGAGGAAATGGATCTGGTCGCGGATCAGCCCGAAGCGGCGCCAGCTGCCCCAGGTGCCGAACAGCAGGCGAAAGAACAGGCGCGCGCCATGGCCGAGCGCGGCCAGCCACAGGCGCACGGAAAAGCCGATCTCGGCGGGCGACAGGCGCTTCATGCGGTTCTCCCGGCGGCCAGGCCGAAATCTTCCTCGACCGAGGGGCCGGGGTAATGGAAGCGCACCGGCCCTTCGGGCGATGCGGTCACGTATTGCTGGATCAAGGGGTTGTCGCTGTCGCGGATTTCCTGCGGCGTGCCCTGCTGCGCCACCTTGCCGTTGGCCAGCACGATCACATGGTCGCAGACCGCGAAGGTGGCGTCGAGCTCGTGCGAGACCATCAGACTGGTCAGGCCCAGCGTGTCGTTGAGCTGGCGGATCAGGCGCGCGGCAGTGCCGAGCGAGATCGGGTCCAGCCCCGAGAAAGGCTCGTCATACATCACCAGCTCGGGGTCGAGCGCGATCGCGCGCGCCAGCGCGACACGCCGCGCCATGCCGCCCGACAATTCGCTCGGCATCAGGTGCCGTGCACCGCGCAGGCCGACCGCCTGCAGCTTCATCAGCACGATGTCGCGGATCATCGACTCGGGCAGGCCGCTGTGCTCGCGCAGCGGAAAGGCCACGTTGTCGTAGACATCCTGGTCGGTGAACAGGGCGCCGAACTGGTACAGCATGCCCATGCGGCGGCGCACCGCATAGAGGCCGTCGCGGTCGAGCGCGCCGACATCCTGGCCGTCGAACAGCACCTGGCCTTTTTGTGCCTTGTTCTGGCCGCCGATCAGGCGCAGCAAGGTGGTCTTGCCGCCACCCGAGGCACCGATCAGCACCGTGACCTTGCCGCGCGGCACATGCAGGCTGATGTCCTCGAGCACGACGCGGCCATCCCCATACCCGAAGGTGAGATCGCGGATTTCAACCAGCTGCGGTGTGGACATGGAATGGGCTCGGAAATGACGAAGGCCGGATCAACCGGCCTTCATATGATAAGGGATACAGGAAAACCCTAAGTTGGATTAGGGCATACCCCTACGCGTATCAGCGCGGCAGCTGGGTCGAGCCCATCAGGAACTCGTCGACCGCGCGCGCGGCCTGACGGCCTTCGCGGATCGCCCACACCACCAGCGACTGGCCGCGGCGGATGTCGCCGGCAGCGAAGACCTTGGGCACGCTGGTCGCGTAGCCGCCGACCAGCGACTCGCTGGCCTTGGCGTTGCCGCGCGCGTCCTTCTCGACGCCGAAGCCGTCGAGGATGGTCGCGACCGGATGGACGAAGCCCATCGCCAGCAGCACCAGGTCGGCCTGGTATTCCTTCTCGGTGCCCGGGATCTCGACCAGCTTGCCGTCCTTCATCTCGACATGGACGGTCTTGAGGCCGGTGACCTTGCCGTTCTTGCCGATGAATTCCTTGGTCGAGACGGCGAACTCGCGCACGCAGCCTTCCTGGTGGCTGGAGCTGGTGCGCAGCTTGAGCGGCCAGTAAGGCCAGACCAGGGGCTTGTTCTCCTGCTCAGGCGGCTGCGGCATCACTTCGAACTGCGTGACGCTGACAGCGCCATGGCGGTTGGAGGTACCGACGCAGTCGGAGCCGGTGTCGCCACCGCCGATCACGATCACATGCTTGCCATCGGCGCGCAGCTGGCCCTTGAGCTTGCCGTCGGCGTTGACCTTGTTCTGCTGCGGCAGGAACTCCATCGCGAAATGGATGCCGTCGAGCTCGCGGCCCGGCACCGGCAGATCGCGCGACTGCTCGGAACCGCCGGTCAGCAGCACGGCATCGAAGTCCTGCTTGAGCTGCTCAGGCGCAATGCTTTCCTTGGCCCAGTTGGTGACCTTGGAATCCTTGGGCATCTGACCGATCAGCACGCCGGTGCGGATCTTGACGCCTTCGGCCTCGAGCTGCTTGACGCGGCGGTCGATGTGCGACTTCTCGAACTTGAAGTCCGGGATGCCGTAGCGCAGCAGGCCGCCGACGCGGTCGTTCTTCTCGAACAGGGTCACGTCGTGACCGGCGCGCGCCAGCTGCTGGGCCGCAGCCAGGCCGGCCGGGCCGGCGCCGACGACGGCGACCTTCTTGCCGGTCTGGACCTTGGCCAGCTGGGGCTTGACCCAGCCGTTTTCCCAGGCCTTGTCGATGATCGCGTGCTCGATCGACTTGATGCCGACCGGGTCACCGTTGACGTTGATCACGCAGGCGGCTTCGCAGGGCGCCGGGCAGATGCGACCGGTGAACTCGGGGAAGTTGTTGGTGCTGTGCAGCACCGTGCTCGCGTTCTGCCAGTCCTGGTGGTAGACCAGGTCGTTGAAGTCCGGAATGATGTTGTTGACCGGGCAGCCGTTGTTGCAGAACGGGGTGCCGCAGTCCATGCAGCGCGCACCCTGGATCTTGGCCTGCTCGTCGCTCAGACCGATCACGAATTCCTTGTAGTGCTTGACGCGCTCGGCGACGGGCTTGTAGCCCTCCTCGATGCGCTCATATTCCATGAAGCCGGTGACTTTTCCCATTTTCTTTCCTTTGCGGGGCAGGACTCGCGCCCTGCCCCCTGAATCGATTTTGACGGATTACTTGGCGGCGACGGCTTCCGGGGTCGCTGCCTTGGCCTGCTTGCGGGCGTAGATCTCGCCCAGCGCGCGCTTGTACTCGGTCGGGAAGACCTTGACGAACTTGGCGCGGACTTCGCTCCAGTTGTCCAGCAGGTCGCGCGCACGCTTGCTGCCCGTCCAGCGCAGCTGGTCTTCCAGCAGCTTCTTGAGCTGCTCCTCGTCGGTCTGGCCACGGTGCCAGGTCGCGACGTCGCCGATCGCCTGCTGTTCGGTCGCCGGCAGCACCTTGTCCAGGCTGACCTGGGCGGTGTTGCAGCGCGAGGCGAACTGGCCGTCCTCGTCGTAGACATAGGCGATGCCGCCGCTCATGCCGGCCGCGAAGTTGCGTCCGGTCTTGCCGAGCACGGCCACGGTGCCGCCGGTCATGTATTCGCAGCCATGGTCGCCCACGCCTTCGACCACCGCGGTGGCGCCCGACAGGCGGACCGCGAAGCGCTCGCCGCCGACGCCGCTGAAGAAGGCTTCACCGGTGGTCGCACCGTACATCACGGTGTTGCCGACGATGATGTTCTGCTGCGCCAGACCGCGGAAGTCCAGGCTCGGACGCACCACGATGCGGCCGCCCGACAGGCCCTTGCCGGTGTAGTCGTTGGCTTCGCCGATCAGGTACAGGGTCACGCCCTTGCACAGGAAGGCACCGAAGGACTGGCCGCCCGTGCCCTCGAGCTGGATGCGGATCGTGTCGTCCGGCAGGCCTTCCGGATGCACCTTGGTCACCGCGCCCGACAGCATCGCGCCGACGGAACGGTTGACGTTGCGCGCCACTTCCATGAACTGGACCTTCTCGCCGTTGTCGATCGCCGGCCTGGACTTGGCGATCAGCACGTTGTCGAGCGCCTTCTCCAGGCAGTGGTCCTGCTCGGACACATGCAGACGCGGCACGTCGGCCGGCACCTGCGGCTGAGCGAACAGACGGCTGAAGTCCAGGCCCTGGGCCTTCCAGTGCTCCAGGCCCTTGCGGGTGTCGAGCAGGTCGGAGCGGCCGATCAGTTCGTCGAACTTGCGGATGCCCAGCTGGGCCATGATCTGACGCACTTCCTCGGCGATGAAGAAGAAGTAGTTCACGACATGCTCGGGCTTGCCGCTGAACTTCTTGCGCAGCTCGGGGTCCTGGGTCGCGACGCCGACCGGGCAGGTGTTCAGGTGGCACTTGCGCATCATGATGCAGCCTTCGACGACCAGCGGAGCGGTCGCGAAGCCGAACTCGTCGGCGCCCAGCAGCGCGCCGATCACGACGTCGCGGCCGGTCTTCATCTGGCCGTCGGCCTGGACGCGGATGCGGCCGCGCAGGCGGTTCAGCACCAGGGTCTGCTGGGTCTCGGCCAGGCCGATCTCCCACGGACCGCCGGCATGCTTGATCGAGGACAGCGGCGAAGCACCGGTGCCGCCGTCATGACCCGCGATCACGACATGGTCGGCCTTGCACTTGGCCACGCCGGCGGCGATGGTGCCGACGCCGACCTCGGACACCAGCTTGACGCTGATGCTGGCGCTGGTGGCGACGTTCTTCAGGTCGTGGATCAGCTGGGCCAGATCCTCGATCGAGTAGATGTCGTGGTGCGGCGGCGGCGAGATCAGGCCGACACCCGGCACCGAGTGGCGCAGGAAGCCGATGTACTCGGACACCTTGCCGCCCGGCAGCTGGCCGCCCTCGCCCGGCTTGGCGCCCTGGGCCATCTTGATCTGGACCTGGTCGGCAGAGGCCAGGTACTCGGCGGTCACGCCGAAGCGGCCCGAAGCGACCTGCTTGATGCGCGAGCGCAGGCTGTCACCGGCCAGCAGCGGAATGTCGACCTCGACCTGCTCGACACCGATGACCGAAGCCAGGGTCTCGCCCTGCTTGATCGGGATGCCCTTGAGCTCGTTGCGGTAACGCGCCGGGTCCTCACCGCCTTCGCCGGTGTTGGACTTGCCGCCGATGCGGTTCATCGCGACGGCCAGGGTGGCGTGTGCCTCGGTCGAGATCGAGCCGAGCGACATCGCGCCGGTGGCGAAGCGCTTGACGATCTCCTTGGCGGATTCGACTTCCTCGACCGGAATCGCCTTGACCGGATCGACCTTGAACTCGAACAGACCACGCAGCGTCAGGTGACGCTTGCTCTGGTCGTTGATGATCTGGGCGTATTCCTTGTAGGTGTTCCAGTTGTTGGCACGGGTCGAATGCTGCAGCTTGGCGATCGCGTCCGGGGTCCACATGTGGTCCTCGCCGCGGGCGCGCCAGGCGTATTCGCCGCCAGCGTCAAGCATGTTGGCCAACAGCGGATCGTCGCTGAAGGCGGCCTTGTGGGTACGGATCGCTTCCTCGGCGATGTCGAACACGCCGATGCCCTCGACGCGGGTCGGGGTGCCGGTGAAGTACTTGGCCACGATCTCGCTGTTGAGGCCGATGGCCTCGAACAGCTGCGCGCCGCAGTAGGACATGTAGGTGCTCACGCCCATCTTGGACATGATCTTGGACAGGCCCTTGCCGATCGCCTTGACGTAGTTGTAGATCGCCTTCTCGGCCGACAGGTCACCCGGCAGATCCTTGTGGATCGCGCTCAGGGTTTCCATCGCCAGGTAGGGGTGGACGGCTTCGGCGCCATAACCCGCCAGCACGGCGAAGTGATGGATCTCGCGTGCGGAACCGGTCTCGACCACCAGGCCGGCGGTGGTACGCAGGCCCTCGCGCACCAGATGCTGGTGAATCGCCGACAGGGCCAGCAGCGCGGGGATCGCGAACTGGGTCGCGCTGACATTGCGGTCGCTGACGATCAGGATGTTGTTGCCACCCTTGATCGCGTCGACGGCCTCGGCGCAGAGCGAAGCCAGCTTGGCCTCGACGCCTTCCTTGCCCCAGCTGACCGGGTAGGTGATGTCGAGCGTCGCGCTCTTGAACTTGCCCTGGGTCTTGGCTTCGATGTTGCGCAGCTTGGCCATGTCCTTGAAATCAAGGATGGGCTGGCTGACCTCGAGCCGCATCGGCGGGTTGACCTGGTTGATGTCGAGCAGGTTGGGCTTGGGACCGATGAAGGACACCAGCGACATCACGATTGCCTCGCGGATCGGGTCGATCGGCGGGTTGGTCACCTGGGCGAACAGCTGCTTGAAGTAGTTGTAGAGCGGCTTGTTCTTGGACGAGAGCACGGCCAGCGGGCTGTCGTTGCCCATCGAGCCGAGGCCTTCCTCGCCGTTCTGGGCCATCGGCGCCATCAGGAACTTGATGTCTTCCTGGGTCATACCAAAGGCCTGCTGGCGATCCAGCAGCGAGGGCGAGACGCTTTCCATGGCGGCAACCGAGGATTCCTCGACCATGGTCTGGGCGTCGATCTCGCCGGCGATCGGCTGCACCACGTCGTCGAGACGGATGCGCAGGTTCTCGATCCACTGCTTGTAGGGCTTGGAGTTGGCGAGGTTGGCTTTGAGCTCCTCGTCGTCGATCATGCGGCCCTGCTCGAGGTCGATCAGGAACATCTTGCCCGGCTGCAGGCGCCATTTGCGCACGATCTTGCTGTCGGGCACCGGCAGCACGCCGGCTTCGGAGCCCATGATGACGAAATCGTCATCGGTCACGCAGTAGCGGGCCGGACGCAGGCCGTTGCGGTCGAGCGTGGCGCCGATCTGGCGACCGTCGGTGAACACGACCGAGGCCGGGCCGTCCCACGGCTCGAGCATGGCGGCATGGTATTCGTAGAAGGCGCGACGGCGCGGGTCCATCGTGCTGTGCTGCTCCCACGGCTCGGGGATCATCATCATGACGGCCTGGCTGATCGGGTAGCCGGCCATCGTCAGCAGCTCGAGGCAGTTGTCGAAGGTCGCGGTATCGGACTGACCGGCGAAGCTGATCGGATACAGCTTGCTCAGGTCACCGCCCAGCACCGGGGAAGACATCACGCCTTCGCGCGCCTTCATCCAGTTGTAGTTGCCCTTGACCGTGTTGATCTCGCCGTTGTGGGCGACATAACGGTAGGGGTGGGCCAGCGGCCACTCGGGGAAGGTGTTGGTCGAGAAGCGCTGGTGCACCAGGCCCAGCGCCGAGACGCAGCGCGGGTCCTGCAGGTCGAGGTAGTAGGTACCGACCTGATCCGCCAGCAGCAGGCCCTTGTACACCACGGTACGGCTGGACATGCTGGGGATGTAGTACTCGTTGCTGTGCTTGAGACCCAGGGCCTGGACATTGGCGCTGGCGGTCTTGCGGATCACGTAGAGCTTGCGCTCGAGCGCGTCCTGCACGATCACATCGGCGCCGCGGCCGATGAAGACCTGGCGCATGACCGGCTCCTTCTCGCGCACGGCGGGAGACATCGGCATCTCGAGGTTGATCGGCACATCGCGCCAGCCCAGCAGGACCTGGCCTTCGGCCTTGATCGCGCGCTCCATTTCCTGCTCGCAAGCCAGGCGGGAAGCATGTTCCTTGGGCAGGAAGACGAAGCCGACGCCGTACTCGCCAGCCGGCGGCAGGGCCACGCCCTGCTTGGCCATCTCTTCGCGATAGAGCTGGTCGGGGATCTGGATCAGCAGACCGGCGCCATCGCCCATCAGCGGATCGGCACCGACGGCGCCCCGGTGATCCAGGTTCTCGAGGATCTTGAGGGCCTGGCCGACGATGGCATGGCTCTTCTGGCCCTTGATATGGGCCACGAAGCCGACGCCGCAGGCGTCATGTTCTTGGGCAGAGCTGTACAGACCTTGCTGCTGCAGCTGAGCGATTTCGGTAGGACGGGTCACGCCAAACTCCTCAATTAAGCATTAACCCTAGGAGGATAGACGATTCCCCCCGCAGAGGCAAGCAGAAAAATTGGGGTCAGAGACTAATTTAATCCACTCGAAAACAGAGATAAATAGATTGGGGACAGAATAAAGACGACCAGAGGCCAAGCCCGCTGGATCAGCTGCTCTCGCCTGGTGCGGCGGTCGGGGCGCGCGGACGACCGGCACGCCCCTTCTCGAGGCGACGGGCGGTCTGCTCGCGCAACCGGGCCAGGAAACCCGCCCCACCGAGCGGCCAGCCCTGCAGCGCCGACTCGGACAGTTCACGCTGGCGGGCGGCACTGAGCCCCTGGCGCACCAATTCGGCATAGGCCGCCTCGCGCGCAAAGGGCGTGTTGCCCAGAGACCACACCAGCGGATGCGGCGTCAGCCATTTGTCGTGACGCAAGCCGATGTAATGGGCATGGCTGGACCAGGGGTACAGCTCGGCAGCAGGAACCATGCCAGCCCGGACCGGATTGAGATCGATATAGACCATGCAGGCCAGCAGATAGCGCTCGCTGTCGATCACGGTCGAACGGTAGCGCCCCTCCCAGAGCGTGCCGCTGCGGCCGTGGCGCAGGTTGAAGCGCCGCACATAGCTGCGCCCGAGCGACTGCATCAGGCGCGACAAGCCCCCCTCCTGCTGCGGCGTCAGCAGCAGGTGCAGGTGGTTGTCCATCAGCACATAGGCATGGACCTGCACTCGCTCGCGCTGCGCCAGCTCGGCCAGCTGGACCAGGAAGAACTCGCGGTCCTCGTGGTCGACGAAGACCGGCTGCCGGTTGTTGCCGCGCAGGATCACATGATGGGGAACGCCGGTGACGGCCAGTCGGGGCAAGCGGGCCATGCCGATTCCTTTAGTACAGGCGGCGCTGCAGCAAGAATGCCAGCCCGAGCCCGATCACACAGCAAAAGGCCGTGAACCACCAGGCCGGCGACCAATCGCCGCCCTGGCGCGCGACCAGCCAGGCCACCACCGGCGGTCCGGCAAACTGGCCCAGCGAAGACAACTGCTGCACCCAGCCGACCGTGGTCGACACCGTGTGCCCGCTCGGCGCCAGCCGCACCGCCAGGCTGAACAAGGTGCCCGGTATCAGGCCACCCACCGATGAAAAGACCAGTACCGCGATGAACTGCCCGACCGGCCCGACCAGGCCACTGAACGCGATCCAGCAGGCCAGGCCCATGGCGCCATAACCGATGGCCAGCAGATGACCGGGTAGCCAATGACGCGCCAGCAGGCGGCCGGCGGCCAGGTTGCCGATCGCATTGGCCCCCGCGGCAGCGGCACTCAGGACACCCGCGACGCCGAGCGACCAGCCGGCCTGGGTCTGGATCGTGGGCAGGAAGCCGACCACGGCCAGCCACTGCCCCGAATAGACGCAGAAAGCCAGCGCCACCAGCCAGGGACCCGACGAAGACAGGGTCTGCCGCAGGCGCCCGCCCCAGCCTGGCCCCGGCGATGTGGTCGAGCGCGCGGGATCGGGCGGCACCTTGAGCCAGACCACGACCGCCCAGCACAGGGTCAGCCCGGACAGCAGCAGCCAGGCCCAGCGCCAGCCCAGCGCGGCATAAAGCCCGGGACCGAGCAGCATCGCCATCGCGGCCCCGGTCGGCATGTAAGCCCCCCAGGCGCCCAGCAGCCGGCTCAGCGCCTGCGGCCCCTGCACCAGACGCCGGATCAGGCCCGGCGCCGGCAAGACGGCCAGCAACAAGCCTATCCCCTCGAGCATGCGCGCGGCCAGCA
>JAPLPQ010000048.1 GCA_026400105.1 Burkholderiales bacterium
AACTTGATCTCGCCGTCGGCCACTTTTTCCAGCGCCACTTCGGCGATCGATTTGCCGGGGAAGTAAGTGCCTTCCGGCGCTGGTTTGCTCATGGCGACGAACCACTGGTCGGTCAGCATCGGCTCGATGACGACGCCGGTGCGGTCGCCGCGCGGCACTTGCAGCTTGTGCGGCTTGACTTCCTGCAGCAGGCCGGCCGCGTCGAGGTCGGCGACGATCTGCTTGCGCGCGGCGAAGCGGTCCATGCCGCGGTAAGCCTCGGGGCCGTGGTCGTTGATCTTGGCGTCGAGCGTCAGCACGCCGATGATCGGCAGCTGATGCCGCTGGCCGACCGCGTAGTCGTTGGCGTCATGGGCCGGCGTGACCTTGACCACGCCGGTGCCGAATTCCTGGTCGACATAGCTGTCGGCGATGACCGGGATCTCGCGCTCGCACAGGGGCAGGCGCACATACTGGCCGATCAGGTGCGCGTAGCGCTCGTCCTCCGGATGCACCATCACGGCGACGTCGCCGAGCAGGGTCTCGGGGCGCGTGGTCGCGACCACCAGCTGGCCTTCGCCGCTGGCGAGCGGGTAGGCGATATGCCACAGGCTGCCGTCTTCTTCCTCGCTCTCGACTTCGAGGTCGGACACCGCGCTCATCAGCACCGGGTCCCAGTTGACCAGGCGCTTGCCGCGGTAGATCAGGCCTTGCTGATAGAGCTGGACGAAGGTCTCGGTCACGGCATGGGACAGCTTGTCGTCCATCGTGAAGTACTCGCGGCTCCAGTCCACGCTGTCGCCCATGCGGCGCATCTGGGTCGTGATGGTGTTGCCGGACTGCTCCTTCCACTCCCAGACCTTGGCGACGAAGTTCTTGCGCGCCTCGGCCGGAGTCGGGCCCATGTCGTGGCGGCTGATGCCTTGGCCTTGCAGCTGGCGCTCGACCACGATCTGGGTCGCGATGCCGGCATGGTCGGTGCCCGGAATCCAGGCCGTGTTGAAGCCCGCCATCCGGTGGTAGCGCGTCAGGCTGTCCATGATGGTCTGGTTGAAGGCGTGGCCCATGTGCAGCGTGCCGGTCACGTTGGGCGGCGGCAGCTGGATCGCGAATGCCGGGGCGTCGGCCTGGGCCGCGCCGGTGCCACGGAAGCCGGCGGCGCCGTAGCCGCGCTGCTCCCACTCGGGGCCCCAATGGGCTTCCAGGGCCGCGGGCTCGAAGGACTTGGACAGGGATTGCAGGCCGGGTTGGGCGATGGCGTCGGTCATGTGGCTAATTGTGTGTGCAGAAAATCTGGGAGGTCTGGTGCGGCCGCAGCGTTGCGCAGGCTGGAGAGGGGCCTCTGTAAGTCGAGGATTTTACGGGTTGGTGCTCTGCCTGGGGTCGCCTGCAGAAGCTTGACCCGAATCGGACGCACCGCCGGCTGCAAGGTGCCAGCGCGCCCATTCCTCGCCAAGCCCGGCCTCGATCACCAGCGGCTGGCCCGTGACCGGGTGCGCGAGTTCGAGTCGGCCGGCATGCAGCCACAGCCGCTGCAGCCCGAGCAGCTCGGCCAGGGCCCGGTTCAGCGGCCCCTTGCCATGGGTCGCGTCGCCGATGATCGGGTGGGCGATATGCTTCATGTGGCGGCGCAGCTGGTGCCGACGGCCCGTGACGGGCTGCAGCTCGACCAGCGCGCAGCGCGTGCTCGCGAAGTCGCCCTGCGCCAGCGCCAGCTCGTAGCGCTCCAGCAAGCGGTAATGGGTCAGCGCGTGCTGGATTTCCTCGCGTTCGGTCCGCATGTCGTCGGGCATGCGCTTGAGCGGGTGGTCTATGGTCCCGGCTGCGTCCGGCCAGCCGCGCACGACCGCGCGGTAGCTCTTGCGCATGGCCTCGCCGCGCTCGAAGGCCTGGCCCAGCGCGCGCGCCGTGGCGGCATCGAGCGCGAACAGCAGCACGCCGCTGGTGCCCTTGTCCAGCCTATGCACCGGCCAGACTGGCCGGCCGATCTGGTCGCGCAGCAGCTGCAGCGCGAAGCGGGTCTCGCCAGCGTCGAGACCGGTGCGGTGCACCAGCAGTCCCGGCGGCTTGGCCACCGATACCAGATAATCGTCGCGATAAAGGATGGTCAGCATGTTGTTCCTATTGTCCCCGGCCAAGGCGCTGGATTACGAAACCCCGCCCGTCAGCGCCACCCATACCCAGCCGCTGTTCGTGCCGCAGGCGGCCGAACTGATCGAGGTGTTGCGCGAGCAGTCGCCGCAGCAGATCGCCGAGCTGATGGACCTGAGCGATGCGCTCGCCGGCCTCAACGTCGCGCGCTACCAGGCCTGGAGCCCCGAGTTCACGCCGGCGAACGCCAAGCAGGCGGTGCTGGCCTTCAACGGCGATGTCTACGCGGGCCTGGAGGCCAAGACGCTCGACGAGGCCGAGCTCGGCTGGCTGCAGGACCATGTCTGCATCCTGAGCGGACTCTATGGCGTGCTGCGCCCGCTCGACCTGATGCAACCCTACCGGCTCGAAATGGGCACCCGGCTGGCGACCCCGAAGGGCCGGAACTTGTACCAGTTCTGGGGCTCCCAGATCGCTGATTATCTGAACCAGCGCGCCGCGGCCGATGCCAGCCCGCTGATCGTCAACCTTGCGAGCGAGGAATACTTCAAGTCGGTCGACAAGAAGGCCTTGAAGCCGCGCATCGTTGCTTGCGTGTTCGAGGAGTTCAAGGGCGGCAAGTACAAGGTCATCAGCTTCGCGGCCAAGCGCGCGCGCGGCCTGATGGTGCGCTACTGCGTGCAGCAGCGCGCGCTCTCGGTCGAGCAGCTCAAGGGCTTCGATCTCGAGGGCTACCAATATGTGGCGGCCGCTTCCGAGCCCGACCGGCTGGTGTTCCGCCGCGAGCCGCAGCGCTGATCAACCCGGCACAGCCCAGTACATGCGCCGACCCGCAACCAGAACCCATACATGACCGAATCCCAGCACCCCAGCCAGCACCAGCCCGAGCAGTCCCAGCTCGGCAAGACCTCGGCCTATGCCGACCAGTACGACCCGAGCCTGCTGTTCCCGCTGCCGCGCCAGACCAAACGCGACGAGATCGGCATCGGCGCCGCGCCGCCCTTCCTGGGTGCCGACCTCTGGACCGCCTACGAGCTGAGCTGGCTCAATCCGCGCGGCAAGCCCCAGGTCGCGATCGCGCAGGTCACCGTGCCCTGCGAGTCGCCCAACATCATCGAGAGCAAGTCGTTCAAGCTCTACCTCAACAGCTTCAACAACAGCCGCTTCGACGATGGGCAGCAGGTGCTCGAGCGGCTGAAGGCCGACCTGGCGCAGGCGCTCTGGCGCGGCAGCTCCCGCACCGGTTCGGTCGGCGTCAAGCTGCTGACGCCGGTGCAGTTCGAGCAGGAAAAGATTCGCGAGCTCGAAGGCCTGAGCCTGGACCGGCTCGATGTCGAGTGCACGCATTACCAGCCGGCACCCGAACTGCTGCGCGCCGACGCGACCCAGCCGCCCGTGACCGAGACCCTGGTCAGCGACCTGCTCAAAAGCAACTGCCTGGTGACGGGCCAGCCCGACTGGGCCAGCGTGCGCATCAGCTACACCGGCGCGCCGATCGACCAGGAGCGGCTGCTGCAGTATCTGGTGAGCTTTCGCAACCACAACGAGTTCCACGAGCAATGCGTCGAGCGCATCTTCATGGACCTCTGGACCCGCTGCAAGCCGGTCAAGCTCAGCGTCTATGCGCGCTACACGCGCCGCGGCGGGCTCGACATCAACCCCTGGCGCAGCAGCCAGCCGCAGCAGCCGCCAGCCAATGTGAGGACGGCGCGGCAGTAACCACGCGGCAGCAACGGCGCGGCGGTCCGGGGGCATTCATCGCGGGTTCAGGTTTTGATGCCTATCATCGTGACATGAAGAATATCCAAAGAACCCTGATCGGTCTGTTGCTGGGTCTGACCGCCCTGTGGCTGCTGGCCGAGTCGGCCGCGCTGCCGGTGACCCAGGGCCTGTTCCCCTGGCGCACCCTGCTGGTCCAGTACTCGGGCCTGCTCGGCATGGGCGTCATGAGCGCCGCGATGCTGCTCGCGGTGCGCCCGGCCTGGCTCGAGCACCGGCTGCATGGCCTCGACAAGATGTACCGCCTGCACAAGTGGCTCGGCATTTCAGGGCTGGTGCTTGCCATCCTGCATTGGCTCATTTCGCAGGCGCCCAAGTGGCTGGTCAAGGCCGGGCTGCTCGAGCGGCCGGTGCGCGGGCCGCGCCCGGTGCTGACCGATCCGGTGCTGGCCTTCCTGCAGAGCCAGCGCGGCCTGGCCGAGGACCTCGGCGAGAAGGCCTTCTACCTCGCGGTGGCGCTGATCACGCTGGCCTTGATCAAGCGCTTTCCCTACCGGCATTTCTTCCGCACCCATCGCTGGATCGCGCTGGCCTATCTGGTGCTGGTCTGGCATTCGATCGTGCTGACGAGCTTTGGCTACTGGCTGCAGCCAGTCGGCATCGTGCACGGCCTGCTGCTGGCGGGCGGCACGGTCGCCGCGGTCATCAGCCTGACGCGGCGCATCGGTGCGCGGCGCAAGGCCGTCGGCGAGATCGAGCAGATCGAGTACCTCGAGGGCGTCAAGGTCAATGCGGTCTCGATCCGGCTCAAGAGCCAATGGGCCGGCCATGAGCCGGGCCAGTTCGCCTTCGTGACCTTCGACGAGCGCGAGGGCGCGCATCCGTTCACGATCTCGTCGGCCTGGCAGGACGATGGCCGGCTGATGTTCCTGATCAAGGCGCTCGGCGACTACACGCACAGCCTGGCTGGCAGCCTCAAGGTCGGCGACACGGTCACGGTCGAGGGGCCTTACGGCCGCTTCCAGTTCGAGGGTGTTGCCCGACGCCAGATCTGGATTGGCGGCGGCATCGGCATCTCGCCCTTCGTCGCGCGCCTGCAGCAGCTGGCGCAGCAGTCGGACGGCCGCGAGATCGACCTGTTCCACTCGACCGCCGAGGTCGACCAGACCGCGCTGCAGCGGCTGCAGCATGACGCCCAGGCCGCCGGCGTGCGGCTGCGCGCGCTGGTGCCGGACTGGCGGGACGCCGAGCTCTGGTTCTGCGGCCCGGCGGCGTTCGGCGACGCGATCCGCACCGATCTCTGCGCCCAGGGCCTGCCGGCCGCGCGCTTCCACCAGGAACTGTTCGAGATGCGCTGAGCGCTCGCCGTTAGGTCGCCGTGAGCTTTGGCGGGGCGCGCCGGGCCGGCCCGGGAAGTCTATGCCTGCAGGGCACCGCTTTCCAGGGCCGTCGCCACCTCGCTCAGCAGTTCGTCGAGTTCCTGCTCGAACGCGGCCTGCAAGCCGGTGTCCTGCCGCTGCAGGTCCTGCTCGAACTGCTGCGCCAGATGATGCAGCGCGTCGGCCCCGAGGGTGGGCGCGAGTCCCTTCAAGGTATGCACCAGCCGGATGGCCTGCTCGAACTGTTGCTGCTCCAGGGCGGCGCGCAGTTGCGCAGGGGCTGGCGCGAAGTCCTGCTGGAAGCGTTCCAGCACCTGCTGCAGCAGTTCATGGTCACCGCCCAGCTGCTCGGCCGCGTGCGCCAGCCGCAGTCTGGTGGTTCTGGCTGCGGGCGCGACGACGGGCTCTGCAGGGAGGGCGGGCGTGGCGCTGGCTTGCTGCGCGGGAATCCATTGGCGCAGCACGGTGGCGAGCTGTTGGCGGTCGATCGGCTTGGCGACATGATCGTTCATGCCGGCGGCTTCGGCCGCTTGCCGGTCCTTGTCCATGGCGGCGGCAGTCAGCGCGATGATCGGGCTGAGGTTGCCGCTGGCGCGGATGGCCCGGGCCGCGGCAAAACCGTCCATGCCAGGCATCTGCAGATCCATCAGGATGGCGGCGAAAGGCTTGCGGGCTGCCTGCTCGACAGCGGCTGGCCCATTGTCGACGCTCTCGACTTCCAGCCCCATCCGGCTCAGGTAGGCGCGCGCCACCAGCAGGTTGGTCGGGTTGTCGTCGACCAGCAGCACGCGCTCGCCTGCGAAAACGATCTGGACCGGCTCGGTCGCCTGCGCGGGTGGCGCTGTGGCTGCCGTCCCGGCCGGCTGCAGTCCCAGGCGTGCCGTGAAGCAGAAGACGCTGCCCTGGCCGGCGTCGCTGGTGGCCCATATCTTGCCACCCATCAGATCCACCAGCCGCTTCGATATGCTCAAGCCCAGGCCGGTGCCGCCGTACTGGCGCGTTGTCGACAGGTCGGCCTGGGTGAAGGCTTCGAACAGGTGATCGAGCTGCCCGGGCGCGAGTCCGATCCCGCTGTCGCGGACCGATACCTGGATCAGCACGGACTGCTCGCTCTGCTCGACCAGACCCACCTTGACCTCGATCCCGCCCTGGCGCGTGAACTTCAGCGCATTGCCGACCAGGTTGTTGATGACCTGCAGCAGCCGCAAGGGGTCGCCCAGCAGCACCGCCGGCAGCTGGGGGTCGAGCTCGAAGCGCAGCGTCAGATCCTTTTCCTCGGTCTGGATCTCGAACAGGGCGCGTGACTTGGCCAGCACTTCGCTCAGCTTCAACGGTACCGACTCCAGCTGCATGTGACCGGCCTCGATCTTGGAGTAGTCGAGGATGTCGTTGAGCACGCCGAGCAAGGCGGTGCCGGCCAGATGGATCTTCTGCAGATGATCGCGCTGGTGGGGGCTCAGCTCGGTCTCGAGCAGCAGGTGGGTCAGGCCGATCACCGCGTTCATCGGCGTGCGGATCTCGTGGCTCATGTTGGCCAGGAACAGGCTCTTGGCTTCGTTGGCGCTGACGGCCTGCTCCTTGATGCCCTGGAGTTCGCGTGTGACCCGGGTCACCCTGACCAGGCTGTTCTGCGAGCGCCGCAGCAGGACGAAGAACAGCAGTATCGCCGCGCTGGTCAGCCAGGCCACGCCGATCACGACATTGCGGTAATGCCGATAGGGATCGAGCACATCCTGCATCGGCTCCGCGCTGACCAGGGTCATGCCATAGTCGGACAGCTTGTAGTAGCCGCCGATCTCCTCGTTCCGGGTTTGCGCGTCGTAGGAGCGGAAGTTGCCCGTCTGCGGTGCGGCCGGGTCGAGATAGGCCGCCTGCACCTGCTGGTTGTACATCGATTCGTCGGCCGGATTGATGGCCATGATCTCGCCGCTGTTGCGCACGATCTTGAGCTGGTTCCGGTGGTCGGAAAAAATCTGTTCCGAGAATTTCGAGAAGAATTCCGGTGCAATCGATAGCACTAGCACACCATCGAATTGGCCGTCCCTGAATATCGGGCGCGTCAGCTGGACCGACCATTTGCCCGACACCTTGCCCTTCAAGGGTTTGCTGATGAACAGGCGGTCCTGGTCCGGGGCGTCGGCATGGACCCGGAAATGTTCGCGCTGACTCAGGTCGACCACGGTCTGGGATTTGCTGAGGCTGGAGAACTGCATCATGCCCTGGCTGTCGATGACGGCAACCTGGAACACCAGGTCGTCAATCATGTTCTGGTGATGCTGCACGTATTCTGCGAACTGCAGCCAGTCGCCCTGCCATTCCTCGCGGGCTTCGAGAATGAACGAATTGAGTCGCTTGATGGTCGACAGACTGTATTCGGAAAAGATATGGGCGTTCTTTGCCGTGCGCAACTCCGATTCCTGGATGAAGGCCTGCTTGCTGCGCTGTATTTCGTAGATCGCGGTTGCCCAGATCATCAGTAGGATGATGATGACGGTCAGCGTCGTTTGCCTGCGCAGTTTCAGGTTGGAGGAATGGATGACCTTCATGTTCGTAGGGCGGGAATCACCTGGCAGCGAGATCGTCAGTCGCGTCGACCAGGGAGGTGCTTGGCCCTGATCGCTGATCGAAAGAAGCGTTTGTGCTGCTGCAAACCTTCCAAAAGAGCAAGGATTGTACCCGTTGTCTGGTCGAAAACCCTTGAAAATCAAAGCAGTTCGGGTTTTCCTGAGCGCCAGCCGGGCGCTAGAACAGAGAGAAGCTGTCGCCTGCTTTCGGCTCCCCGGCCGGCCCGGCTGGTTCCGCACGCGCCAGTTCGTCCGCGCGCGCCAGCTGCCCGACCCGGACACCGAGCAGGCGCAGCCGGCGCGTCAGGTCGACCCGCTTGAGGCATCGACCCGCGAGGCGGCGGATCTCGCGGGCGTCGGCGCTGTACTGTTCGACGGTCAGCTCGCGCGTGACCGACTGGAAATCGTCGTAGCGCAGCTTGATGCCGATCGTGCGGCTGACATAGCCCTTTCGCTGTAGGTCGGCCGCGACCTGCTCGCACAGGCGGGTGAAGATGGCGCCGAGCTCGGCCTTGTCGCGCACGGCATGCAGGTCGCGCTCGAAGGTGGTCTCGCGGCTCATGCTGACGGGCTCGCTGTGCGTGACGACCGGACTGTCGTCGCGGCCCCAGGCGGCCTGATGCAACCAGGCGCCATGGCTGGCGCCAAAGCGCTCGATCAGGGCCTGACAGGGCTGGGCGGCCAGCTCGCCGATGGTGCGGATGCCGAGCGCCTGCAGCTTCTCGTCGCTCCGGGGGCCGATGCCGTTGATCTTGCGGCAGGGCAGCGGCCAGATCAGGCGTTCCAGGTCGGACGCGTGGACGATCGAGATCCCGCCCGGCTTCTGGAACTCGCTGGCCATCTTGGCCAGCAGCTTGTTGGGCGCGACGCCGATCGAGCAGCTCAGCCCGGTGGCGTCGAGGATGCCGCGCTGGATCAGGCGCGCGAGCACCCGTCCGCCTTCGCGCTGGCCGCCGGGGACCGCGGTGAAGTCGATGTAGACCTCGTCGATGCCGCGGTCCTCCATCAGCGGCGCGATCTCGCCGATCACGGCCTTGAAGGCGCGCGAGCAGCGCCGGATCTCGTCGAAGTCGACCGGCAGCAGGATGGCGTCGGGACATTGCTTGGCGGCCTTCATCAGTCCCATCGCCGAGCCGATGCCGAACTGGCGCGCGGCATAGGTCGCGGTCGTGATGACGCCGCGCCCGGCATAGTCGCGCAGGCGCGGGAAGTCGGCCAGCGGGATCTCGGACAGCGGCAGGCCGGCATGCATGGCCAGCAGCGCATCGTCCTCGCGCCGCCTGCCGCCGCCTATGACCAGCGGCAGGCCCTTGAGCTGCGGATAGCGCAGCAGCTCGACCGACGCGAAAAAGGCGTCCATGTCGAGGTGGGCGATGCGGCGGGGCAGGGCGGTGGAGCTCACAGCGGGATTGTCGCGCGGCCGCTACAGCCGGCTCGATCCGGGCGACTTCTCAAGACATCAATAAATGGTCAAGATGCACCGAATGGGTACATAACAGGGACAGGGAGAAAATTCATGCCAGACCCGACAGTGGCGGCGTGCCAGCTCGAGCAGCCCGATGGCAATCTGCTGTTTGCTTCGCTGCCGATTGGCATCGTGATCCTGAATCCGGCTGGCGAGGTCATGGCGGCCAATCCGGCTGCCGAAACCATCCTGGGGCCTGGCGTGCCGCCCTTGCGCGGCTGGCTGGCTGCCGATCCGCGCTGGGAGGTCGTGCACGAGGACGAATCCCCCTTCCTGCCCGCCGAGTATCCGGCCCGGCTCGCGCTCGCGACCGGCCAGACTGTCCAGCATGCCGTCATGGGCCTGCGCGACCGGCAGCAGAACCGCCTGTGCTGGCTCAGGATGCAGGCGGTCCCGATCCGGGGCGGCGCGGGCGGCGGTCTGCAGGGGGTCTACGCGCTGTTCGAGGACATCACCGAGCAGCGCCAGGCCCGGATCGAACTCAATGCGGCCCGCGCCGCAGCCGCCCAGCGCGAGATCGATGAGCGGCTGCGGCAGGCCGCCCAGGCCACGAAAATGGTCGAGTCCGAGCGCGAGCGCTACTTCCGCTTCTTCAATTCCGCTTCGGTCCTGATGGTGATCGTGGGTGCCGATGACTGCTTCAAGCTCGTCAACCCCGCCGTCAAGCGCATGCTGGGCTACGAGGTGGGCGATTTCGTCGGCCGTTCCTATCTCGAGCTGATCCACCCGGACGACCGGCAGGCCGCGCAGCAGGCCATTCAGGCCCTGCATGAGTGCCAGACCGGTGCGGACGGCTTCGTCAACCGTTGCCTGTGCCAGGACGGCAGCTCGCGCTGGCTGGCCTGGAACGCGGTCTTCAGTCCGCAGGAGAACCTGCTCTACGCGGTGGCGCGCGACATCACCGAGAGCCGCCAGGCCGAGGAAGCGCTGCGCGCTGCTTCGAACTACGCCCGCAGCCTGCTCGAGGCCAGCCTGGACCCGCTGCTCACGATCAGCCCGCAGGGCAAGATCACCGATGTCAACCGGGCCGCCGAGGCCGCCACCGGACTGGGCCGCGCGGCGCTGATCGGCAGCGACTTCTCGGACTACTTCACCGATCCCGACAAGGCCCGCAGCGGCTACCAGCTGGCCTTTGAGCAGGGGCAGGTCAGCGACTATCCGCTGGTGCTGCGGCATGTGGCGGGCCGGGAAACCGAGGTGCTCTACAACGCCAGTGTCTACCGCGACGAGCAAGACCGGATCTGCGGTGTCTTTGCCGCGGCGCGCGACGTCACGCGCATCAACGCGATTGCCAAGGACCTGGCACGCTACCGGGATCATCTCGAGGAGCTGGTCGGACAGCGCACGCGCGAGCTCGAAGCCGCCAAGCTCGCGGCCGAGGCCGCCAACCAGGCCAAGAGCGCCTTCCTGTCGAACATCAGCCACGAGCTGCGCACGCCGATGAACGCCATCATGGGGTTGAGCTATCTGCTGCTGCAGGGCTGTCTGGGGGGGCGGCAGCAAGAGCAGCTCAAGGCGCTGCAACTGGCCAGCCGGCAGCTGCAGTCGCTGATCGAGGACATCCTGAACTACACCCGGGTCGACAGCGGCGCCCTGCACACCGCGCAGCAGGATTTCGAGCTCGACGGCGTGCTCGAGACCATCGCGGCCCGCCTGCGCGAGCGTGTCGTCGCCAAGGGCCTCGAGCTGACCATCGAGGTGGCGCCCGATGTCCCGCACCGGCTCTCAGGCGACCCGGTCCAGATCGGCCAGATCCTGCACAAGCTGGCGGACAACGCGGTCAAGTTCACCGAGACCGGCGGGGTCAAGTTGGCGGTCCTGCGCGATGCCCATCAGGAGCAGGGGGTGCAGGATGCACAGAGCACCTGGCTGCGCTTCGAGGTCAGCGACACCGGCATCGGGCTCGACAGCGCCGATCAGTGCCATCTGTTCGATAGCTTCCAGCAGGTCGACGACGGCCTGACGCGCCGCTACGGCGGTAGCGGCCTGGGGCTGGCGATCGCGCGCAAGCTGGTCGAGCTGATGGGCGGGAAGATCGGCGTCGCGAGCCAGAAGGGGCGGGGCAGCCGGTTCTGGTTCAGCCTGCCGCTCGGGCTGGCCGATCCGGCCGGATGTCCGCCGGCAGCAGCGGGCTGCGCTTCGGCGCCGCAGCCCGCTGATTCGGCCTGGGTCGAGCCGACGCTGGACCCCGTGGCAGCCGTACTGCCAGCCAGTCCGGCGGCCGCGACCGCTGCACTGGATCGGCCGCAATGGCAGCAACTGCAGCGCAGGCTGGTTCAGCTGCTGCGCGAGGACGATGCGGGGTCGATCCCGCTGTGCGAGCAGCATGCCGCCTTGTTGCAGCAGGCGCTGGGGGCACGTTACGCGCCCTTGATGCAGGCGGTGCGGGGCTTCGATTTCGAGGCGGCATTGGGCCAGCTCGGCGGGCTCGAGTCCTGAGCCGCCTCGCTGGCCTCGCCAGCCTCAGTCGGCTCGGTGGTCGGCCGGGTCGCCGGGCGGAGCTTCGAGCAGCCTGACCAGGGCGTGCAGTGCGCGGTTGACCGGCGTCGGCACGCCGAGCGCCGCGCCACGGCGCACCACATAGCCGTTGAGCTGGTCGATCTCGCTGCGCCGCCCGCGCGCGAGGTCCTGCGCGGTCGATGACTGCTGGGTCGGCATGGCGTCGGCCAGCGCGCGCACCTGCACCCAGCTGTCGGCGGGCAGATGGATGCCTTCGGCGCGCGCCACCGCCAGGCATTCGGCCACCGCCTCGCGCATCGTGGCCTCGATGCCCGGCCCCTGGATCATGCGGCCGTAGGGCAGGCGCGAGATCGCCGACAGCGCGTTGTAGGCGCAGTTGACGACCAGCTTGGACCATTGCGCCGCGCGCAGATCGGCCAGCACCTGCACCGGCACGCCGGCGCCCGCGAAGGTGGTGGCAATCGCCTCGCTGTCCGGCCCGGCGCCGATCACGAGCTCGCCCCGGCCGTGGTGGCGCAGATGGCCGGGGCCGGCCAGCTCGACCGCGGCATAGACCAGCACCGGCAGCACCGGATGGCGCGGCAGCAGGGCCTGCAGCCGTTCGGCATTCTCCAGCCCGTTCTGCAGGCTCAGCACCAGGGTCTTTTCGTGCAGACAAGGCGCGATAGCCGCAGCGGCGGCCTCGGTGTCGTTGGACTTGACGCAGCACAGCACCCAGTCGGCGGCGGCCACTGCGGCGGGATCGACGCTGGCGCGCAGCGGCACCCATTCGTCGAAGGCCAGCGTCTGCAGGCGCAGCCCGTCGCGCTCGACGGCGGCGACATGGGCAGCGCGCCCGATCAGCGTGACCTCGTGGCCGGCGCGCGCCAGCAGCCCGCCGTAATAGCTGCCTACGGCGCCAGCGCCCATGATGGCGATCTTCATTTGACGGTGCTCTCCATCAGGCAGCGCGTGACGCGCGGTGGCTCGGGGCCTAGCTGGAAGGCCAGCTTGCGCGCGTGCAGTTCGGCGTCGGCGGCGGTGACGCGCTCGAAGCGGCGCAGATGGTCGGTCCAGGATTCGTCGGTGACCAGTTCCAGGAAGCGGCCCGGGTCCTCGAGGTCGTGCAGCAGCTCCCAGGACAGCGCGCCCTGGCGCAGCCGGCTCGGACGGCTCTCGTTGAACATCAGGGCGCGGAATTCACTCGCCCTTGCCGGGTCGATCCGGTACTCGATCATCACGCTGACCCGGCCCGCGCTCGCCGGTCCGGGATGCTGCGGGGCCTGGAAGATGCGCTGCGGCGTCAGGTCGGTCGCCTGGCCGCTGTCGGGCAGCAGGCGGTTGGTCAGCCACATCGTCAGCGCGCCGGTGCCGGCGGCGATGACCAGGCTGGTCGGCACATTGGTCCAGGTCGCGATCTGGCCCCAGAGTGCAGCACCGCTGGCGCTGGCGCCCATGATGGCCATCTGGTACATCGACATGCCGCGCGCGCGCACCCAGTCGGGCAGTCCGAGCTGGATCGACACGCTCAGGCTGTTGGCGGTGGTGATCCAGGCCGCTCCGCCCAGCAGCATGGCTGGCACCGCGATCCAGAGCTGGTCGGTCCAGGCCATCACGGCCATCGTGCCGGCCTGCAGCCAGGCGCCGCGCAGCACCAGCGCGTCGCGCTTGTAGCGTCGCCGCAGCCACGGCAGCAAGGCGGTCGAGCCGATCGCGCCGGCACCCATGGCTGCCAGCAGCAGCGTGAAGGTCGCGGCGTCGCCGCCCTGCATGCCGTGCGCCACCAGCGGCAGCAGCGCCATCAGGCCGGTCGAGTGGAAGAAGAAGATCCAGATCCGCAGCAGCACGCCCTTGAGCTGGCGCGACTGGGCGATGTACTGCAGCCCGACCCGCATCGCGGTGCCCAGGCGCTCGCGCCCGAGCGGATGCGGCTTGTGTTCGCGCTGCCAGCGGCTGATCACGACCGCTGCCAGCAGCGACAGCAGCGCGTTGAGCGCGAACACCCAGGCGCTGCCCGCAGCGGCGATGATGGCGCCGGCAAGCAGCGGCCCCAGGATGCGCGAGGCATTCATCGAGACCCCGTTGAGTGCCAGCGCCGCCGGCAATTGCGGCCGCGGCACCAGCTCGGGCACGATGGCGGCGAATACCGGCCAGCGCATCGCCAGCCCGATGCCGTTGGCGAACACCAGCGCCAGCAGCAGTGGCGGCGTCATGGCGCCAAAGAAGACGACGGCGCTCAGCAGCGTGGCGACGGCGGCGATCCAGAGCTGGGTCGTCAGGAAGTATTTCTTGCGGTCCAGACTGTCGGCCAGTGCGCCGCTGGGCAGACCGAGCAGGAACACCGGCAGCGTGGCGGCGGTCTGCACCAGCGCGACCCAGATCGGCGTCTGGGTCAGCGAGGTCATCATCCAGGCCGCTGCGACATCGTTCATCCACATGCAGAGGTTGGCCACCAGCCAGGTGGACCAGAGCATGCGGAATATGGGTTGGCGAAACGGTGCCAGCGGGGAGAGGTCTTGATCGGTTGTCGCCATCTGCTCTATGGTAGCGCTGTCGTCTGCCGGGCGGGTCCGGATGGCCGGCTGGTCAGGCTTGCAGCAGCAGGATCTCGGCCTGTCCGGTCAGCAGCGGCCGGCACAGCACCTTGTAGCCGTCGGCATCGAAGCCGGCGGCCACCTGTCCCAGTGCCCTGGCCTGTTCCGGGCTGGCGGCGCTGCCCAAGTAGCACCAGTTGCGCACCACATGGATCTGCAGCATGGCATCTGCCGGGCCGGCGATTTCAGGTTTGGATCCTGCTTCGTCCGTGACGGTCATGGCCGGGTCGGCCGGCCAGCGCTCGACCAGTCCGATCGCGCCGCCATAGGGCCAGCAGGCGATGCGCAGTCCGTCCAGCGCGGCCAGCAGCCGTGCGCGGTGCTCGGCTTCGCTCTCGCGGCCGCAACAGGCGCCCGCGCATTGCCTGAGCAGGGAGCGAAAGCAGCCACGCCCGCCAGCGGGCTTTTCCAGACCCAGCACGGCATAGCAGAGCCGGTGTTCGTCGGCCAGCGCGCGCAGGCCTTCGAGCGCCGCATGCCGGCTCGCGTAGAGGCCGAACAGCTCGGGCGTGAGCGCGAAGTCGATGTCCCTGGAATGGACCACCTCGGGCCGGCCGTCTGCTGCCAGCTTGAGCGCACAGAGCTGCTTGTTGCGCCGCAGCTTCTGGTTGAACAGCGGTTGCTGCTGCTTGATCTGCTGGGCCTCGAGCAGCAGCGCGCCGATCTCGCCGGCGGTGCGCTCGAAGCTGATCGCGCGGGTCTGGCGCAGCATGCGGTCCTCGTCGGGGTTGCGCAGGTGCGACAGCAGCCGCGCGCGCAGGTTCACGCTCTTGCCGATGTAGAGCGGCAGGTCGCCGGGCTGGCCGTGGAAGGTATAGACCCCGGGCGCGGCCGGCGCGCCAGCTGCCTGCTGGCGCAGGTGCTCGGGGTACTGGAACTCGCGGCCGGCCTCGAAGTCAGCGCGGCGCCGGCGCGGCAGTTGCATGGCGGCTCAGGCCACCTCGGTCGGGATCAAGCGCGCCAGCAGCGCGCCGTTGTACTGCTCGGGCAGCGGAATGCGCACATGCAGCGGGCTGCCCGGCGCGACTGTCACTGGCTCGCCGTCGAGCTTGCGCATTTCCTTGAGCTCGATCACATGGTTGCCGCTCGGGTGGATGACCTGGATCTTGTCGCCGACCGAGAACTTGTTCTTGACCACCACCTCGGCCCAGCCGTCAGCGGCGTTGAGCACGTCGCCGACATAGTGGCTGTGTCCCACCAGCGAATGGCCGGTCTCGTAGTTCTGGTAGTCCTGGCTCGGACGGCGCTCGAGGAAGCCGCTGGTGTAGCCCCGGTTGGCCAGGCCCTCGAGCTCGGTGATCAGCAGCGGGTTGAACTGGCGGCCCGCCACGGCGTCGTCGATCGCCTGGCGGTAGATCTGCGCCGTGCGCGCGACGTAGTACAGGCTCTTGGTGCGGCCCTCGATCTTGAGCGAATCGACGCCGATCTCGGCCAGGCGCTGCACATGCTCGATCGCGCGCAGGTCCTTGCTGTTCATGATGTAGGTGCCGTGCTCGTCCTCCATGATCGGCATCAGCTGGCCCGGGCGGCCCGCTTCCTCGATCAGGTAGACCTGGTCGGCCTTCGGGTGGCGCTCGCCGCCGCCGCAGGCCGCGAACGAGGATTCGGCTTCCTCCTGCGCCTGGTTGAAGTTGAAGCCCTGTTCCATCTTGATGGCGATCGCCTCGCCGGTGTTCGGGTCGGTCGCGGTCTCCTGGGCCGCATAGTTCCAGCGGCAGGCGTTGGTGCAGGTGCCCTGGTTCGGGTCGCGCCGGTTGAAGTAGCCCGACAGCAGGCAGCGGCCCGAGTAGGCGATGCACAGCGCGCCATGCACGAACACCTCGAGCTCCATGTCCGGGCATTCCTGGCGGATCTTCTCGATCTCGTCGAGGCTCAGCTCGCGGCTCAGGATGATGCGCGCGACGCCCATCTTCTGCCAGAACTTGACCGCCGCGTAGTTGACCGTGTTGGCCTGCACCGACAGGTGGATCGGCATCTCGGGGTACTGCTCGCGCATCATCATGATCAGGCCGGGGTCGGCCATGATCAGCGCGTCGGGCTTCATCGCGATCACCGGCGCGATGTCGCGCATATAGGTACGGACCTTGTCGTTGTGCGGCAGCAGGTTGCTGGTGACGAAGAACTTCTTGCCGCGCGCATGGGCCTCGCGGATGCCGATCTCGATCTGCTCCAGGCGGAATTCGTTGTTGCGCGCGCGCAGCGAGTAGCGCGGCTGGCCGGCGTAGATCGCGTCGGCGCCGAAGTCGTAGGCGGCGCGCATCTTGTCGAGCGAGCCAGCGGGCAGCAGCAGTTCGGGGGCTTTGAGGGCAGTCATGGGGCGTGATTGTCCCGGAAACCGGCCCAGTGCTCACATCCTGTCATGTTTTGCCCCCACGCCGATGTCGGGCGCGGCTTCGGTGCCCGGTTGCGGCCGCGCATCAGGGCCTGATCAGCGCTTGAACGGGCGGTCGCTAGAATCGCGCCCAAGCTCCTGCGCCCCTGGCGCAGGTTATCTCCCGATCGACGCTTCACAGCCTCTTCCCATGGCCCCACAGAATTTCCTGATCCGCCCCTTGCTGGGCCTGGCGCTGAGCGTCCTGCTGCTGGGCCTGCAGGGCTGCGCGGTGGTCGCGGTCGCGGATGCCGCGGTCACGGTGGTGGCGACCGGGGTCAAGATCACGGCCAAGACGGTCGGTGCCGTGGCCGACGCCGTGATTCCCGATGGCGACAAATAGGCCCAAGCGCTGGCGCACTGTTCCAAGTGCCTGATTTTTCGGGGCTTTTCGGGCTTATCCAGAAAATCTGTGGATAACTTTGTTGAGATCCTGGTGGGCAACTGGGTCTGGCCTTGGAAATCAAGACATTCATTGCCTTGCCTAAAAAATAGGCAAGCATTGGATTTTCATAAGAATCAATGACTTGCCTGATTGCAGCCAGGCGCTCGATGGCGTTGCCAGGGTCTGGTCACGGCTGGCAGGGTTTGTGACAGTTCCGCCTGGCTTGTGCATAAGACCCATGGCCCGCTGCGTCGCCCCAGACCCGGACGGTTCAATCGTCGTCGTCGCCTGCCAGCACCTGCTGCAAGGCCTGGGTCGACAGCAGGCCGTTGGGCGCCTGTTGCCATTCCCAGCGCCAGTAGCCCAGCACCGCGAGCAGCAGCAAGACGGCCAGCCAGCCCTGGTTGCGTCGCACCAGATCCGGTCCCTTGCCGGGTAGGCGGCCGGTCAGCATCGGCAAGGCCTGGTTCTTGCGACGCCACAGGCTGATCCCGAGCAGCAGGCCCAGGTGGGCCAGCACCAGCATCAGGTAGCCGTTGCCGAAGAACTCGTGCAGCTCCTCCAGCCACTCGCCGCCCCACTCATGGTAGATGGCATAGCCGCTCAGCGTCAGCGGCAGCACGCACAGCAGCAGCAGCGTGATCGCCAGCGCCATCAGCAGGTTCTGTCCCGGCTGCCAGTTGACCTGACCCCTGGCCAGGTTGGCCGGCAATCCGCGCAGCCAGGCCAGTCCCAGCGCCAGCTTGTTGCGCAGCACCGACAGCCGGACCTGGCGCGGACCGAACAGTCCGTACAGCAGCCGGAACACGATCAGCCCGGCCATGGTGTAGCCCAGGGTCACATGCAGGGCGCGCAGGCGCTCGCCGTCGCCGGTCAGGTAGGCGCCCAGGAAGCTCAGCGCCAGCAGCCAGTGATAGAGGCGGGTCGGGGCGTCGGTCACGCGCCGGCCGCCGGTGCTGGCGTTGGCGGCGCGACTGGCGGTTGTCGGGCGGTCCGCTGTGGTGGGGGCAGTGATGTTCATCTTGGTTCCTTGCAAGAGCCCATGGCTCAATACGGTCAGTCCTGGTTCCAGTAGCGCCGATAGCGCGCGTCCAGCCCGGCCGGGAAGCGCAGTTCGTCGTCGTCGAAGCGGCCCTTTTCGGCGCCGCCGTGGCAGGCCATGCAGTTGGCCGCGCTCTTGACGGCGGCCTGCTTCCAGATCGTCGGGTCGAGTTCGCGGTGCTTGCGCTCGAACCAGGGCGAGCGCGTGATGCGGTCCTGCGGCGGCGCCACGTTGCCGACCCGCTTGTAGCTGCCGGCATGGGTCTGCAGCCAGGCGCCGATCTGGCGCACGCTGGCCTCGTCGAGCGAGGCGTCGGTGCCGTAATGGCGCTCGAGTCCACCCATGATCCGGTTCCAGGACGGCGCCGGCAGCATGCCGGGCGGGTAGGCCAGGTGGCAGGCCGCGCATTCCTGCTGGTAGGCCGGCAGGATCTGGCGCGGCATCGCGCTGCCGCCGTCGGCCAGCGCGGGCGGGGTCAGCAGGCACAGGCCGGCCAGGGTCGCCAGCGCCGGCAGCAGCCGGCAGGCCAGGCCGGACCGTGAGGTCGCAGAGGTCGGGGCGGTCAGGGAGGTCAGTGGATGGGGCTTCATGGTTGGGGACTCCGGCACGGGCTCAGGGCTTGAGGCTGACCAGATAGGCCATCAGGTCGGATTTCTCGGCTGGCGAGCATTCGCGCGCCAGCACATCCTTGCAGTTGCGCCGGAACCATTTGTCGACCTTGGCGGTCTCAGTGAAGGCCTGCGGGTTGAAGGCCGGTGCCAGCGGCGCGATCCGGCGCCCGGTGCTCGCATGCTTGCCGTCCCGGGTCGGCGGTGCCTGGTGGCAGGAGGCGCAGGACAGGTCGTTGCCATGCTGGCCGGCAAAGAAGATGCGGCCGCGTTCGACATTGCCGGGCGCGCCGGCGGCGCTGTTCCAGCGCGCGAGCTGTTCGGCGGCGCTGGTGTCGGCGGCCAGCGCCGGCCAGGCGGCGGTCGCCAGCAGCAGGCCGAGCAGGGCGGCGCGCAGCGCTGGGGTCGGTGCTGGCGGGTGGGCTGTTGTCATCTTGTGCTTCCCTGAGAGTGAAAGAATCTGTTGACCTGGATGATGCGTCGCCAGCCCTGTACCAGGCCTGAAGCCGCCGTTCATCCGCCGTTCAGCTTGGCCGTCAATCCAGCGCCATCGGGCTGGCTTGACCGACTTGGCGATAGTTCGTAATCTGGCCTGGTAATCCTCGTATACTGAGGAGGGTATTCATGCCAACAAGGATCATCATGAAAAGCAATGTCGGTGGAATCGATCGCGTGCTGCGCATCGTCCTGGGTCTGTTGCTGATCGCCCTGGCGGCGACCGGCACCGTGGGCGCCTGGGGCTATCTGGGCCTGCTGCCCCTGTTGACCGGCCTGGTGGGCTGGTGCGGCCTGTACCGCGTGCTTGGTATCAGTACCTGCCCGCTCAAGAAATGACGCGCCCAGGCGGCTGAGTGCCGGCCGGGCGCTGGCCTGAGCCTTAAGTCTGACTGCGCATAATCGAGGCTGCTGACGGGGGCCGGCCGCGCCGTTCTACTGCGCCAGCGGCGCCAATGCGGGGTGCTCGGGCGCAGGGCGCTCGCCCCTTTTTTCGATTGGAATTCCTATGACGACGAAGCCTGACAAACCACGCGCTGAGCAAGCGCCCGATGAAGTCGAGATATCGCTCTACGAGGCGAGCAAGAAGATCTACGCGCGCTCGGTCAAGGGCCTGTTCAACAGCTGGCGCTGGGCGCTGGTCTGGATCACGCAGATCGTCTTCTACGGTCTGCCCTGGCTGGTCTGGAACCACCGCCAGGCGGTGCTGTTCGACCTCGAGACCCGGCGCTTCTACCTGTTCGGCCTGGTGCTCTATCCGCAGGACTTCATCTACCTGACCGGATTGCTGGTGATCGCGGCGCTGGCGCTGTTCCTCTTCACTGCGGTGGCCGGGCGGCTCTGGTGCGGCTTTGCCTGTCCGCAGACGGTCTACACCGAAATCTTCATGTGGATCGAGAAGAAGGTCGAGGGCGACCGCAGCGCGCGCATCCGGCTCGACGACGGCCCGATGTCGGCCGCCAAGTTCGGCCGCAAGGCGCTCAAGCACCTGATCTGGGTCTTGTTCGGACTCTGGACCGGTTTCACCTTCGTCGGCTATTTCACGCCGATCACGCTGCTGGCCGGCGAGGTGGCGAGCTGGACCCTGGGCCCGTGGGAGACCTTCTGGATCCTGTTCTACGGTTTCGCGACCTACGGCAACGCCGGCTGGATGCGCGAGCAGGTCTGCAAGTACATGTGCCCCTACGCCCGCTTCCAGAGCGCGATGTTCGACCGCGACACGATGATCGTGACCTACGACGAGGCGCGTGGCGAGCCGCGTGGCGCGCGCAAGAAATCGGCCGATCCGAAGGCGCTCAATCTGGGTTCCTGCATCGACTGCACGCTCTGCGTCCAGGTCTGCCCGACCGGCATCGACATCCGCAAGGGCCTGCAGTACGAGTGCATCGGCTGCGGCGCCTGCGTCGATGCCTGCGACGATGTGATGGACAAGATGAACTACCCGCGCGGCCTGATCCGGTTCGCGACCGAGAACGGCATGGCCAACAACTGGTCGAATCAGCAGATGGTCCAGCGCGCCTTGCGTCCGCGCGTGCTGATCTACACCGGCGTGCTGGTCGCGATCTGCGTCGCGGTCGCCGTCAGCCTCTACCTGCGCACCCCGCTCAAGGTCGACGTGATCCGTGACCGTGGCGCGATCGCGCGCATGGTCGAGCAGGGCCGGATCGAGAACGTGTTCCGCCTGCAGGCGATGAACGCGACCGAGGTGGTGCAGACGCTCGAAGTCTCGGTCCAGGGCCTGCCCGGCCTCGAGATCGCGTCCGAGCGCCAGGTGGTGGTGCAGCCGACCGAGGTCCGCTCGCTGGTGCTGCGTCTGCAGATCCCGCCCGGATCGACCGCCAGCGGCTCGCACCCGATCAAGTTCCAGATCCGCTCGCTCAACGACGCCGGCATCGACATCAAGGAAGATTCCGTCTTCCTGGTGCCGCGCTGATTCGCTGCGCCGGCTGGCCCCGCGCGGGCCGGCTGGTTCAGCTGGCGTTCAGGCGGGCGGATCGAAAATCCACGGATCGACTCTTTTCCGTCCGCTGCCGCCATGTCCACTCACTGTCCCCGTCCTGCCTTTTTCTCTCGCTCCCGGCTGGCCGCCTGTGCCTTACTGCTTGGCGGCGCCTGCAGCATGGCGCTGGGCTTTGGCGGTGACCACGAGCGCGCCCGCGCCGCGCTGCAGGCCGGCGAGGTGCTGCCGCTGCCGCAGCTGCTCGAGCGGGTCGCGCGCGAGCAGCCGGGCCAGGTGCTGGCGGTCGAGCTCGAACGCCATGACGGGCTCTGGGTCTACGAGCTCAAGCTGCTCGATCCGGCCGGCCGGCTGGTCAAGCTCGAGGTCGATGCGCGCAGCGCCGAGCTGCTGCGCCGCAAGGGAGGTCGCTGATGCGCGTATTGGTGGTCGAGGACGAGACGACGCTGGCCGAGCAGATCGCCCGCACGCTGCAGGACCGCGGCTATGTGGTCGACCTGGCCAGCGACGGCCGCGAGGCCTGGTATCAGGGCGGGGTGCAGGACTATGACGCGATCCTGCTCGACCTCGGTCTGCCGGTGCTCGATGGCCTCAGCGTGCTGCGGCGCTGGCGCAGCGAGGGCATGCGCAGCCCGGTGCTGGTGCTGACCGCGCGCGACCAGTGGCACGAGAAGGTCGCCGGCATCGATGCCGGCGCCGATGACTACCTGAGCAAGCCCTTTCACATGGAGGAGCTGCTCGCGCGCCTGCGCGCGCTGATCCGCCGCGCCGGCGGCCATGCCTCGGCGCTGCTGAGCTGCGGTCCGCTCGAGCTCGACACGCGCAGCGCGCGCGTCAGCCTGCAGGGCCAGCCGCTGGTGCTGACCGCGCAGGAGTTCAAGCTGCTGGCCTATCTGATGCACCATGCCGGCGATCTGGTCTCGCGCACCGAGCTGACCGAGCATCTCTATGCCCAGGACTGCGAGCGCGACTCCAACACGATCGAGGTCTTCATCGGCCGGCTGCGCAAGAAGCTGCCGGCCGGCCTGATCGAGACCGTGCGCGGCATGGGCTACCGGCTGCAGGTGCCCGACGGGGCCGGCCGGTGAGCCGGTTCAAGCTGCGCTGGCGCTTGCCGCAAAGCCTGCGCTGGCGCCTGTTGCTCGGCACGCTGGCCGGGTTGGCGCTGGCGCTGGTCGCGGCCGGCTTTGCGCTCTCGGGCCTGTTTGCCGATCAGGCGCAGCGCCAGTTCCGCTCGCATTTGCAACTGCAGCTCGACCAGCTCACGGCAGCGCTCGAGGTCGACGCCGCCGGTCAGCCTTCGCTCGGCTCGACCCTGGCCGATCCGCGCTGGCAGCAGCCTTACGGCGGCCTGTACTGGCAGGTCGATGCCCCCGGTCGCCAGGGCCTGCTGCGTTCGCGTTCGCTCTGGGACAGCCTGCTGCGCCTGCCCGGTGACGGCCTGCCCAGCGGCCAGACGCACGAGCATCGCCTGATCGGTCCGGCCGGCCAGCCGGTGCTGGTGCTCGAGCGCCAGGTGATCTGGAGCGCGGGCCCGAGTCCTAGCCCGATCCCGATCCCGGCCGCCAGCCCGGCCGTTGGCGCGCGCTCGACGGACCAGCTGCCTGGCGCCGCTGCGGCGCCGGGCAGCTGGCGGCTGATCGTGGCCCAGGACCTGCGCGAACTCGAAGCCGCGCAGCAGCGCTTCGACCTCACGCTGGCCGCCAGCCTGGCCGTGCTCGGGCTGGCCCTGGCGGGGGCGGCCGGCGCGCAGCTGGCGCTGGGCCTGGCGCCGCTGCGGCGGCTGCAGCGCGCGGTGCAGCAGGTGCGCGCTGGCGACGCCCAGCGGCTCGAAGGCGAATTCCCGGCCGAGCTCCATCCGCTGGTGCAGGACTTCAACGGCGTGCTGCTGCAGAACGAGCAGGTGGTGCAGCGCGCACGCCAGACCGCGGGCAACCTGGCGCATGCGATCAAGACGCCGCTGGCGGTGCTGGCCAACGCGGCCGAGCGACCGCGCGGCGATCTGCACGCCTTCGCCACCCTGGTCGACGAGCAGGTGCGCAGCGCACGGGCCCAGGTCGAGTGGCATCTGGCGCGCGCGCGCATGGGCGGCAGCGGCGTGCCCGGCCTGCGCAGCCCGGTCGCGCCGGTGCTCGAGGGCCTGTTGCGCGTGATGCGCAAGGTCCACGCCGGGCGTGAACTGCGCTTCGATGGCGACTGGGAGCCGGACGCGCTGGCCTTCGCCGGCGAGTCGCAGGACCTGCACGAGATGCTGGGCAACCTGCTCGACAATGCCTGCAAATGGGCCCATGGCCGGGTGCTCGTGCAAGCCCGTGCCGCGGGCCGGCGCCTGCTGGTGACGGTCGAGGACGACGGACCCGGCATCGGCGCCGACGCGCGCGAGCGCGTCTTCGAGCGCGGCACCCGCGCCGACGAGCGCCAGCCCGGCAGCGGGCTCGGGCTGGCGATCGTGCGCGAGGTCGCGCAGCTCTACCAGGGCCAGGTCAGGCTCGATGCCTCGGCGCTGGGCGGCTTGCGCGCCAGCCTGGAGCTGCCGCTGGCCTGAGCCCGCCGGCCTTCGCTATTTCATTGCCGGTGGGGTCGGCTGGCCGTGCCGGCGCCAGGGCAGGCCTGTCGCTGGTGCCAGCAGCCCGAGCAGTCCCGCCCCCAGCACCCATTCCAGCGGCAGCGGTGCGAACTGGAACAGGCTGCGCGCGGCCGGCAGCAGCAGCGCCAGCGCCAGCAAGGCCAGCGTCAGGGCGGCAATCGCCAGCAGTGCCGGATTGGGGCGCAGCAGGCCGCGCAGGCCCGTGCCGCGCTTGAGCAGCACCAGTCCGAAGCTGGCCGAGACCAGCGCCACGAAAGTCATGGCACGCGCCTGCGCCGCGCTGAACCCGTTCAGCCACAGGCCAGCGAACAGTCCACCGACCACCGCCAGCACCAGGCCGCCCTGCAGCAGGCTCAGCAGGATCAGCTGCAGCGAGAACAGCGGCGCTGCCGGGTCGCGCGGTGGCCGACGCATCAGCTCTGGGTCCTGCGGTTCGCTCTCGAACACCAGCGAGGCCACCGGATCGATCACCAGCTCGAGGAAGGCGATATGCACCGGCATGAACACCAGCGGCCAGCCCAGCAGCAGCGGCAGCAGCGACAGGCCCGCGATCGGCACATGCACCGCGAGCACATAGGCCATCGCCTTGCGCAGGTTGTCGAAGATGCCGCGACCGGCGCGGATCGCGCCCACCATCGAGGCGAAGTCGTCCTTGAGCAGCACCAGCGCAGCGGCCTCGCGCGCCACGTCGGTGCCGCGCTGGCCCATCGCGATCCCGATATGCGCGGCCTTGAGCGAAGGCGCGTCATTGACGCCGTCGCCCGTCATCGCGACTACCTCGCCGTTGGCCTTGAGCGCCTCGACGATGCGCAGCTTCTGCTCGGGCCGCACGCGCGCGTAGACCGCCACGGTCTTGACGCGCTCGCGCAAGGCCTGGTCGTCGAGCGCGGCCAGTTCGGTGCCGGTCAGCAACTGCCCTTCATGCGCCAGCCCGGCCTGGCGCGCGATCGCGCGTGCCGTCTCGGGATAGTCGCCCGTGATCATGACGACCCGGATGCCGGCTGCGCGGCAATCCCGGATCGCCTCGGGCACCCCGGGCCGCACCGGGTCCGACAGCCCGACCAGGCCCAGCAGCTCGAAGTCGAAGCCCTGCTGGGTCGCTGGCCAGTCATGGCCCTCGAAGCTGGCCCGCGCCACCGCCAGCACGCGCAGCCCGTTGGCCGCCATGGCGTGGGCGGCCGCGAGCAGCGCCTGCGTGCGTGCGGGGTCGAGCTGGCACAGTCTGGCCACTGCCTCGGGGGCACCCTTGACCGCGACCTCGTGGGTTTCCTGCACCGGCACCTGCCAGACATGCGACATCGCGAGCAGCTCGGGGCTCAGGTTGTACTCATGCACCAGCTCGAAGCCGCCAAAGCGCTCGGCTGCGTTGCGCTGCTGCTGGCCCAGGCGGTGGATGGCCTGCTCCATCGGGTCGACCGGCTCGCGCTCGCTCGCGAGCCAGCTCGCATCGAGCAGCGCATGGAAGGCGGCCGGCAGCGTCGCGTCGCCAGCGCCATCGGCCCGCCAGCGCTGCAGGCCCTGATCCGATTCGAGCGCGAGTTCGGCGACCGCCATCCGGTTCAGCGTCAGCGTGCCGGTCTTGTCGGTGCACAGCACGGTCGCGGCGCCCAGGGTCTCGATCGCGGCCGAACGCCGCGTCAGCACCTGCTGGCGCGACAGGCGCCAGGCGCCCATGGCGGTGAACACGGTCAGGATCAGCAGGAACTCCTGCGGCAGCATCGACATCGCCAGCGTGAGGCCTGCCAGCACGCCGCCGAGCCAGTCGGCGCGCAGCCAGCCGTACAGCAGCAGCACCGCCAGGCTGATGCCGAGCCCGAGCACCGAAAAGATCCGCACCAGCCGGCGCGTCTCGAGCAGCAGCGGTGTGGCGGGAGTCTCGACCTGGCCCAGGGTCTTGCCGATGCGACCGATCTCGCTGCGCGCGCCGGTGGCCGTGACCCTGGCCAGTCCCTGGCCGCTGATGACCAGGGTGCCGGCGTAGACCTGGAACAAGCCCTTGCTGTCTGTCGGGCCGGCGTCGGGCGCGGTCGGGCTCTTGGGCACTGGCATCGACTCGCCGCTGAGCAGCGACTCGTCGGTCAGCAGGTCGTGGCAGGCCAGCAGCTGCGCGTCGGCCGCGATGCGGTCGCCATCACCGAGCAGCAGCAGGTCGCCGACCACCACCTCGCGGCCCTGGATGCGCAGGCGTTCGCCACCGCGCAGCACCAGCGCGCGCGGGCTGGTCAGCTCGCGCAGCGTCTCGAGCACCCGCTCGGTGCGCCGTTCCTGCCAGAGCGTGATCGCGAGCGACACCGCGACGAAGGCCGACAGCATCGCTGCCTCGTGCAGGTCGCCGAGCGCCGCATAGATCGCCACCGAGGCCAGCAGCAGCTGCAGCATCGGTTCGCGCAGCGCCTCGAGCGCGATGCGCCCGAGCGTGCGCGGCGCCGGCTGCGGCAACTCGTTCGGGCCGTCGGCCGCCAGGCGTTGCGCGGCTTGCTCTGGCGTCAGTCCTGGCCAGGCAGCGGGCGGGTTCTCGTTCATCGATCGCCGCGCTCGCCGGCCTGGGACTGCGCGTCAGTCGCGGAAGTTGTCGAACGACAGCGGCAGCTCGGTCATGTCCTTGCGGATCAGCGCCATCGCCTGCTGCAGGTCGTCGCGCTTGCCACCGGTCACGCGGACCTTTTCTTCCTGGATCGCGGCCTGGACCTTGAGCTTGCTGCCCTTGATCAGCTGCTGGATCTTCTTGGCATCCTCGCCCGCGATGCCGTTGCGCACCTTGAGCACCTGCTTGACCTTGTCGCCGCCGATCTTCTCGACCTTGCCGGCATCGAGGAAGCGCACATCGACCTGGCGCTTGGTCAGCTTGTTGCGCAGGATGTCATCGACCTGCTGGATCTGGAAATCGCTGTCGCCGAACAGCGTGATTTCCTTGTCCTTGAGCTCGACCGCGGCCGAGCTGCCCTTGAAGTCGAAGCGGGTGCCGATTTCCTTGGCGGTCTGCTCGACGGCGTTCTTGACTTCGACCAGGTTGGGCTCGAGCACGGTATCAAAAGAGGGCATGACGGATTCCGGAAAAGGTAAGACATACCGGGCCGCAGCAACAGCTGCGCCCGGGTGAGACAATTCGCGCATGTTAGTCGAGAAAAACCTGGCCTTGCAGCCCTTCAACAGTTTCGGCATTGCCGCGCGCGCGCTGCGGCTGGCCCGCATCGCCTCCGAGGGCGAATTGCAGGCGCTGATCCGCCATCCCGACTGGTCGGCCGACGACGCCTTCGTGCTCGGCGGCGGCAGCAACATCGTGCTGACCGGCGATGTCAGGAAGCTGGTGCTCAAGGTCGAGATCCCCGGCCGGCGCCTGCTGCACGAGACCGACAAGGGCTGGCTGGTCGAGGCTGGCGCCGGCGAGCGCTGGCATGACTTCGTGGCCTGGACGCTGCAGCAGGGCTGGCCCGGGCTCGAGAACCTGGCGCTGATTCCCGGCACGGTCGGCGCCTCGCCGGTGCAGAACATCGGCGCCTATGGCGTCGAGTGCCAGGACCGCTTCGACTCGCTCGACGCGATCGACCTCGAGACCGGCGAGGCCTTCAGCCTGAACGCGGCGCAATGCGGCTTCGGCTACCGCGACTCGGTCTTCAAGCATGAGCGCGCGGCCGATGGGCGCGGCTTCGGCCTCAAGGGCCGGGCATTGATCACGCGCGTGCGTTTCCTGCTGCCCAAACCCTGGCAGCCGGTGCTGGGCTACCTCGACCTCGAGCGCAAGATGCTGGAGACCGGCCTGGTCAATCCGAGCGCATCGCAGATCTTCGACATGGTGTGCGCGGTCCGGCGCGCCAAGCTGCCCGATCCGGCCGTGATCGGCAACGCCGGCAGCTTCTTCAAGAACCCGAGCGTCACGCCCGAGCAATGCGCCGACATCATCGCGCGCGAGCCCAAGGTGGTGCATTACCCGATGCCCGACGGCAGCATCAAGCTCGCCGCCGGCTGGCTGATCGACGCCTGCGGCTGGAAGGGCAAGACCGTGGGCCATGCCGGCGTCTACGACAAGCAGGCGCTGGTGCTGGTCAATCGCGGCGACGCCGAACACCCCTGCACCGGCGGCGAGGTCATGACGCTGGCGCGCGCGATCCAGACCAGCGTCTACGAGCGCTTCGGCATCCGGCTCGAGCCCGAACCGGTGGTGCTCTAGGCGCCGGGCTGCGCCACGGGCCCATCCAGCTCGAGCGCATGCGGCCCCGCGCGCAACTGCTCGCGCAGGAAGCCGAGGCAGACCTGCAGCTTGGCCGAATCGGTCGACCGGGTCGGCATCACGGCATAGATGTCGGCCGGCTGCTGGTATTGCGGCAGCACCCGCTCCAGCGCCCCGGTCCGCAAGGCCTGGGCCGCATCCCATTGCGAGAACAACGCGATGCCCAGCCCATGCAGCGCCCACTGGTGGATCGGATCGCTCTGGTTCGAGCCCATCGGACCCGAGACCGTGACCGCCTCGGGGCCATGCGGTCCCTCGAGCCTGAGCACGCCGAACGGCCGGTCGCGGTCGCGAAACAGCAGGCAGTCGTGGCGCGCCAGCTCGGCCAGGCTGGCCGGGCGGCCGCGTCGCGCCAGGTAGTCCGGTGCCGCGCACAGCACGCGGGCGCTGCTGGCGATCTTCAGCGCCACCAGATGCGGCTCCTGCACCTCGCCGATCCGGATGTCGAGGTCGAAGCCCTCGGCGATCAGGTCCACCCGCCGGTCCACCAGCTCGAGCCAGATCTCGAGCCCCGGATGCTGCTGCCGCAGCAGGCCCAGGATCGGTGCGATATGGCCGCTGCCCAGCCGGTGGCTGGTGCTGAGCTTGAGCGTGCCGACCGGCGAATCGCGCGAGCTGGCCACCGCCTGGTCCAGCTCCTCGGCCGCCTCGAGCACCTTACGCGCCCAGCTGTAGACGGTCTCGCCCTGCGCGGTGATGCTGACGCGGCGGGTCGTGCGCAGGAACAGCGCCGTGCCCAGCACCCGTTCGAGCTGCGCGATGCGCTTGGTCACATAGGCCACCGAGATCCCCAGGTCCACCGCCGCGCCCGTGAAGCTCGAGCGCCGGGCCACCGCGCACAACACCCGCAGGTCGATCAAGTCCCAGTTATTTTTAACCATTTGGAAAATCTGAATCAGAAATACTCAGTATTGTGTATTTTTCAGCGGTCATTAAGCTGGTGGAATTCCCGGCGCGGCCTGTTGCCGCCGGTACTCATTCCCGGACAAAACATGACTCAGACCCGAATCGCGGTGGCCGGTGCCGGCCTGATTGGCCAGGCCCATATGGCCGTGATCCAGCGCAATCCCGCCTGCCAGCTCGGCGCCATCGTCGATCCGTCGCCAGCTGCCGTCGCCCTGGCGCAGCGCGCCGGCGTGCCGCTCTACCCGACGCTCGAGGCCCTGCTGGCGCAGGACCGGCCGGACGGCATCATCCTGGCCACGCCCAACCCGCTGCATGTGCCGCAGGCGCTGCAGTGCATTGCCGCCGGCCTGCCGATCCTGCTGGAAAAGCCGATCGCCACCACGGTGGCCGAGGGCCGGCAGCTGGTCGATGCGGTCGCGCGCAGCGGCGCCAGGGTCCTGATCGGCCACCACCGCGCGCACAGCCCGATCATGGCCAAGGCCCGCCAACTGGTCGAGTCGGGCCAGCTCGGCCGGCTGGTCGCCGTCATGGGCAGCGCCACCTTCTTCAAGCCGGACCATTATTTCGACGACGGCCCGTGGCGGCGCGAGTCAGGCGGCGGCCCGATCCTGATCAACCTGATCCATGAGATCCACAACCTGCGCATGCTCGGCGGCGACATCGTCGCAGTGCAGGCCTTCAAGTCCCATGCCGCGCGCGGCTTCGCGGTCGAGGACACGGCGGCGATCAATCTGCGCTTCGCCAGCGGCATGCTCGGCAGCTTCATGCTGTCGGACAGCGCCGCCTGCGCGCGCAGCTGGGAGCAGACCTCGCGCGAGAACCCGGCCTACGCGAGCTACGACGACGAGGACTGCTACGTGATCAGCGGCACCCTGGGCAGCCTGTCGGTGCCGACCATGCGGCTCAAGACCTACCCGAGCGCGCAGGCCAGCAGCTGGTGGAAGCCGTTCGAGGTCGGCACCGTGGGCCTGGTGCGCGAGGACCCGCTGAGCCGTCAGATGGCGCATTTCATCGCGGTCGTGCGCGGCCAGGCACAACCCCTGGTCACGGCGCGCGACGGCCTGGAGAACCTGCGCGTGACCGAAGCCATCGCGCGGGCGGCCGAGAGCGGGCAGGTGGTCGAGCTCTGACGAGCCGCACCGGGCCGCATCGATCCGCGTCAAGCGGGTACAACGCCGGGCCGGTGCGCGCCAGGCACCCATTCGGCGCTGCTACCGGCACCGGCCGCCCAGTGAGCAGCAAAAAGGCCGGCAAATGCCGGCCTTCTCGTGCCTGGAGCCGCTAAAAGCCGCTTACTGGCTGCCGCCCAGCTTCAGGAAGTCCTCGCCCTGGCCCAGCGACAGCAGGCCGGCATCGGAGTAGATGCCGAGCTTGGCGCGCGTGTCGACGATGTCGAGGTTGCGCATGGTCAGCTGGCCGATGCGGTCCAGCGGCGTGAACGGCGCATCCTCGACCTTTTCCATCGACAGGCGCTCGGGCGCGTAGGTCAGGTTCGGGCTGTCGGTGTTGAGGATCGAGTAGTCGTTGCCGCGACGCAGCTCGAGCGTGACCTCGCCGGTGATCGCGCGCGCGACCCAGCGCTGGGCGGTCTCGCGCAGCATGATGGCCTGCGGGTCGAACCAGCGGCCCTGGTACAGCAGGCGGCCGAGCTTGAGACCGTTGATGCGGTACTGCTCGATCGTGTCCTCGTTGTGGATGCCGGTGACCAGACGCTCGTAGGCGATATGCAGCAGCGCCAGGCCCGGGGCCTCGTAGATGCCGCGGCTCTTGGCCTCGATGATGCGGTTCTCGATCTGGTCGCTCATGCCCAGGCCGTGGCGCCCGCCGATGCGGTTGGCTTCCAGGATCAGCTCGACCGGCGACTCGAAGGTCTTGCCGTTGAGCGCGACCGGCATGCCTTGCTCGAAGCGCACGGTCACTTCCTCGGCCTTGACCGCGACCTCGTCCTTCCAGAACGCCACGCCCATGATCGGATTCACGATCCGGATGCCCGAGCTCAGGTGCTCCAGGTCCTTGGCCTCGTGGGTCGCGCCCAGCATGTTCGAGTCGGTGCTGTAGGCCTTCTCGACCGACATCTTGTAGTCGAAGCCGTTGGCGATCAGGAACTCGCTCATCTCCTTGCGGCCACCGAGCTCGTCGATGAACTGCTGGTCCAGCCAGGGCTTGTAGATCTTCAGGCTCGGGTTGGTCAGCAGGCCGTAGCGGTAGAAGCGCTCGATGTCGTTGCCCTTGTAGGTCGAACCGTCGCCCCAGATGTTGACGTCGTCTTCCTTCATCGCGGCCACCAGCATAGTGCCGGTCACGGCGCGGCCCAGCGGGGTGGTGTTGAAGTAGGTCACGCCAGCGGTGCTGATGTGGAAGGCACCGGCCTGCAGCGCGGCGATGCCCTCATGGGCCAGTTGCGGGCGGCAGTCGATCAGACGCGCCTGCACCGCGCCGTAGCCCATCGCCTTGCGCGGGATCTCGTCGTAGTCGGACTCGTCGGGCTGGCCCAGGTTGGCGGTGTAGGCGTAGGGCAGGGCGCCCTTGAGCTTCATCCACAGCAGCGCGGCGCTGGTGTCGAGGCCGCCCGAGAAGGCGATGCCGACCTTCTGGCCGATGGGCAGGTTTTGCAGAATGGTGGCGGACATGTTCTGGTCTTTCCTCGGATCAGCCGAAGTGGCAGATGTAGTGGTAAGCCTCGGTCACGCGGATCTCGAAGCTCGAGTTGCCAGCGATGCTGAACTGTTCGCCCGGCTGGGAGGTCAGCCACTGGTCGCTGCCGGCGAGCTTGTACTCGCAGCTGCCGGCCACGCATTCCATGATCTCGGGCGCGCCGGTGTTGAAGGTCAGGGTCGCGGGCAGCACCACGCCGACCGACTTCTTCGTGCCGTCGGGGAAGGTGATGCCGTGGCTGACGCACTTGCCATCGAAGTAGACGCTGGCCTGGGTGTTGACGGACACGCCGTCGATCTGGGTGGTGCTCATGGAGTTCGCTCGCGAGAAATCGCGGTTAAAAAGGGGTGGAGAAAGCCTGGCGCCGCCCGCAGCGACGCGCCAACCCGCCATTTTAGAGGCGCGGGCGGCAGGCTTTGCGGGAAATGTCGCGGCCTCAGGCCCGACTGGCCCAGTCGCTGGCGTCGAAGCCGACCGTGATGGCGTTGTCCCACTCGACCACCGGGCGCTTGATCACGCTGCTGTGCGCGATCATGACCGGCTTTGCGCTGGCGCCATCGACCACGCTGGCCTGCAGCTCGGGGTCGAGCTTGCGCCAGGTCGGGCCGCGCCGGTTCAGCAGCTTGTCCCAGCCGACGGCGCCGATCCAGGCGTCCAGCCTGTCCTCGGGCACGCCGGCCTTCTTGAAGTCGTGAAATTCGTGCGCGACGCCCTGTTCGGTCAGCCAGGCGCGTGCCTTCTTGACTGTGTCGCAGTTGGGGATGCCATAGACCTTGATCATGGCGAAGATTGTGCCGCAAGCAGGGCGACGACAAGAGTTGACCGCAGCGGCAAGAATTTCGCAGGTTTTAATGGAAAATGTCACCAGATTGCATTTTGAATCATTCAATCTGCAGATCTCGACCCAGCTCTCATTCATGGCCACCCTCCACCCTTCATTTCCCACCGCTGGCTTGCTCGGTCCAGGCTTCTATCGCGAGCGCGACGTGCTCGAACTGCTCGAAGTCGGCCTGCCTGCGGGCTACGATCTGTTCCACAACGTGGACTGGTCCAGCACGGTCGAAGGCCGGCAGCAAATCGGCGAAATCGACATCGCGGTCGTCTCTTCACTGGGGCATTTGCTGTTGATCGAGGTCAAGTCCGGCGCGCTCGAGGAGGGCGAATCGGGACTGTCCAAGCGCTACGCCAAGCGCGACGAGGCGCTCGATGTCGGGCACCAGCTGCGCCGCCAGCACGGCGCTATCCTGTCGCGCCTGACCGACGAAAGCCTGCGCCAGGTCAGGGTCGGCACGCTGCTCGTGCTGCCCGACCATCGCGTCGCGTCGCCGTCGCCGTCGCTGGCGCATCAGTCCGAGCGCATCGTCGATGCCGACGGCTACCCCGGACTGTGCCAGCGCGTGCTCGAACTCATGCCGCACGATCC
Source organism: Burkholderiales bacterium (assembly GCA_026400105.1). Lineage (GTDB taxonomy): Bacteria > Pseudomonadota > Gammaproteobacteria > Burkholderiales > Burkholderiaceae_C > Malikia. The sequence goes on from JAPLPQ010000048.1 coordinate 32,888, forward strand.
GCTGCCGGACGACACCAGGCAAAGGCTGGTCGACTTCCTGTCCCATCGCTTCAAGGTGCAGCCCGACGTCTCGTCGCACATCGGGCAGATCATGCGCACCAGTACCGCGCTGTCGTCCGGGCTCGCGACCTGGATTCCCGCGATCGAGCATGAGTCGGGCCTGTTCGTGATCGAGGCCACGGCCGGCTCTGGCAAGACCCAGCTCGCGCTCGCGCTGATGCGCCAGGCCCATGTCGCCCAGCAGCGCTGTGCCTATGTCTGCTTCAACCGCGCGCTGGCCGACCACATGACGCTGATCGCGCCGTACACGGCGCAAATCATGACGTTCCACGAGGCCTGTGTCGAGCACGCGCGGCGCGGTGGCATCGAGCCGGATTTCAGCCAGCCGGGCATCTACGCCGAACTGGCCGATCAGCTCACCGCCGCCACGCCCCAGATGACGCCACGCTGGGACCTGCTGATCCTCGACGAGACCCAGGACTTCGAGCCCGAATGGGCCCAGTCGATGACCGACCTGCTCAAGGACGGTGGCCGGGCCTACCTGCTGGGCGACCAGCAGCAGCGCATCTACCGGCGCGAGGGTTTCGAGCTCGAACAGGCGGTGCGCATCCGCTGCATGGACAACTTCCGCAGTCCGCGCAAGGTCGTCGAGGCGATCAACCTGCTGGGCCTGAGCGAGCGGACGGTCGTATCCCGGTCGGCGTTCGCGGGCCAGTTGCCGGGTTTTCACGATTACCGGGCCACACCGGGCCGCGCGCTGGCCCAGGTCGAGGCCTGCGTGCGCGAGCTAAGGATCGCCGGCTTCAAGCCGGAGCAGATCGCGGTGCTGACCTACGGCCGCAGCAGCTCCGAGATCCTGGAGCGCGAAACGATCGCCGGCCTGCGCACGCGCCGCTTCACCGGCCGCTACGATTCGGCCGGCAACCCGTTGTGGACCGGGGGCGAACTGCTGGTCGAGACGCTCTACCGCTTCAAGGGCCAGAGCGCGCCGGCCGTGGTCCTGTGCGAGATCGATTTCGAGCAGGTCAGCGAAGTCGAGCGCCGCAAGCTGTTCGTCGGCATGACGCGCGCGCAGGTCCGGCTCGAGTGCGTGCTGAGCGAGCGGGCGGCGCGGGGGTTGCTGGCGGGGTGAGGGCTTACTGGTTCCAGCCTTTGACATTGACGGCATAGCGCGTGGCCTTGCCGACGCCTTCCACCACAAACAGAGACTTGGCCAGCAGGTCGGCCAAGTCGCGCGTGGCCGTCGCCTTGGAGACTCCGGTCATCTTGGCGTACTTGTCCGCCGTCATGCCTCCGAGAAATTCACCATCGCCGGCTTCGACCAGACGAGCCAGGATCTTGTGCTGACGCTTGTTGATCGATTGTTCCGTTGCACGCTGCCAGAAAGCGGACTTGGCAATCGCCTGCAGCACGATCCGTTGCGATCGCTGGCAGGCTTGCGTGTAGATCCGAACGAACCACAAGATCCAGGGCGTGACATCGAGCGTGCCGCATTGGGCGGCGTTGAGCGCATCGTAATAAGCACGCCGACTGCTCAGCAGTTCGGATGACAGGCTGAACAGGTATCGGTGGCTGTCGGCGTCTTGTGCCAGGGCCAAGTCGACGATGGCTCGTCCCAGCCGGCCGTTGCCATCCTCGAAGGGATGTATGGACTCAAACCACAGATGGGCCAGCGCGGCGCGCACGATGCCGTTGAGCGGCGTTTCTGTGTCGGATGGAGCCTTTTTTTCGGGCCGGCTGGCTTCGAACCAGGCCAGAAACGCTTCCAGTTCTGCACCGACCTGTCTTGAGGGCGGCGCGGTGTAATGCACCACCTCGCGACCGGGTCGGCCGCTGACGATCTGCATCGGGTCCTCGTGGTCGCGCAAGCGCCCGATGGCAATGCGCAGTAGTCCCGAGGTGCCACCCGGAAAGAGCGCCGACTGCCAGCGGCAAAGCCGGTCCAGGTCCAGTGGCGCATCGTGTTCCGAGGTCGCATCCTGCATCACGTCGATCAAACCGTCGACATGCCGGTCCTGCGCGCCGTGGTCTTGCAGGCCGAGCCGGTGCAGCACCGACGATCGAACCGAGGCCAGCTCCAGCTTCTGGCCCTCGATCGCTGCCGTGGCGATGGCCTCCTGCATCCAGACATCGCCGCTGACCTCGAGCAGGCGAGGCAGTCCGATCGCCTGCAACTGCCCGAGCAGGATGCCTTGCTGCAGTCGTGCCTGCTGCAACTCGTCTGCCAGAGCGGTCATGTCGATCCGGAACCGTGGCCAGTCCGGCTGCTGCCAGATGTAGCGGGCGGAAGGTTTGGGGCCGGATGCGGTGGTCATGAGCCGCATTCTACAAAATACGGCTCAAAAAATAAGCCGTATTTGGCTGCTTGCGGCTCAGGTGTGCTACGTCTGCTCAAGAGGGTTGCTTGGGGTATGAGCCGGATTTCAAGAAATACGGGCTAAAAATAGCCATGTTGTGATGAGTAAATGTATGAGTTCTTGTGGTTTTGGTCTTGATAAGAAGTTTTGAATAATTTCTTGAAAGATTTCTTATCTGTTTTTTGTTAGGATTCGTCCTAAAAGCATGAGAACACTTTTTTTGTCTCTTAGATCTTCGGGTTTAATATCTTTGAGTTCCTCGCTAATTTTTGTAAATTTATTGAATGCTTGTTTGAGTAACTCCTTGTCGTTTAATGAGTGCTCGTTTTCAAACATCCACTTGACGGATGCTAGCATTGCGAATGTGATTGCTACTGCGATGCCTGCTGCTGCAATATCTAAAACAAATGTTGGAGGTAGAAAAGATTTTGCCCATAGGAATGCTGTGGTTCCAAGCGACTGGCCAGCAAAAGTTGGTAAAAGAGATAAGGCGGAGGATTTGCTAAGAACTTCGCCCTTGTATAAGTAGTTGAGCGAAGTTATTGCAACTACTTGCGTCGCAGTAATGTATGCAGCACTGCCAGGAATGAAGGCTTCGCCAGCAACTGCAACGATAGCTGTGCCAATAATTCCAATTGCATAGCTTTCTTTGCTTTTGAGGTGTTTGGCAAGAAGAATTTCTTTTTTCTCAGTTTTTAAAAAATTAAAAATTTCTTCCCGAACTTCCTCTACTCCTCTGATATCCATGCGGGCGCCTTTGCGTAGCTTTGGGTCAAACCCTTTTGTGCAAGTCCCGAAGATTTTATCTATGCCAAGAACGGATTTCCATTGTTCTATAACCGAATTGTAGGCAGATTCTTCAAGGTCATCCCATTCGTCGATTTTGTTAAGGACGACAATTGGTTTTTTGGAGCTATTCTTTAAATCTTCGAAGTTCGCTTTTTGTGAAGCATCGGCGGAACCGGTGACTACAAATATGCCGAGATCAATTGATTCAAGGAAGGTCTCGGTTTCTTTGCTATTTTCCTTTCTGACATCATCAAGACCGGGGCAATCAATAATGAGAACTTGTTCATCTAGTTTGTAAGGAGTGACTTTAGTTGTTACTCCTGAATTTGCCCCTACTTTGGCAATTGGATTGTCTCGGGTGCATTCAAAGATGGCGTTGAGAAGTGAGCTCTTCCCTGCGCTAACTTTCCCGATTAATGCAATATTGATGTGATTTTCGAAGTCTGGAACTTTTTCTTCATACTTTTCGTTAAAAATTTTTTCAAAATCTTCTTTTGAATAGTTGTCGCTCATAAATTTCTCCAAAAATTAAACATGCGGTGAAAATTGAATTTTGTGTAGATGTTTCAGGGAGTATAGATTTTATCTATTTTTAATTTCTTTATTGTATGCGGCTGTTGTCATCTCGTCACCTGCATTACCGCATAAATCGCCAGGCCGACCAGCCCGCCGACGATCGTGCCGTTGATGCGGATGAACTGCAGATCGCGCCCGATCGCGAGCTCGATGCGCTGGCTCATTTCCTCCCGGGTCCATTTCGCCAGCTGCAGCTCGATGAAGCGTCCGACCTCGCCCCGGTAGCGACGGATCAGCGTGACGCTGCCGTTCTCGATCGCCTGGTTCAGCCATTGCCGCAGGCCGGGCTTCTCGACCAGGATCTGGCCGAGCTGCTGGATCCAGGCCTGGATCTGGCGCAGCAGCGCCGGCTGGTCCTGGCTCAGGTCATGCAGCAGTCGGTCCTTGATTCCGTCCCACAGCCCTGACAGCAGCCCTTGCACCTGCGTGTCATGTACCAGTTCGGCCTGATGGCGCCGGATCTTCTCGGCCCATTGCGGGTCGGCCTTGAGCCGCAGCGCGAAGTCGCCGATCCAGCCGTCGAACAGGCCGCGGAAGCGGTGTGCCGGATCGCGCCGGACTTCGTCGAGCTTCTGGTGCAGCGACGCGATCGAGCGCGGCGCATAGGCGTTGATCGCCATCTTCATCATCGAGTTCTCGACGCCCAGGCTGTCGATCAGGAACTGGCTGATGGTCGGGTGCTTCTCGGTATCGCCCAGATAGGCACCGGCGCCATCGAGCAGCGCGTCGAGCAGTTCCTGATGCCGGTCGCTCTGCATCAGACGGTCCACCAGCTGGCCCGCCGTCCCCGACAGATCGACCTCGGTCAATTGCTGGCTGGCGAGCTCGCGGAGCTTGTTCCGGATCTGCTCGTGGTCCAGCGCCTCGATCAGCTGCCTGGCGACAGTAGCCGCCGATTGGCCCAGCCCGGTTAAGTGCTGCGGATCGAGCAGCCATTCGCCCATGTGCCGGGCCGGATCGGCCTGCCGGATCTTGCTGCCGATCGCTTCCTCGGTAATGAAATGGTTCTCGACGAAGGCGCCGAGGTTGCGGCCGATGGCGTCCTTGCTGTTCGGGATGATCGCCGTGTGCCAGATCGGCAGGCCCAGCGGGTGCTTGAACAGCGCGACGACCGCGAACCAGTCAGCGATCGCGCCGACCATCGCGGCCTCGGCGAAGGCGGCGACATAGCCCCAGGCCGGATGCCGGGCGCGCAGCGCATGCGCCACTGCCAGCAGGCAGGCCGCGCCAGCCAGTAATGCCAAGGCGACCAGTCGCATATTGCGCAGGCCCTGACGGCGCAGCTCGTCAGCGGTTCGGTCGAGGTCTTGCTGGATTTCGGTGGGGGTACGCATGATTCGGTCCTCGGTCAGTCCTTGTCAGCGTATCAGCAGCTTGATTTGTTTCGCCAGTTTCGCCAGCGACACCTGGACCGGACTGGCAGCCTGCGTTTCCAGCGGGCTATGCCCACACGCCGGGCAGGCCGGGAAGTAGTCGATGCCGTACACCAGTGCATCGCTTCGGGGCGCGACGGTCTTGGACCAGTGGCAGGCGGGGCAGCGGTAGGTGTGCGGGCGTGGCGGTATCGGCATGGGTTGTGACCGTTATTTGTTGTTGCTGCCCGAGGCGGCAGCCTTCTCGTGCGCCCACTTGGCATAGGCACTCAACGCCACCGTGGCGGCCATGCCCGCCGCAAAGGTGATCGCGAACGAGGCCAGGTATTCCAGCGGGGACGGGGTGTTGTTCATGACGGCTTCCTCTCTTGATGATGGGTGACGGGGAACAGGGCGCGCATTCAGTTCGGGCCCAGATACCCCCGCAACTGCTGCTCCAGCTCCGCCTGCAGCCCCTCCGGGCTGATGATCCGGATGTTGGGCAGCCAGTAGCGCACGATCGGCAGGATCTGGTTCGGGTGTGCGATCAGGCAGGACACGAGCAGGCCGCCGTCGGCCAACTCCTTTTCGATCTTCTGACCGGCGATCAGCTGGCGGCGCTGGAAATAGCCGGCCGCGTCGCGCCCGATCTTGAGCACGACTTCCGTCTTCTGGGCGTTGAGCCAGATGCTGTCCTCCTGCTCCAGCCTCGCGACCATGGCGGGATCGGGCTCAAAGTGCTGCTCCCGTTCGACCAGCAAGCCGTTCATCTTCGTGAAGGCGTAGGACTTGAGCGTGCCGCCATCGTTGGCGGCCAGATACCAGATGCCGCTCTGGTTCACCAGCCGGTACGGCTGCGCGCCTTGCACGAGCTTCTCGCCCTCGGGCTTGCGGTAGCGGAAGCTGACGGCCTGGCGCTGCTCGATCGCCTGCTTGAGCTGGCGAAAGCTGTCTTCCCGCCCGCTCAGGTCCTCGTAGTGGTGGCCGCGTATCTGCAGGCTTTGCAGTCGGCTGTCGAGCAGGTCCTTGAGCAGTTCGCTGCCGAGCCGGGGATGCAGGCCCTGCAGGCCGGCGACCGAGGCAAAGCGCTCGACATCCTGCTGCGTCAGCAGACCCAGCCGCGGCCCGCTGATCCTGTAATGGCCGTTGTGCTTTTCCAGTTCCAGGAAGGCCAGTCTTTCGTTCAGGTCGCGCTGAACGGTGCGCAGGTTGACGCCGAACTCCTGGGTCAGCGCATGGGGATCGAGCTTCTGGCCCTCGTTGAGGCGCCGCAGCAGCTCGCTGAGCCGGTAGGCAATGGTTTCCTGCGGGTCGGTCTGCGTTGCCATGGGGTCGCTCTTGCCTGGTTTGAGTTTCTGGATTGAAAACTTCACCCGTCTGGTGACAGTGTTCATTAAGATAAATAGTAACCTGTTGCCCTGACAAACCGTGTCGTTTTTGCCGCTTCAGTAGTTTCTTTTGCTTCTCATGCTGCCCCTGTCCGCTTGCCACACCCACTCGATTGCAGTACGCTGATGCCGTGGTGTCCTGGTCTTTTGCCGGATACCTCATTTTTTGTCTGAGTCAAAATTGACAAAATCTTGTTGTCAATGTTTGAATATTTCAATTCAAGGGGGAATCGAGCATGGCCGAGAACAAAAAGCCTAAATCCGATACCGATAACGCGAGTGCCACCCCGGATGTCGGGAACGCGAGCGGCACCCCGGATGTCGGCAATGCCAGCGGAACTGCCGATGTGCCTCCGGAGCCGGATGACGACCCGCTGAGCGACGCCAACCTGGATGGCATGAACAACACCGGCACCACCTGGGGCCGCTACCGAAACCGGCGCTGAGCTTCAGTCTGTGCCCGGAGCGGGCTGCCCTTGGCTCGAACGCGGTTACGTCCCCGCTGCGACAATACGGGTCTTGCCTTTTTCCGTTCCTGTCATGACCCAAGACCTGCCCCAGACCCTGTCCGACTGGCTTGCCCATTGCGAGCGCATCCATCCCAAGACCATAGACATGGGGCTGGACCGGGTGCGCCAGGTGGCGCAGCGCCTCAACCAGGGTCGTGGCCTGCAGCCGGCCTGTCCGGTCATCATCGTCGGCGGCACCAACGGCAAGGGCTCGACCTGCGCCTTGCTCGAAACCATCTACAGCCAAGCGGGCTATCGGACCGGCCTCTACACCTCGCCGCACCTGGTGCATTTCGAGGAGCGCTGCCGCATCGAGGGCCAGACCGTCGCGGCCGACGCGCTGCTGCCGGCCTTCGCCGATGTCGAGCTGGCGCGCCGCGGCCATGGCGCCGACCAGCCCGAGATCAGCCTGAGCTATTTCGAGTTCACCACGCTGGCGATCGTGCTGACGCTGGCGCGCGCGCAGCTCGACCTCGTGATCCTCGAGGTCGGCCTGGGCGGCCGGCTGGACGCGGTCAACATCGTCGAGCCGGCCTGCTCGATCATCACCAGCATCGACATCGACCATATCGAGTTCCTCGGCACCGACCGCGAGGCCATCGGCTACGAGAAGGCCGGCATCATGCGTACCGGCCGCCCGGTCATCGTGAGCGACCCGGTGCCGCCGCAAAGCGTGCTGGACCGCGCGCTCGAGATCGGTGCCGACCTGCACCGTGCCGGGCGCGACTTCCATTGCGGTGGCGACCAGCAGCAGTGGAACTGGGCCGGCCGCAGCCGCCGTTACGCCGGACTGGCCTATCCGGCGCTGCGCGGCGCCAACCAGCTCGTCAACGCCGCTGGCGTGCTGGCGGCGGTCGAGGCGCTGCATCCCGTGCTGCCGGTCACGGCGCAGGCGGTGCGCAACGGCCTGGCCCTGGTCGAGTTGCCGGGCCGGTTCCAGATCGTGCCGGGCCAGCCGGCGCTGGTGCTCGATGTCGCGCACAACCCGCACTCGGTCGCCGCGCTGACCGAGAACCTCGACGCGATGGGTTACTACCCGACCACGCACGCGGTCTTCGGTGCCATGGCCGACAAGGACCTGCTGCCGATGTTCCAGCGCGTCAATCCGCTGATCGACCGCTGGTATTTCTGCGACCTGCCGCTGCCGCGCGCTGCGAGCGCGGCCGACCTGGCTGCGATCTGGCGCGGCAGCCATCCGAGCCCTGCGGCTGGCTCAAGCCTGCACCCCAACCCGCAGGCGGCGCTGGACGCGGCGGTTGCAGCGGCCGACCCGGCTGATAGAATCGTGGTCTTCGGTTCTTTCTTTACCGTGGGCGGCGTGCTGCAAAACGGCCTCCCGAGGCTGGACGCCAAGCACCTTCCGGGCTGACCCAGCTGCCGGTCCCCGACACGGCCCCACCCACCACAGCACTGGCGAATGTTCAAATTCCGATTCGGCGGCCAGGGCGGCTCCAGCCCGACGCCGCCTCCCACGACGATCGAAACCGTGCGCCGTCGCGCCCGGCACCGCTTGCTGGGTGCCACCGTGCTGGTGCTGGCCGGCGTGATCGGTTTCCCGCTGCTGTTCGAGTCGCAGCCGCGCCCGGTGCCGGTCGATTTCGAGATCGACATCCCGACGCGTCAGGCCGCCAAGTCCCAGGCGCCGGCCAGCGAGACCGAGTCTGCGCACGGCGCGCGCATCGGAGGCCTGGATGAGTCCGAGGAGTTCGTGCCTGCTGCGCCAGTAGCTCCGGTAGCACCGGCAGCGCCGGTGGCGTCCGTGGCGCCTGTTGTTCCAGCAGCGCCGGCTCCGCAGCTTGCCAAGGCGCCTGCCGTGCCGGCCCCGATCGCCCCGCCGGTGCCCCTGCACCCCGTCGCCAAGCCCGTAGCGCCAGAGCCGGCAGCACCCGCGGCTCAGGCCTTGCCAGTCATCAAGCCCCAGCCCAAGCCTGCGGTCGAGCCCCCGGTCAAGAAACCTGTCGAATCCAGGCCGGCAGAAAAGCCAGCCGACAAGCCGGTGAAGGCAAACGAAGATTCGGCTCGCGCCATGGCCCTGCTCGAGGGCAAGCCCGCACCGACTCCGTCGGCCGATCCGGACAAGGCGACGGCCAAGCCGCGCCACATCGTGCAGGTCGGCGCCTTCGTCGATCCCAATCTGGCGCAGGAAGCGCGCATGAAGCTCGAGCGTTCCGGCCTGGTCACCTACACCCAGATCAGCAATACCCCCGACGGCCCGCGCACCCGCGTGCGCCTGGGACCCTTCCTGACCCGTGCCGAGGCCGACAAGGCCGCTGCCAAGGCCAGGGCGCTGGGACTGTCTGCCGCCATTCTCGCGCTTTGATGGCGGCGGTCGATCTCATCCTGCTGCTCTTGCTGCTGGCTTCGGTGTTGCTGGGGCTGTGGCGTGGTCTGGTCTACGAGCTGCTCTCGATCGCCGGCTGGGTCGCGGCCTTTCTGCTGGCGCAGACCTTTGCTGCCTGGGCCGGCGAGCGCCTGCCCTTGAAGGATTTCACCGAGCCGCTGCGTTATGCAGCGGGCTTCATCGCGGTTTTTGTCGCGGCCGCCTTTGGTGCCGGTCTGCTGTCCTGGCTGCTGGGCCGTCTGGTCGACTCCGTCGGGCTTGGCCCGGTCGACCGTGTGCTTGGCGCGGGCTTTGGCCTGCTGCGTGGCCTGGTCATGCTGCTGGCACTGGCACTGGTGGTCAACATGACCCCGTTCAAACAACAAGAAGGCTGGCAGGCGTCAGTCGGAGCAAGAGGCCTTGACCGCGGCCTGCATTGGCTCAAGGACGCCATGCCGGATAGCCTGGCCCGCTACTTTCCCTGAAAATTACTAGAGGAATCACGTCATGTGTGGAATCGTCGGCGTTGTCAGCAACGCACCTGTCAACCAGTTGATCTATGACGCCCTGCTGCTGCTGCAGCACCGTGGCCAGGATGCCGCTGGCATCGCAACCCAGCTCGAACGCAAGTTCTTCATGCACAAGGCCAAGGGCATGGTCAAGGACGTGTTCCGCACCCGCAACATGCGCGCTCTACCGGGCGATTGTGGTCTGGGTCAGGTGCGCTACCCGACGGCTGGCAATGCCTTCAGCGAGGAAGAGGCACAGCCCTTCTACGTCAACGCGCCGTTCGGCATCGTGATGGCGCACAACGGCAACCTGACCAATGCCGCCCTGCTCAAGCAGGAGATGATCCAGCTCGACCACCGCCACATCAACACCGAGAGCGACTCTGAAGTGCTGCTCAACGTGCTGGCGCATGAGCTGGGCCAGGCCACCGATCACGGCGCCTTGAGCCGCGACGCGGTGTTCGCCGCCGTGCGCGCGGTGCACAAGCGCATCAAGGGCAGCTACGCGGTGGTGGCGATGATCGCGGGCCACGGCCTGCTGGCTTTCCGCGACCCCTACGGCATCCGCCCGCTCTGCCTGGGCCAGGGCAAGGACGGCACCGTGATGGTCGCCAGCGAATCGGTCGCGCTCGAGGGCACCGGCCACGACTTCGTGCGCGACATCGCGCCGGGCGAGGCGGTCTTCATCGGCCTCGACGGCCAGATGCGCTTCGAGCAATGCGCCGAGCAGACGCAGCTCTACCCCTGCGTGTTCGAGTTCGTCTACCTGGCGCGCCCGGACTCGACCATCGACGGCATCTCGGTCTACCAGGCCCGCCTCAACATGGGCGAGACCCTGGCGGCGCGTGTGGCCGAAATGGTGCCGATCGACCAGATCGACGTCGTGATCCCGATCCCCGAGTCGAGCCGTCCGTCCGCGACCGAGCTGGCCGACCGCCTGGGCAAGCCCTACCGCGAGGGCTTCGTCAAGAACCGCTATGTCGGCCGTACCTTCATCATGCCGGGCCAGGCGGTGCGCAAGAAGTCGGTGCGCCAGAAGCTCAACGTGATCGCCAGCGAGTTCAAGGGTCGCAACGTGCTGCTGGTCGATGACTCGATCGTGCGCGGCACCACCTCGAAGGAAATCGTGCAGATGGCACGCGACGCCGGCGCCAACAAGGTCTACATGGCCAGCGCCGCACCGCCGGTGATCTATCCGAACGTCTACGGCATCGACATGCCGACCAAGGGCGAACTGGTCGCGCACGGCCGCACGCTGGAGGAAATCCGCCAGATCATCGGCTGCGATGCGCTGATCTACCAGGATGTCGACGGCATGAAGCAGGCCGTGGGCAAGCTGCGCGCCGATCTCGACGGCTTCGAGGCGTCCTGCTTCGACGGCGTCTACTGCACCGGCGATGTCAGCCCCGAGGACGCGGTGCGCCTCAACGAGGAGCGTGTCGGTGGCGACGAGGAAGAGGGCAGCAGCGGTTCGCGCCTGGCCTTGCCCAACGCTTCGCAGGAGTCCTGAGCCATGGCGCAACCGAACTGGAACTTGCTGCATCGCGACACCCAGGCGGTGCGGGTGGCGGTCGAACGCAGCCAATACGGCGAGAACTCCGAGGCGCTCTACCTGACCAGCGGTTATGTGCAGCCCTCGGCCGAGGCCGGCGCGCGCCGCTTCGCTGGCGAGGAGGAGGGCTACACCTACGCCCGCGCCGGCAACCCGACCGTGACCAGCTTCGAGCAGCGCCTGGCCGCGCTCGAAGCCACCGAGGCCGCGGTCTCGACCTCGTCGGGCATGGCAGCCCTGCTGATGATGTGCATGGGCCTGCTCAAGGCCGGTGACCATGTGGTCTGCTCGCAGTCCATGTTCGGCTCGACCATCAAGCTGATCGGCTCCGACATGGCCAAGTTCGGCGTCGAGTCGACCTTCGTCTCGCAGACCGATCTGGCGGCCTGGCAGGCGGCGTTGCGGCCCAACACCAAGCTGCTGCTGGCCGAGACCCCGACCAACCCGCTGACCGAGGTCTGCGACATCGCTGCGCTGACCGAGATCGCGCACCAGGCCGGCGCCCTGCTGGCGGTCGACAACTGCTTTGCCACCCCGGCGCTGCAGCGTCCGGCCGAGCTCGGTGCCGATCTCGTGATCCACTCCGGCACCAAGTACCTCGACGGCCAGGGCCGCGTCATGGCCGGCGCGATCTGCTGCAGCCAGCAGCTGGTCGACGAGAAGTTCATCCCGGTGCTCAAGAGCTGCGGCATGACGCTGGCGCCGTTCAACGCCTGGGTCGTGCTCAAGGGCATGGAAACGCTCGACATCCGGATGCGCGCCCAAAGCGAGCGTGCCCACCAGCTGGCGCTCTGGCTCGAGTCCCATCCGGGCGTGGCGCGGGTCTATTACCCCGGTCTGCCCAGCCATCCGCAGCATGAGCTCGCGATGCGGCAGATGTCGGGCCTGGGCGGCGCGGTGGTGGCGTTCGACGTCAAGGGCGACAGCCCCGAGCTGGCGCGCACCAATGCCTTCCAGGTGCTCGACTCGATGCAACTGCTGTCGCTGTCGACCAACCTCGGCGACACCAAGACCCTGTGCGCGCACCCGGCCAGCACCTCGCATGGCCGCCTGTCCGAAGCACAGCGCCAGGCCGCTGGCGTGGGCCAGGGACTGATCCGCGTCGCCGTGGGCCTGGAGCACCTCGACGACATCAAGGCCGACCTCGAGCGCGGCCTCAGCCTCATCTGACCGAACGACCATGACCCAACGCGTCCGTACCCGCTTCGCCCCGTCGCCGACCGGCTTCATCCACCTCGGCAACATCCGTTCCGCCTTGTATCCGTGGGCCTTCGCCCGCGCCAAGGGCGGCGACTTCATCCTGCGCATCGAGGACACCGACCAGGAGCGTTCGACCCAGGCTGCCGTCGACGTCATCATCGAAGGCATGAAATGGCTCGGCCTCGATCATGACGAGGGCCCGTTCTACCAGATGCAGCGCATGGACCGCTACAAGGCCGTGCTGCAGCAGCTGATCGAGGCCGGCCATGTCTACCCCTGCTACATGAGCATGGCCGAGCTCGACGCACTGCGCGAGCGCCAGATGGCCAACAAGGAAAAGCCGCGCTACGACGGCCGCTGGCGCCCCGAGCCCGGCAAGCTGCTGCCCGAGATCCCCGAGGGCGTGGCGCCGGTGCTGCGCTTCAAGAACCCGAAGGAAGGCGTCGTGGCCTGGGACGACAAGGTCAAGGGCCGGATCGAGATCGCCAACGCCGAGCTCGACGACCTCGTGATCGCGCGTCCGGCCGCTGCCGGCGAGTCGGTCGGCGTGCCGACCTACAACTTCTGTGTCGTGGTCGACGACCTCGACATGGGCATCACCCATGTGATCCGGGGCGACGACCACATCAACAACACGCCGCGCCAGATCAACATCTTCCAGGCCCTGGGCCGCGAGGTGCCGGTCTATGCCCACCTGCCGACCGTGCTCAACGAGCAGGGCGAGAAGATGAGCAAGCGCAATGGCGCCAAGCCGGTCACGCAGTACCGCGAGGAGGGCTATCTGCCCGAGGCCATGATCAACTACCTGGCGCGCCTGGGCTGGAGTCATGGCGACGACGAGATCTTCAGCCGGGCCCAGTTCCTCGAATGGTTCGACCTCGACCACCTGGGCCGCAGCGCGGCGCAGTTCGACGAGGCCAAGCTGCGCTGGGTCAACGGCCAGCACATGAAGACCACGCCCGACGCGCAGCTGGTGCCGCTGGTGGCCGAGCAGCTGGCCAAGCGCGGCATTGTGGCCGACGCGCGGCTGGAAGCGATCTGCGCCTTGTTCAAGGACCGCTGCGACACCACGGTGGTGCTGGCCGACTGGGCCGCTGCCTTCTACGCGCCAGTCGCGCCGCAGCCCGAGGACCTGGCCAAGCACCTGAGTGACGCCGTCAAGCCCGCGATTGCCGCCTTCGCTGCCAGGCTGGCCGAAGCCGAGTGGAGCAAGGAAGCGATTGCCGCCGCGATGAAGGCGACGCTGGCCGAGTTCGGCCTCAAGATGCCTGCGCTGGCGATGCCGGTGCGCGTGCTCGTGATGGGCACGCCGCAGACGCCTTCGGTCGATGCGGTGCTTTTCTTGCAGGGCCGTGAAAAAGTTTTGACCTGCTTGCAGAAGGCCTGAAAATCACTATACAATGCGAGTCTTGCTGATGCAGATGTACAAAGCAAAACGCGATATCGACGCAATTCGATAGAGCTTAAAGTAATGTATAATCTGCAACGCTGCAGACCAGAAGGGGGTATAGCTCAGCTGGGAGAGCGCTTGCATGGCATGCAAGAGGTCATCGGTTCGATCCCGTTTACCTCCACCATCAAGGTTTGCAGTAGTCAGTAGTCCAGGTTTTGACCCTATCGTCTAGAGGCCTAGGACATCACCCTTTCACGGTGAGTACCGGGGTTCGAATCCCCGTAGGGTCGCCAAGTTTGCAGCGCTTGGCTGCTTGATCGAAAGATCAGGTAGCGAAGCTGCACTACCAGGAGTGGTAGTTCAGTTGGTTAGAATACCGGCCTGTCACGCCGGGGGTCGCGGGTTCGAGTCCCGTCCACTCCGCCAAGATTTTGTTTGCTGTCGTGGCAACCATGGGGGTATAGCTCAGCTGGGAGAGCGCTTGCATGGCATGCAAGAGGTCATCGGTTCGATCCCGTTTACCTCCACCATCTGGTTCCACGATTCAAGTCCTCATACGACCCTATCGTCTAGAGGCCTAGGACATCACCCTTTCACGGTGAGTACCGGGGTTCGAATCCCCGTAGGGTCGCCAAGT
>JAPLPQ010000053.1 GCA_026400105.1 Burkholderiales bacterium
CAAGATCTTCGGCACCAAGATCTTCATCACCTACGGCGAGCATGACCTGGCCGAGAACATCGTGCACCTGGTGCTGGCGCGCCTGCCCGATGCGCCCGAGGGCGTCAAGGGCATCAGCCTGTTCGTGGTGCCGAAATTCCTGGTCAATGCCGACGGCTCCCTGGGCGCGCGCAACGATGCGCATTGCGTCAGCATCGAGCACAAGCTCGGCATCAAGGCCAGCCCGACCGCGGTGCTGCAGTTCGGCGACCATGGCGGCGCGATCGGCGAGCTGGTCGGCCAGCCGAACCGCGGCCTCGAGTACATGTTCGTGATGATGAACGCGGCGCGCTTCGCGGTCGGCATGCAGGGCATCGCGGTCTCGGACCGGGCCTACCAGCAGGCGCTGGCCTTTGCCAAGGAGCGCGTGCAGAGCCGCGACCTGGCCGGATCGCCGGGCCCGGTCGCGATCATCCAGCACCCCGATGTCAAGCGCATGCTGCTGACGATGAAGGCGCACACCGAGGCCGCGCGCGCGCTGGCCTATTGCACGGCGGCGACCAGCGACCTGGCGCACCACGCGTCCGATGAGGCAGTGCGGCGCGAGCAGCAGGCGCTCTACGAATACCTGGTGCCGATCGTCAAGGGCCATTCGACCGAGCTGTCGATCGAGCTGACCAGCCTGGGGGTGCAGATCCACGGCGGCATGGGCTTCATCGAGGAGACCGGCGCGGCCCAGCATTACCGCGACGCGCGCATCCTGACGATCTACGAGGGCACGACCGCGATCCAGGCCAACGACCTGGTCGGGCGCAAGACCGTGCGCGACGGCGGCGCGGTGGCCAAGGCGCTGTGCGCGCGCATCGAAGCGACCGAGCAGGAGCTGCTGGCCTCGGGGCAGGAAGATGGACTGGTGATGGCTGCCGCGCTGCAGCAGGGCCGGCTGGCGCTCGAAGCCACGGTCGACTATCTGGTGGCGAATGCCAAGACCCAGGTCAAGCCGGTCTACGCCGGCGCGGTCAACTACCTGCGGGTGGCCGGCCTGGTGCTGGGCGGCTGGCAGCTGGCGCGCGCCCTGCTGGCAGCGCTCGAACGGCGCGAGCAGGACCCGGAATTCTTCGGCGCCAAGCTGGTGACGGCGCGCTTCTACGCCGAGGCGCTGCTGCCGCAGGCCGGGGCGCTCGCGGCCTCGGTGCGGACCAGCGGCGCCACGGTCGAGCGCATGTCGGTCGAGATGTTCTGAGCGATCACCGCCAACAAGCGCCCGAAGTCTGAACTCCGGGTGCTTGCGGCTGCCGATCACGACGGCAGATAGACAAGAAAAAGCCCTTGATTTCAAGGGCTTTTTCGCATTTATTGCCTGGCAATGCCTCGCATTGCCAGATGTCAGATCATTCCCACTCGATCGTCGCCGGTGGCTTGGAGCTCACGTCGTAGGTGACGCGGTTGATGCCACGCACTTCGTTGATGATGCGGCCCGAGACCCGCTTGAGCAGGCTGTAGGGCAGTTCGGCCCAGTCGGCGGTCATGAAGTCGCTGGTGCAGACCGCGCGCAGCGCCACGACATAGTCGTAGGTGCGGCCGTCGCCCATCACGCCGACGCTCTTGACCGGCAGGAAGACGGTGAAGGCCTGGCTGGTCAGGTCGTACCAGCTCTTGCCGCTGACCGGATCGATGGTCGAGCGCAGCTCCTCGATGAAGATCGCGTCGGCACGCTGCAGCAGCTTGGCGTACTCGGGCTTGACTTCGCCCAGGATGCGCACGCCCAGGCCCGGACCCGGGAAGGGATGGCGATATACCATGTCGTGCGGTAGGCCGAGCGCCACGCCAAGCTCGCGCACCTCGTCCTTGAACAGGTCGCGCAGCGGCTCGAGCAGCTTCAAGCCGAGCTGCTCGGGCAGGCCGCCCACGTTGTGATGGCTCTTGATCGTGACGGCCTTCTTGCTCTTGGCGCCGCCCGACTCGATCACGTCGGGGTAGATCGTGCCCTGGGCCAGGAAGGTCGCGCCCTTGGCGCCCTGGTCGGCCGCCTTGAGCTTGGCGGCCTCGGCCTTGAAGACGTCGACGAACAGGCCGCCGATGATCTTGCGCTTCTTTTCCGGGTCGGTGACACCGGCCAGCTGGCCAAGGAACAGCTCGCTGGCGTCGACGCGAATGACCTTGGCGTTGAGCTTGCCGGCGAACATCTCCATCACCATGTCGCCCTCGTTCAGGCGCAGCAGGCCATGGTCAACGAAGACGCAGGTCAGCTGGTCGCCGATGGCGCGGTGGATCAGAGCGGCCGCGACGGACGAATCGACGCCGCCCGACAGGCCGAGGATGACTTCCTCGTCACCGACCTGGCGGCGGATCGACTCGACCGCCTCGGCGATATGGTCGCGCATGACCCAGTCAGGCTGGGTGGCGCAGATCTCGAGCACGAAGCGCTCAAGCATGGCCTTGCCTTGCACCGTGTGCGTGACTTCGGGGTGGAACTGGACCGCGTAGTAGCCACGCGCCTCGTCGGCCATGCCGGCGATCGGGCAGTTCGGGGTGCTGGCCATGAGCTTGAAGCCCGGCGGCAGCTCGGTGACCTTGTCACCGTGGCTCATCCAGACCTTGAGCATGCCATGACCCTCGGGGGTCGTGAAGTCGGCAATGTCCTTCAGCAGCGCGGTGTGGCCATGGGCGCGCACCTCGGCATAGCCGAACTCGCGCTGGTGACCGCTCTCGACCTTGCCGCCGAGCTGCTGTGCCATGGTCTGCATGCCGTAGCAGATGCCCAGCACCGGCACGCCGAGCTCGAACACGGCGGCGGGCGCGGCGTCGGTCGACTCCTCGTAGACGCTGGCATGGCTGCCCGACAGGATCACGCCCTTGAGCTGGCCGTCGGCGGCGTACTGGCGCACCCAGTCGTCGCTGACGTCGCAGGGATGGACTTCGCAGTAGACATGGGCCTCGCGCACGCGGCGCGCGATCAGCTGCGTGACCTGGGAGCCGAAGTCGAGAATGAGGATCTTCTGGTGTTGCATGGCGTGTAAGGATTGAGCGCTGCAAGAAAAGCGAAAAGGCCGTCCAGTCTGGACGGCCCCCTGGGGCCTGTTCAGTCGACCCGGTCAGTCGGCGCGATAATTCGGCGCTTCCTTGGTGATCTGCACGTCGTGCACATGGCTCTCGCGGATGCCGGCCGAGGTGATCTCGACGAATTCGGCCTTGTCGTGCATCTCGGCGATGGTGGCGCAACCGCAGTAACCCATGGAAGCACGGATGCCGCCGGCCATCTGGAAGATGATCGACACCACCGAACCCTTGTAGGGCACGCGGCCTTCGATGCCTTCGGGCACCAGCTTGTCGGCGTTCGGGTTGCCGGTGCTCGACTCCTGGAAGTAGCGGTCGGCGCTGCCTTGCTGCATGGCACCGATCGAGCCCATGCCACGATAGCTCTTGTAGCTGCGGCCCTGGAACAGCACGATCTCGCCCGGCGCTTCTTCGGTGCCGGCGAACATGCCGCCCATCATGACGGTGTTGGCGCCTGCGGCCAGTGCCTTGGCGATGTCGCCCGAGTAGCGGATGCCGCCGTCACCGATCAGCGGCACACCAGTGCCCTTGAGCGCGGTCGCGACGCTGTCGATCGCCATGATCTGCGGCACGCCGACGCCCGCGACGATGCGGGTGGTGCAGATCGAGCCCGGGCCGATGCCGACCTTGACGCCATCGGCGCCGGCTTCGACCAGCGCCAGGGCGGCGGCGCCGGTGGCGATGTTGCCACCGATCACCTGCACCTGCGGGTAGTTCTGCTTGACCCAGCGCACGCGATCGAGCACGCCCTTGCTGTGACCATGCGCGGTGTCGACCACGATGGCGTCGACGCCGGCCTTGACCAGCAGTTCGACGCGCTCTTCGGTACCGGCACCGACACCGACGGCGGCGCCGACGATCAGGCGGCCAGCCGCATCGCGTGCCGCGTTCGGGAAGTTGAGCTGCTTGGTGATGTCCTTGACCGTGATCAGGCCCTTGAGCTCGAAGCTGTCATTGACCACCAGCAGGCGCTCGAGCTTGTGCTTGTTCAGCAGGGCCTTGGCCGCCTCGGGCGTCGTGCCGTCGGGCACCGTGATCAGACGATCCTGGGGCGTCATGATCTCGCGCACCGGCAGGTCGTAGCGGGTCTCGAAGCGCAGGTCGCGCCCCGTGACGATGCCGACCACCTTGCCGCCATCGACCACCGGGAAGCCGGACACGCCGAGCTCTTCCGACAGCTGCATCACCTGGTAGATGGTGGTGTCAGGGGTGATGACGACCGGGTCGCGCAGCAGGCCCGACTCGTAGCGCTTGACCTTGGCGACCTGGGCCGCCTGCTCCTGCGCAGTCAGGTTCTTGTGCACGATGCCGATGCCGCCCTCCTGCGCAATGGCGATGGCCAGGCGCGCTTCGGTGACGGTGTCCATGGCGGCGGACACGAGCGGCAGGTTCAGGGTGATGTCGCGCGTGAATTGAGTCGCGAGCGAAGTGTCCTTGGGCAGGACCTGGGAGTAGGCCGGCACCAACAACACGTCGTCGAAGGTGAGGGCTTTACCGAGTAGGCGCATGTGTAAGGCTCCAAAAGCGCTATTGTACTGGCGCTTAACTGTACCATCTGGACATGGCTAAGCCGAGGAGGACGGGATGAGGAAATTTTCTTCGCTTCTGTGGGCAAACGGACGAGCAGCTTTAAGGCGACAACAAGCCGGCTGGCTGGTGCTCGGCAGCTGCTGCTGGCTCGGGGCGGGCTCGCTGGCACAGGCCGATGGCGGCAACTGGCAATGGCAGGACAGTCAAGGACGCAAGGTCTTCAGCGACCTGCCACCGCCGACTTCAGTGCCCGAGCAGCGCATCCTGCATCGGCCCGGCCCGGATCTGCCGGCCACCAGCCTGCCCTCTCCCAGCAGCCCGCCCGCCAGCGCAGACGGCGACCGGTCGCAGGGCAAGGCGCCCGAGCCGCTCTATCAGCGCAATGCCGCCGCGCTGCGCGAGAATTGCCGCAGCGCCAGAGCCACGCTCGCGACGCTGGCCTCGGGCCTGCGGCTCTACCGCCTGAACGAAAAGGGCGAGCAGGTGCTGATGGACGACGCGATGCGGACGCAGGAAACCCTGCGCGCCCAGCAAGCTGAGCGCGACAATTGCGAGCCAAAAGCCGGCGCGCGCTGACCGCCCCCGCTCAGTAGCCCCACTTGGCGCCAGGACGGCGCTGCGCAAACAGTCCGGCGGTCTTGGCACCCTGGGAGCGGAAACGCTCGCGCCGGGCCACCTTGGGGTCGACGCGCAAGCCGCGCCAGAACTCGACCCGGTCAGCTTCGCGCAGCACGGTCTCGCGCGCCGCCTTGCGGCCCCAGATGCCGCAGCAGATGACCGCGTCGGAACCCAGCTCGGGGTGCCGGGGCAGCCAGCCACTGCGCTGCAAGGCGTCGGCCAGGGTGCTGCCAGGCGGCAGTTCGAGCTCGCACTCGAGCAGCTCGCGCGCAGCCGGCGCGTAGACCAGGGTGATCTTCATGCCGTCAGCCGGCGCCATAGACCTGGTCAGCCCGCTTGACGAAGGCATCGACCAGGCTGCCCGCGATCTTGTCGAACACCGGACCAACCAGCGACTCGAGCGTGCGGTTCGAGAAGGCATAGTTGAGGGTGAACAGGATCTTGCAGGCGTTCTGCTCCGGGCCACCGAGCGGGATGAACTCCCAGGTGCCCTCGAGGTGCGAGAACGGCCCATCGACCAGTTCGAGCTTGATGCTGCGGCCCTCGACCTGGGTGTTGCGGGTCGTGAAGGTTTTCTTCAAGCCGCTGATGGACATGCCGACCCGGGCGACCACGACCGGACCCTGCTGTTCAAGCAGGGCACCTTCGTTGCACCAGGGTAGGAACTCGGGATAACGGGGAACATCGGCCACCAGCACGAACATTTCGGACGCGCTGTGCCAGAGTAAAACAGATTTGTGAATGCTTTTCATACAATCGTCGGTCGCCCCGGGATTGTATTGGTCCGGGGCCTCCCCATTTGATCAGCATGGCCACTAACAAGAAATCCACCGCCGCGCGCGACACGCGCATCGCCGACAACAAGAAGGCGCTCTACAACTACCACATCGAGGAGCGTTACGAGTGCGGCATGGTGCTCGAGGGCTGGGAGGTCAAGGCCCTGCGCGAGGGCAAGGTCCAGCTGACCGACGGCTATGTGCTGGTGCGCGAGGGCGAGCTGTTCCTGATCGGTTGCCAGGTCAACCCGCTGCGCGGTGCCTCGCCCTTCGTGACCGCCGACAGCGCGCGCATCAAGAAGCTGCTGCTGCACGGCGAGGAAATCAAGCGCCTGGTCGGCAAGGTCGAGCAAAAGGGCTACACCCTGGTGCCGCTGAACCTGCACTGGAAGAACGGACGGGTCAAGTGCGAGATTGCACTGGCCAAGGGCAAGGCCGAGCACGACAAGCGCGACACCATCAAGGAACGCGAGGGCAAGCGCGAGGTCGAGCGCGCCCTCAAGAGCCGCAGCCGCTAACAGATCCGGGATCGGGCGCGATGGGCCAGCCATTCGCGTTGCCCAGCAGCGCCGACAGCACCAGCGCCCCGCCCTGCAGCGTGCTGGGCAGCGGCGTCTCGTAGACGCCCAGCAAGACCAAAAGCGCAGCCGCCGTGAAGGCGCTGCGCCAGAAGGTCAGCTCGAAGCTGCATGCTGAATCAAGCGAGCGTGTCACCACGCCAGCCGTGCCCCACAGGAGCGTGACCAGTACCATCAGTCCGACGGCCTGACCATGGCCCAGCTGGCGCGATGATGTCATCGCGGGCCGGGCCAGGGATGAATCAACCGCGGCTGGCGCGCTTGCGGTCGTTTTCCTTCAGGTAACGCTTGCGCAGACGCACCGACTTCGGGGTGATCTCGACCAGCTCGTCGTCCTCGATGAACTCGACACCGTATTCCAGCGTCAGGTCGATCGGCGGCGTGATCTTGACGGCATCTTCCTTGCCCGAGACGCGGAAGTTGGTCAGCTGCTTGGTGCGGGTCGCGTTGACGATCAGGTCGTTGTCGCGGCTGTGGATGCCGACGATCATGCCTTCATATACCGGATCGTTGGCCTTGACGAACATGCGGCCGCGGTCGTCGAGCTTGCCCAGCGCGTAGGTGAAGATCTCACCGTCGTCCATCGAGATCAGCACGCCGTTCTTGCGGCTGGCGATGTCGCCCTTGTGCGGCTCGTAGCTGTCGAAGATGTTCGAGATCAGGCCGGAACCACGGGTCAGGTTGAGGAACTCGTTGGTGAAGCCGATCAGGCCACGCGCCGGGATGCGGTACTCGAGGCGCACGCGGCCACGGCCGTCCGGCTCCATGTTGACCAGCTCGCCCTTGCGCTCGCCCAGCGCCTGCATCACGCCACCCTGGTGGGTTTCCTCGATGTCGGCGGTCACGAGTTCGATCGGCTCGCACTTGACGCCGTCGATGTCGCGGAACACCACGCGCGGCTTGGACACAGCCAGCTCGTAGCCTTCGCGGCGCATGTTTTCCAGCAGGATGGTCAGGTGAAGTTCACCACGGCCCATCACTTCGAAGATGCCGTCCTCGTCGGTCTCGCTGACGCGCAGCGCGACGTTGTGCTGGAGTTCCTTTTGCAGGCGGTCCCAGATCTGGCGGCTGGTGACGAACTTGCCTTCGCGACCGGCCAGCGGGCTGGTGTTGACGCAGAAGTTCATGGTCAGGGTCGGTTCGTCGACCTTGAGCATCGGCAGCGGAGCCGGGGTGGTCGGATCGGTGATGGTGACGCCGATGCCGATGTCGCCCAGGCCGTTGACCAGCACGATGTGGCCCGGACCGGCTTCGGTCACCTGGACACGGTCCAGACCCTGGAAGGTCAGCACCTGGTTGACGCGACCCTTGACGGACTTGCCGTCCGGGCCTTCCATGACGACCACGTCCATGCCGGGCTTGATGGTGCCCTGGCTGATGCGGCCAACGCCGATGCGACCGACGAAGGTCGAGAAGTCCAGCGCCGAGACCTGCAGCTGCAGCGGAGCGGCCGGGTCACCCTTCTGGGCCGGCACATGCTTGAGGATGGTGTTGAACAGGGCCGACATGTCGGGACCCCACTGCTCACCCGGAGCGCCCTCTTCCAGCGAGGTCCAGCCGTTGATGCCCGAGGCGTAGACGACGGGGAAGTCGAGCTGCTCGTCGGTCGCGCCGAGCTTGTCGAACAGGTCGAAAGCGGCGTTGACGACCTTGTCGGGGTTGGCGCCCGGCTTGTCGACCTTGTTGACGACCAGGATCGGACGCAGGCCCAGGGCCAGCGCCTTCTTGGTCACGAAGCGGGTCTGCGGCATCGGGCCTTCCTGGGCATCGATCAGCAGCACCACGCCGTCGACCATCGACAGGGCGCGCTCGACTTCACCACCGAAGTCCGCGTGGCCGGGGGTGTCGACGATGTTGATGTGGGTGCCTTCCCAGCTGACCGCGCAGTTCTTGGCCAGGATGGTGATGCCGCGCTCGCGTTCGATGGCGTTGTTGTCCATCACGGTGTCGACGACTTTTTCGTGCTCGGCGAAGGTGCCGGACTGACGCAGCAGCTGGTCAACCATGGTGGTCTTGCCGTGGTCAACGTGGGCGATGATGGCGATGTTGCGAATCGGGGTACTCATGAGTGGCTCTCAAGGATATGTTGAATTTCGATAGGGCTCAACAGACGCCCCGGGATCAGTTCGCCGGCCTCGACCTGGGCAGTACCCAGCAAGGCGGCAGGATGGTCGGCATAGACGGCGACCTGCGCGCAATCGGCCCAGGGGCCGCGCCGACGCATGCCGCTGAGGAATCGGCCGGAATTGTGCTCGTCGAGCGTGACACGCTCGTGGCGGGCCAGCAGGGTCTCGACCGGCAACAGAACGCCCAGGCGTTCGTCGTCGGGCAAGGCCTCGATAGCTTCGATGGAAATGCAGTGCGAAAGTTCAAATTCGCCGGTGCGGGTGCGGCGCAAGGCCGACAGGTGGGCACCGCAGCCCAGCGCCTGGCCGATGTCCTCGGCCAGCGTGCGGACATAAGTGCCCTTGCTGCACAGCACCTGCAGCTCGAGCTCGACCACTCCGGCATCGGTCTCGGGCAACAGGCGCAGCGACAGCTCGCGGATCGTGACCGAGCGCGGCGCGCGCTCGACCTCGATGCCGGCGCGGGCGTACTCGTAGAGCGCCTTGCCGTCCTTCTTGAGCGCGCTGTACATCGGCGGCAACTGGCTGATCGGACCGGTGAACCGGGTCGCGACCGCCTGCAGCAGCTCGGGCGTCAGCGCGGCCCGGTCGACCGCAACGCTCGAGGTCAGATCGCCCTCGAGGTCGCCGGTGCTGGTCGTGGCGCCCAGGCGCAGCACGGCCGCATAGCCCTTGTCGGCATCGAGATGCAGCTGGCTGAACTTGGTCGCGGCGCCAAAGCACAGCGGCAGCACGCCAGTGGCGAGCGGATCGAGGGTGCCGGTGTGGCCTGCCTTCTCGGCCCGCAGCAACCACTTGACCTTCTGCAAGGCCTGGTTGCTGGAGAGACCGATCGGCTTGTCGAGCAGCACCACCCCATGCACGGGGCGACGCTGCACCCGTGCGCGAGGTGCTGCGGTCATCTCAACTCTCGTCCTGGGAACGCGACGCGACCGCCTTGGCAATCAAGGCGCTCATGTCGGCCGCACGCTCGGAGGTGCGGTCGAAGTGGAAGTGCAGCGTCGGCACGGTGTGAATGTGCAGGCGCTTGAACAGGCCGTTGCGCAGGAAACCGGAGGCCTGGTTCAAGGCCGCCTCGGTGTCTTGCGGGTTGCCTGTCAGCAGGCTGAACCAGATCTTGGCATGAGCATAGTCAGGCGTGACTTCCACGGCCTGCAGGGTGATCATGCCCAGACGAGGGTCCTTGAGCTCGCGGATCAGCTCGGTCAGATCACGCTGGATCTGATCGGCGACCTTGAAGCTGCGGTTGGAGGGCGATTTCTTGGCCGGCATCGTTCAAGCTCAGAGAGTACGAGCGATTTCCTTGATCTCGAAGACCTCGAGGATGTCGCCTTCCTTGATGTCGTTGTAGTTCTTGAGCTTGACGCCGCACTCGAAGCCTTCCTTGACTTCCTTGACGTCGTCCTTCATGCGCTTCAGGGACTCGAGCTCGCCGGTGTAGACCACCACGTTGTCGCGCAGCAGGCGGAAATGCGCGTTGCGGGTGATGTGACCATGGGTGACCATACAGCCCGCGATGGTGCCGATCTTGGTCGCGACGATCACGTTGCGGATCTCGGCGGTACCGATGATCTCCTCGCGCTTCTCCGGAGCCAGCATGCCCGACATCGCAGCCTTCAACTCATCGACGGCGTCATAGATGATGTTGTAGTAATGGATCTGGACATCATTGCCTTCGGCCAGCTTGCGCGCACCGACTTCGGCCCGCACGTTGAAGCCGATCACGATCGCCTTGGAAGCGATCGCCAGGTTGATGTCCGACTCGCTGATGCCACCCACGCCGGCGTAGACCAGCTGGACGCGGATCTCTTCGGTCGAGAGCTTGAGCAGCGAGGCGGCCAGCGCTTCCTGCGAACCCTGGACATCGGACTTGATGATGATCGGCAGGGTCTGGACTTCGCCACCCGACATGTCGGAGAAGATGTTCTCCATCTTGGCGGCTTGCTGGCGTGCCAGCTTGGTGTTGCGGAACTTGCCGGCACGGTAGGTCGCGATCTCACGGGCACGGCGCTCGTCGAGCATGACCATGAACTCGTCGCCAGCCTGCGGCACTTCGGCCAGGCCCTGGATCTCGACCGGAATCGACGGACCGGCTTCCTTGGTCGGCTTGCCGTTCTCGTCGAGCATGGCGCGCACGCGGCCCGAGGTCTGGCCTGCCAGCACCACGTCACCGACCTTGAGCGTGCCGGACTGCACCAGCACGGTCGCCACAGCGCCCTTGCCCTTGTCGAGGCGGGCTTCGATCACCAGACCCTTGGCGTTGGCTTGCACCGGCGCCTTGAGTTCCAGGATTTCCGCCTGCAGCAGGACCTGCTCGAGCAGCGCATCGATGCCCTCGCCAGTCTTGGCCGACACGCCCACGAAAGGCACGTCACCGCCGAATTCTTCCGGCACGACTTCTTCACCGACCAGCTCGGAGCGCACGCGCTCGAGGTTGATGCCGGGCTTGTCGATCTTGGTCAGCGCCACGACCATCGGCACACCAGCCGCTTTCGCGTGCTTGATGGCTTCCTTGGTCTGGGGCATGACGCCGTCGTCGGCGGCACAGACCAGGATCACGATGTCGGTCGCCTGGGCACCGCGGGCACGCATGGCCGTGAAGGCCTCGTGACCCGGGGTATCGAGGAAGGAGACCATGCCGCGCGGGGTTTCCACGTGGTAGGCGCCGATATGCTGCGTGATGCCGCCGGCTTCGCCGGACGCCACCTTGGTGCGGCGGATGTAGTCGAGCAGCGAGGTCTTGCCGTGGTCGACGTGACCCATGACGGTCACGACCGGAGCGCGCGGCAGCAGTTCGGCGTGAACGGCCACGTCCTCGTCGGTGAAGGCTTCCGGATCATCCAGTGCGGCGACCACGGCCTTGTGGCCGAGCTCTTCCACCAGGATCATCGCGGTGTCCTGGTCCAGCGGCTGGTTGATGGTGGCCATCTGGCCCAGCTTCATCAGCTGCTTGATGACCTCGGACGACTTCAGGCTCATCTTGTGCGCCAGTTCCGCGACCGTGATGGTCTCGGGCACATGGACCTCGATCACCTTGACGTCTGCTGCCGGCGCAAAGGAGGAGGCGCCCTGGTTGCGGTCGTCACGACCACCGCGGCGACCACCACCCTTGTTACCCGCGCGCCAGTTGCTGCCACCCGGGCGGCCAGCGCCGGTGTCGCCACGGGTCTTGATTTCCTTCTTCTTGTTCGCGTCGTCCTTCCAGGTGGAAGACAGGTTCTCGGACTTGACTTCCTTCTTGCCCGCGCCAGCGGCGGGCGCGGCAGCCGGGGTCTGACCGGGCTTGGCGGCGCCGGCAGCCGGCTTGCTCAGCGTGCCCTTGGCGACGGCAGGCGCAGCGGCGGGCTTGGGCTCCTCGGGCTTCTTGGCGACCAGCACCTTCTTGGGCGCGGACATCATGGCGCGAATGGCCTCGGCCTCGGCCAGCGCCTTGCGGCGGCGGTCTTCCAGGTCCTTGGCGCGGTCGGCCTCGGCCTTCTTGGCCTCGTCCTGCTTGGCCTTGATCTCGGCTTCGGCCTTGGCCTTGGTGGCGGCGATCTGGGCCGCATGCTCGGCGCGCTCGGCCGTCAGCTTGGCCTGGGCCTCCTGCTCGGCCGCGGTGCGGGCAGCGACTTGCTGCAGGTACTCGGCTTCACGACGGGCGGCGGCTTCCTCGGCCTCGCGCTTGCGGGCCTGGGCATCCTCGGATTCGCGCTGGACGGCGGCCTGCTCCTCGGCCTGGGCGCGTTGCTGGCGCTGCTGGGCCAGCTCGGCTTCCTGGAGCTCGATCGACTCGGCCTGGCGGCGCGCTTCTTCCTCGCGGCGCACCAGCTCTTCGGTCTGGGACGCGCTGCTGTCGCCCTCGGCCGGCTCGTCGTCACGCTTGATGAAGGTGCGCTTCTTGCGCACTTCGACCTGGATGGTGCGGGCACGGCCGGTAGCGTCGGCCTGCTTGATTTCGCTGGTTGACTTGGTGGTCAAGGTGATTTTCTTGCGCTCGCCAGTGGCGGTGCCGTGGGCAGCCTTCAGGTAGCCCAACAGCTTTTGCTTGTCGGACTCGGTCAGCATGTCGTTGCCGGCACGCTTGTCGACGCCTGCGCCAGACAGCTGCTCGAGCAGCACGGAAGTGGGTTTACCGAGTTCGGCGGCGAATTCTGCGACGGTATTGCTAGACATATTAATTATTTCTCCGTAAGGCCTCCGCGATCAGGACTGGCTCTCAGCCGAGTCACCCGAGAACCAATGTTCGCGGGCCTTCATGATCAGCGCCGTGGCCTCGGCGGGCGTCTGGCCTGTAATTTCGCACAATTCGTCAGTGGCCAGATCGGCCAACTCGTCCCGGGTGTGCACACCGGCACCAGAGAGCTGAGCAATCAGCTCGATCGTCAGGCCGTCGAGGTCGCGCAGATCCTGCGAGGCATCGTCGACGCTTTCCTCGCGGGCGATTTCCATCGTCAGCAAGGCGGCCTTGGCACGGGCACGCAGCTCGTTGACGGTGTCTTCGTCGAAGGAGGCGATCTCGAGCATCTCCTGCAGCGGCACATACGCCACTTCCTCGAGGCTGCCGAAGCCCTCCTCGATCAGGATGTCGGCCAGGTCCTGGTCGACATCGAGCTTTTCCATGAACAGCGCACGGATCGACTGGGATTCGGCGGCCTGCTTCTGGGCCGACTCGTCGGCGGTCATGATGTTGATCTTCCAGCCGGTCAGGTCGGACGCCAGGCGCACGTTCTGGCCGCCACGGCCGATCGCGATCGCGAGGTTTTCCTCGTCGACCACCACGTCCATGCCGCCACGCTCCTCGTCGACCACGATCGACTGCACGTTGGCCGGTGCCAGGGCACCGATCACGAACTGGGCCGGGTCCTCGCTCCACAGCACGATGTCGACGCGCTCGCCGGCGAGCTCGTTGGTCACGCCGTTGACGCGCGAACCGCGCACGCCGACGCAGGTGCCGATCGGGTCGATGCGCTTGTCGTGCGAGAAGACGGCGATCTTGGCGCGCGAACCCGGGTCACGGGCGCATTTCTTGATGTCGAGCAGGCCCTGCTCGATCTCGGGCACTTCCTGGCGGAACAGCTCGATCATGAACTCGGGCGCCGAGCGCGACAGCAGGATCGGGGCACCGCGCAGGGTCAGGTCGACTTCCATGATCATGGCGCGCACGCGGTCGCCGGAACGGAAGTTTTCCTTCGGGATCATCTCGCTGCGCTTCAAGCGACCTTCGACGCGGCCGCTCTCGACGATCACGTCGCCCTTGTCCAGGCGCTTGACGGTACCGACAAAGATCTTGTCGCCGCGCGACATGAAGTCGTTGAGCAGCATTTCGCGCTCGGCGTCACGGATGCGCTGCAGGATCACCTGCTTGGCGGCCATGGCGCCGATGCGGCCGATCGGCACGCTTTCGATCGACTTCTCGATGAAGTCGCCGACCTGGATGCCAGGGTTCTCGTCGGCCACGTCGGAGATCAGCTCCTCGGCCTCGGGGTTCTGCAGACCGGCTTCGTCGGGGACGACCAGCCAGCGACGGAAGGTTTCGTAGGCTCCGCTGTCGGGATCGATCGCGACACGAATATCGACCTCGCCCTTGTAGAGCTTCTTGGTGGCCGAAGCCAGCGCGGTCTCGACGGCGCCCAGCACCAAGTCGCGCTCCACATTCTTTTCGCGCGAGATCGCATCGATCAACATCAACATTTCGCGATTCATATCACTCGCCTGCCTTTCCGTACTCTGCAGCTGTATTGTTCAAATCTGTGTCGGCCGCAGGAGTTGTACCTCGGCCCTTGAAGCTCACGATCGGTGCCAGACGCGCTTCGCGAATCTCTTCGAGCGTGAAGCCCAGCACCTGGACCGGCAGCGGCTTGGCCTTCTTGCTGATGCGGGCACCCGGCTTGCGCTCGGGGGCTTCGCTCCAGACGATCTGCCAGCCTTCGCCGCTTTCAGGGCGCTCGAGCGTGCCGCGGAATTTCTTGCGGTTGGCCGCGATCGTGGTGCCGGTCA
Organism: Burkholderiales bacterium; assembly: GCA_026400105.1. GTDB lineage: Bacteria > Pseudomonadota > Gammaproteobacteria > Burkholderiales > Burkholderiaceae_C > Malikia. Next base: position 14,644 of record JAPLPQ010000053.1, read on the forward strand.
CGCCAATCGGTTCCTTGAGCGTGATGTCGACTTCCTGACCGGCAAAGCGGATGAAGTCGTTCTCGTTGCGCAGGGGGCGATCGATGCCGGGCGAGCCGACTTCCAGGCGCTTGTAGTCGACGTTCTCGACTTCAAGCAGATACTGGAGCTGGCGCGTGATCTTCTCGCAGTCCTCGACCGTGACGAACTGCTCGACTCCGGCCTGCGTCGGATCCCACGGCAGGTCGATGGTCACGCGCAACAAACCGCCGGCGGACCGGTCCAGATCCACCAAGTCATACCCCAAACCCGTGACGGTTTGCTCTACGGTCTGCTGCCAACTCATCAATATCTTGCCGCTTTAAAACAGTCCCAAAAAGGGACAGCCAAAAAAAAAGGGCCGGTGTTACCCGCCCATCTGGTCGTGAAGCCAGCATTCCAGAGCTTGATTCTTGACAAGAATCGAACCGAGAGCCGACTTCGCTAGTATATACCGAGATGCCAGCGCAAGCAAGAGACTTGTGCCTGGCAGTGATTCAGAGAATCCCTGTCTTTTCCCTGGCTGAGCACTGGGTTCTCATAGAGGGAACGGTGGCCTGCCCGGAGGGACTCGAACCCCCGACCTGCTGCTTAGAAGGCAGCTGCTCTATCCAGTTGAGCTACGGGCAGTGCGCCTGACGAAACAAAGGCCCAACATGTGGGCCTTTTGTAGGATGGTCGGAGCGGCGGGATTCGAACTCGCGACCCTCTGCTCCCAAAGCAGATGCGCTACCAGGCTGCGCTACGCTCCGACTAAGCCGCAATTGTATCCTGTGATTCGGGGGTATTTTGCCGGCACCCGGTATTTTTCAGCGTCATGACAGTCAGCGGGCTTCCTGGGCGGCGGCGGGCCACTCATCGGGTTGATCGCCAGCTGCCGCACCGCGCCGGGCCAGCAGGCCCGCTTCCCCCAACATTTCACTCAAACGATCGCGCTTGTGTCTGCCACCGAACGGAACCGGGACTGGCGCGCTGTCAAACTGACAAGGTGTCAAACCAGGCACATGGTCACGCCCGAAGGGGTCGGGAATGCCCCCCTTCTTCAGGCCGGTCATTCATCCATTTCAAAGGATTCGCCATGAACCGTTCGCTGCTGATGCTGGCTTTGCTGGCAGCCCTGGGCCTCAGTGCCTGTGACATGCCGGCGGCCGAGCCGTCGCGCTGAGCCCCGCTCACCACACAAGGAGCAAGGCATGAGTCTTGGAACCCTGCTGCTGATCGTCATGATCCTGATGCTGATCGGTGTTTTTCCTAACTGGCCGCACAGCCGAAGCTGGGGCTATCGACCCAGCGGACTGGTCGGCCTGCTTACAGCCACCGTCCTGGTGCTACTGTTGATCGGAAGACTCTGAGCGATATGGTGGGCGGCGCCGCGATCGGCGGCCTGATCGGCCACGAGCTCAAGAAGTGAAAACTGGCGCAGTGAGCTCGGGGCCAGCGGCGAGCCCGCTCACTGCAGCCTTGTCGCCCCAACACGAGAAAAAATCATGAGACTCAAGCAATTCATGGGCTCGGCAATGGCCATATCGGCCCTGATGCTGGCATTAGCCGCTTGCCAGAAACAGGAAGGGCCGGCGGAAAAGGCCGGCAAGGAAATCGACCAGGCCAGTGAAAAAGCGGCCGAGAAACTCAACGAAGCGACCGACAAGCTCGGCCAGCAACTCGAGAAAGCGGGACAGAAGATCCAGGATGCGACCAAAGACAAGGACAGGTAGCCGCTCAACTTCCCTCTCGCCATTGCGGTTTTTTGCGGCAATAAGAACTCAGGATCTCAGGGAGCGAAAAGCCTTCAACCCGGCCACAGAGCCGGGTTTTTTGCGTGCCGGCTAAGCGCAAGAGCCGTCATCGAGCAGCGGTATCACGAAGCTGGCATCCGACTCCAGCTCCGACCAGGCCAATGACTGGCCGGGGCGCAGCAGCTGTGCGGCCAGCGGCTCGGCGCGGGCCAGCGCCTCGGACGCGGTGGCGCGCAGCAGCAGGAAGTGCAGGCTGTGGCCGGCGCGGCGCAGCGTCAGTTCGACCTGCGGCCAATGCTCGGGCAGGCAGGGCCTGAACTGCAGGGTCTTGGCTTCGAGCTGCAAGCCCAGGATCGACTCGATCGCGGCCCGGTGCAGCCAGGCGGCAGACCCGGTGTACCAGCTCCAGCCGCCACGCCCGACATAGGGCGGCTGACTATAGACATCGCCCGCCAGGACATAGGGCTCCAGGCGGTAGCGCGGACCCCAGACCGGATGAGCCGCCTTGTGGGCCGGACTCAGATAAGTGAAATAGTCGTAAACCTGGTCGGCCAGCCGGCCTTTGGACGGACTTTGCCTGGCCAGTTCGGCCTGCGCCATCAAGGCCCAGACCCCGGCATGGCTGTACTGGGCCCCGTTCTCGCGCACGCCGGCCGGATAGGCCTGGATATAACCCACGCTGGGGCGGCTGGCATGCGAAAAGGGCGGGTCGAGCAAGCGGATCAAGCCGGCCTCGGGGTCGACCAGATGGGCCTGCACCGAAGCCATGGCCTGGCGCTGCAAGTCGGGATCGGCGACGCCCGACAGCACGCTCCAGGCCTGCGCGATCAGGTCGATGCGGCATTCGGCATTGGCCTCGGAACCCAGCGCCCGGCCGTCATCGAAGAAGGCGCGCTTGAACCAGCGGCCATCCCAGGCGGAGCCGTTCAACACCGACTGCCAGTCCTGGGCAGCGCTTTCCCAGCGCTGGGCCCGTTCCTGGTCGCCGCGCGCGCGCGCCAGCGGCGCGAAGTCGGCCACCAGGCGGCACAGGAACCAGCCCAGCCAGACCGACTCGCCGCGGCCCTCGTGCGCGACGCGGTTCATGCCGTCGTTCCAGTCGCCGCTGCCCATCAGCGGCAGGCCATGGGCGCCGACGCGCAAGCTGCGGTCCAGCGTCAGCGCGCAATGCTCGTAGACCGAGGCCTGCTGGGCGCTGACCGTCGGCACGCCATACCAGTCTTCCGCCTGCTCAGGGATCGCCGGGCCGTCGAGGAAGGGCAGGTTCTGCTCGAGCAAGTCGAGGTCGCCGGTGGCGCGCAGGTAATGCAGACAGGCATGCGGCAGCCAGAGCAGATCGTCCGAGATATGGGTGCGCACCCCTGCCCCGCTCGGGGCATGCCACCAATGCTGCACATCGCCCTCGATGAACTGGCGCGAGGCGCTCAGCAGGATCTGCTCGCGCAGCAGATCCGGCGCCGCCCAGGCCAGCGCCAGCGAATCCTGCAACTGATCGCGAAAACCGGTGGCCCCGCCGGCCTGGTAGAAACCGGCCTTGGCCCACAGGCGGCAGGCCACGGTCTGATAGAGCAGCCAGCGGTTGACCATCACATCGAACAGGGGGTCGGGCGTCTTGACCCGGACTGCCCCGAGCAGATGGTCCCAGCTGGCGCGTCCCTCGTGCTGGCGCTGCACGGCCGGCTTGAGCGCCGCCGCATGGGCCAGTTGCCGGGCCGCCTCGGGGTCGGCTCCATAGCCCAGCAGGAACAGCGGCTCCAGCGCCTCGCCCGGGGGCAGCAGCAAGGTTGTGGCCAGCGCCGCGCAAGGATCGAGTCCGGCGCCCTGACGCTGCCCCAGCCGATCGGGCCAGCACAAGCCGCCGCCCGGATCGAAGAACTCGCGCCGGTCGCAAGTCCAGTCAGTGGCTTGATGCTCGTGGTGGATGGTCGCCAGGAAGGCCGTGCCCTGGCCGAAACCGCCGGCCTGTTCGGTTTGGGTGCCGAGCAAGGCCGTCAGCGTGGCCACTGGCTGTACCTGATCGACCCGGCCCGAGGCCGGCAGGCCGGATAGCCGCTGGCGATGCAGCGCGGCATGGACCGTGTTGCGGTCGACCCGGCTGGCACCCAGCAGCCACTCGGCCAGCGCCAGCACGCGCAGCCGCAACGGGTGACGACCGTGGTTGACGAGGCGCAGGCTGATCTGCTTGACCGAGGTCTGGGGATCGACACACCAGGAGGCTGTCACCTCCAGCTCGCCCCGGCGATGGCGGATCAGGCTCTGGCCTGGCGCGTGCGAGACGCGATAGAGCAGCCTGCCGTCGCCCCAGGCATTGGGGGTCACGCTCCAGATCTCGCGGCTGCTCAGATCCTGCAGCAAGAAGCATTCGGAGGGCGGGTCGACCACTGGGTCATTGGACCAGGCGGTGAGCTGGTTCAAGCGGCTGTTGACGGCCCAGCTGTAGCCGCCACCGGCTTCCGAGAGCAAGGCGCCGAAGGCCGGATTGGCCAGCACATTGACCCAGGGTCGGGCCGGACGCAGCCCGGCCCCGGTCTCGAAGCTGAACGCGCCTGTCTCCGGATCGAAAGCCCCACGCGGTTCTGAGGTCACAGCCGGCCGGACGGCGGCTAGCGCGGCGACCGAGACCTGATTCCGGCTGGCGCGGTCCTGCTCATGCTCGGCCATCCATTCGCGCAGATGCTGCTGCAGCGGACGACCGTCGGCATGGAAGACCAGGCGCGCCAGACGCTCGAGCGTGCCGGTTTCAGCGCTGCCGAGCTCATCGACGCGCAACACATGAAAGCCCGTGTTGATGGGGCCAGCAGCCGTAGAAAGAGGCGAGATGTTGGCCTCGTAGCGCTCGCGCAGCGTGGCGATGTCGCGGTGCAAGCTCATCTGGTAGGAGGCGGGCTCGGCGCTGACCACCACCAGATCGCAGGCCAGGCCGCCCCAGGTCCAGAGGCGCAGCGCCTGTGCCAGCGAACGCAGCAACCCCAGGTTCTGGACCCCGTTGACCCGCACCAGGATGATGGGGCGGTCGCCCGAAATACCGAAGCGCCACAGCAGGCGGCGGTCGCAAACGCCGGCCTGTTGGGACGTGAGCGAACTGGCCTGCGGGCGGGTCAGGCTCAGCACCACGGCCGTGCTCAGGGTCTGGATCAGCGCAAAGTTGTCGGCCGTGATCCCGAGGGCGTCGAGGCGAATCCGGCTCAGCGTGGCCGACATCAGCGAGGCACGCTGCACATGGCTGTGCTGGCGGTATTTGTCGATCACGGCGTGCAGGGTCGCGGCGTGATCGGAGGCCGCGGTGGCGAAGGTCAGCCTGAGCTTGGCATGGGGCGCGATGCGCAGGCGCAGCGACATGGCACAGACCGGGTCGAGGCCGGTGTCGAGCTCCAGCGGCGGCTCTCCTTCCGCGGGCTCGGCGATGCCAGCCGATGCAGCGGGCCCGGCCGCAAAATCGGCCAGCGGCTGGCTGCAGTCCTGCTGACGGCCGCGCCAGCGCTGCCGGTCGGCCAGCACGCGCAGCTCCTGCACCGGCGTGCCGCTGCAGACCAGGAAATGCGCCAGGCTCAGGGCCGGCTCGGTCGGCAGGCGTGGCTGGCGCTCGAACAGCAGCGCCTGGTGCTGCGGCTGCCACTGGGCGCGCACGAACAGGTTGGTGAAGGCCGGATGGGCTTCGTCGGCGCGCGGATCGGTCAGCGCGACCTCGAACGCCGACATCAGTTCGAGCTCGAGCGGGCTGTCGCCCAGGTTGCGCAATTCGACCTCGCGGAACTCGATGTCGTCCTCCGGACTGACCCAGACCATCAGATGGGCCGCCAGATCCGGCCAGACCGCATCGAAACAGATCCGGTCGGCATGGTAGGTGCTCTGGTACTGCGCGGCCAGATCGGGTGCGGGGTGCTGCGTGATCGAGAACGGCTGGCTGGCGGCAGCGTCGCGCTCCTGGCCGAGCCGGCGCAGATAGAAGAAATGGCCATGGGAATCGCGCAGCGCGTCATCGCGCCAGCGCGTGAGAGCCGCCTGACCCCAGCGACTCCAGCCGGCACCATTGGCGCGCAGGGTCACGTGATAACGCCCGTTCGATAGCAGATGGGTGGACTCGACGGCCGCCTGGCCTGGCACCAGCTCGCGCAGCAGACGCGGCGCCGGTCGCGACAGCGGCTGGGGCGGCAGCACGGGCGCCTGGGCGCAGCAAGCGGGCAGTTCGCGCGGCGCGCGCTCGTGCAGCAGCGAGGCGACGGCCTCGATATGCGCATTGGCCATGCCCCAGCGCTGGGCCGGCGCGCCGAGCAGCAGATTGGCCAGCGCAATCAGGCTCATGCCCTGGTGGTGCGCCATGAAGGTGTGCACCGGCCGGAACGGCTGCTTGTCGACCTGCCTGGCCGGAGAAAAATCAAGCGCCTCGATGAAGCCATAGCGCGCGCGCCCGACCAGTTTTTCCAGTGCGGCGAAATTGGCGACTGCAAGCTGGGGCTGGTGCTGCGCGGCCAGCGCGGTGGCATAGGGCGCGATCACCAGCTCCTCGGCCGGGGTGCGGCGCAGCGCCAGGCCCGGCACGCCTTGCGGCGCGTACTGGTAGGCCAGGGTGTGGTCCTGGCCGGCATGGGCCGACTCCGAGATGCCCCAGGGCAGGCCGCGCTCGGCGCCAAAGGCGATCTGCGCGCGCAGCGCCGAGACACAGGCCTCATGCAAGGCGCTGCCAGCCGGTTCGGCCAGCACCAGTCCCGGCATTAGGTATTCGAACATCGAGCCCGACCAGGAGCGCAGGCCGGCCTGGGCAGCGTTGGCGTAGAAGGGGCGACCGAGCGCGGCCCAATGCCTGACCGGCACGTCGCCCTTGGCGATGGCCAGCAAACTGGTCAGGCGTGACTCCGAGGCCAGCAGGTCATAAAGACCCGCATCGAGCTGCTGCTCGGCCACCCGGTAGCCGATGTGAAACAGGTGGCGCTTGGGGTGATAGAGAAAGGTGAATTCGGCCTGCCAGGCCAGCAGGCCGAATTCATGCGCCAGTGACTGCAGGCGCTGCGTCGCGCCCGAGGTCTCGCCGCTGGCCCGGGCCTGGGCGTCGAGCCAGGCCGAGCGCAGCGTCGCGAGATGGTCCGACAGCAGCCAGGACAGCTGATCGTGCGACCTCGGCTTGAGGGTCGCCTCGATGGGCAGCAGTTCGGTCGCCTCGGGCCGCCAGGCGGCCAGTTCGTCGCTGGCCGCCTGCAGCAGCCGTCCGAACTCGGCGCCCGGGTCATGCGGCAGCGGATCGGGCATGGCCAGCAGCTGCGCCAGCGCCTGCTGCCTTGCCAGCTCCGGCCAGTGCGCCAGCAGCGGGTCCAGCCGGTGCCGCGAGGCCCGCAGCGCGCGCTGTGCCGCGCTGGCGTCATGGGGTGCCTGCGCCAGCTCGAGACAGGCCTGGCC
>JAPLPQ010000060.1 GCA_026400105.1 Burkholderiales bacterium
AAGACCGTGATCGTCAACAAGCGATCCATGGCGGCGGGCTATGCTGGCCTGGACAACGAGCTGTTCTACCTCGACAAGACCATGATGGTGTTCGGCGACGCCAAGAAGGTGGTCGAGGAAATGACCAAGGCCATCGAGTGAGCCGGGGGACTGTCCCTTTTTCGCACAGTTGTCGTTTTTTGCGACGCCAGACGCGGCCAGTGACAGTCCAGCAGCAGCGAAATGCCACCGCAGGTGCCAGCAGACGGGTTTTTCCAGGCTGGCACGGAACTTGAGAATCTATTGACGCCGGTCAGGCAATCTGTTCCACCCGAATTTCAATCAGAGGAAGACAAGATGATCTACGCAGCTCCCGGTGCCGAAGGCGCCAAGATCGCCTACAAGGCCCAGTACGACAACTTCATCGGTGGCCGCTGGGTCGCGCCGGTCGACGGCCAGTACTTCGACGTCATCACCCCGGTGACCGGCCAGGTCTACACCCAGGCCGCCCGCTCGGGCGCGGCCGATGTCGAGCTGGCACTCGACGCTGCGCACGCCGCCGCCGATGCCTGGGGCAAGACCCCGGCCGCCGAGCGCGCCAACCTGCTGCTCAAGATCGCCGACCGCCTCGAGGCCAATCTCGAACTGCTGGCCTATGCCGAAACCGTCGACAACGGCAAGCCGATCCGCGAGACGCTCAACGCCGACATCCCGCTGACGATCGACCATTTCCGCTACTTCGCCGGCTGCGTGCGGGCGCAGGAAGGCGCCCTGAGCAACATCGACGACAACACGGTCGCCTATCACATCCAGGAACCGCTGGGCGTGGTCGGCCAGATCATCCCGTGGAACTTCCCGATCCTGATGGCGGCCTGGAAGCTGGCCCCGGCCCTGGGCGCGGGCAACTGCGTGGTGCTGAAGCCGGCCGAATCGACCCCGATCTCGATCCTGGTGCTGGCCGAGCTGATCGCCGACCTGCTGCCCGCCGGCGTGCTGAACATCGTCAACGGCTTTGGCCGCGAAGCCGGCATGCCGCTGGCAACTTCCAAGCGCATCGCCAAGATCGCCTTCACCGGCTCGACCAGCACCGGCCGCGTGATCGCGCAGGCCGCTGCCAACAACCTGATCCCGGCCACGCTGGAGCTGGGCGGCAAGTCGCCCAACATCTTCTTCGCTGACGTGATGGACAAGGACGACGGCTTCCTGGACAAGGCGATCGAAGGCCTGGTGCTGTTCGCCTTCAACCAGGGCGAGGTCTGCACCTGCCCGAGCCGCGCGCTGATCCAGGAATCGATCTACGACAAGTTCATGGAGCGCTGCCTGGCGCGCGTGGCCGCCATCAAGCAAGGCAGCCCGCTCGACACCGACACCATGATGGGTGCGCAGGCCTCCAAGGAGCAGCTGGCCAAGATCATGGCCTACCTCGACCTGGGCAAGCAAGAAGGCGCTGAAGTGCTGATCGGCGGCGACCAGGCCCACCTGGACGGCGACCTCGCCGGCGGCTACTACATCCAGCCGACCCTGTTCAAGGGCCACAACAAGATGCGCATCTTCCAGGAGGAGATCTTCGGCCCGGTGCTGGCCGTGACCACCTTCAAGGACGAGGCCGAGGCGCTCGCGATCGCCAACGACACGCTCTACGGCCTGGGCGCCGGCGTCTGGAGCCGCAACGGCAACGTCGCCTACCGCATGGGTCGCGCGATCAAGGCCGGCCGAGTCTGGACCAACTGCTACCACGCCTACCCGGCGCACGCGGCCTTCGGCGGCTACAAGGAATCGGGCATCGGCCGCGAAACCCACAAGATGATGCTCGACCACTACCAGCAGACCAAGAACCTGCTGGTCAGCTACAGCGAGAGCAAGCTCGGCTTCTTCTAAAAAGAGCCAGGCTCAGGCCCCTCGGGGGCGCTGGGCCTCAAGAGACCATCCAGCGCTGCGGCGCCTGGAGCGCCGCGGTCGCCGGGGGCGTCCACCTCATACTGGAGTACCAGAAATCGGTGGCCGCCCCCGGCGACCGCGGCTCTGTGCTTGGCAAGACCAAGGCTGAAAACCACTAGAAGGAGATCCGCATGGTTGAAAAAGTCATTGCCACCCCGGCCGCAGTCGAACTGATCGAACGGCTCAAGAGCCGGCATGGCCCGGGCCTGATGTTCCATCAGTCCGGCGGCTGCTGCGACAACAGCGCAGCCAACTGCTATCTGCTGGGCGAACTCACGATCGGCCAGGGCGATGTCTACCTGGGCGAGATCGGCGGCTGCCCGTTCTACATCGGCAAGGCCCAGTACGAATACTGGCGCCACACCCAGCTCATCATCGACGTGATCGAGGGCCATGGCGGCACCTTCTCGCTCGAAGGCCCGGAGGGCAAGGCCTTCCACACCCGCTCACGTGTCTTCACGGCCGAGGAACTGGCCGAACTCGATGCCGGGGCATAAGACCAGGAGCAAGACCGCCCTCGAGACGACATCATCCCGGCAGCGGCAGCAGTTGCTGCTTCAGCGCCAGGCGGGCGAAGCGCCCACCTGCTGCCCGTTCTAGCGCTTGCTGCCCTGCAGCTTGGCAAACGCCGAGGCCAACGCGCCGGCCGGTGCCGGCTCGCTGCGCCCGCCGCGCTGGGCTTGACCGCGGCCCGCCGGCTGGAAGCGGTTGGCCCCTGCTGAGCCTGCGCCAGCGCCAGCACCGCCGCCACCCTCGCGCCGCTCGCCGCGACCGGCGCCAGCCGCCGCATCGAGCTTCATGCTCAGCGCGATGCGCTTGCGCGCCACGTCGACCTCGACCACCCGGACCTTGACGATGTCGCCGGTCTTGACCACCTCGCGCGCGTCGTTGACGAACTTGTTCGACAACTGGCTCACATGGACCAGGCCATCCTGGTGCACGCCGAGGTCGATGAAGGCGCCGAACTGCGCCACGTTGCTGACCGTGCCTTCCAGGATCATGCCTTCCTTCAGGTCGCCGATGTCCTCGACGCCCTCGTTGAAGCGCGCGACCTGGAAGTCCGGGCGCGGATCGCGGCCCGGTTTCTCGAGCTCGGCCAGGATGTCCTTGACCGTGATCAGGCCGAACGCCGCGCTGACCAGCAGCTCGGGCTTGACGCCCTTGAGCAGGTCGGTTCTTCCCATCAGCTCGGCCACCGGCTTGGCCGTTTGCGCCATGATCTTCTCGACCAGCGGATAGGTTTCGGGGTGCACGCCCGTCATGTCGAGCGGGTTGTCGCCACCGCGGATGCGCAGGAAGCCCGCGCTCTGCTCGAAGGTCTTGGCGCCCAGGCCGGTGACTTTGAGCAGGTCCTTGCGGCTCTTGAACTGTCCGTTGGCTTCGCGCCAGCGCACCACCGACTTGGCCACGCTGCCCGACAGGCCCGACACGCGCGCCAGCAGCGGCGCGCTGGCGGTGTTGAGGTCGACGCCGACCGCGTTGACGCAATCCTCGACCACGGTCTCGAGCGAGCGCGCCAGCTCGCCCTGGTTCACGTCATGCTGGTACTGGCCGACGCCGATGCTCTTGGGATCGATCTTGACCAGCTCGGCCAGCGGGTCCTGCAAGCGGCGCGCGATGCTGGCGGCGCCGCGCAGGCTCACATCGACATCGGGCATTTCCTGACTGGCGTACTCGCTGGCGGAATAGACCGAGGCGCCGGCCTCGCTGACCACCACCTTCTGCGGCAAGGCCTCGGCGGGCTGGCCGCGGTCGGCCAGGCGTTTCAGCAGGTCGGCCGCCAGCTTGTCGGTCTCGCGGCTGGCGGTGCCGTTGCCGATCGCAATCAGCTGCACGCCATGCTTGAGGCAGAGCGCGCCCAAGGTCGCGATCGAGCCCTCCCAGTCACGCCGGGGCTCATGCGGATAGACAGTCGCGGTGTCGAGCAGCTTGCCGGTCTGGTCCACCACCGCGACCTTGACCCCGGTGCGGATGCCGGGGTCGAGTCCCATCACGGCCTTGGGGCCGGCGGGTGCGGCCAGCAGCAGGTC
>JAPLPQ010000061.1 GCA_026400105.1 Burkholderiales bacterium
AGCGCCTTGTCGTTCTCGTAGTCCTCGGCCTGCAGGCCGAGCGCGCGCGCCTTGACCCGCATGTTGATGTCCTTGGACACCAGCACCACGCCGCGCCCGGGGTAGCGTTCGGTCAAGGCCTTGACGACACCGAGGATCTGGTTGTCGGCCTTGCCCTGGGGCAGGGCCGGCAGCGTGACATCGAGCGGTTCGGTCTGGAACAGCAGCAGGCCGGTGGCCTCCTTGTGCCCGATCGCCGCCAGCGGCAGGCCCTGGGCGATGTCGCCACCGCTCTTGGCCGCGAGCTGGTCGAGCGAGCGGCTGACCTGGCGTGCGTTGCGCGCGACCTCGGTCATGCCCTTCTTGTGACCATCGAGCTCCTCGAGCACGATCATCGGCAGGTAGATGTCATGCTCCTCGAAGCGGAACAGCGACATCGGGTCATGCATCAGCACATTGGTGTCGAGCACGAACAGGCAGGAGGCGGCACGGCCCTGATGGCTGCGTGGCTTGACGGCCGCCTTGGCCTTGCGCGTCGGCTGGACCGCTTCCTCGGCGGGGAGGACCGCGCTGGCCGCAGCCGCGACCTTGGCGCTGGTCACGACTTCGACCAGTGGCTTGGCTGGCGCCACGGTGTCGGCTACAGCCACTGGTTGCGGCTGGCCAATCGGCACAGCCACCTCGCTGACCGCAGCGACCTTCTTGCGTGCGGCGGCCTTGCGCGCGGGCTTGACCGCCGGGGTGGCCTGGGTTGCGGTCCCGGCTCCTGTGCTGGTCTGGAGTTCGGGCGTCGCCTGGGCCACTGCCAGCGTACCGATGGCAGCGGACTCGGTGCCGGATGCCATGACTTCGGCTGCAGGCGCCGCCGTGCGGCGACGGCGCACGGTCTTGGCGGGAGCCGGGGCCGGCGCGCTGGCGAGCGTCACGGGCAATGCCAGTGCTTCGGCCGGAGTCGAGGTCTGGGTGTCGACTGCTTGCTGGCTCACCACGGTCTTGCGGCTGGCCTTGACCTCGAAGGCCTCGGTCGGGACTCGTGCGGCTTTGCGGGAGGGAGCGGGGGGCAGGGGCATGGGCTGACCAGAAAGCAAAAAGCCGCCAGGATCACCGGGCGGCTAGGGATGGTGGGGTGGCAAAGGGGTTCGTTTCAATGCCTCTAGACATGCGAACCATTATGCATCAGCACCATGCCTGCCGGCGGCAAAATGCCGCCGATGCCTGCCGATGCCTGCCGAGTCCGCTGCGACCCGGCGCAGGGTAGCAGGGCCCGGCCTGGCTGAAACTCAGGCGGCCTGCTTGAGCGCCTTGACCGCAGCCAGCACTTCCTCGACATGGCCGGGGACCTTGAGGCCGCGCCATTCCTGCTTGAGCTGGCCGTCGGCGCCGATCAGGAAGGTGCTGCGCTCGATGCCCTTGACCTTCTTGCCGTACATGATCTTGTTCTTGACCACGCCGAACATGTGGCACATCTTTTCTTCGGTGTCGGCGATCAGTTCGAACGGCAGTTCGAGCTTGAGCTTGAACTCGTCGTGCGACTTCATGTTGTCGCGCGAGACGCCGAAGACGACGGCGCCTTCCTCGACGAAATGCTTGAAATATTCGCGGAACTGCAGCGCTTCAGTGGTGCAGCCCGGGGTGTTGTCCTTGGGATAGAAGTACAGCACCATGACCTGCCCGTGATGCGACTGGTTGCTGACCTTGACACCCCCGGTCGCATTGGCTTCAAATTCAGGAATAAGTTTATTGACGACAACGGCCATTGTTCGGCTCCCTGCTCGGATCGGGTAAGGTAATATGCCGCCGTGCACGACATTTGACGACCTTGTCAAGGGCCGGGCATGCGCGCATGGCTACGGGAATCAGCCTGCTATTTTACCCCGAAGCGCGCCCATCTCCCAGGCGGGCGGCTGCGCGTTGGCTCAGGAGGTCTCGAGCAGCAGTGCTGCGACCACCCGGCGCCCCTCCTGGGCCAAAATGTTGTAAGTGCGGCAAGCCGCAGCCGTGTCCATGGTTTCGACCCCGATGCCACGCTCGATCAGGCCGCGCAGCAGCGCGGGCGAGACGAAGCGCAGCTTGGCGCCGCTGCCGAAGATCACCACTTCGGGCGCGTCCTCGGCCAGGGTGGCGAAATGCGCGGCGCTCAGCTCAGCGAAGCTCTGGCAGCCCCAGTCGCTGCAGCGGCCCTGCGAGCTCACGACCAGGCTGTGGTGTTTTTTCTCGCCGCTGACGGCGATCCAGTCCTCTGCATAGGCATTGATGAACAGGGTGTCGAAGTGGTCGGGCTGGAGTTTCATGGCGTGAGCTCAAAAGTGTGGTGAAATTATAGGTTTCACCGAGGTTGAGACCATGGCAGCCCCCATCATCCATAAATCCGCCAAGCTGGACAACGTCTGCTACGACATCCGTGGGCCCGTGCTGGACAAAGCGCGGGCGATGGAGGAAGACGGCCACAAGATCATCAAGCTCAACATCGGCAACCTGGCGGTGTTCGGGCTCGAGCCGCCCGAGGAGATCGTGCAGGACATGATCCGCAACCTGCCGCAGGCGGCCGGCTATACCGACAGCAAGGGCCTGTTCGCGCCGCGCAAGTCGGTCGTGCATTACTGTCAGGAAAAGCGCATCGCCGGCGTCACGGTCGAGGATGTCTATCTGGGCAACGGCGCCAGCGAGCTGATCGCGATGTCGATGAACGCGCTGCTCAATCCGGGCGACGAGATCCTGGTGCCCGCGCCCGACTACCCGCTCTGGACCGCCTCGGTCTCGCTGTCGGGCGGCACGCCGGTGCACTACATGTGCGACGAGCAGTCGGACTGGAACCCGGACCTGGCCGACATCGAGCGCAAGATCACGCCCCGCACCAAGGGCATCGTGATCATCAACCCGAACAACCCGACCGGTGCGCTCTACCCGGACTCGGTGCTGCTGCAGATCGTCGCGATCGCGCGCCGTCACGGCCTGATCGTGTTCGCCGACGAGATCTACGACAAGGTGCTGTACGACGGCAATGTCCACACCTCGATCGCCTCGCTGGCCGATGACGTGCCCTTCATCACCTTCAACGGCCTGTCGAAGAACTACCGCAGCTGTGGCTACCGTGCCGGCTGGATGATCGTGTCGGGCGACAAGCGCCGCATCAGCGACTACATCGAGGGCCTGAACATGCTGGCCTCGATGCGCCTGTGCGCCAACACGCCGGGCCAGCTCGCGATCCAGACCGCCCTGGGTGGCTACCAGAGCATCGACGACCTGGTGGCCCCGAGCGGGCGCCTGTGCCGCCAGCGCGACCTCGCGTACCAGCTGCTGACAGAGATCCCGGGCGTGACTTGCGTCAAGCCCAAGGCCGCGCTCTACATGTTCCCGCGCCTGGACCCCGAGATCTATCCGATCGCCGACGACCAGCAGTTCGCCTACGACCTGCTGGCCGAGGAGAAGGTATTGATCGTGCAGGGCACGGGCTTCAACTACCCGACGCCGGATCACTTCCGCCTGGTCTACCTGCCGCACGAGAACGATCTGGCCGATGCGGTCGGTCGCATCGCACGCTTCCTGGCCAACTTCCGCAAGCGCCACGGTACCGACCGCGCCTGAACCCCCTTTCAATTTTTGCAACTGGAAAACATCCGATGAAACCGATCCAAGTCGGCCTGCTGGGCATAGGCACCGTGGGCAGCGGCACGTTCAACGTGCTCAAGCGCAACCAGGAAGAGATCACCCGCCGTGCCGGCCGCAGCATCCAGATCACGATGGTCGCCGACCTCGATGTCGAGCGCGCCCGCTCGGCAGTGGGCGAGGGCGTGCAGGTGGTGAGCGACGCGCGTGCCGTGATCGCCAACCCCGAGATCGACATCGTGGTCGAGCTGATCGGTGGCTACGGCATCGCCAAGGCGCTGGTGCTCGAGGCCATCGCGGCCGGCAAGCATGTCGTCACCGCCAACAAGGCGCTGCTGGCCGTGCACGGCACCGAGATCTTCGCCGCTGCGCAGGCCAAGGGCGTGATGGTGGCCTTCGAGGCCGCCGTCGCCGGTGGCATCCCGATCATCAAGGCGCTGCGCGAGGGCCTGACCGCCAACCGCATCCAGTGGCTGGCCGGCATCATCAACGGCACCACCAACTTCATCCTGTCCGAGATGCGCGACAAGGGCCTGGACTTCGACGTGGTGCTCAAGGAAGCGCAACGCCTGGGTTACGCCGAAGCCGATCCGACCTTCGACATCGAGGGCGTCGACGCCGCGCACAAGGCCACGATCATGAGCGCGATCGCCTACGGCATCCCGGTCCAGTTCGACAAGGCCTATGTCGAGGGCATCACCAAGCTCGGTGCGGCCGACATCAAGTACGCCGAGCAGCTGGGCTACCGCATCAAGCTGCTGGGCATCACCAAGCGCGTCGAGGGCGGCGTCGAGCTGCGCGTGCACCCGACCCTGGTGCCGGCCAAGCGCCTGATCGCCAACGTCGAAGGCGCGATGAACGCGGTGCTGGTGCAGGCCGATGCGGTCGGCGCCACGCTCTACTACGGCAAGGGCGCCGGCGCCGAGCCCACCGCCTCGGCAGTGATCGCCGACCTGGTCGATGTTACCCGGCTGCACACGGCCGATCCCGAACAGCGC
>JAPLPQ010000033.1 GCA_026400105.1 Burkholderiales bacterium
AGAGAGAAGGGGTGGTGCGCGAGGCCGGACTCGAACCGGCACGCCCGTGAAGGCGTCAGGACCTAAACCTGGTGCGTCTACCAATTTCGCCACCCGCGCAGTCCATTCGTGACCAGCCTGTTGCGGACTGATCAGCGAAAGTCAAGATTGTAAGGCCAGAAGCGACCGCTTTTGCGCACCAGTCCTGTGGCAGCATAGGCCCATGCAAGGTGTGGACCATTACGAAAACTTCCCCGTCGCCTCCTGGCTCTGTCCGGCGCGGCTGCGCCCGACCGTCACGGCGCTCTACCACTACGCGCGCAGCGCCGACGACATCGCCGACGAAGGCGATGCGAGCCCGGCCCAGCGCCTGGCCGAACTGGCGGCCTACCGCGCCGAACTCGAACGCGCACTGGCCGGCCAGCCACCCGCCGATGCACGCTGGTCCGGCCAGTTCGCGGCCCTGGCGCGCGCGATCGCGGCGCACCAACTGCCGGCGCAGCCGCTGCACGACCTGCTCGACGCCTTCGAGCAGGATGTGCGCTACACCGCCGCCGGCAGCCGCTACGCCGACCGCACCGCCCTGCTCGACTACTGCAGTCGCTCGGCCGATCCGGTCGGGCGCCTGCTGTTGCACCTGTACGGCGTGCATGACGCCCAGTCGCTGCGCCAGAGCGATGCGATCTGCAGCGCGCTGCAACTGATCAACTTCTGGCAGGACCTCGGACTCGACCTGCAGCGCGGGCGCCACTACCTGCCGCTGGACCGGCTGGCCCGCCATGGCGTCGACGAGGCCGCGCTGCTCGCGCCGGAGCTTGACCCGCAACAGGACACCGCCGCGCGCGCGCTGCTGGCCGAGCTGACGCAGCAGGCGCGCACGCTGATGCAAGACGGCGCCCCACTGGCAATCCGCCTGCCCGGACGCCTGGGCTGGGAACTGCGGCTGGTGGTGCAAGGCGGCCTGCTGATCCTGGACCAGATCGAGCGGCTGCAGCATCGGACCTGGCGCCATCGCCCCAAGCTCGGCGCTGCCGACCTGCCGCTGCTGCTGTGGCGCGCGCTGCGCATGAGGGCTTGAGCGGCAAGCAAGCCCGGCCCAGGGGCTGGCCCCTTACACTCTGGGTCCCATATGACGCCATGACGCCATGACACCGTGACGCCACAAGAATACGCCCAGCAAAAAGCCGCCGCCTCGGGCAGCAGCTTCTATTACGCCTTCCTGTTCCTGCCGCCGGAGCGGCGTGCCGCCATCACGGCCTTCTATGCCTACTGCCGCGAGATCGACGATGTGGTCGACGAGGTGTCGGACCCCGGCATCGCGCAGTCCAAGCTCGACTGGTGGCGCGGCGAGGTCAGGAACGCCTTTGCCGGCCAGGCCAGCCACCCGGCGCTGCAGGCCCTGCTGCCGCACAGCCAGACCTTCGGCATCGAGGCACGCCATCTGCTGCAGGTGATCGAGGGTTGCGAAATGGACCTGACCCAGACCCGCTACCTCGACTTCGCCAACCTCAAGCAGTACTGCCATCTGGTCGCCGGCGTGGTCGGCGAGGTCGCAGCCAACATCTTCGGCCAGACCGATGCGCGCACCACTGACTATGCGCATCGGCTCGGGCTGGCGCTGCAGCTGACCAACATCATCCGCGACGTCGGCGAGGACGCGGTGCGCGGCCGCGTCTACCTGCCGATCGAGGACCTGCAGCGCTTCGACGTCAAGGCGCATGAGCTGATCAAGCGCGGCAGCACCTCCGACGCCAGCTTCCCGCGGCGCTTCGAGGCGCTGATGCGGTTCCAGATCGAGCGCGCCCTGGCGACCTACGACGAGGCGCTGACCATGCTGCCGGCCCAGGATCGCCGAGCGCAAAAACCCGGCCTGATGATGGCCAGCATCTACCGCACCCTGCTGCACGAGATCGCGCGCGAGCCGCAGCTGGTGCTGACCCGGCGCGTGAGCCTGACGCCGCTGCGCAAGCTCTGGCTGGCCTGGAAGGTGCAGGCGCTGGGCCGGCTGTGACGCCCTCCTCGCGGCCCGCACAGCCGGAAAACGGACAAGCGCGCCGGCTGGCCGTGGTCGGCGGCGGCTGGTCCGGACTGGCCGCTGCGGTGCGCGCGACCGAACTGGGCTGGCAGGTCGAGCTCTACGAAGCCGCGCGCCAATGGGGCGGTCGCGCCCGCGCGTTGACTGGCCAGACAGTACAGACCAGACAGGTGCCGGCCGGGATGCCGGAACTCGACAACGGCCAGCATATCCTGATCGGCGGCTACCGCGCGACGCTGGGCCTGATGCAGCAGCTCGGCGTGAACCTCGAATCCGCCCTGCTGCAGCTCCCGCTCGATCTGCGCTACGCCGACGGCTCCGGGCTGGCGGTACCGGGATGGGCCGCGCGCTGGCCGCCACCGCTGGACCTGCTGGCCGCCATCCTGGGCGCGCGCGGCTGGGGCTGGCGCGACCGTTTCGCGCTGCTGCAGGCCAGCTTGCGCTGGCGGGCAGCAGGATTTTCCTGCCCGGCGGACCTCAGCGTGGCCGGACTCTGTGCCGGACTGCCACCGCGCGTGATCGACGAACTGATCGAGCCGCTCTGCCTGTCCGCGCTCAACACCCCGCTGTCACAGGCGAGCGCGGCCGTGCTGCTGCGCGTGCTGCAGGACGCGCTGTTCGGTGCTGGCCACGGCCGCTGGCGCGGCGCCGACCTGCTGCTGCCGCGGGTCGACCTCGGCGAACTGCTGCCCGGCCCTGCCCTGCGCTGGCTAGCCGATCGCGGCGCCAGATTGCATGCCGGGCGGCGCGTGGTGGCGTTGCAGCGCCGGCCTGCGGGCTGGCGCATCGAGAACCAGGACTACGACGCGGTGCTGCTGGCCTGCCCGCCGCGCGAGGCCGCGCGACTGGTGCGCAGCGCTGGCCTGGACAAGATGGATGATCCGGACGGCTTGAGCGGCGGACTGACAGAATCGGGCAGCGGGCGCTGGATCGCACAGGCCGAAGCCCTGGCGCATGAAGCCATCGCCACCTGCTATGCCCAGGCACGAAACGCGGACGGCAGCCCAGGCGGGCTGCCGGACGGCGCCGCCATGGTCGCGCTGCGCAGCGCGCCCGAGGCGCCGGCGCAATTCGCCTTCGATCGCGGCCAGCTCGGCGGGCCGGCCGGCCTGCTGGCCTTCGTCGTCAGCGCCAGCCAGGGCGAGCGCGCCGAGATCGAACGCCAGGTGCTGGCACAGGCACGCGAGCAGCTCGGACTGGCCAGCCTGCAGCCGTTGCGAACGGTGGTCGAGAAACGCGCGACCTTCGCCTGCACGCCAGGACTGCAACGGCCAGACGCTGCCATCGCGTCGCGGCTATGGGCCGCTGGCGACTATGTGGCGGGTCCCTACCCCGCCACGCTAGAAGGTGCGGTGCGCAGTGGCCAGCAGGCCGCCGAAGGGCTGCAGGCCAGCTACGGGCTCAATCAGGCTGCGCGCCACCGGTAGTCTTGCGGGCGCGACGCGGGCGCGCCACCTTGACGGGGACGGGCTCTGCCTGCTTTACAGGCCAGGCAAAAACCGGCTCCGGCAACGCTTCTGGCTCGGACAGCGCAGGAAAATCCAGCGGGGTCGGGCTGGCTTCGGCAACAGCGGGCTCGGCAGCCGTCGCAGCGACAGCGGATTTGGCCGCCGTCTTGCGGGGCGCACGAATCCGGCGCGGTGCAGCAGCCTTCTCGAGTACCGGTACGGGTGCTGGAGCAGGCTCGGCTTCGGGCTGAGCCTCGATTTCCTCGACAGCCTCAACCACTTCGGGCGCCGCTGGCGGCACGGGCTGCGGCCTCGGGGCCTGCTGGCGGAAATAGCTCGGCCGTTCGAATTCGGGCTCAGGCTCGGGCTCGGCTTTGGCCTCGACTTCGGGCTGCAGCGGCAAGGCGCGTTCCAGCCTGGCCGGGCGAGCCTGAGCCTCATCGTCCGGCTCAACGTCCTGCACTGCGGACTCCGCTGCCTCGGAAAATTCCGGCTCGACATCGGCTTCGACCTGGACCGGCTTGCGCCCGGCCCGCCCGCGCCGCCGAGGCTCCTTGCCCTCGCTGGCGGACTCGCTCCTGGCTGGCGCAGCCGGGCGGGCCTGGGCCGGCACTGGCCGTTCGCCCTCGGACTCGGCCTGCCCCTGCGCCGCAGCCGCGTTGCTGCGGAACACATAGGCGCCCGATTTCTCGTCGCGGCCGAACTCGAGCAGGCCGCGCGCCTGGGCTTCCTCGAGCAGGTTGCCGAAGGCGCGGAAACCGAAATAGGTCTCGTTGAAATCGGGCTTGCGGCGCTTGATCGCTTCCTTGAGCACCGAAGCCCAGATCTTGCCGCTGTCGCCGCGCTCGGACACCAGCGCATCGAAGGTCTCGACCGCGATCTCGACCGCCTGGGTGCGGCGCTTGTCCAGCGTCTCCTTGCGCTGGCGCTCCTCCTCGGCCGAGCGGCGCGGTGCGGCGGGCGCATCGGCTGGCTGGCGTCTGGCCAGCGCGCGCTGGCTCTCGCGCACCAGGTCGTCGTAGAAGATGAACTCGTCGCAGTTGGCGATCAAGAGGTCCGAAGTCGACTGCTTGACGCCGACGCCGATCACCTTCTTGGCGTTCTCGCGCAGCTTGGAGACCAGCGGCGAGAAGTCCGAGTCGCCGCTGATGATCACGAAGGTGTTGACATGCGACTTGGTGTAGCAGAGGTCGAGCGCGTCGACCACGAGCCGGATGTCGGCCGAGTTCTTGCCCGACTGACGCACATGCGGGATCTCGATCAGCTCGAAATTGGCCTCGTGCATCGTGGCCTTGAAGCCCTTGTAGCGGTCCCAGTCGCAATAGGCCTTCTTGACCACGATGCTGCCCTTGAGCAGCAGGCGCTCGAGGATGCGCTTGATGTCGAACTTGTCGTAATTGGCATCGCGCACGCCGAGCGCGACGTTCTCGAAGTCGCAGAACAATGCCATGCTGACTTGATCGGGAGAGTTGGCCATGAATGCTCCACAGGAGGGTGATGAAGGATCATCACAGGGAAAAATCGGGTGTCGGAAAAAGGGCCGAGACCGGCCCTCAGGCAGCGGTCGAAATGGCCCAGTGCCGATGGACCGGCAGCTCGAAACCGGGCACCGGCCCGGTCTCGGCGCGAATCTCGATCAGGGGTGCTGCCGACTGGAAGCCACCGAAGATGGTGGCAAACGACACATCGGCGGCATCGCGCCCGGTGCCGATGCGGATGAAGCCCATCGGAATCGCCGTGCCCGAAGGATCGAAGATATACCAGCGGTGGCCCAGATAGACCTCGACATAGGCATGGAAGTCCTGCGGCCCCAGGGCCGGGTCGGCGCCGTAGTCGATGCCGGTGGCAAAGCGCGCCGGAATGTTGAGCGCGCGACACAGCGCGATGAACAGATGGGCGAAATCGCGGCAGACGCCGACGCGGTCGCGCAGCGTGTCGAGCGCCGAGGTCGCTGAGTTGCTGGTGTTGGACTTGAAGCTGACCTGCTGGCCGACCCAGTCGACCACCGCCTGCACCCGGCTGTAGCCACGCGGCAGATGGCCGAACTGCTCCATCACCAGCGGACCGAGGCAGTCCGACTGGCAGTAGCGGCTCGGGTAGAGATAGGGCAGCACGGCCGGCGGCAGCTGCGCGATCGGAACCTCGGCCACTTCATGCGGCAACTCGATATGGTGGCGCAGGTCGACCGTGCAGCGGTAATCCAGCTCCAGATGCCCGGGCGGTGCGGTCAGGCGCAGCGTCCGGTTGTTGGTGGCTGGATCGAAGCTCTCGACGCTGAAGACGAAGGGCTGGATATCGAGCTGCTCCCAGACCACGCTCTGCTGCGCCGTGCGAGCCGCCTGGAGGTTGAAAATGAAGTCGGCGCCCTGGGGACCGACGTCGTAGCTGAGACCGATGCGGGCATGTATGCGAACCATGTAGACATTAGCTCATGAAATGCGGGCCGATCTGTTGCCCGGACAGAAATTCTCCACCCCTGATGACAAGCCGATGAAAGCCGCTACGCAATAAAACCAGCCATGATCCGCACAGATTCAGGATCGGTAGTAGAATACCAACATCGTTGCGACTTGCTTACCTTTGCAGCGACTGTTGTCTGACATGGTCTGCGGTTTATTTTATCCCGCCACCTCAGCTCCCTAGCGACGTTCTCGGTCTCATGGGTTGTCACACTCCCCCCTTTGCGGCGAGCCTAACTGCTGGTCAGTTCCTGATACAGGACCAGCCACCCCAAGACCTTGGTCGCTAAGAGCCGCCCCACTACAGGCGCTCGTCTCGACAACCTTATATTGCAGCCGGCCATAGATTTGGCCTTGATTGATGACCACCACACTAGAAAAAACATTTTCGGTGGGCAAGTTCCTTGTCTCCCCCTTTACTCATTCCACCGAGTCCGGCGACTATGCCGCCTCGCTGTCGATTCGCAGCGGCCGCGGCAGCGGCACGCTGGACCGCGTGTTCCGTTTCGTGCCCCGGTTTAGCTGCCGTGACGAAGCGCTGCAATACGCCTTGAACCAGTGCCCCGGCCTGCTGCCTGCGCAGCTTGCGGCCTGAGGCCCCAGACATCCCCATCCATACCGCTACAAGGAGCCCCTCATGTCGAAGGAAGACCTGATCGAAATGCAAGGCAAGGTAGACGAAGTGCTGCCCGACTCTCGCTTCCGCGTGACCCTGGACAACGGTCACACCCTGATCGCCTACTCGGGCGGCAAGATGCGCAAGAACCATATCCGCATCCTGGCCGGCGACAAAGTGACGCTCGAACTGTCTCCTTACGACCTGACCAAGGGCCGCATCACCTTCCGCCATCTGGAGCCCCGCTCCGGCGGTGGAGCGGCACCAGCGCGACGCAAGTTCCGCTGATTACCCACCCCACCAATAGCAACCCGGCGCGCTCAGCAACTTTTGCACGCGCCTCAATAGGAACTCATATGAACAACAAACTCTTCGTCGGTAACCTGCCCTACTCGGTCAACGATGGCAGCCTGCAACAAAACTTCTCCGAGTACGGCACCGTCGTCTCGGCCAAGGTCATGACCGACCGCGAAACCGGCCGCTCCAAGGGCTTCGGCTTTGTCGAAATGGGTACCGATGAAGAAGCGCAAGCTGCCATCGAAGCCCTGAACGGCATGTCGGTTGATGGCCGTGCCATCACCGTCAACGTCGCACGTCCGAAGGAAGACCGTCCGGGCGGCTTCGGCGGCGGCGCTCGTCGCAGCGGTGGCGGCTTCGGCGGCGGCAATGGTGGTGGCGGCTACGGCGGTGGCAACGGTGGCGGCTACGGCGGCGGCCGTTACTGATCAACTGATCAGCGCACAGCCGGTCCTCTGACCCGGCTGTGCCAGCCAGCGGCGCGCCAGCTCGGCGGGCCAGCAAACAAGGACCTTGGACCACCAAGGTCCTTTTTTCATGGGCGGGCGCTGACGGCGCGCGAATAGAAAGCCTTCTTGGCCAGCTCGACCGCCAGCACATAGGCCAGGGTCAGGCCGATCATGCTCAACAGCAAGGGAGCTGGCAAAGGCACGAAGCCGAAGACCTGACTCCAGGGCAGATAGGGCAGGACCAGCGCCACGATGATCACCAATACGGTGCTGATCAGCAGCCAGTTGCCTGGCCGGCTGCGGTAGAACGGGCGCCGGGTACGCACCACCAGCGCGATCACGAGCTCGGTCAGCAAGGACTCGAGGAACCAGCCGGTGCGGAACTCCTCAGGCGTGGACTGAAACAGGTACAGCAGCGTGCCAAAGGTCAGCAGGTCGAACATCGAGCTCAGCAAGCCGAACCGCACCATGTAGTCGCGGATGAAGATCGTGTCCCAACGGCGCGGCTGAGCGACCCATTCCTCGTCCACCCGGTCGCCAGCAAGGGTCGTCGCGGGAATGTCGGCCAGGAAGTTGTTGAGCAGGATCTGCGATGCCAGCAGCGGCAGGAAGGGCAGGTAGACCGAAGCCACGGCCATGCTGAACATGTTGCCGAAGTTGGCACTGCTAGTAGCCAGGATGTATTTGAGCGTGTTCGCGAAGGTCATGCGGCCTTCGTCGATGCCTTGGCGCAGGATGGCAAGATCCTTGTGCAGCAGCACGAAATCCGCCGCGTCCTTGGCGACATCGACCGCCGTGTCGACCGAAATGCCGACATCGGCCTGGTGCAGCGCCAACGCATCGTTGATGCCGTCGCCCATATAGCCCACCACATGGCCGGTCTTCTGCAGCGCCAGGATGATGCGCTCCTTCTGGTTCGGATCGACCTCGGCAAACACCGTGCACAGGCCCGCCGCATGCAGCAGCGCCTCGTCGCCCATCTCGTCGAGGTCGTGCCCGGTCAGCAGATGCTCGACCGGCAAACCGACCGCCACGGCCACATGCCGGGCCACCTTGCGGTTGTCGCCGGTGATGATCTTGAGCGCGACGCCGCGCTGCGTCAGGTCGAGCAGGGTCTGGCGCACGTCGGCCTTGGGCGGGTCCATGAACAGCAGGAAGCCGGCAAAGCACAGCCCGCACTCGTCGGCACGGGTATAGCTGGTCTGGCGCAGCTCGACCGGACGCGTCGCCACGCCAAGCACCCGATAGCCCTGGGCGCTCCATTCGTCGTAGCGCGCCTCGATCTGCGCGCGCCAGCCGGCATCGAGCGCGGCGGCCTGCTCGCCAACGCTCACACAGCGGTCCAGGATCTTGTCGAGCGCGCCCTTGCTGATCAGCTGGCGCTCGCCGCCGGCATCGGCCACCACCACCGACAGGCATTTGCGCACGAAATCATAGGGAATCTCGTCGATCTTGCTCCAGGCCTCGAGCTCCAGGCCGGCCTTGCCGGTGGCGGCCAGCACCGCATCATCGAGCGGATTGACCAGCCCGCTCTGGAACTTGGCGTTGAGGGCCGCGAGCCGCAAGACCGCCGCACCGGCCTGCCCGGCCGCATCGAGCGCCGCGTCGAGCTCGACCACGCCCGCGGTCAGGGTGCCGGTCTTGTCGGTGCACAGCACATCCATGCTGCCGAGGTTCTCGATCGAGTTGAGCCGACGCACGATCACGCCCTGCCTGGCCATCCGCTTGGCGCCATGCGACAGCGTGATGCTGACAATGGCCGGCAACAGCTCCGGGGTCAGGCCGACCGCCAGCGCCAGCGCAAACAGCAGCGAGGCGATTGCCGGCTTGTCGAGCAGGATGTTGATCGCCAGCACGGCCAGCACCATCACCAGCATGATGCGCGTGAGCAGATCGCCAAAACGCTGCAGGCCGCGCTCGAACTCGGTCAGCGGCGGGCGCAAGGCCAGCTTGTCGGCGATCTGCCCGAACACAGTGGCCTTGCCGGTCCGCACGATCAGGATCTGGGCCGAGCCGCTACTGACACTGGTGCCCATGAAGACACAGTTGCTGCGCTCGGCCAGACCCGCCTGGGCGGCAATCACGTCGGGCATTTTCTCGACCGGAAAGGTCTCCCCCGTCAGCACGGCCTGGTTGACGAAGCAGTCATTGGCTTGCAGCACCACCCCATCGGCCGGAATCAGGCTGCCGGCCGAGAGCTGCACCAGATCGCCCGGCACCAGGCGCTCGGCAGGCAGCAGCTGGACCTGACCATCGCGCCATGCCGTCGTGTGGACCACCACTTTCGAGCGCAGTTTCTCGATCGCATGGCTGGCGACATATTCCTGGGTGAAACCCAGCAAGGTGCTGCCCAGCACGATGGCCAGCACCACCCCGGCATCGACCCATTCCGCCGCCAGCAGCGAGATCAGCGAGGCGGCAATCAGGATCAGCACCAGCGGACTCCTGAACTGGTTCAGGAACAGGCCCCAGGCCGTGGCCTGCTTCATGGCCTTGAGCGAGTTGGGGCCGTAGCGCGTCAAGCGGGCAGAGGCTTCGCCATGGGAAAGTCCGTGCCGCTCGGCTGCCAGCGCCTTCAGCAAGGCTTCGGCGGGCAAGCTCCAGTAAGCCTCGGCCAGCAGCGGCGCTTCGGGCAAGGCCGGCGCCCGGCGCCTGGACCAGCGAGAAAAGAAGGACATGGATGGGTTCCCCGGCAAGCGACCAGACTCAGCCGATTGCATTTTCCGGCAATCGGCCCAGCAGCGGGTGATGGCGCCTGGCACAGACATGAAGCGGTCGATCCAGCACCGGCTCGGGCCGCAAGCGGTCGTATTCGGCCTTGATGGCGCGATAGCATTCACAGGACCGGTGCTCCAGGCCCGGCCGATCGAGCAAGGTGATGCGGCCACGGGCATAGCGGATCAGACCGGCACGCTGCAGCTTGAGCGCCGCCTCGGTCACCCCCTCGCGACGAACGCCCAGCATATTGGCAATCAGCTCCTGGGTCATGCGCAGCTCATGACCCGCGACACGATCCAGGCTCAGCAGCAACCAGCGACTCAAGGCCTGGTCGATCGAATGATGGCGGTTGCAGACGGCGGTATGCGCCATCTGGCCGATCAGCGCCTGGGTGTAGCACAGCATCAGGCTCTGCACCTGGCTCGACTGCTCGAAGCGGCGCCGGATGGCCAATGACGGTAGCCGCAACGCCTGACCGGCACAGAGCACCACGGCATGGCTGGTCGCACCGCCGCCACCCATGAAGCTGGAAATCCCGACCATACCCTCATGGCCGACCAGAGCCACCTCGGCGCTGGCCCCGCTATCGGTCATGTGGTAGAGCGACACCACCGCCGTCAGGGGAAAGTAGACGTGATGAATGGAACTGCCCGACTCGTAGAGCAACTTGCCGGCAGGCAAGTCGACCGACTCGAGCAAGGAATGCCAGTACGGCCACTCGGCATCGGGCAACGAGGACAACAGTTGATTTTTCAACCGCAGCGTAGACATGACCATGGATTCACTCCCTGAACCGGCCTCTTGACCAAATTCTTATTTTTTTCACATCAGATACAGGATGGATCATAGCCACCCCAGTAAGTTCAGGAAAGGCTGCAAGTCCGTGCCGTCGCCAGCGCCCTGGCGCAGCCACCCTGCCCGGCTCAGGTCAAGCCGTGGCGCTGGAGCGGTTGACCCGATAGACATGCCTGACGGAAGCCAGACAGACCGATGCAGTCATCGGCGTAGAATGGATTCGCTTTCTGTCATTTGCCATTCAGGACATGGACAGGAAGTTGATCACCGGCATCTGCTGGCTGGTCAGCACCACACCCTATTTCTACTGGAGGTTTTCCATGATCCTGCGCAACACCCTTGCCGCTGCCGTTGCGGCTGTCGCCTTGCTCTCCGCGACCGGCTGCGCCGTGACCCGGGGCCAGGAAACCGTCGGCGCCTACATCGACGATGCCGGGATCACCAGCCTGGTGAAGTCGCGTCTGTTCGAGGACAAGACCGTGGCTGGCTCATCGATCAGCGTCGAGACCCTGAACGGGACCGTGATGCTGTCGGGCTTTGCCAAGAGCACGCTCGAGCGCAACACCGCCGAGAGCGTCGCCCGCGGCGTCAAGGGCGTGAAGGCGGTCAGGAACGAAATCGCCGTTCGGCCTTGAGAATTTTTGTACGGGCCAGGGGAGATGAGCCCCGCGCTCAGATCAGATCAGATCAGATCAGATCAGAGTTCGGTCAACTCGCGCCGGAATCAACATAGCGCGATCGCCCTGATCATGGCGGCATCGGCAGGACGGGCCAGGCCTCAAGCCGCCTGAAGCTGGATGAAAACCGCCGTCCTGTCGTCCTCAGCCGGGGACTGATCGGTGAAGGCCTCGATGTCACGGCGCAGGGTCGCCATCATCAGCTCCGGGCTGTGACCGGCCTGCTGGCCCTGCTTCAGCAATTGCTGAATGCGCTGGTCGCCGTAGTACTGCTGGGACGGATTGGCCGACTCCGACAGTCCGTCCGAGTACAGCAACAGCGTGTCGCCAGCTTGCAGCTGCACCCTGTGCTCGGCATAGACCTCGTGCTCCAGCACGCCGATGGGCAGGTTGTCGCCGATCAGCTCAGTGACCTGCTGCCCTTGCGCCAGCAGCGTCGGGGTATGGCCGGCATTGACCCAGCTCAACGTTTTTGCCTTGCAGTCAATGCGCAGCAGCGACATCGTGACAAACGCGTTGACGGCGATCAGTTCCGGGGTGACCGCGGCGTGCAGCGCGTTCATCAAGGTGGCGGCGCTGGGGTAGCTGCCCGGAGTCTGGGCCGCCATCAGCTCGGAGAACAACCAGCGATAGGTGTTCTTGATGCCGGCGCCAATCAGCGCCGCGGTGACACCCTTGCCCATGACATCGCCGCTCAAGACCTCGAACACCGAGCTGCTGAGGCGGGTGAAGGTGTAGAAGTCACCCCCGACACCCTGGCAGGGTTCGGTGTAGCAGGCCAGCTGGCAGGCTTCGAGGTCTTGCGGCACCCGACCAAACAGCAGCTTGTGCTGGATGAAGGCACCTGCCTCGAGCTCGCGCTGGCGCGCCTGGGCCAGTGCCTGCTCGGCCTGGTGGCGCGCCGTGATGTCGGTCTTGACCGCCACATAGTGCAGCGTGCGGCCTTCATCGTCCTTGATCGGCGCCAGATGGGCTTCTTCGCGAAAGAGTTCGCCCGACTTGCGCCGGTTGATCAGCTCGCCCGACCACGGCTCGCCGCGCTTGAGCCGGCCCCACATGTCCAGGTAGATGGCAGGATCGTTCTGTCCCGAATTGAGAATGCGGGGATTCTTGCCCAGCACTTCGGCGGCGTCATAGCCCGTCACCTGGCAGAACTGCGGGTTGACGTACTGGATCGCGGCGTTGGGGCCGCAGATGACGACGGCTGACGGACTCTGTTCGGTGGCCATCGACAACACACGCAAGCGCCCCTGGGCCTGGTGCAATTCGCTCAGGCTGTGCTCCAGCTCACGTTGCGCCAGCGCCGCCGCGAGCTGCAGCCGCACCCGAGCGCGCACCAGCACCGGATTGATCGGCTTGTGGATGAAATCGACCACACCGGCTTCCAGCGCCCGGGTTTCGCTTTCGACATCGCTTCTGGCGGTGACGAAAATGACCGGAATGGACTGGGTCGCCGGATCGCTTTTGAGGATCTGCAGCACCTGATAGCCGTCCATGCCGGGCATCATGACGTCGAGCAGGATCAGGTCCGGCGCCTGCTGCTGAACCAGCGCCAGCCCTTGTGCCCCGGAGGTAGCGAACTGGACATCGTATTCTCTAGCCAGGCTGGCACCCAGCACCTCAAGGTTGAGCGGGACGTCGTCAATGATCAGGATATGGGCGGGCGGGTTCATGCAAGGAAGGGGCCGGGTTACTGATGGTCCTTAAATAAGCCTCCGGATATTAATAGTAAAACATCTAATCAAAAGCCATGAGCCCGCAATCAAACCATCAGCTGCGGCCCGATGATCAACCAGAGGGCCGTCGCGAGCACCAGCAAGGCAAACGAGATCCGCATCGGCCGCTCCGGCAGGCGGTGCGCCAGGGCCACGCCGGCCGAGACCGTCAACAGGCCACCGAGCGCCATCGGCAGACCCAGGGCCCAGTCGACGCGCTGGTTCTGGGCATAGGTGGCGAGGGCCACGACCGAACTCGGCGCGACCAGCGCCAATGACAGACCCTGCGCCGTGGTCTGGCGCTGCCCGAGCCAGCCCGACAGCAGCGGCCCTGCCAGCAGGCCGCCGCCGATGCCGAGCAGACCCATGCTGCAGCCACCGACCAGGCCGACCAGAGGCAGGACCCGGATGTCCAGGCGCCGCTCCTGCTGGCGGGCCTGCTGCTTGGCGCTGACGAGCAGGCGCAGGGCCAGCAAGGCCAGAAATGCACTGAAGATCCAGCGCAGCTGCTGCGGGTCGAGCCGGGTGGCGACCCGGGCAATCAGCCAGGTCGTCAGCGTGCCGGAGAGGGCGATCACGATGATGGCCGGCACTGGCATGGGATGACGCTGGTGATAGCGCCACCAGCCCAGCAGCAGATTGGGCGCCATCAGCACCAGGGCCGTGCCTTGCGCCAGCGCCTGATCCATGCCGAAGCCGAGCGCGAACAAGGGCACGGCGATGATGCCGCCACCGATGCCGAACAGGCCGCCAAAGAATCCCAGGCTGACGCCGATGAGCAAGACGATGGACAGATGGGCAAGCAGGGTCAGAGTCATGGGAATGGCAGGGCAGAGAGCAATGCCGCCCATGATATTCATTCGAAGGATCACTACAATCCACATCGAAGTACTTCAGAATTGCGCTGTACGCACGAATGAACATTGTTTCCGACCTGGCCTTCTTCGTGGTGCTGGCGCGCCAGCCCAGCCTGGCAGCGGCAGCCCAGGAAATGGGCATCACGCCACCCAATGTGAGCCGCAGGCTGGCGGCACTGGAGCGGCGTCTTGGCTTGCGCCTGCTCAACCGCACCACCCGCCGCTTGAGCCTGACGGCGGAGGGACAGCGTTATTTCGACGAGGGCGAGCGGATTCTGCAGGACCTCGAAGGGCTGGAACAAGCGCTGACGGCCGGCCGAGAAACCCCCCGGGGTCTGCTGCGGGTCAACGCCACTTTCGGCTTCGGCCGCCGCCATCTGGCGCCGCTGATTTCCGACTTCGTGCTGCAGCATCCCCAGGTGGAGGTGATGCTCGAGCTGAGCGATCACCCGCTGGACCTGACCGAACATGCGATGGACATCGGCATCCGCTTCGGCAGTCCGCCCGACAACCGGATCATGGCGCGGCGCATCGCGCGCAACCGTCGCCTGCTCTGCGCGTCGGCGGCCTATCTGTCGGGCTTCGGCCTGCCGACCACGCCGCAGGAACTGGCGCAGCACCGCTGCATCGTGATCCGGGAAAACAGCGCCACCTTCAACCACTGGCAGCTGACGGATGGCCAGAACAAGGTGATGGTGAAGGTCAAGGGTCCCCTGAGCACCAACCATGGCGAGATCGCCGTCGACTGGGCGCTCGCGGGTCATGGCATCGTGCTGCGCTCGGAATGGGATGTGGCCGCCTACCTGCGCCAGGGCCAGCTATGCCGCGTGCTGGCCCCCTGGGCAGGCGAAGCGGCCGACATCCACGCCCTCTATCCCCAGCGCCATCACCTGTCAGCCAAGGTCACGGCTTTCCTGGATTTCCTGGCCGATCGCTTCGCCAGCTACCGCACCGACATGCCGGAGCTGCCGGCCACGCCCTGGTAGGGCCTCGGGACCAAAACCGTCGCTCAAGCCGCTATGGGCTGGTTGATGTCGCGTCGCAGGGAAAGCACCGGCCATTGACGCTGCCCGGCCAGCTGGGCCAGCCGGATATCCGGGTCGACCGCCACCGGATGGGAGACGGCTTCGAGCAGCCGCAAATCGTTGTGCGAATCGCTGTAGAACCAGCTTTGCTCGAGCCCGGCCAGTGAACCGCCCTGGGCCTTGAGCCAGGCCTCGACCCGGTGCACCTTCTGCGGGCCAAAGCAGGACGTGATCAGGTGATCCACTGCCAGATAGCGAGCCACCGGTTCGACCAGCGAGGCCC
>JAPLPQ010000038.1 GCA_026400105.1 Burkholderiales bacterium
ATAGAGGGCAGCCGGCAGGGCCTGCTGCGCGGCGAGTCCCAGGACGCGTCGCACCCGGGCGAAATCGATGTCATGTCCTGGTCCTGGGGCATGGACAGTCCGGGCGACGCCTTCGGCTTGCCGACCGGGCGCACCAATGTCGAGTTGCTGCGCGTGACCAAGCGGGTCGACAGCGCGAGCACGGCGCTGATGTCGGCCCTGCGCGCCAACGAGCTGATCCGCAAGGCGGTGTTGACCGTGCGCAAGGCCGGGGATGAGCCGCTGGCCTATTTCACCCTCACGATCGAGAATGCCCGGCTGGTGCAGCAGCGCCTGCGGGGCGGCGAGGGCGAGGACAGCGCGATCCTGACCGAGGAGCTGGCGCTGAGTTTCCAGAAGGTCCGGGTCGAGTACCTGCCCCAGCTCAGGACCGGCGGCGGCAGTGGCGTCCATACCTTCGAGACCGTGCTCAACGGTCCGCCCTGAGGGAGGCCAGCGGTGTCCCAGTCTCTGTCTGAACCGGTCCAGGCCCTGCGCATCAGTGTCCTGCGCTGGCGGGGCGCGTCCCTGCCGTCCGAGCCGCCGCCGCCGTCCTTCGAGTTCGATCAACGCGGTGGCCGTCTGGGCCGCGACGACTCCTGCGAGTTGTTGCTGCCGGACCCGCAACGCCATGTGTCGCGCCTGCAGGCGCGCATCGAGTTCGATGGCCAGGGCTTTGTGCTGGTCGACCTGGGCAGCAATCCGACCCGGGTCGATGGTCAGGCGCTGGGCCGGGGCCGGCGATTGCCGCTGGTGGGTGGCGAGCAGCTCGCGATCGGCGACTACGAGCTCGAGGTCGTGGCGCTGACGCGGGGGGCGCAGCCATCGCAGCCCTTGCAGCCGCAGCTGTTGTCTCAGTTGTCGCAGTCGGGGCAATCGGGGCAGTCGAGGCACGGGCTTGCCGCCCCTGTTCCCGTTGACGACCCGTTTGCGGTGTTTGCCGTGGCGACACCACTCGCCCAGCCGGCGCCCGTCCCGCTGACCAATCCCTTCGCGGCGCCGGCGTCCCGGCCCGCTGGTTCGGCCTCGGTGTTGCCGATAGAGCCGGCCGCCAGCGATGTGCTCGGCATGGGGCTGGCCCTGGAATCGGCGTCGATCGACGAGCTGTTCGGCTTGCGCGCTGGCCGGGGGGCGTCGAGCGCGGGCATGGTGTTGTCCTGGGAATCGTGCGCGCCAGCGGCCGGCGCCATGCCTGTGTCCCTGGCGCGTGAGCCTGCCGAGGCTGCCGCGCCGGCTTCTCAGACACAGCCACAGCCACAGTTTCAGACCCCGTCACCCGGGGCCGGGGCTGTTCCCCCGCCACAGCGGGATGCAGCAGCCGATGATCCTGCCGCCCAGTTGCTGGCCGCTTTCCAGCGCGGCCTGGGCCAGCCGCCGAACCTGCCCGCCTGGCTGACGCCGGCGCTGATGGAGCGGGTCGGCCAGCTGTTGCGCGAGGTGACCCAGGGCACGCTCGGGGCGCTGCACCAGCGCCAGTCGCCGGACGATGGCGCAAGATAGTGGCTGATGACGCTTGCTGGTGTCTGATTGAAAAGTCCCGAGTCTCAAGCCCATGCTGCAAGTCCACACCTGCTTTCGCTCCGAGACCGGCGGGCGCTCGCGCAACGAGGACGCCTGCGGTTACTGGCAATCCGGCCCGGCGGCCTGCTGGGTGCTGTCCGACGGTGCCGGCGGTCACGGCAGCGGCGACCTGGCGGCCCGGCTGGTGGTGCAAACGGTGTTGCAGGCTTTCAGGGCGCAGCCCGAGGCGTCCGGCCCGCAGGCGCTGGCGCTGCTGCAGCAGGCCCAGCAGGCGGTGCGGCGCGAGAAGACCTCGGGTGCGACCCGCGACGACATGCATGCCACGGCCGCCTTGTTGCTGATCGACCGCGAGCGCGGGCAGGGCATCTTTGCCCATGTCGGCGATTCGCGCCTCTACCAGTTCAGGCAGGGCAGCATCCTGCGCCAGACCCGCGACCACAGCCTGGTGCAGCAGCTGGTCGATGCCGGCTATGGGGATGCCGCGCAGATCCGCAGCCATCCCCAGCGCAATCTGCTGACTTCTGCCATCGGCGCGGCCGATCCGCTCGAGATCAGCGTGTCGCCGCAGGCGTTCGAGGTGCTGCCGGGCGATGTGTTCCTGCTCTGCTCCGATGGCTGGTGGGAATGGGTCGATGAAGCCGGCATAGAGTCGGCACTGGCGCGCCAGTCGTCACGCCAGCCGGTGGGATCGGGCTGGCTCGACGCGATGGCAGCTCGGATCGTGCAAACCGCATCGGCCCGGCACGACAACTATTCGGCGCTGTGCGTGGCCTGCAGCGATGACCGGACCTTGCTTGCGAGCGGTGACAATCGGGACTAGTTCAGCCGTCCCGGCCCCGGTTTTTCCTGCCCCCGATTGCAATCATGCGTACTTTTCTTGCCCCGCTGTCCGCGGGTTTCGTGACCGTTCTGGTCGGTTTCACCAGTTCGGCCGCGATCGTGTTCCAGGCGGCGGCCGCGGCCGGGGCGACTGCCGCGCAGATCAGCTCCTGGATCTGGGCCCTCGGGCTGGCCATGGGCCTGACCTGCATCGGCCTGTCGCTGCGCTACCGCGCGCCGGTCGTGACGGCCTGGTCCACTCCGGGCGCGGCGCTGCTGGTGACCGCGCTGGCCGGGGTCACCCTGGAGCAGGCCACCGGCGCCTTCCTGTTCAGTGCCTTGCTGATCCTGCTGGCCGGGCTGACCCGGGGCTTCGAGCGGGTGCTGGGCCGGATTCCGCCCGGCATCGCGTCGGCCATGCTGGCCGGCGTGCTGGTGCGCTTTGGCATGGAGGTGTTTGTCGCGATGGGGCAGCGCTTCGTGCTGGTGTTTTCGATGTTCCTGGCCTATCTGCTGGCGCGCCGCTGGCTGCCGCGCTATGCGGTGATCATCGTGCTGGTGCTGGGTACGGCACTGGCGGCGCTGCAGGGCCAGCTCGACTTCAGCCTGCTGCGGCTCGAGCTGGCCAGTCCGGTGTTCACGGCGCCCGAGTTCGACCTGCGCGTCCTGGTCGGGGTCGGCATTCCCTTGTTCGTGGTCACGATGAGCTCGCAGAACGTGCCGGGCGTGGCGGTGCTGCGCGCCTCGGGCTATGCCAAGGTGCCGGTGTCGCCCGTGATCGCCTGGACCGGCCTGGTCAACCTGCTGCTGGCGCCGTTTGGCTGCTACGCGATCAACCTGGCGGCGATCACGGCCGCCATCTGCAGCGGGCGCGAGGCCCATGAAGACCCGGCCAAGCGCTATTGGGCCAGCCTGTTTGCCGGCTGCTTCTATCTGCTGGTCGGGCTGTTCGGCGCCACGGTCGGCGCGCTGTTCGCGGCCTTTCCTAGAGAGCTGGTGCTGGCGCTGGCCGGCCTGGCCCTGTTCGGCACCATCGGCGCCGGGCTGGCCACCGCGATGAAGGACGAGTCCCAGCGCGAGCCGGCGCTGATCACTTTCCTGGTCACGGCCTCGGGGCTGACGCTGGGCGGGGTCGGCTCCGCCTTCTGGGGCGTGGTGGCGGGCGCGCTGGCACTGGTGCTGCTGCGCCCGCGCGTGCGCGCCTAGCGCGTGGAGTAGGGCAGCAGGGCCTTGGCGGCCTCGATGCGCAGTCCTAGTTCGGCGGCCGGGTCGTTCATGACCGCGAGCAGGAAGCGCCTGGGGTCGGCTTCCGGGGCCGAGGTGGCGAGCCGGTTCTGGCCTTCGGTCGCTGCGCTGGCTTCAACGTCGGATTCGCTGCGAGCCGTTGCGGCCTGATCCGGCAGCGCTGCGGGCAAGGGTGAAGGGGCTGATGCTGGCGCAGCCTCGGCGGGGGCGAGCTGCTGCTGTGCCCGCTGGAGGTCGGCGGGCGAGAGGCTTTTCAGGCGCAGCAGCAAGTCGGCCTGGGCGTCGGGGCTGGGCGGCATGTCGAGCCAGGGCTCGTCGGCGAACATGGCGGCCAGATGGGGCAAAATGAAGGCCGACCAGTGGCTGCTTTCGGCCTGCAGGGCCGGCACCAGCCTGGCGTGCCGGGCCACGCCAGCCGAATAAGGTGCGCCAGTTGCATCGGGTGCGCCAGCCTCCAGGCTGGGCTGCAGCTGGACATGCCTGGGCGCGATCCCGGCCAGGAAGCGCCGGCACAGCGCCTCGAGAAAGCCCCTGGCCTGTGCCACGGAAACCGGCTCGGCGAGCGAGAGCCAGACCTGGTAGCCGGCGCCTGAGATCGCGATCGCGGGTGCGGGCAGTTCGAGCTCGTTCTGCAGGCCTTGCCAGAGCGCCGCGACCCCGTCCCAGCCGGCCGCGCTTGCCAGTTCCACCACCAGGGCCCGGACCTGTCCGTCGGCGCCGATCAGCGCGGGCAATCCATCTGCGGCCGGTTCGGCTTGTTGCGGTGCGGTTGGCTGCGGGTGCGGGAGGTAGAGGCGGTGCAGTTCGGTGTCCAGTCGGTTCATGGCGACCGACTCTAATCGATCCTGTCAAAATCCACCGCCTGCGAAGGTCTGCCTTCCCGATTCATTGCTCATCCTGTTATTCCATGACTCCTACGCTTCAAGGCACGCTCGGCATCGACTTCGGTACTTCCAACTCGGCCGTGGCCTGGGCCGACGACCAGGGCCTGGCCCGTCTGATTCCGCTCGAAGGCCAGGCGCTGGCCATGCCGACCGCCGTGTTCTACAACGCCGAGGAGGGCAGCACCCATTTCGGCCGCGATGCGCTGGCGCATTACCTGGGCGGCACCGAGGGCCGGCTGATGCGCTCGCTCAAGAGCCTGCTGGGCAGTTCGCTGCTGCTCGAGACCACCGTCATCAACCACCGCGCGGTTAGCTTCCTCGACATCGTCGCGACTTTCCTGGGCGTGTTGCGCGAGCGCGCCAGCCAGACCCTGGGCGCGGCGCCCCGGCGCGTGGTGATGGGGCGGCCGGTGCATTTCGTCGATGACGACCCCGAACGCGATGCCCTGGCCCAGCAGTCCCTGCTGCAGGCGGCGCGCTCGGTCGGGTTTGACGAGGTGTCGTTCCAGCTCGAGCCGATTGCCGCCGCGCTGGACTACGAGCGCCGCCTGACGCGCGAGAGCCTGGTGCTGGTGGTCGACCTGGGGGGCGGCACCTCGGACTTCTCGGTCGTGCGCCTGGGGCCGGACCGCATGGCGCTGGCCGACCGCAGCCAGGATGTGCTGGCCACCACCGGTGTGCATATCGGCGGCACCGATTTCGACCAGAAGCTGAGCCTGGAGCGGGCGATGCCGCTGCTGGGGTTCAGGCATATCGGGCCGCAGCAGCGCGAGGTGCCGAGCCGGGTCTTCTTCGACCTGTCGACCTGGCATCTGATCAACTGGCTCTATCAGCCGCGCGCGATCGCACAGGCCCAGTCCTTGCGCAGCAACTACCTCGATCCGCGCCTGCATGAGCGGCTGATGCGGGTGCTCGAGCAGCGCCTGGGGCACCGGATCGCCTACGAGGTCGAGCAGGCCAAGATCCGTTGTTCGCAGGGCGAGCCCGATACCCGGATCGATCTGTCCGAGCTCGAGTCCGGCCTGGCGGTGGCGATGGCGGCGGCCGACATGCGCGAGCATCTGGCCGCCTTGCTGGCGCGCACCGTGGCCTGCGCGCGCGAATGCGTGCAGCGCGCGGGCTTGAGCGATGGCGAGCTCGACGCGATCTACCTGACCGGCGGCTCGTCGGCGCTGCAGCCGTTCCAGCAGGCCTTGCAGGCCGAGTTTGCTGGCGTGACCCTGGTCGAGGGCGACCTGTTCGGCGGCGTGGCGTCGGGACTGGCCTACAGCCGGGGCTGAAGCCAGGGTGGGCTATCAGCCCGCCAGGCCGACGAACATGTCCTGCACATCGTCGTTGGCGTCGATGGCGGCCAGGAAGGCTTCGACTTCTTCCTGCTGCTCGGGGCTCAGGTCGGCCGGGTTGACCGGGTTCTTGGCCTTGTAGCCGAGCTTGGCCGACAGCACGGTGAAGCCCTGGGCTGGCAGTGCGCGGCTGACCAGGTCGACATCGGTCGGGTCGGTCAGGAACAGGGTCACGCCCTCGTCGTCGCCGGGCTCGAAATCCTGTGCGCCGGCTTCGATCGCGGCCAGTTCGGGGTCGGCGCCGGGGGTGGCGGCTTCGGCCTCGATCATGCCGACATGGTCGAAGTCCCAGGACACCGAGCCCGAGGTGCCGAGCTGGCCCTTGCGGAACAGCACGCGCATTTCGGGCGCGGTGCGGTTGACGTTGTCGGTCAGGCATTCGACCATCACCGGCACGCGGTGCGGCGCAAAGCCTTCGTAGATCACGCGCTCGAAGCTGACCGACTCGCCGCTGAGGCCGGCGCCCTTCTTGATCGCGCGCTCAAGCGTGTCCTTGGGCATCGAGACCTTGCGCGCCTGCTCGACCACCAGTCGCAGCCGCGAGTTGGCGGCCGGGTCGGCACCGCCGCGTGCCGCCACCATGATTTCCTTGGCCAGCTTGCCAAACAGCTTGCCCTTGGCGTCGGCTGCCTGTGCCTTGCCTTTTGCTTTCCACTGCGCGCCCATGTCTGATCTTTTCCGTTGTGTCGCGCGTCCAGGCGCGGGTTGAAGATGAATTGCCAGCCAACCAGGCTGGCGAGGCGTCGGTTATACACCAGCGGCCGGCCCGGCCCCAGACCTTGGCATCGGCTTGTCATGCTGGGCCGACAATATGACCCCATGAATCTGCCCGTTAATCTGCCTGTTGCACAAGACCTGACCGGCCGGGTGGCCCTGGTCACCGGAGCGAACACCGGCATCGGCCGCATCACCGCGCGCGAGCTCGCGCGCCGGGGCGCCGATGTTTTCCTGGCGACCCGTTCGCTGGCGCGCACCCAGCCGGCGCTCGACGAGATCGCTCGGCTGACCGGGCGGCCTTGCGCGCACTGGATCGAGCTCGATCTGGCCGATTTCGCCTCGGTGCGCGCCTGCGCCGAGCGTTTCCTGGTCACCGGCCGTCCGCTGCATCTGCTGGTCAACAATGCCGGCCTGGGTGGCCAGCGCGGGCTGAGCCGCGACGGGCTCGAGCTGACCTTTGGCGTCAACCACATGGGGCATTTCCTGCTGACCCGGCTGCTGCGCGAGCGGCTGGTCGAGTCGGCGCCGGCGCGCGTCGTGACCGTGGCCAGCCGGGCCCACCAATGGGCACCTGGGCTGGACTGGGATGAATTGCGCCGGCCCACCCGCAGCCTGACCGGAATCCGCGAGTACATGGTCTCGAAGCTGGCCAATGTGCTGTTCAGCGCCGAGCTCGGGCGCCAGCTCGCGGGCAGTGGGGTCTCGAGCTATGCGGTGCACCCGGGCGTGGTCGATACCGAGATCTGGCGCCAGGTGCCGCGGCTGTTGCGGCCCTTGCTCAAGCTGCGCGGCTTGCGCGATCCGGAGCAGGGCGCACAGACCACGCTCTACTGCGCGCTGCAGGCACCGCAGCAGGAGACCGGCCGCTATTACGCCGATTCGGCGCTCAAGTCCCCGTCCAAGCTGGCGCAGGACCAGCGGCTGGCGGCCGAGCTGTGGCGCTTCAGCGAGCAGATCCTGTCCTGAATCCAGCCAGCTCGACGCCAGCGCCGGCCTCTGGGCCGGTCGGTGATCGGCTCTGTGTCACTGGGCCGGCGAGTGCTTGGGCCCTCAGCGCGGGCCCAGCATCGATTCGGGCCGCAGCCACCGGTCGAGCTCGTCCGCCGTGGCGTAGCCCAGCGCCAGCGCGGCTTGCCTGAGCGAGCTGGCATTCTGGTGCGCCTGCTTGGCGATCCGGGCAGCCTTGTCGTAGCCGATATGCGGCACCAGCGCGGTCACCAGCATCAGCGATTGGCTCAGGTGCTCGGCGATGCGCTCGCGGTTGGGCAAGATGCCGCGCGCGCAATGGAGGTCGAAGCTGTGCATGCCGTCGCCGAGCAGCCGGATGCTCTGCAGCAGGTTGTGCGCGATCAGCGGCTTGTAGACATTGAGCTCGAAATTGCCGCTGGCCGCTCCGATGCCCAGCGCCACGTCATTGCCCATGACCTGGGCGCACAGCATGGTCAGCGCCTCGCACTGGGTCGGATTGACCTTGCCGGGCATGATCGAGCTGCCGGGTTCGTTTTCCGGCAGGCTCAGCTCGCCCAGGCCGGCGCGCGGCCCGCTGGCCAGCCAGCGGATGTCGTTGGCGATCTTCATCAGCGCGACGGCCAGCGTCTTGAGCGCGCCATGCACCGCCACCAGGCCGTCATGCGCGGCCAGCGCCGCGAACTTGTTGCTGGCGCTGCAAAACGGCAGGCCGTGGTGGTTGGCCAGTGCGGCGGCGACCCGTTGGCCGAATTCGGCATGGGTGTTGAGTCCGGTGCCGACCGCCGTGCCGCCGATGGCCAGCGGATAGAGCCATTGCAGCGTTCCGATCAGCCCCGCGCGCGCCTGGCCCAGCTGGGCCGCGTAGCCGGAGAACTCCTGGCCCAGCGTGACCGGGGTGGCATCCTGCAGATGGGTGCGACCGATCTTGACGACGTCGGCGCAGGCCAAGGCCTTCTCGGCCAGGGTCGCCTGCAGGCTGTCTAGCGCCGGCAGCAGTCGCGCCTGGATGGCGAGCGCGGCCGCGAGGTGGATCGCGCTCGGAAAGACATCGTTGGAAGACTGGCCCAGGTTGACCTCGTCGTTGGGGTGCAGCAGGCGCTCGCGGCCGCGCGGGCCGCCCAGCAGCTCGGAGCCGCGGTTGGCCAGCACCTCGTTGAGGTTCATGTTGCTCTGGGTGCCCGAGCCGGTCTGCCAGACCGAGAGCGGGAACTCGTCCGCATGCCGGCCGTCCAGAATCTCTTGTGCCGCCGCCCTGATGGCCTGCGCCTTGGCGGGCGGCAGCAAGCCCAGCTCTGCGTTGACCTGGGCGCAGGCCAGCTTGACCGAGGCCAGCGCCTGTATCAGTTCTGGCGCCATGCGTTCGGTCGAGATCGCGAAATGCTCGAGCGAGCGCTGGGTCTGCGCGCCCCACAGGCGGCGGGCCTCCACCGCGATGCTGCCGAAGGCGTCCTGTTCCTGCCGGGTCGATGTCATCTGCTGCTCCTTTGACGGCTCTTTCGCGGCTTCATTGGCGGCTCATGTGCCGCGTGGCCGCTGGCATCCGACCCACCTTAGCAGCTCATGAACGCATTGCCTAGAAGCCTCGGCGGGCGGAGCGGTCGCCCGGGCTGGCCCGTCAGGGCTACTGCAAGACCCCGTCTGGATCGAGGTTGGGTGCCAGGCCGGGCTGTTGGAATTCGTCGTAGACCCAATCCCCCTGCACCGAGCTGACCCCGGCCGGCGCTGGCAGCATGAGTGCTGGTTTGCCGGACAGTGCCACCCGCATGAAATCGATCCAGATCGGCAAGGCCACCGTGGCACCGAATTCGCGTCCGCCCAGCGATCGGGGCTCGTCGTAGCCCATCCAGGCGACCGCCGTGGTGTTGCCGCCATAGCCCGCGAACCAGCCGTCGACTGCCTCGCTGCTGGTGCCGGTCTTGCCGGCCAGATCCTGCCGGCCCAGTTGCCTCGTCGCCGCAGCGCCTGTGCCGGTGAGTGTCACCTCGCGCAGCAGGCTGGTAGTGATGAAGGCGTTGCGCGCCTCGAGCACCCGGTCGCTCTCCTGTGCGATCAGGGGTGGCTTGGTTTCGAACAGGAGCTTGCCCCGGATATCCACCACCTTCTGGATCAGATAGGGCCTGATCTGAAAGCCGCCGTTCGCCAGCACCGAATAGGCGCCGGCCATTTGCAGCGGCGTGACCGAACCGGTGCCAAGCGCCAGCGTGTAGTTCTGGGGTTGCTTGTTCGCATCGAAGCCGAAGCGCGGCAGGAAAGCGTGCGCATGGGCCGGCGTGATGGCGCGCAAGAGCCGGACGGCCGCGACGTTCTTGGATTGGGCCAAGGCGCGCCGCAGACTGATCGGGCCTTCGTAGACGCCGTCATCGTTCTGCGGCGACCAGGGCGCCCCGCCGGTTTCGGCGGCCGTGAGCGTCAGCGGCGCATCGTTGACCAGGGTGGCTGGCGAAAAACCTTTCTCCAGCGCGGCGGAGTAGATGAAAGGTTTCATGGCCGAGCCTGGCTGGCGCCAGGCCTGGGTCACATGGTTGAACGGGCTGGCGCTGAAGTCGAAGCCGCCGACCAGCGCGCGGTAGGCGCCCGTCTGGTGGTTCAGGGCCACGAAGGCCGCGCCCACATTGGGCAACTGGCTGATGCTCCATTGCCCTTTCGCACCCTGTTGGACGCGGATGACCGATCCCGGCTTGAGCTGGAGCGCCGGCTTGGCGTTGCGGGCCAGGGCAGCGGCGGCCCAGCGCCACCCGTCGGGCAGGATGTGGACGACAGTGCCGTCGGCCAGCATGGCTTGCACCGACTGCGGCGTGATTGCCAGCACCACGGCCGACAGGAGCGGGCCGCTGGCCGGATGTTGCGCCAGCTTGGCCTCGATGGCCTTCGAGCGTTCCTCGCTGCCGCTGGGCAGCAGCAGGCTGTCCTCCGGGCCCCGGTAGCCGTGGCGTTGGTCGTAAGCCATCACGTTGCGGCGCAAGGCTGCATAGGCGGCCTCCTGCTCGGCGTTGACCAAGGTGGTCGTCACGCTGATGCCACGGGTGTAGGCCTCGTCCTTGAATTCCGCCACGATGGACTGGCGCACCATCTCCGCCGCGTACTGCGCATGCGGGCTGAAGGTCCGGCCTTCCAGTTGCACATGCAGGTCTTCCGCCATGGCCTGCCTGAGTTGTGCGTCGGTGATGTAGCCGAGTTCCCGCATGCGCTTGAGGACCAGATGCTGGCGTGCCTGGGCCCGTCTGGGGTTGACCACGGGATTGATGGCCGATGGCGCCTGCGGCAGGCCCGCCAGCATCGCGGCCTGGCCCAGGCTCAGGTCCTTCAGGGGCTTGCCGAAGTAGACCCGTGCCGCGCTGCTGAAGCCATAGGCGCGCTGCCCCAGGTAGACCTGGTTCATGTAGAGTTCCAGGATCTGGTCCTTGCTCAGCGTTCGCTCGATCTTGTAGGCCAGCATCACCTCGGTGAGCTTGCGCGAGAACAGCTTGTCCTTGCTCAGGTAGAAGTCACGCGCGACCTGCATCGTGATGGTCGAGGCGCCCTGTTTGAGTCCGCCGCTGAGGTCGGTGATCACGGCGCGGGCCACACCCTTGAAGTCGACGCCCCCATGTTCGTAAAAGCGGGCATCCTCGATCGCCAGCAAGGCCTGCTTCTGCAGCAGCGGGATGTCCTTGATCGACACGAACTCGCGTCGCTCCTGGCCGAACTCGCCGATCAGCACGCCGTCGCTCGTGTAGACGCGCAAGGGAATCTTGGGGCGATAGTCGACCAGCGCGTCCAGGTTGGGCAGCTCCATCGGGGTCGCCGACCAGGCGACGTGACAGCTGGTCAAGCCCAGCCACAAGCCGCCCAGCAGGGCGGCGCGATGCCAATAGCCGACCGTCGCAGTTGTGGGGCCATCCGGCCGCATCGCATTGAGCCCGTTCATTTTGCTTTCACTCGTCCCAGGTGGTTTCAATGCTGGGCCCCGGTGAAGGCGGCCCGGCTCGCCGCCGAGCGCTCGAGCTGGCGCGCAATGTTGCCGCAGACCAGGTCGCACAGGGCGTAGATGGTCGGATCGGCGATGCGGTAGAACACGCTGGTGCCGCGTCCCTCGCGCTTGACCAGGCCATGCTTGCTCATCATAGTCAGATGGCGCGAGATGTTGGCGGTCGTGAAGCCACACAGCTGAGCCAGTTCGCTCACATTGCGTTCGCCACTGCGCAGCAGATTGAGGATCTGCAGCCTGGTCGGCTCGGCCAGCACCTGGAAATAGGCGGCGATTTCCTCCATCGCCTCGATCGGCATATGTTCCATCGCCGGGTAGTCCTGGGACATGACGGGGCCGGCATCGGTCGGCCGTGAAATTTCTTGGCTTGGCATGTTTTTATTGTAACATTACGTCATTAATCAATCAGTTAAATAAGCAACAAGCTTCATGGGCATGAGGAACGCAAGATGAAATGCTTACATCGGATGAGCCTGGTAGCGCTGGCGGCCCTGTCCATGGTCGGCGCGGCATCGGCCGTCGAGGGCGGGGCGCTGGCCACGGTGGAGCTGCGCAGCGCGGCGGGCCAGTCGAACCAGACCAGCCTGGACGGCGTGGTCGAAGCGGTGCGCCAGACCCGGCTGTCGACCCAGGTCGCCGGCGCCATCGTGGCGCTGCAGGTCAAGGCGGGCGACCGGGTCAGGGCCGGCCAGGAGTTGCTGCGCATCGACGCGCGCGCGGCCCAGCAGGGCGTGGCGGCCAGCGCGTCCCAGGTCGAGGCGGCGCAGGCCCAGCTCAAGGTGGCCGCCAGCGAGCTGGCGCGGCAGAGGCAGCTGCACCAGAAGCAGTACATCAGCCAGGCCGCGCTCGAGCGCAGCCAGGCCCAGTGGGAGGCGGCCCAGGCCCAGGTCAACGCGCTGCAGGCGCAGACCCGGGTCGCGCAGGCGCAATCGGGCTTCTTCCTGCTCAAGGCGCCTTATGCCGGCATCGTGAGCGAGGTCGCCGTCACGCTGGGCGACATGGCGCTGCCGGGCCGTCCGCTGCTGACCTTGCATGATCCGTCCGCGCTGCGCGTGACGGCGGCGGTGCCGCAGGCGCTGCTGGGCGGCTTGAGCGCCAGGCTGGACCAGGTGCGCTACGAGATCAACGGGATGGCCGGGTCGGCCGCGCGCCTGCAGCCGGCAGCGGTCGAGCTGTTGCCCACGGTCGATGCGGCCAGCCACACCGCGCAGATCCGGCTCGCCTTGCCGCCCGCCGGTGCAGCTGGCGCAGCGGGTGCCACTGCCGTGGTTGGCCCGGCCAGCACGGCCGTCATGCCGGGGCTGTTCGCCCGCGTCTGGCTGCCGGCTGGTGGCGGCGCCAAGGCCGGGCCGCAGCGCCTGTTCCTGCCTGCCAGCGCCATCCTGCGCCGCGCCGAGCTGACCGGTGCCTATGTGGTCGATGCGCAGGGCAAGCCCAGCTTGCGCCAGGTTCGGCTGGGCCGGGTCGCGGCTGACGAGGTCGAGGTCCTGACCGGCCTGCGTCCGGGTGACAAGGTCGCCGCCGATCCGCAGGCTGCCGCTGCGGTCGCACGCTGAAGGAAAGCCGAATGAGTCCGATCAAGTCCCTGGGCCCTTCGGGCCGGATCGCCGCGCT
The DNA here is from genome assembly GCA_026400105.1 of Burkholderiales bacterium. Lineage (GTDB taxonomy): Bacteria > Pseudomonadota > Gammaproteobacteria > Burkholderiales > Burkholderiaceae_C > Malikia. The sequence continues at coordinate 13,098 of JAPLPQ010000038.1, forward strand.
GTTCCAGCGCGCGCAGATCACCCCGCTGCTGGCGCTGGTCGCGCTGCTGCTGGGCCTCTTTGCCGTGCTGGTGACGCCGCGCGAGGAAGAGCCGCAGATCAACGTCACCATGGCCAATGTGCTGGTGCCGTTTCCTGGTGCCTCGGTGCGCGAGGTCGAGCAGATGGTCGCGATTCCGGCCGAGCAGGTGTTGTCGCGCATCGCCGGCATCGAGCATGTGATGTCGGTATCCCGCCCCGGGCTGGCGGTGCTGACCGTGCAGTTCAAGGTCGGCGTGCCGCGCACGGAGGCGCTGGTGCGCCTGCACGACACGCTGCGCGACCACAGCGACTGGCTGCCGCCGGGGCTGGGCGTGCTGGAGCCGCTGGTCAAGCCCAAGGGCATCGACGATGTGCCGATCGTCACGCTGACCTTGTTCAGCCGCGAGTTGGACACCGGCGCCTACGAGCTCGAGCGCGTCGCGCACAGCATCGAGGCCGATCTCAAGCGCGTGCCGGGCACCCAGGACGTGACCACGCTGGGCGGCCCCGGTCGCGCGGTGCGGGTGCAGATCGATCCGGGCCGCATGGCGGGTTCGGGCGTGACGGTGCAGGACCTGCGCCAGAGCCTGCAGTCGGCCAACATGGGCCTGCCGCTGGGCGAGCTGCTGGCCGGCAACCGCAGCGTCAGCCTCGAGGCCGGCCCCTGGCTGTCGAGCGCCGACGAGGTCGCCGAGCTGATGGTCGGCGTGCGCGCCGGCAAGCCGGTGTTCCTGCGCGATGTGGCCGAGGTCAGCGAAGGCCCGCTGCCGCCGGCGCGCCATGTCTGGCATGGACTGAGCCAGCGCCAGGGCGGCGGCGAATACCCGGCCGTGACGCTGGCCATCACCAAGAAGCCGGGCGAGAACGCGATCGACGTCGCCAACGCCGTCATGCAGCGCGTCGAGCAGCTGCGCGGCAGCGTGATCCCGGCCGCAGTCGAGGTCGCCGAGACCCGCAACTACGGCACGACAGCCAACGACAAGGCGCAGAAGCTGATCCAGAAGCTGCTGTTCGCGACCGCCTCGGTGGTGGCGCTGGTCTTCATCGCGCTGGGCCGGCGCGAGGCGGCCATCGTCGGCACCGCGGTGATCCTGACCCTGACCGTGACCCTGTTTGCCTCCTGGGCCTGGGGTTTCACGCTGAACCGGGTCTCGCTGTTCGCGCTGATCTTCTCGATCGGCATCCTGGTCGATGACGCGATCGTGGTGGTCGAGAACATCCATCGCCACCAGCAGCTCGATCCCGGCAAGACCCTGGTCGAGATCATCCCGGGCGCGGTCGACGAGGTCGGCGGCCCGACCATCCTGGCCACCTTGACCGTGATCGCGGCGCTGCTGCCGATGGCCTTTGTCTCGGGCCTGATGGGCCCCTACATGAGCCCGATCCCGATCAATGCCAGCCTGGGCATGCTGCTGTCGCTGGCGATCGCCTTCGTCGTCACGCCTTGGCTGGCCCGGCTCTGGATGAAGGCCAGCCACGGCGGCGACCATGCGGCCCCGACCGGGCTGGCGGCCCGGATCGGTCCGCTGTTCGAGCGCGTGTTCGAGCCGCTACTGCACAGCGACCGGGGCCCGCGCAACCGCAAGCTGCTGGGCCTGGGCATTGCCGGCCTGATCGCGCTGTCGGTGCTGCTGCCGGTGCTCGGCCTGGTCCAGCTCAAGATGCTGCCGTTCGACAACAAGTCCGAGTTCCAGGTCGTAGTCGACATGCCGGCCAGCACGCCGCTCGAGGACACCGCGGCCGTGCTGCGCGAGCTCGGCGCTTATCTGGCGACCGTGCCCGAGGTCACCGACTACCAGGCCTATGCCGGCACCGCCGCGCCGATCAACTTCAACGGCCTGGTGCGCCAGTATTACCTGCGCGCCGGCGGCGAGGTCGGCGACCTGCAGGTGAACCTGGTCGGCAAGCATGAGCGCCAGCAGCAGAGCCACGCGATCGCGACCCGGCTGCGCCCCGTGCTGCAGGCTATCGGCCGGCGCTTTGGCGCCAACGTCAAGCTGGTCGAGGTGCCGCCGGGTCCGCCGGTGCTGTCGCCGATCGTGGCCGAAATCTACGGCCCCGATGCCGAGGGCCGGCGCCAGGTCGCCAAGCAGGTGCGCGCGGTGTTCGAGCAGACCGCCAACGTGGTCGATGTCGACGACAGCAGCATTGCCGACGCGCCGCGCCAGCTGCTGCTGGTGGACCGAAGCAAGGCCGCGCTGCTGGGCGTGCCGCAGGCGGCGATCGTCAGCACGCTGCGTGCCGGCCTGGCCGGCGAGGCAGCGACCTACCTGCACGACGGCAGCAAATACCCGCTGCCGGCGCTGATCCAGCTGCCGCCCGAGCGCCACGGCGAGCTCGACGCGCTGCTGCAGTTGACCGTGCGCGGCAGCGCCGGCCAGCTGGTGCCGATCCGCGAGCTGGTCACGCTCAGCGACACCTTGCGCGAGCAGCCCGTGATCCACAAGGACCTGCTGCCGGTCAACTTCGTGACCGCCGACATGGCCGGCCGGATCGACAGCCCGCTCTACGGCATGTTCCAGATGCGCGCGCAGATCGCCGACATCAAGCCCCCGGCTGGCGGCAAGCTCGAGGAGTATTTCATCCACCAGCCGGCGGATGCCTGGCGCGGCTACGCGCTCAAGTGGGACGGCGAGTGGCAGATCACCTATGAGACCTTCCGCGACATGGGCGCGGCCTACGGCGTCGGCCTGATCCTGATCTACCTGCTGGTGGTGGCGCAGTTCGGCAGCTACCTGACGCCGCTGATCATCATGGCGCCGATTCCGCTGACCCTGATCGGCGTGATGCCGGGCCATGCGCTGCTGGGTGCCCAGTACACCGCGACCAGCATGATCGGCATGATCGCGCTGGCCGGCATCATCGTGCGCAACTCGATCCTGCTGGTGGACTTCATCGAGCTCCAGCTCAAGGCGGGCGTGCCCTTCCGGCAAGCGATCGTGCATTCGGCCGTCACGCGCGCGCAGCCCATCATGCTGACCGGCCTGGCCGCGATGCTGGGCGCCTTCTTCATCCTCGACGATCCGATCTTTAACGGGCTGGCGATCTCGCTGATCTTCGGCATCCTGGTCTCGACCCTGCTGACCCTGGTCGTGATCCCGACCCTGTACTACGCGGCCTACCGCAAGCAGCATCCGGAGCAGCCCTTGCCGCAGCCAGCTGGCCCCGAATCGGCGGCCTGAATCCTTCCCACTCATTCGCAATCCAAGGAGCAACTCATCATGACCACCTGGCAAATCGTTCGCGTCGTCGCCGGCGCCTTCATCCTGCTGTCCCTTGCCTTGGGCATTCCGGACAGCCCGGTCTTCGTCAGCCAGTGGTGGCTGGCCTTCACCGCCTTCGTCGGCGCCAACCTGCTGCAAAGCGGCCTGACGAAATGGTGTCTGATGGAAACCCTGCTGCGCAAGCTCGGCTTCAAGCCCGGCTGCTGAGCGCTCATCTCACCCCGCACGGATTGACGGAGCGCAAGCATGAGACACAGCCCTTTGATCGCCGGCGCGCTGCTCGCGCTTTTCTGCGGCATGGCCCCCGGCGTCGCTGCTGCTACCGACCTGCTGCAGGTCTGGCAGGCCGCGCGCCAGCATGACCCGCAGGGCCAGGTCGTCGAGGCCGCTCGTGCCGCCGGTGCCGCCCGGCGCGAGCAGGCCGCCGCGCTCTGGCGGCCGACCCTGGGTCTGAGCGCCAGTGCCGGCTATTCGAGCGCCGACAGCCGGATGGACGGCGCGCAGTTCGCCGCCCCAGGCTTTGGCAATTCGACCGGCGTGTCGTTTGGCACCTCGGTCGAGGGTGGCACGGCCACGCGCTGGAGCCTGGGCGCGCGCCAGCCGCTCTACAGCCCCGAGCGCCGGGCCCAGCAGCGCCAGTTGTCGCTGGCGGCCGACGCCGCCGATCTCGAGTGGCAGGCCGCGCAGCAGGACTGGATGCTGCTGACCGCGCAGCGCTATTTCGAGCTGCTGCTGGCCGAACGCCGGCTAGCGCTGCTGCAACAGCAGCAACTGGCGGTTGACAAGGCCTACACCGAGGCCCAGGACCGCTACGCGCTGGGCGACCAGCCGATCACCGACAGCCACGAGGCGGCCGCGCGTGCGAGCGGCCTGCAGGCTCAGGTGCTGGCGGCGGCCAACGAGCTCGAAATCGCGCGCCAGGCGCTGCAAGACAGCACCGGGCTGGCCGCCGAGGGCCTGCAGCTGCAAGCGCCCTCCGGCCAGCTGGCAGATGGCCAGCTCGCGGCTCTCGATTCATGGCTGGCGCTGGCGCAGCAGCACAACCCGCTGCTGCGGCTGCAACAGGCCCAGGCCGAGGTCGCCGCGGCCGAGGTGCGCAAGCACAGCCTGGCCGGTTCGGCCACGCTCGACCTGGTGGCGCAGGCTTCGCGCGAGCGCCTGGGCGGCTCGGGCGACTACGGCCAAGCCAGCAACAGCCAGAGTCAGCAGATGGTCGGCCTCGCGCTGAATCTGCCGCTCTACACCGGCGGCTGGCGCAGTGCCAAGCTGGCCGAGGCGCTGAGCCTGGAGCAAAAAGCCCAGGCCGAGCTCGAGCGCGCCCGGCTGCAGCTGGCGCAGCAGACGCGCAGCAGCTGGCTGGCGCTCCACAGCGGCCAGGCCAGGCTGGCGGCGCTCGAGCAGGCGCTGGTCGCCAGCCGCGCGCGGCTCGACGCGACCCGTCTCGGTCGCCAGGTCGGCGACCGCACCACACTCGACCTGCTCAATGCCGACAACGACGCGGCGGCGGCCGAGCTCGCGCTGTTGCAGGCGCGCACCGAGCTGCTGCTGCATCGGCTGCGCCTGGACGCGCTCGCGGGACAACTGGATTTGCCGGAGCTGCAGGCGGTCAACGCCAAGCTGCAGCCCTGAGCCGGATTTACCACCCAAGCCCAGAAGAGGAGACAAGCCATGGCCCATATCGTTGTCATCGGCGCTGGCGTCGGCGGCATGCCTGCTGCCTACGAATTGCGCGACCTCCTGCACCCGCAGCACCAGATCACGGTGATCAGTGCGGTGGACTATTTCCAGTTCACGCCCTCGAACCCCTGGATCGCCGTGCACTGGCTTGCCGCCGGGGTCTGCGTGGCGATCCCGCCGGTCGAGGTCACGCCGGTGCCGACCGGTGCGCCCAAGACCGGCTATATGATCGAAAGCATGGTCAGCGCCATCGTCCACAACATCGCGGCCGAGCTCGACGGCAGGCCCGCCAGCGCCAAGGGCATCTGGAACGCGATCTGCCTGGCCGACATGGGCGACACCGGCGCGGCTTTCGTCGCGCTGCCGCAGATCCCGCCGCGCAACGTCAACTGGAACAGGAAGGGCAAGTGGGTCCACCTGGCCAAGATCGGCTTCGAGAAGTATTTCCTGCACAAGATGAAGACCGGCCACTCCGAGCCGGTGTACGAGAAATACATGCTCAAGGCGCTCGGCATCCTGCGGCTTGAACAGTAAACCCTTGAAAGTGATGACCCGATGAGCGAATCCATGCCTGGCAGGGTCTTGCGATGACCGTTTCCGCACCGCTCAAGCGCCGTCTGCTGGTAGGCGGCTCAGTCGCGCTGCTGGCGCTGCTGTTCCTGTTCGTGCTGTTGCGCACCGGCCCGCTGGCGCCGATCCAGGTCACGGTCGCCGAGGTCCGCAGCGGCCGCTTCACGCCCGAGCTGTTTGGCATCGGTACGCTCGAGGCCAGGCGCCAGTGGATGCTGGGCCCCACGGCCCCGGGCCGGGTGCTGACGGTCCAGGTCGATGTCGGGGATCGGGTCCGGGCCGGGCAGCTGCTGGCCGAAATGGACCCGGTCGATCTGGAGCAGCGGCTGCAGGCGCTCGATGCGGGCATCGCGCGCGCCAGCAGTGCGCAGGCCGCCGCCGCGGCCCAGCAGTCCGATGCCAGTGCCCGGCGCGAGCTTGCGCTGTCCAACCTGCGCCGCCATCAGGAGCTGGCGCAGCAGAACTTCATCAGCGCCGGCGCCCTGGAGGCGCGCAGCCAGGAGCTGGCTTCGGCCGCTGCCGCGCTCGAGTCGGCGCGCGCTACCGCTCAGGCTGCGGCGCAGGACTGGCTGCGCGCCAAGGCCGAGCGCGCGGCCTTGCAGCAGCAGCGCGCCAATGCCAAGCTGTTCGCGCCGGCCGATGCCGTCGTGTCGGCGCGCGACGCCGAGCCGGGCTCGACCGTTGTCGCGGGCCAGGCGGTGCTGCGACTGATCGATCCGGCCAGCCTGTGGGCGCGGGTGCGGCTGGACCAGGGCCGCTCGGCCGGACTGGTGCCGGGCTTGCCGGCCCGGCTGCTGCTGCGCTCGCGTCCGCATGAGCCGGTGCCGGCCCGGGTGGCCCGGGTCGAATGGCTCAGCGACAGCGTGACCGAGGAGCGCATTGCCCAGCTGTCCCTTGACCAGGCGCCGCCAGGCCTGTCGGTCGGCGAGATGGTCGAGGCCAGCATCGAGCTGCCCGCCATCGCCGACTCGCTGCTGCTGCCGGCGGCCAGCCTGCAGCGCCAGGGCGGTTCGACCGGGGTCTGGCGCCTGCAAGGCGGCCGGCTGGCGTTCGCGCCGGTGCAGGTCGGCGCGGTCAGCCTGGAAGGGCAGGTCCAGATCCTGGCCGGGCTCAAGTCGGGCGACCGGGTCGTGGTCTACAGCCAGCAGCCGCTGAGCGCCGACTCGCGCATCCAGGTGGTCGAGCAGCTGGTCCGGCCCGCGGGTGCCGCCAGGACCGGCCCATGATCAGCCTGGCCGGACGCGACATCCTGCACAGCTGGCGCAAGTTCCTGCTGACGGGCATCGGGCTGGGCCTGCTGATCGGCGTCACCTTCTCGATGGCCGGGGTCTATCGCGGCATGGTCGACGATGCGCAGGCGCTGCTGAGCAACAGCGGCGCCGACCTCTGGGTGGTGCAGCAGGGTACCCAGGGCCCTTATGCCGAGTCGTCGAGCCTGCGCGAGGACCTGGTGCATGGCATCGAGGGCATGCCCGGTGTCGCGCTGGCGGCCAACGTGACCTATTTCAACATGCAGGTCAGGCGCGGCGAGCAGGAGGTGCGGGCCATGGTGGTCGGCATCGAGCCCGGCAAGCCGGGCAGTCCGAGCCATCTGGTGGCGGGGCGGCCGCTGAGCCGCAGCCATTACGAGGCGCTGGCCGATGTCAGGACCGGCTTCGAGCTCGGCGACCGCATCCGGCTGCGCCGCCATGACTACGAAGTGGTCGGGCTGACCCGGCGCATGGTGTCGTCGGGCGGCGACCCGATGGTCTTCATCCCGCTGAAGGACGCACAGCAGGCGCAGTTCCTCAAGGACAACGATGCCATCGTCAACGAGCGCGCGCGCAGCGCGGCCAATCCGGCCTTCAACCGCCCCGGTGTGCCGGGACTGCTGGAAGCCGTGGTCGCGAGCCAGACCAGCAGCCATCAGGTCAACGCCGTGCTGGTGCAGGTCAAGGACAGCTTTGTGCCCGCGCAGGTGGCCGAGCCGATCCGGCGCTGGAAGCATCTGCAGGTCTACGACCGTGCTGGCATGGAGGAGATCCTGGTCGCCAAGCTGATCGCTACCTCGGCCAGGCAGATCGGCATGTTCCTGGTGATCCTGTCGATCGTGAGCGCCGCCATCGTCGCCTTCATCATCTACACCATGACCATGGGCAAGATCCGGGAAATCGCCGTGCTCAAGCTGATCGGCACCCGCAACTCGACCATCGCCTCGATGATCCTGCAGCAGGCGCTCGGGCTGGGCCTGATCGGCTTTTTCGTCGGCAAGCTCGCGGCCACGCTGTGGGCGCCGATCTTTCCGAAATACGTGCTGCTGCTGCCGCGCGATGCCCTGGCCGGACTCGGCGTGGTGCTGCTGATCTGCGCGCTGGCCAGCACGCTGGCGATCCGGATCGCGATCAAGGTCGATCCGGCCGAAGCGATCGGAGGTTGAGCATGCCGAGCCCCCTATTGCCGCCTTCGAGCAGCGCCGCGGCGCCCGGCAGCGGCATCCTGGTCCAGGGCTTGCGCAAGGTCTACGGCCAGGGTCAGACCGCGGTCGAGGCCTTGAAGCAGGTCGACATGGTGGTCGGGCCGGGCGAGGTGGTCGGCCTGGTCGGGCCGTCGGGCTCGGGCAAGAGCACATTGCTCAAATGCCTGGGCGCCATCATCGAGCCGAGCTCGGGTCGCATGGTGCTGGGCGGCAAGGTGCTCTATGACAACGCCTGGGCCAGCCGCGACCTGAGCGCGCTGCGCCGCGACCATATCGGTTTCGTGTTCCAGGCGCCTTACCTGATCCCGTTCCTCGATGTCACCGACAACGTGGCCCTGCTGCCGATGCTGGCGGGCCTGCCGAACGCGGCGGCCAGGCGCCGGGCGCTCGAGCTGCTGACCGAGCTCGACATGGCGCACCGGGCCCAGGCTGCGCCGTCCCAGCTCTCGGGCGGCGAGCAGCAGCGGGTGTCGATTGCCCGTGCGCTGGCGAACCGGCCGGCGGTGATCCTGGCCGACGAGCCGACCGCGCCGCTCGACAGCGAGCGCGCCCTGGGCGTGATGCGCCTGCTGGGCCGGATGGCGCGCCAGTCCCGGGCCGCGGTCATCGTCGTGACCCATGACGAGAAGATCATCCCGACCTTCCAGCGCCTCTACCATATCCGCGACGGCCGCACGGTCGAGGAAGCTGGCCAGGGGCGCTCGCTCGACTGACTCAGTCGCCGCGCTTGCTGTGCGTCCAGCGGCTATGCAGCGCGCGCGCCGCGCCGTCGAGCGCGAAGCCGAGCGCGCCGATCAGCAGGATCACCGCCATCAGCTCGGAGTAGGCCAGCCGGTCGCGGGTATCGAGAACGAAGTAGCCCAGGCCGGCGCTGACCCCCAGCATCTCGCAAGGCACCAGCACGATCCAGACGATGCCGATCGCGAGCCGGATTCCGGTCAGGATATGGCCGAGCACGCCCGGCAGCACGATCCGGCACAGCAGCTCCCAGCGCGTCGCGCTCAGGCTCTGGCCCAGCATCAGCCAGCGCGGATCGAGCTGGTGCACGCCGGCGACGGTGTTGAGCAGGATCGGCCAGACGGCGGCGAAGGCGAGCAGGAAGTAGATCGGCGCATCGCCCACGCCCAGCACCATCACCGCGATCGGCATCCAGGACAGCGGCGAGATCATGCGCAGGAACTGGAACGCGATGCCGGTGCCGGCCTCGACATGGCGCGAGGCGCCGACGGCCAGGCCCAGCGGCACGCCGACCGCGAGCGCGATCAGCAGTCCGACCAGCACGCGCTTCAGGCTGACCAGCACATGCTCGGTCAGCTGATTGCTGACCAGCAGCTGGTACAGGCTGGCCAGCGTCTGGTCGGGTGCGAGCGAGGCCGCCAGCGGTACCTTGGCCTGCAGCCACCAGGTGCCGCCCCACCAGGCGACGACGACCAGCGTCAGTCCCAGCAGGCCCAGCATCCAGCGGGCGAGCGGCCCCGGTGTCTTCGAATTCGCTTGCATCGACCGCACTCAGCTTCCGAACACTTCGGTACGCCCGAACGATTCGGGAAAACCGAAGGTCTTGAGCCCGCCGACCTGCTTGAGCGCCTGCTTGACGAAGCGGTCATCGACCAGGTCGGTGGCGGTCTTCTTGCCATCGAGCGACTGGATGAAGGCATTGTTGCCCTCGATCTTGGTCATCTTGAGCAGCTCGACCATCTTCTCGGTGTAGCTCGGGAACGGGTAGGGCTGGAAGTCGATCCGCTCCTCCTTCCATTCCGGGTGGCGGATCGCGCCGCTGGCCTGGTACTGGCGCGCCTGGTCGGCGCTGGGTTCGAGCACGCGCAGCAGGGCCTCGGCGCTGTGCGGCGTGTAGCGGTTCGGGCCGTCCTTGGCCAGCAGGCGTGCGGTGGCAGCCCGGTTGTCCTGGATCCAGGCCTGCGCCTGCACGATGCTGCTGACGACCTTCTGGCTCCATTCGGGGCGCTGGTTCAGATCGCGCTCGTGCATGAAGACGACGCAGCAGGCGTGGTTCTTCCAGACGTCGCCGGTGAAGCGCAGCACCTTGCCGACCTTGAGCAGCTCGGCGCTGGCATTGAAGGGCTCGGCGACGATGAAACCGGCGATCTGCTTCGAGGCCAGTGCCGGCGTCATGTCCGACGGCGGCATCACGACCAGCTTGACCTGCTGTGCGCTCGGGTCGCCCTTGGTGACGGCCTCGAGCTTGGCTTCGCGCAGCAGATGCTGCAGCACGACGTTGTGCATCGAGTACCAGAACGGCACCGCGACCGTCTTGCCGCCGAGCTGCTGGATGTCGTTGATCTCGGGGGCGACGGTCAGCGCCGATCCGCCGACATGGTTCCAGGCGACGACCTTGGCCGGCACCTTGCTGCCGTAGCGCGCCCAGACCGTGATCGGCGACAGCAGGTGCACGACGTTGACCTGGCCGGCGATGAAGGCCTCGACCAGCTGGGCCCAGCTGCGGAACATGCGCGGCGGCTCGACCTGCAGGCCTTGCGCCTCGTAGAGCTTGTTGTGGTGCGCGACCAGCAGCGGCGTCGCATCGGTGATCGGCAGATAGCCGATGCGCACCGGAGCCTCGGCGTCGGCCGCGGCGCGCGCCTCGAACGATTGCAGCAGCGGCAGCGCGCCGCCGGCGCTCAGCAGCGCGGAGAGCTTGAGCCATTCACGGCGGTTGTTCAGCAGGGGTTGTGACATGTCAGATCTCGTAGGTCAGGGGCTCGGAAGGGGAGGGCTGCTGCGCCGGGGCACGGGCCTCGTGCAGCGCCTCGACGACGGACAGGCGCAGCTGCGCGAGTGCGCGCACATGGTCGGCGCGCGGCTCGGGGATATCGACGCTCCAGCTGCCGACCAGGCGCCCGGGCTGGCCGCCGATCAGCACCACGCGGTCGGCCAGCAGCAGCGCCTCGTCGATGTCGTGCGTGACCAGCACGGCCGCGGTCTGATGGCGGCGGCAGACGCCGCGCAGCAGCTGCTGCATCTCGCCACGCGTGACCTCGTCGAGCGCGCTGAACGGCTCGTCGAGCAGCAGGATCTCGGGCTGGCGCGAGAGTGCGCGCGCCAGCGCGGTGCGCTGCGCCATGCCGCCCGACAGCTCGGCCGGATGGCGCCGGCGCGCATCGGTCAGGCCGACCTCGGCCACCGCATCGGCCACGCGCTGCTTGCGTTCGGCCGGGCTCAGCAGGGGCTGGTGCTTGAAGTCCAGCCCGAAGGCGACGTTCTGTTCCAGCGACAACCAGGGCAGCAGGCAGGGGTCCTGGAACACCATGCTCAGGCGCGGATGCGGACCGCGCAGCGGCTCGTCATGGACCCGCACCTCGCCGCTCTCGGCGCCCTGCAGGCCGGCGAGCACGCGCAGCAGCGACGACTTGCCGACCCCGCTGGGCCCCAGCAGCGCGACGATCTCGCCGGCCGCGATGTGCAGCGAGAAATTCTCGAGCACGCGTCGGCGGCTGCCGTCCGGCTGGGCGTAGGCCAGGGAGATGCCCCGGGCTTGCAAAACGAAGGCGGCGCTCATGCTTCTTGTCTCGGTTTTCAAAGGGTCGTGCCCTGCAGCGTCAGCGGGCAGGAGCTGGTCTTGACCCGCACCACGACCGGGCGGCTCTCGTAGCGCAGCGGCTCGCAGCCGCAGATCGCTGCTGCCAGCGTGCTGGCCTGGCGCGAGATCGGTTCGATGAAGCGGCTGACTGTCCCGGCCACGCTGGCGCAGTCGCCCAGCGCGTAAATGCCGGGCTGGCTGCTGCCCATCGTCGCCGGGTCGACCGCGATGCCGCAGTCCCAGTCGAGCGCGGCGCTTTGCGCCAGCCGGTTGGGCGTCTGCAGTCCGGTCGCGGCGATCACCTGGTCGGCGTCGAACTGCTGGCCGCAAGCGCTGCTGAGGCGGTAGCGGGGCTGGTCGCCGCCGTCGATCCGCTGCACCGCAGTCAGCTCGATGCCGCCGATGAAGCGGATCGGCAGCGCCTGCCAGGCCTGCAGCAGCTGCGCGCCAGCGCCCTGGTCCTGCCAGCGCGCCAGCGGCTCGGGCTGGCTGTCGAGCAGCGTGATCTGATGTCCGCCGAGCGCGAGGTCATTGGCCAGCTCGCTGCCTATCAGTCCCGCGCCGACGATGGCGACCCGCTGCGGGCCGGCCTGCAGCGCGGATCTGAGCTTCAAATAATCGTCCAGGTGGTTGATGCGCCAGCAGGTCGCCGCCGACAGCGGCGACGGCAGTCCGGCTTGCGCGCCATGCGCGAGCACCAGATGGCGGTAAGCCAGGTTGCCGCGCGTCGTGCGCAGCCGTTGCCGTGCCGCGTCGATGCGCAGCGCGTGCGTGTGCGCCAGCAGCCGGACATCGAGCCGCCGCGCCGCGTCGCGGCCCGATTCCTTGACCAGCTGCTGCGGCGCGATGCCGCGTGCCATCGCGACCGACAGCAGCGGCTTGTCGTAGAGGTCGCCCGAGCAGTCGCTGACCAGCGTGATCGGCAGCGCCGCGTCCTGCGCGCGCAGCCGCTCGGCCAGCGTCCAGCCGGCGCGGCCAGCGCCGACGATCACGACGCCGCTGGCCTGGCGCGCCGCCGGCCGCAAGCCTGCGCCTTCGCGTGCCTGGGCCTTCAGCGTTTCCAGGCAGGGGGGCTGGTAAGGGCTGAAGTCGGCCTTGGTCACGCCGCACAGCGGGCAGACCCAGTCCTCGGGGATGTCGGCGAAGCGGGTGCCGGGCAGCAGGCCCGAGTCCGGGTCGCCGAGCGCCTCGTCATAGATGAGGCCGCAGGCGTCGCAGATGTATTTCTGCCAGGGCGTAGCGCCCGCATCAGGCGCCGTCATGCCGGCGTCTCTGGCGTGCTCAGGCGCGCCATTTCCTTGCGCAGATGCTTGATCGCCGGTGTGACGATGGCGACGAAATGCGACTCGCGCACGCGCCGCTGCACTTCCGAGCTCATCAGGTAGCCGCGTGCGCCCTGGTGCAGCAGCGCCGACTGTGCCGCGCGCAGCGCCAGTTCGGCGCCCTGCGCGCGCGCGTCGAGCACGTCGAGGAAGAACTCGTTCGAGCTGTTGAACGGCGTCTCGGCCAGCTTCATGACCCGTGCGGTCAGCTCGTCGAGCTCGGCCTGCAGCGCATCGGGGCGCTCGTCGAGGAACTGGTTGACATGGCCGAGCTGCGGCTCGACCGTCCACATCGAGTCGATCGCGCCCTGGATCACGCCGACGGCCATGCCGCATTGCAGCATCACGAACGCGGCGCGGATGCGGGCGATCAAGGGCTTGGCCGGCTCTGCCATCAGGCGCTCGGCGCCGACGAAATAGTCCTTGAGCCGCAGCGCATAGGTGCCGGTGCCTTCCATGCCGGCGAAGCTCGGGCATTCGTGCAGCTCGACGCCGGGGTCGTTGCAGTCGAGCAGGAACATCACTTCGCGCCCGAGCGGCTGCTCGCCATCGGTCACGCCAGCGATGGCGCCGCAGTAATGGTCCTGGTCGAGGTTGCTGACCCAGGGCAGATTGCCGCTGACCCGGTAGCCGCCCTCGACCGGCTGCGCCTTGAGCAGCAGCGTCTCGATCTGGGCGTAGCTCTTCATCGGATTGGACAGCGCCGTGCCGCCCAGGCCCAGGCCGCTGACATGGCGCTGCAGCCGCTCGCCGGTCAGCGCCGGATTGCCCGACTGCTGCAGGTACAGGCCGCAGACCGCGTGGCACCAGACCATGAAACCGGTCGCGCCGCACACGCGCGAAACCTCGGCCATCGCGCGTATCGCCAGCCCGAAATCGCTGCCGCCATGCGGCGCGTCCAGGTGCGCGCTGATTGCACCGAGGCGGGCCAGCTCGCCGAGCTCGGCCTTGGGGTAGTAGCCTTGGCGGTCTATCGCTTCGACCTGGGCAGCCAGCGGTCCCTGCGCGAAGGCGCGCACCGCGCTCAGCAGTTGATCGGCGTTGAGGGTCGTCATGTCATGGTTTCCGGATTCGCGGTCAAGGCCTGCCTGCACGGCGGCGATCAGGCCTTGGCTTCCCAGCGGTAGGCGGCCAGCTCGGGGTTGAGTTCGGTGCCGGCCAGGCTGTTGGAGAAGTTGCACAGCGTCGCCAGCGCGACGCCCAGGATGGTCTCGAGCACCTGCTGCTCGCCGTAGCCGGCGTCGTAGAAGGCCTGCAGTTCGTCCGGCGACACGGCGCCACGGCTGCGGATCACGGCGCGGGTGAACTCGGCCAGCGCCTCGAGCTTGGGGTCGGGTAGCAGGGTCTGGTCGCGCATCGCGTTGACCAGCTCGGGTGCCAGCTTGCCCTGCTTGTAGCAGATCGCGGTGTGACCGGCGACGCAGAAGGCGCAGCCGTGGTGGGTCGCCGCGGTGATCTGGACCGTCTCGCGCTCCTCGAGCGTGAAGCTGGTGCGGCCGTTGATCTCGCCGACCTTGACATACATCTCGACGGCGGTCGGCGCGTTCGCCAGCACGCCCATCAGGTTGGGGATGAAGCCGTTGCGGGCCTTGGAGGCCTCGAGATAGGGCTTGCTGGCTTCGGGGGCGGTCTCGGGGGTCTGGATCGTCAGGCGGGACATGGGAACTCCTATGCAAAGATACTACGATTGTCCCGGGATGCAGATTGGCGATCCAGGCGCAGAAGTCCCGTTCTCTTGCTCGAAAGTCCCAGTCCTGCTTCAGGCGATTCAGGCGGCCAGCTGCGAGCCGGCGCCGACCGAGCGCCGCAGCGCGCCGGGCAGCGAGCCGGTGACCTTCTTGAACGCGCGCGAGAACGCCGCGTCCGACTGGTAGCCGACCTTCTCGGCCGCGCGCGACAGCGGCATGCCCTCGACGATCCAGCGCGAGGCCAGCTGCATCCGCAACTGCGCGACAAACAGGCTCGGCGAGGTGCCCGCAGTCTGCGAGAACAGCCGGAAGAACTTGCTGCGCGACATGTGCGTCAAGTCGGCCATCTGCTCGACGCTCCAGTCCCGCCCCGGTTCGCGCAGTATCGCTTCGAGCAGCGGGGTGAACTCGGGGCGCGCGAGCACCGCCCACAGGCCTTCCTCGACCTCCTGGCGCCGGCACAGATGCCGCACGACGTAGAAGAACATCAGATCGACCAGCCGCGTCAGCAGCGGCGACGGCTCTGCGCTGCCCGTGCGCGCCTCGGCCAGGATCAGGTCGAACAGGGGCCGGATCTCGCGCAGCTCATCGCGCTCGCGCGAGACGACCACATAGGCCGGAAACTTGGCGAGGAACAGCTCGTTGATCGGTGCGCGGAATTCGAAGAAGCCGCAGGCCAGCGCCGTGCTGCAAGGCGCCGACAGGTCGATCGCCTGCATCGACGGCTTGGGCGCGTCGGCCGCAGCGCTGGCGTCCTCATGCGGACTCAGCAGGTGCGGCAGGTCGCGCAGAAAGAAGACCGCATCGCCGGTCCGCAGCCGGTGTTTCTGCCCGGTCCCGCTCAGGTGCAGCCAGCAGTCGCCGTTGAGGATCACATGAAAGCCGCCCTGAGCCATGCCGGCGGTCGAAGCCTGCCAGCTGCCGCAGTACTGCCCGAGGTGGAACAGCGTGGTCTGCAGGTCCAGGCTGCCGAGTAGCCATTGAATCAGGCGATCCTGGTGGGTGATCATGGGGAAGGGGTCGCAGCGGAATGCGTTCTGCTCTGAGAGGTGCGAATCATAGGCAGGCTTTTGATATTTACAAAGTAATTTTTAGTAGCTTTCATATTTCTTTTTCATATATGAAAGGTTTCCGGTCCGGCTGCGGTCCGGTTGCGATCCGGCCGTGGCGGCTCGCGTGAGGAAGGATCGCTCCTCGGCACGGCCTTGGGCGGCGGCTGGCTGGGCGGCAGGGGGACTGAGTCGGACCTGAATCGGCCCGCATGAACGGAAGCGACCGCCACCGCTTCACCTGACTGTCACAGCGGCCCTATAGATTGGGCCGGCCTTTCACTATCAGGAGTTTTTATGGATACCAATTCCAAAATGAGATTGTTTTCGCGGCCGGTCTTGAGCGCCGCCGTAGCTGCTGCACTGGCAGGCGGCCTGGCCGCCTGTGGCGACTCGGATGACGCGGTTGTCACCCTGCCCGAGTCAGCCACGGCAGAACTGACGATCCTGGAGACCTCGGACCTCCATGCCAACGTGGTCAGCTACGACTATTTCAAGCTCGCAGAGGACAAGAGCGTCGGCTTCGAGCGCACGGCTACCTTGATCAAGCAGGCCCGTGCCGATTTCCCGAACAACCTGCTGATCGACAACGGCGACACCATCCAGGGCACGGCACTGGCCGACTACCAGGCGCTGGTCAGCCCGGTGGCCTGCAACCAGAAGCTGGCCACCTACAAGGCCATGGATGCGATCGGTTTTGACGTCGGCACCCTGGGCAACCACGAGTTCAACTACGGTCTGCCCTATCTGTCGCAAGTGACAGGCACCAAGTTCAACGTCGAAGGCATGGCGGCAGTGGCCAGCCAGCCTGCCTGCGTCGGCCCGGCATTCCCGCTGGTGCTGGCCAACGTGAGCAGCAAGAAGGACGGTGCACCGCTGTACAAGCCGTACACCATCATCAACAAGAAAGTCAGCGCCAAGGACAAGGACGGCAAGACCATCGAGAGCACGGTCAAGGTGGCGGTGATCGGCTTCACGCCGCCCGCCATCCTGCAATGGGACAAGCGCTGGCTCGACGGCAAGATCGATGTCCAGGGCGTGGTGGAAGCCGCCACCAAGTACGTGCCCATGGCCCGTGCCGAAGGGGCCGACATCGTGATCGCGGCCTCGCATGGCGGCTGGGATACCGGCGCCTACAGCCCCAGCATGGAAAACGCCAACTACCATCTGGCCAAGGTGCCGGGCATTGACGGCATCCTGATGGGCCATTCGCACAGCGAGTTCCCGAACGCCGCCTGCACCTCCGCCGCCTGCAGCGCCACCGGCGTGGACAAGGTCAAGGGCACTTTCCACGGCGTGCCTGCCGTGATGCCCAGCTTCTGGGGCAAGGCGATCGGGGTCATCAACTACAACTTGACGGTCAAGAACGGCAAGTGGACCATCGACCGCAGCAAGACCGCAGTCAGCCTGCGCAAGACTTTGATCGATGCCAGCGCCAAGACCTATGTGGCAACGGACCCGGCGATTGCGACTGCGATCAAGACCGAGCATGACGCCGCCATCAACTACGTGAAAACGCCGATCGGCGAATCGGACTTTGCCCTGTCGTCCTACTTCGCCGACGTGGGCGATGTCACCGCGATCCAGGTGGTCAACGCCGCGCAGGCCGACTACATCGCCAAGTACGTGGCAGCCAACCTGCCGCAGTACAAGGATCTGCCCGTGCTGTCGGTCAGTGCGCCGTTCAAGAGCGGCTTTGGCGGCGGCACTGACTTCACCGACGTGAAGAAGGGCCCGATTGCCATCAACAACGCGGCCGACCTGTACCTCTATCCCAACACGGTCTATGCCGTCAAGGTGACGGGCGCGGGCATCAAGACCTGGCTCGAGAAGGCGGCTGAACGCTTCAATCAGATCAACCCCAGCTTGACCACGGCGCAGGCGCTGATCTCGACCTTCCCTGGCTACAACTTCGACGTGTTCACCTCACCCGACATGAGCTACGAAATCGACGTGACCCAAGCCAAGGGCAGCCGCATCAAGAACCTCAACTACAAGGGGGCTCCCATCAGCAGCAGCGCCGAGTTCATCATCGCCACCAACAACTACCGCGCCACCAGTGGCACGCAATTCGGCTTGACGGCGGACAACACCATCTATGCCTCGCCCGATGCCAACCGTGATGTGCTGATCGACTACATCAAGGCGCGCAAGAACCTGACGCTGGCCAACGACGGTTCCACCCGCAGCTGGCGCTTCACGAAAGTGGTCACGGCGGGTCCGGTGACTTTCATCTCGGGCAGCGACAAGCTGGCAGTGGCGCAGACCGCTGGCTTCAGCAACATCAGCGTGGTGAGCAACGACGACGGCAGCGGCAAGGGGCAGGGCGTCTACGCCATTGACCTTTCCAAGTAAACCTGCCGCACAAAAGGCCCGGCTGCTGATGGCGGTCGGGTTTTTGGGTGTGTTGGGTTGGAATGGGGGTGATAAAAACCCCCAATTAGTCGTCCCGGAAAAATTCATCAGTGAGCCAGCGCGGTCCGTTTTGACGGCCTGTTGACCAGTTGCATGACCCGCGCGGCGAACTCGTGTATTGACCCAGCGGTTTCTGCACAGGTCAGGCGCCAGCCTCGAGTGCATGCTGACAGGGCAGGGAGCTACCAGTCTTCGTTCGCCAGTGGCAGGTGGTTCAGCAGTTCTTGTTGCTGCTTCCACTTCGGCAAGTGCTTATTCAGCACGGCCATGAATCGCTCGTCATGTCGGCGCTCCAGCAGATGTGCCAGCTCGTGGACCACGATGTATTCCAGGCACTGCACCGGCTTCTTGGCCAGTTCCAGGTTGAACCAGAGCCTCTGTGCTAGCGGATTGCACCCGCCCCAGCGGGTTTTCATTTTCTTGATGCCCCAAGCCTTGGCCTGCACGCCTAGCGTTGCCTGCCACTGTGCCAGCAAGGGCGGGATCAGCTCGTTCAACTGCTGCCGGTACCAACGCAGCAAAACCGCCTCACGCTGCTCGGTGGAGCGTCCTGCATTGACGAACAAGTCCAGTGAGGCCATGCCACGGATTGCTACATACTGTTTCCCAGGCTGCTCATGCACGCGCAGCCGGTAACGGTGTCCCAGGAAGTAGTGGCTCTCGCCGTTGACCATCTCGCGGGCTGATTGGCGAGGCTGCTCGGAAAACCTGGTCTTTTGCCGGCGAATCCAAGCCAGCTTGCCGATGACGGCCAGCCGAATCGCATCCTCGCTTACCACCAGCGGTGCCGCCACGCGCACCCGTCCGTTGGGTGGGTACACCCCCAAGTGCAGGTTCTTGATGTCTTTGCGCTCGATCTGTACGCTGATGCCACTGACCGTGATCGAGCGGCTTTCAGTAGTCATGCTGATTCTTGGCCAATTCCAGGATGCGGGTGGTTTCCGCCTCCAGCATGTAGCCTACGCCGGGCTCCTGCACGCCGCCAAAGCCCTCCAGCGCCTTGGCTGTCAGTGCGGGCTCCAGCACGGTGCGAATCGCCTTGCGTACCAGCTTGGTCTTCATGGTGTTGGCTTTCCAGCCGTCCTGGCTGCTGCCCTTGATGGCACCGTCCATCTGAAGCGCCAGTCCCTCGTCATGCCACAGGTTGTTGTAGAGGGCTTTCTGGGATGCAGTCTTGATGGTTGCCGGGGTCCCAGGATTGGCACCGTGCGGCTGCACCACCTGCTTGGACAGCTCGGCAATCCGTGCCAGGTATTCCTTGTAGTCGAACACACCCTTGCGCCGCTGCTCGATCAGAGCATCCAGCAGGCTCGACATCTTGTCGTAGTAAGCCGGGTCTACTGGTGACTCGTTGATGATGAGCTTGCGGACGTTGTTCTCGATTGTCTCGGCTACCGCTTCCTGGTCTTTCCTGACCCGTTCCGGCAAGGCTGCCACGGCATCATGACCGCGCTCGACGATCAGCTGAATCAGGCTGAGGTCGTCGAAGGCCGAGATCTTCTCGCTTTCCTCGGCCCTTATGTAGGTGTCGATCAGGTGCCGCATCGCAGGCTCGTAGGCCTTGAGGTCGATGTAGTCCCCGCTGGCCAGCTTGATCTCGTCACGCACCTTGGCGTAATGGTCCACATCGGCCTTGATGCGCTCGATTTCAGTGGTGCTGTAGCCGGCTTCGGCCAGCTCGCTGGCGATGCTGGCAAAGGCGCGGATCAGGGCCGCCACATGCTTGTAGAGCTGCAGGCGCTTGGCTTCGTTGTCCTTCAGCTGTTCGGCGTTGCCCGCCTGCTGGCAGCAGAAGTAATGCCGGTAGGCGGCTGAATCGCGCGGCGGCGCCACCGGCTCGCAGACGGCACGCACAGCTTCCAGTGCATCCTCCAGGTCTTCGCGGGCTTTCTCCAGGCGGTTTTCCAGCAGGCCGGCGACATCCTCCTTGTCAAAGCCGTCCAGCGCGCCACTGGTGTAGTCCGCCACCGCGCCTTCCAGGCTTTTGAACAGGTCCTTGTAGTCGACGATGTAGCCGTAGCTCTTGTCGTCACCGTCGAGTCGGTTGACCCGGCAGATGGCCTGGAACAGGCCATGGTCGCGCATCTGCTTGTCGATGTAGAGGTAGCTCGCCGACGGTGCATCAAAGCCGGTCAGCAGCTTGTCCACCACGATCAGCAGCTTCATCTGTCCTGGCTCGTCGATGAACTTTTTCTTGACCTCCTGCTCGAACAGCTCCGCTTTGGTGATGGCCTTGTCCAGTGGCTCGTTGAACCAGTCCGACAGCATCTGGGCGTAGATCTGGTACTTGCTCAGGTTGTCGGTGTCGCCTGCGCCGGTGGTCTCGCCCTTGGTGTCGGCCACATTGGGCTGGTAGCTGGTCACGATGGCGCAGTGCCCCTTGAGCTCGGTCTTGGCGAACAGCTCGTAGAACTTGCAGGCCTCGTAGATGCTGCCCGCCACCAGCATGGCGTTGCCGTGGCCATCCATCAGCCGGGGCTTGGTCGCCATGTCCAGCATCACATCAGCAACGATCTGCTCCAGCCGGGACTGGCTCGACAGCACCCGCTGCATGGTGCCCCATTTCTGCTTCAGCTGGGCCTTGGCAATGTCGTTCAGCCCGCGGGTCTTGGCGTCGAACCACTGGTCGATCTTGGCCTGCGAGGTGATGGACTGGTCGATGTCGCGCGCCTCATAGCGCAAGTCCAGCACCACCCCTTCACGCACCGCCTGGTCGAACTTGTAGGTGTGGATGTAGCGACCGAACACCTCGATGCTTTTTTGCTTGTCGGCCTTGAGCAGCGGCGTGCCGGTAAAACCAATGAACAAGGCACTGGGCAGCAGAGCCTTCATGGCCTGGTGCAGGTCACCCGACTGGGTGCGGTGGCACTCGTCGACGAACACGTATATCTCACCCTTGGCCAGAAAGTCGGCTGGCAGCTTTTGCAGTGCCTCGATGAAGGCCTTGGCGCCTTCGCCGTTGTCGTCATCGGCGTCACGGGCACCGGCACGGCCGAACTTGTGCACCAGCGAACACAGCAGCGATTCTTCGATGCCGTTGAGCTTGTCGACCAGGTCCGAGCCGCTCAGGCTGCGGTAGATCTGCTCGTGGACGCCCTTGAACACCTTCTCGATTTGCTGGTCGAGCTCGGTGCGGTCCGTGATGATCAGCACCCGCGAGCCGGGACGGTTCTCACGTATCCACTTGGCCAGCCAGACCATGGTCAGGCTCTTGCCGCTGCCCTGGGTGTGCCAGATGATGCCGCCTTCGCGACGGCGGATGAAGTCCTGCGCCGCCTTGAGGCCGAAATACTGGTTCTGGCGGCACACTTTCTTGATGCCCGCATCGAACACGATGAAATCGTGGATCAGTTCCAGCAAACGGCGCTTGCCACAGACCTGCAGCAGCTGGCGGTCTAGTAGGCTGGGCTCGCTGACATGCGGGCCATCGGGCTCTACCCACTGCAGCCAGTATTTCTCCGGCGTTCCGGTGGTGGCGTAGCGCAGGCCTTCGGTGTCATTGCCCGCCATCACCCACTGCATCGTGCTGAAGAAAGGCTGGATGAATTCCTTCTTCTGGTTATCCAGGTTCTGCCGGATGCCTTCGGATACTGATACGGTCGAGCGCTTGAGTTCTAGCACCCCCAGCGCGATGCCGTTGACGTAGAGCACCACGTCAGGCCGCTTGGTGCTGGCCTTGGCGGCGTTCGCCAGGTCGGCTCCCTTGACGCTGACTTCCTCGGCCACGCCAAAGTCATTGGCTTCGGGGTTCTGCCAGTCGATCAGCCAGACCGTGACGCGGTTCTCGCCCGCGCCCGGCTGCACCTTGATGCCGTAGCGCAGCAGCTCGTAGACCGCCCGGTTGCGGTCGTACAGGCTCTTGCTGCTGTCGCCGGCCACACGG